>NZ_JBFAQB010000002.1:0-1052328 GCF_040676995.1 Nonomuraea sp. NPDC049419 | reverse complement strand
GCGGGAAGCTCGCCTTGAGATGAGGTCTCCCACCACGAGAGTGGGTAAGGCTCCCGGTAGACGACCGGGTTGATAGGCCGGAGGTGGAAGCATGGTAACGTGTGGAGCTGACCGGTACTAATAGGCCGAGGACTTGACCACAAAGCAAACCCTCCATGGGGAGGGTGTCTTGCTCGCGTCCACTAGGCAATTCTGAGACAGCAAGCAGTTGCTGTTTCGTAGGGTTGCGGCGGTTATGGCGGGAAGGAAACACCCGGTTACATTCCGAACCCGGAAGTTAAGCTTCCCTGCGCCGATGGTACTGCACTCGGGAGGGTGTGGGAGAGTAGGTCACCGCCGGACAATCTTTAAGGGGAAGGGTCTCAACGCCTTGCGGGGTGTTGGGGCCCTTTCCGCATGTCCGGGGTATTTTCGGAGGTCTTCGGGGGTCGTTGTTTCTTGGGGTGGTGCCGGCTCTTGGCGCTGGTCCCGGTTTTCGGGGTTCGGTCAGTGTTTTGGATTCGGGGCCAGTCGGCGGTTAGGCGGTGGCCTGGGCTGTGCGGTGGTTGTTGTGGGGATGGGGGCTCGGGCCGAGGTGGGTCCGGGCCTTTGCCTTTCCCGGGATCGGGCACCTGGGTGGGGCGTACGGACTGCTGTGGGGGGTCAGTAGGGTTGAGGGGTGGATTATCGTGCGGTAGAACGTGCGATCATGGATCGTGGCGTCGAGTGGGATTTCGAGCCGACGCTCGATCGGATCGCGGCCCTTCTTGACCTTCTCGGCTCGCCGCAGCGGGCGTACCCGGTCATACACATCGCCGGCACCAACGGCAAGACGAGCACGGCGCGGCTGACCGAGGCGCTGTTGCGGGAGCGCAACCTGCGGGTGGGACGGTTCACCAGCCCGCATCTCGTGTCGATGCGCGAGCGGATCACGGTGGACGGGGAGCCGCTCAGTGAGGAGCGGTTCGCGCAGGTCTATGAGGAAATCATCCCGTATGTCGAGCTGACCGACACCCAGGGGCGGCGGATCCAGTTCTTCGAGCTGTTGACGGCGATGGCGTTCGCGGCGTTCGCCGACACGCCCGTCGACGTGGCGGTGATCGAGGCCGGCATGGGCGGGTCGTGGGACGCGACGAATGTCGCGGACGGCATGGTGTCCGTCATCATGCCCATCTCGCTCGACCACACCGACCGGCTCGGACCCGACATCCCCAGCATCGCGGCCGAGAAGGCGGGCATCATCAAGCTGGGGCAGACCGCGGTGTTCGCGCAGCAGGAGCTGGCGGCGGCCGAGGTGCTGATGCGGCGGGCGGCCGAGGTGGGCGCGGTGGTGGCGCGTGAGGGCCTGGAGTTCGGGGTGATGAGCCGCGAGGTGGCGATCGGCGGGCAGCTGATCACCCTGCGTGGGCTCAAGGGCGTCTATGACGACGTCTACCTCCCGCTCTACGGGGCTCACCAGGCGAGCAACGCGGTGTGCGCGCTGGCCGCCGTCGAGGCGCTGACCGGTGGTGACGATCCGCTGGACGTCGATCTGGTGCGCCAGGCGTTCGCTCAGGCGTCGTCGCCGGGGCGGATGGAAGTGGTGCGGCGTACGCCGACGGTGGTGATCGACGCGGCGCACAACCCCGGCGGCATGCAGGCGACGCTGGAGGGGCTGCACGAGGCGTTCGACTTCGCCAAGGTGATCGGCGTGGTCGGCGTGATGCGCGACAAGGACGTCGAGGCGCTGCTGGAGCTGCTTGAGCCGATCCTCGACGAGGTGGTGCTCACGCGTAACTCCTCGCCCAGGTCCATGCCGGTGGATGAGCTGGCGGCGCTGGCCGTGCCGCTCTTCGGCGAAGACCGCATCCGTGTCGTCGAGCGGCTCGACGACGCCATCGACCAGGCCATCGGCATCGCTGACGCCGAGGGCGAGTTCAGCGGCACCGGCGTGTTCATCACCGGGTCCGTCGTCACGGCGGGCGATGCGCGGTTGCTGCTCAAAGCGGACGGAAAGCCATGAAGTTCGAGGTCACCCCAGGGATGCGCAGGCTCGGCGGCACCGTGCTCGGCATGGAGGCCATCGTGGTCGGGCTCCTTACGCCGGTGGCGATCAGCGGCGGGGTCGCGACCGGCCTCGCGGTGACGGTCGGCATCGGGCTCGCGGTGCTGTGCGTGGTCATCGCGGGCCTGCTCAAGTGGCCGTTCGGCTACGTCGCGGGGACCGTCGTGCAGGTGCTGGCGATCTGCACGGGCTTCCTCGTACCGACCATGTTCTTCCTGGGCGCGATCTTCGCCGCATTGTGGATCACGGCGATTATCGTCGCTCGCCGTGTCGAGGGCGCTACTTCCCGCTAAAGTCGGCCGGTATGGCCGTCCCCCCAGACACCCGGCCGCCGCTTCAGGCGCGCCTCAGTCGACCCTGGTCGCTCGACATCCTGCTCGGGCTCCTCATCGTGACGTCGCTGCCCCTGGCGGTGGTCGCGGTGCCCAACACGCTCTCCGTCGTCGCCGGGCTGCTGCCCGATGACCTCGACCAGGCCGGGCTCATGCGTACGCACGGGCTCGCCCTGCCCGCGCTGATGCTGGCGGTGCCGCTCGCGGTGGTGCTGATGCGGCGGGTGCCGGCGGCGCCGCTGCTGGTCGGCGCGCTCGCGCTGGTGGCGGTGTCCGACGCGGCGGGCGGGTACGCGGCGTCGGAGCTCGTCGTCGGCGTGGTGCGGGTGTTGCGCGGCGCCGGTTCCGGCGGCGTCATCGCCGTCACGCTCGCCGCCGCCTGGCATCGGGCGCCGGTTCTGCGCGGGTTGTGGGCGGGCGTGTTCGCGCTCAGCCTGCTCACCGCGCAGGCGCTCGCGCTGTGGCCGCTCGACGAGGTGACCAGCTGGCGGGTGACGTTGCAGCCGTATCCGCTGGTCACCGGCATCGCGCTGGCGCTGGCGGCGGTGCACCTGGTCGTGTGGCTGGTGCTCGGCAGGCCCGACGGCGACCCTCTCGAGAACGGCGAGCTGAAGCGGTTGCTGCTGGCCGTGGCGCCGGTCGCGGTGGTCGCGGGTGGGGCCGTCAGCACGGCGAGCGCGGGGTGGCGGTCTGGGGCCGTGGTCCTGCTCGCGGCGCTCGCGGTGGCGGGGCTGCTGGCGCTGGCGTCCATCGGGGGCGCGGTGCGGCGGGTGTCGGCGTACACGATGGTGGCCGTCGGCGTGGTGCTGCTGCCGAGCGCTGCGCAGATCACGCTGGTCGAGATGGGCGGGCTCGGCGGGCCGGGGCTGCGCGGCTTGTGGGTGCCGTACGCGGTGGCGGGGGTGCTCGCGATCGCGGCCGCGGTGGCGGTGCGGCTGCTCGGGCGGGGTGGCGGGCGGTGGCTCGCGCCGCTGGGGCTGCTCGCCGTGGTGGGCGGGCTCTGCTCGGTACGGCTGGTGGTGCCGTCGGCCGACGGGATGGTGCTGGCGGTGCCGTTCACGCTGCTTGCCGTGGGTGCGGCGGTCGCCATCACGGCGGCGCTGCAGGACGTCGGGCTCGGCGCGGCGGTCTACGGGCTGACGCTGTGCTGCACGGGCGTGCTGACCGGGTTCCTGCTGGGTGCGGGCGTGCAGATGGCGATGCTGGACGGCGTACGATCGCCGCAGGAGCTGGTCGACGGGTTCGTGGGGGCTTTGCACTGGTGGGCGCTGATCAGCGGGTTCCTGGTCGTGGCGATCATCGTGCTGGCTTCGCTGATGGCGCGGCGGCCCGGCATGGAGCCTGCGGTGCCGGAGGGGCCCTGTGCGGGGCCGTCCGAGCCCGGCGACGTGCTGCTCGTCAGTGCGCCGGTCGACGATGACCCCGCTGACGGTGACGCACCGCAGGTGGCGGCGCCCGTCGTGAAGTGGGGGGCGTTCGGTGGGGCGGGCAAGCCGGCGGTGCCTCCTCCTGGGCAGTCGCCCGAGGATGCCGGGTCAGGATGAGCGGCTACCGCGGAAACGAGGGCAGGGGCGCGGTAACGGTAAGCTGAGGGCCCTGCTACGGCGGCGCGTGGGCGCGTGCCCCGCGACGCGACCTCGCGGCCAGGCGGGTGCCTGCAGCCGCGACCACACCCATGTTCGAAGGAGAACCCCACGTGTCCGAGCGCACTCTTGTCCTGATCAAGCCCGACGGGGTTAAGCGCGGCCTCATCGGTGACGTGATCGCCCGTGTGGAGCGCAAGGGCCTCAAGGTCGTGGCGATGGACCTGCGCACCCTCGACGCCGACACCGCCAAGGCGCACTACGCCGAGCACTCCGAGCGGCCGTTCTTCGGTGAGCTGGTCGAGTTCATCACCTCCGGGCCGCTCGTCGCCATGGTCCTGGAGGGCCCGCGGGCCGTCGAGGCCTTCCGCGCGCTGGCCGGCGCCACCGACCCGGTCAAGTCCGCTCCCGGCACGATCCGCGGCGACCACGCCCTCGAGATCGGCGAGAACGTCGTCCACGGCTCCGACTCGCCCGAATCGGCCGCGAGGGAGATCAAGATCTTCTTCCCGGACCGGTTCTGACCGATCCGCACCTTCGAGCCCGCGCAGTTCCGGCTGCGCGGGCTTTTCTGTCGGCGGGGCGGCGTATGGTTCTGACATCGCAAGCGCGGGATGTCGGTGACGGGGATTTTGCCGGCGGGTTGCCGTAGGGTGCGGAGAGATCACTTGGTGGACCGTTCCAGGTTGCGATCGGATGTTGTGGTGCAATCCGGGCAAAGCTGCGGTTGAGGTAGGGGCTGGAGATTTTTGACGGGCGCGATGGCTCATTGCGCGCATCGGTGGGTACGTCACGTTACGATTCGAATTCATTCCGTAGTCACTCGCGAACGACGTTACGGAGGGCTCCGTTCCCCATGGGCAGCAAGCTCGCGTTCCTCGGCCGTGACATGGCGGTCGACCTGGGCACCGCCAACACGTTGGTCTACGTGCGTGGCCGCGGCATCGTGCTCAACGAGCCGTCAGTCGTCGCGATCAACACGGCAACCAGCAAGATCGTGGCGGTCGGCATCGAGGCGAAGCGGATGATAGGCCGCACGCCAGGCAACATCATCGCGGTCCGTCCGCTCAAGGACGGCGTGATCGCAGACTTCGACGTCACCGAACGGATGCTGCGATATTTCATCCAGCGGGTCCATCGGCGACGCCATTTCGCCAAGCCGCGCATCATCATCGCCGTGCCGAGCGGCATCACCAGCGTGGAGCAGCGGGCGGTGAAAGAGGCCGGCTACCAGGCGGGGGCCAGGAAGGTCTACATCGTCGAAGAGCCCATGGCCGCGGCCATCGGCGCCGGGCTGCCGGTGCACGAGCCGACCGGCAACATGGTCGTCGACATCGGCGGCGGCACCACCGAGGTGGCCATCATCTCGATGGGCGGCGTGGTCACCAGCCAGTCGATCAGGATCGGCGGCGACGAGCTCGACCAGGCGGTGATCGCCTTCGCGAAGAAGGAGTTCTCGCTGATGCTGGGCGAGCGCACCGCCGAGGAGATCAAGATCGCCATCGGCTCCGCCTGCCCGATCGGCGAGGAGTCGCACGCGGAGGTGCGCGGGCGCGACCTGGTCAGCGGGCTGCCGAAGACCGTCATCGTGTCCAGCGAAGAGATCAGGAAGGCCACCGAGGAGCCGGTCAACGCGATCGTCGACGCGGTCAAGACCACGCTCGACAAGTGCCCGCCCGAGCTGTCCGGCGACATCATGGACCGCGGCATCGCGCTCACCGGCGGCGGCGCCCTGCTCAAAGGGCTCGACGAGCGGGTCAAGGCGGAGACGGGCATGCCGGTCCACCTGGTCGACAACGCGCTCGACTCGGTGGCCATCGGGTCGGGCAAGTGCGCGGAGGAATTCGAGGCCCTGCAGCAGGTCTTGGTTCCGGAGTCGCGGCACTGATGAGAGATTCGCGCCGTGCCCGGCTGATCCTGGGAGTGCTGCTGGCGGCGGCACTCGTCATCCTGACCGTCGACCACCGCACGGGTGACAGCTCGCCGCTGCGCCCGCTGCGGGCGGCCGGCGCCTACCTGTTCGGCACGGCGGAGCAGTTCGGCAACGTGGTGGTGCGGCCTGTAGGAGCGTTCCTGCACGCGATCGTCACCGCGCCGGCCGCTCAGGAGCGCATCGAGACGCTCAAGGAGGAGAACGCGAAGCTGCGGGCCGGGCTGGTGGCGGGCAAGCTCGACGCCGATCGGTCCAAGGAGCTGAAGAAGCTGATCGGGCTGGCCGGCACCGGAGGCTACAAGATGGTCACCGGCAGCGTGATCGCGCGGCGCGGGCTGCCAGGGTTCGAGGACGCCGTGCAGATCGACGTGGGCACCAGTGACGGGGTCCGGCCGGAGATGACCGTCATCAACGGCGACGGGCTGGTGGGGCGGGTGGTGCACGCCACCTCGCGGACGTCGACGGTGGTGCTGGTCAGCGATCCCGCCTCGTCGGTGGGGGCGCGGCTCGAGGGCGGCAAGGAGATCGGCGTCGTCCATGGCGTGGGGGAGCACGGGCGGCTGGTGCAGTTCCGGCTGCTCGACTCGACGGCGCCGATGAGCAGGGGCGGGCGGATCGTCAGCTTCGGGTCACAGAACTGGCGGCCGTACGTGCCGGGGGTGCCGATCGGGGTGATCGAGCGGGTGGAGTCCACGCCCGGCGAGCTGACCCGCATCGCCTACGCGCGGCCGTATGCCGACCTGACGGCGCTCGACGTGGTCGGTGTGGTGGTGGAGGCGCCGAAGCGGGACCCGCGTGACGCGGTGCTGCCCGCGAAGGAGACGGCCCGATGACGGGGCGCCTGCACGGTCACGGGACCCGCCGAGGAGGCGGTTTGGTGGCGGGGCGCGGGCTGCTCGCGTCTGCCGGTGGTCGGTGGGTGTCGTGGCGGGGCGGGGTGCGTGGGAAGGGGGCGTGGTGATCGGCGGGTTCTCGGTGGTGCTGGCGTTGCTGGCGCAGGTGATGCTGGTCAATCGGGTGGCGTTGCCCGGTGGTGGCGCGCCTGATCTGGTGCTGCTCGCCGTCATCGGCATCGCTTTGACCAGGGGGGCCGCGCCGGGGGCCGTGCTCGGGTTCTGCACCGGGTTGCTCGTCGATGTCATGCCGCCCACCGCGCACCTCGTGGGACAGTACGCGTTCGTGCTGGCTCTGGTCGGTTACGTCGCCGGGCGCGGCGCGGGCGGGCCGGTCACCACCGTCGTGCTGTGCGTGCTCATGGCGCCGCTGCTGGCGGCGGCCGTGGGCGGCCTGATCTCCGACCCCCGGGTGACGATGGCCACGCTGACCGAGCAGGTGCCGGTCACGATCGTCTACACGCTACTGGTCTCGCCGATCGTGATCTGGCTGACGACGAGAGGCAGACAGGCGAGGTTCTCGACATGACCAGGATGCGGGCCCGGCTGCTGGTGCTGCACCTGATCGTGCTGACGTTGCTGGTCGTGCTGGCGATGCGGCTATGGCAGGTGCAGGTCGTACGCGGGCAGGAGTTCGTGACGCGGGCGACCGAGACCAGGACGCGGGCGGTGATCGTGCCGGCCGTGCGCGGGCAGATCCTCGACGCCAGGGGCCGCCCGCTGGTGCGCAACAAGACCGCGCTCGTCGTCTCGGTCGACAGGACCCGGCTGCTGCGGATGAAGGACGGCGGCGTCCATGTGCTGCGCAAGCTGTCGCAGGTGCTCGGCAAGCCGGTCTCCGACCTGCAGCAGCGCATCACGCCGTGCGGTCCAGGGGTGGGCAAACCGTGCTGGACGGGGTCGCCGTACCAGCCGGTCCCGCTGGACGAGAAGGTCGACACCCGTGAGGCACTGCAGATCCTGGAGCGGCAGGAGGAGTTCCCCGGGGTGACGGCGGAGATCCACCCCGTACGGCAATATCCGCTGGGCAGGGCGGGCGCGCAGATGCTCGGCTACCTGCAGCCCGTCACCGAGGCCGAGCTGGAGAAGCGGGAAGGGCTCAAGGCCGCCTTCTCGGGGGTCGATCTGGCGGGGCGCGACGGGCTCGAATACGTCTACGACGACGCGCTGCGCGGCAAGGCCGGGCTGCGCAGGGTCCAGGTCGATCGCATGGGCAAGGCGCTCGGGGTCGAGGAGCAGGTCACGCCGATCCCCGGCGATCATCTGGTGACCAGCATCGACGCGCGGGTGCAGGACGTCACCGAGAAGGCGCTGAGCAAGGCCATGAAGTCGGCGCCGTCGGCGGACGGCGGGGCGGCCGTGGTGCTCGACGCCCGCACCGGCCGGGTGGTGGCGCTGGCCAGCGCGCCCAACTACGACCCGGAGATCTGGGCGGGCGGCATCTCGGCACGCGGTTACCAGTGGCTGATGTCGGAGAAGTCGGGCAAGCCGCTCGTGTCGCGGGCGATCAACGGGCAGTTCGCGCCTGGCTCGACGTTCAAGATCACTTCGGTGGCGTCGATGTTGCGGGCCGGCTACCCGATCAACGGCACCTACGGCTGCCCGGGCTCCGTCAACGTGGGCGGGCGGGCCTTCAACAACTTCCGCGGCATTCCGCTGGGCACGCTCAGCATGCACACGGCGCTGGTCAAGTCGTGCGACACGATCTTCTACAAGGCGGCCTACGAGCAATACCTCAAGGACGGCGGGCGCCATCCGAAGAAAAAGCCGAAGGAGATCTTCGCGAACACGGCCAGGGCCTTCGGGTTCGGCTCGCCGACCGGGGTCGACCTGCCGGGCGAGTCGTCGGGCCGCATCCCGGACCGTGCCTGGAAGAAGAACCTGTGGAACCAGACCAGCGCGATCAACTGTGAGCGGTCGCGCAGGGGCTATCCGGAGGTCAAGGACAAGGCGCGGGCGGAGTTCCTCAAGCGGCTGGCGCTGGAGAACTGCACCGAGGGCTTCCTGCTGCGGCCGGGTGACTCGGCCAACTTCTCCATCGGTCAGGGCGACGTGCTCGTCACGCCCATGCAGCTGGCCAGGGCGTACGCGGCGCTGGTGAGCGACGGCAAGGTGCGCAGCCCGCGCATCGGGTGGGCGCAGGTGCGGCCCGACGGCAAGGTCGTCCGTACGATCCCGGTGCCGGTCGTCGGCAAGCTGCCGGTGAGCGAGAAGGAGCGGCTCTACATCAAGCACGCGCTCAGCCAGGTCGCCCAGGACGGCACCGCGGCGGGAGCCTTCGCCGGGTTCCCGATGAACAAGGTGCGGGTGGGCGGCAAGACCGGCACCGCGGAGGTCTGGGGCAAACAGGACACCTCGTGGTTCGCGTCCTTCGCGCCCACGAAGAACCCGCAGTTCGTGGTCGTCGTCATGGTCTCCCAGGGCGGCATGGGCGCGCAGACGGCGGCGCCGGCGGCCAGGGAGATCTACGAGGGCATCTACGGCATCAAGCGCAAGGCCGCGGTGCCCGGCGGGCGGCTGACGACCCGGCTGCCCAAGTTCCTGCCCGACGGGACGGTGACCGGGGGATGAGCGGGTCCGGGGCAGGCGGTGCTGGGAGGGCGGCCGGCGACGCGGCTGCCGAAGTTCTCGCCCGACGGGACGGTGACCGGGGGATGGGCGGGGTTGGCGGCGGGGAGAGGGGGACGGGGTGAACGCGCGTACGGTGGCGATTCGGCGGCCCTCGCTTCTTCGGCGGATGGCTCGCGAGAACTCGACCGTGCGGCGCCTCGACGGGCTGATGCTGGTCGCCGTCGCCGGGCTGTCCATCATCGGCACGCTGCTGGTGTGGTCGTCCACCAGGACGTGGGCGCCAGGGTCCACGGGGCTGGTGAAGAAGCACCTGCTCAACGAGGCCATCGGCATGGTGATGTGCGGGCTGGTCGCGACCATCGACCATCGGGCGATGCGGGCGTACGCGCCGCTGGTGTTCCTGCTGTCGCTGGTCGGGCTGGGGCTGGTGATCACCCCGCTCGGGGCGACGATCAACGGGTCGCACTCGTGGATCCTGCTGGGCGGCGGGTTCGCGGTGCAGCCGTCGGAGTTCGCGAAGGTGGGGCTGCTGCTCATCATCGCGATGCTGCTGGCGCAACCGGCCGAGGGCACCGACCGGCCGCGCGGGCTCGACGTCGTGCTGGCGCTCGTCGCCGCCGGCATCACGATGGGGCTGGTCATGCTCCAGCCCGACCTGGGCACGGCGATGGTGCTCGCGGTCATCACGGCGGCCGGGCTGATCATCGGGGGCGTGCGGAAACGGGTCATCGCGCTGATGGTGCTGGCCGCCGGTGGCGCGGTGTTCTCGGTGTTCTACTTCCAGATGCTGGAGCCGTACCAAGTGGCGCGGTTCACGGCGTTCGTCGATCCGAGCGTGGATCCGCGCGGGGTCGGCTACAACAGCACGCAGTCGATGATCGCCATCGGGTCGGGGCAGCTTCTGGGCAAGGGGCTGCTCGGCGGCGGGCAGACGACCGGGCGGTTCGTGCCCGAGCAGCACACCGACTTCATCTTCACGGTGGCGGGGGAGGAGTTCGGGTTTCTCGGGTCCGTCACGGTGGTGCTGCTGCTCGGGGTGGTGCTGCTGCGCGGGCTGAAGATCGCCAGGCAGTGCGAGGACCGCTTCGGGACGCTGGTCGCGGGTACGATCGTGTGCTGGTTCGCGTTCCAGGCGTTCATCAACGTGGGCATGACGATCGGGATCATGCCGATCACGGGGCTGCCGCTGCCGTTCGTCTCCTACGGCGGCACCGCCACTTTCGCGAATCTCATCGCGGTGGGGCTGCTGCAGGCCATCAAGGTGCGCAGACAGTCGTTCGAATAGCGCTCGTGACGGCGTGGCGGCCGGTGGGCGGACACGGCAGGGGTCGAGCGCCGCTACGCTTGACGTATGCCTGTCGAGTCGATTTTCCACCGCCTGGAAGCGCTGCTGCCCAAGGTGCAGAAGCCCATCCAGTACGTCGGGGGTGAGCTCAACTCGACCGTCAAGGACTGGGACTCCGCCGACGTGCGGTGGGCGTTGATGTACCCGGACGCCTACGAGGTCGGGCTGCCCAACCAGGGCGTGGCCATCCTCTACGAGATCCTCAACGAGCTGCCGGGCACGCTGGCCGAGCGCACGTACGCGGTCTGGCCCGACCTCGAGGCGCTCATGCGCGCCGAGGGAGTGCCGCAGTTCACCGTCGACGCGCACCGCCCGGTGCGCGCCTTCGACGTGCTCGGCGTGTCGTTCTCGACCGAGCTCGGCTACACCAACATGCTGACCGCGCTCGACCTGGCCGGCATTCCGCTGCTGGCCGTCGACCGCGGCGAGGACGACCCGATCGTGCTCGCGGGCGGCCACGCGGCCTTCAACCCCGAGCCGATCGCCGACTTCCTGGACGCGGCCGTGCTCGGCGACGGGGAGCAGATCTCCATCGCCATCTCCGAGGTCATCCGCGAGTGGAAGGCGGAGGGCCGGCCCGGCGGCCGTGACGAGCTGCTCATGCGGCTCGCCGAGTCGGGCGGGGTCTACGTGCCGAAGTTCTACGACGTCGAATACCACGCCGACGGCCGCATCAAGCGCGTCGCGCCCAACCGGCCCGACGTGCCCTGGCGGGTGCACAAGCACACGGTGATGGACCTCGATGAGTGGCCCTACCCGAAGAAGCCGCTCGTGCCGCTGGCCGAGACGGTGCACGAGCGGTTCAGCGTGGAGATCTTCCGCGGCTGCACGCGCGGGTGCCGGTTCTGCCAGGCGGGCATGATCACGCGTCCCGTACGCGAGCGCTCGATCACCACGATCGGCGCGATGGTCGACAACGGCGTCAAGCAGTCCGGCTTCAACGAGGTCGGCCTGCTGTCGCTGTCGTCGGCCGACCACTCCGAGATCGGCGACATCGCCAAGGGCCTGGCCGACCGCTACGAAGGCAGCAACACGTCGTTGTCGCTGCCCTCGACCAGGGTCGACGCGTTCAACATCGATCTCGCCAACGAGTTCTCCAGGAACGGCAGGCGCTCGGGCCTGACGTTCGCGCCCGAGGGCGGCTCGGAGCGCATGCGCAAGGTGATCAACAAGATGGTCACCGAAGAAGACCTGATCCGCACCGTCACCACGGCCTATTCGCAGGGGTGGCGGCAGGTCAAGCTCTACTTCATGTGCGGGCTGCCCACCGAGCAGGACGAAGACGTGCTCGGCATCGCCGACCTGGCCAAAAAGGTCATCAAGGCGGGCCGCGAGGCGACCGGCAGCCGCGACATCCGCTGCACGGTCTCCATCGGCGGGTTCGTCCCCAAGCCGCACACCCCGTTCCAGTGGGCCGCTCAGGCCGACCACGAGACCGTCGACCGGCGGCTCAAGGCATTGCGCGAGGCGCTGCGGAGCGACAAGAACTACGGCCGCGCGATCGGCTACCGCTATCACGACGGCAAGCCGTCCATCGTGGAGGGGCTGCTGTCGCGGGGCGACCGCAGGGTCGGGGCCGTCATCAGGGCCGTCTGGGAGGACGGCGGCCGTTTCGACGGGTGGAGCGAGCACTTCTCGTACGAGCGCTGGATGACCGCCGCCGAGCAGGTGGGCGTCGACGTCGACTGGTACACCACCCGCGAGCGCGAGGAGAACGAGGTCCTTCCGTGGGACCACCTCGACGCCGGGCTCGACCGCGAGTGGCTCTGGCAGGACTGGCAGGAGGCCGTCTCCGGCGCCGAGGTCGAGGACTGCCGCTGGACCCCGTGCTACGACTGCGGCGTCTGTCCCACCATGGGCACCGAGATCCAGATCGGCCCCACAGGGCGGAAACTCCTTCCTCTGACGGTGGTCTAGCGCGCTCAGTGGGCGAGCCGTGTCTCGGCGTACACGTTCACGCGCCGGGGCGGCTTATCCTGAGACGTAGGAACTCTTACAAGGGAAGGACGACAAGCTCTGAAACCTGTTCCCGAAGGGCCTCCGCCCGCGCCCACGGTGCAGCGCCTGCGTGTGCGTTACGCCAAGCGCGGTCGCCTGCGCTTCACCAGCCACCGCGACATCTCGCGGGCCGTCGAGAGAGCGGTCCGCCGTGCCGGCATTCCGGTGGCCTACAGCGCGGGCTTCTCGCCCCACCCGAAGATCTCCTACGCGGGCGCGGCGCCGACCGGCGTCGCCAGCGAAGCCGAATACCTCGAGATCGGTGTTACCGCGCCGTGCGACCCCGTCCAGGTCAGACAGGACCTGGACGCGTCGTTGCCGCCTGGGCTCGATGTGCTCGACGTTGTGGAGGCGGGTCCGGGGGGGCTGGCCGACCGCTTGGAGGTCTCCGACTGGGAGGTGCGGCTGTACGGTGCCGATCGCGAGCTCGCCGAGGTGGCGGCGCAGAAGTTCCTCGCGGCAGGCACCGTGGAAGTCGAGCGCCTCACCAAGAAGGGCCCCCGCCGCTTCGACGCGCGGGAGGCCGTCCTGGGGCTCACGGTGTCCGAGGGAACAGCCAGAACTGCAGCTCAGGTGCGCGAGGAGCCGTGTGTCATACTGCGCATGGTTGTTCGGCACATGACGCCTGCCGTTCGACCCGACGATGTGCTCACAGGGCTGCGCCTTGTGGCCGACTTCGCGCCGCCGGTTCCCCCCGAGGTGACCAGGCTGGCGCAGGGGCCGCTCGACGCGACTACTGGTGCGCTTGCCGATCCGCTCGGCCTGGACCGCGACGACACGCGCGGCGGCGAGGCGGCGTCGGCGGGTGAGCACGTCGCCGGTTAAGGATGTGCCCGGCGCGAGCCGAGCACGACCGCTGACAGGACTTGGCGCCGGCGCGCTCGCGATGAGCGCGCCGGCGGACAACGAGACACGAGGGCTCCTGCGCGGCGCGGCGACGCGCCCGGGAGCTGACGGGAGAGCGCCCGCATGCTCGACAACGAGCCCAACGCCGGGGCCACTGGCCCTGACGGGGAGACAAATGAACAGCCGCAGGTGACGAAGCGTCGCCGCTCCAGCAGGCCCGCGGGTCCTCCGCCGGAGTTGCCGGAGGAGCCGGCGTCCGTGCCGGTCACCGTGGTCGCCGCCCAGGCGGCGCCTTCGGTGGCCGAGGTACAACCGGTGCAGGTCAAGGCCGTCCAGCGTGCGGCGGGCGAGCCGGCGCCCGAGCTGCTCGCCTCCGCGAGCGACACGCCGGTGGTGACGACCGGTCCCGCCGGTACGGCTGCCGTCGTCACGCCTGCCGAAGCCCATGGCGCCGCCGGGGAGAGCCCGGTCGAGGCCGCCGTGCCCGAGAGCGCGGCCGGGAGCGTTCAGGCGGCTGAAGAGAAGCCGAAGAAGACGACGAGGACGCGGTCCACCGCCACGACGACGCGGCGGCGGGTCACGAAGAAGGCCGCCGAGGCGGAGGCTGAAGGGGAGCTGCCCGAGGGCGAGACTCCTGCGCCGGTGAAGCGGACCAGGACGCGTAAGAAGGCGGAGGCCGCTGCCGAGGCGCCGGCGGCGGAGGGGTCCGCCGTGGACGCCGGGGCGGCCGCGTCTGCCGGTGATGAGGCGGGTGCCCAGGGCGGCGTCGGCCAGGATGCCGGTGCTGTGGTGAGTGGTCAGGACGCCGGTGCCGCGGTGGGTGCCGGTGATGCGGCCGTCGTGGCCGGTGAGGGTGTGGCCGGTGAGGGTGACGCTGAGGCGGCGCCGGCCGGGCGTACGCGGACGACGCGGACCCGTACCAGGAGCACCACCTCGACGCGCCGCAGCAGGACCCGCGCCGCTGATGAGACCGCCGAGGGCGGGCCTGAGGCGGGCGCAGAGCCCGCCGCGGGGGCGCAGGCGGCGGCGGGCACCCAGGTGGCCGGTACGCAGGCTGAAGAGGCCGCTCAGGGCGTCGGCGGCCAGGCCGGAGAGCCGGCGCCGGGCGGGGACGCTCAGGCGGCCGGTGCGGTCGCGGGCGACGCGGCCGGCGCGGCCGAGCCGGTCGCGGAAGGTGCGGACGTCGGCGGCCAGGATGAGGACATCATCGAGATCCTGCCCGAGGACGAGCCGCTCGACGACGAGCCCGCCGGTGAGGACCTCGACGAGGACGACGTGCGGCCGAGCCTGCTCGCCGACCCCTTCGGGCTGACCGTGCGCAGGGAGACCGAGCCGGGAGGCACCGCCTTCCGGCGGCCTGCGGCGATCTTCGAGCCGCTGTTCCAGGCGCCCGACCCCAGCAGGGCCAAGCCGGCCGTGACGCGCAAGCCCGAGCCGGAGCCCGAGCCCGAGCCCGAGCAGGAAGAGGTCGAGGAGGTCGTCGACGAGTCGGCGACCGAGGAGGAGACCGACCTCGACGCCTCCGACGAGCAGGAGGAAGAGGGCGGCGGCCGGCGCCGTCGCCGCCGCAGGGGCGGCAGGGGCCGTGGCAAGACCCGTGAGCGCGACGAGTCCGAGGACGCCGAGGAGTCCGAGGAGGAGACCGACGAGGAGTCGGCCGAGGAGGCGCAGGAGGAGGAGCAGTCCACCTCGCGCCGCCGTCGCCGGCGCCGCCGCAGGGGCACCGAGGAGGGCACCGAGCCGGCCAGCGACGACCCGCCGAACACGGTGGTGCGCATCCGCGCGCCGCGCTCGGGCCGTACGACGACGCTCGACACCGCCACCGACGGCGTGCAGAGCGTGCGCGGCTCGACCCGGCTGGAGGCCAAGAAGCAGCGCCGCCGCGAGGGCCGCGAGCTGGGCCGCAGGCGTCCGCCGATCATCACCGAGTCGGAGTTCCTCGCCCGCCGTGAGTCGGTCGACCGGATGATGGTGGTGCGCCGCCAGGGCGACCGTACGCAGATCGCGGTGCTGGAGGACGGCGTGCTCGTCGAGCACTACGTCAACCGCGAGGCCAGCCAGTCCTACGTGGGCAACGTCTACCTCGGCAAGGTGCAGAACGTGCTGCCCTCGATGGAGGCGGCGTTCGTGGACATCGGCAAGGGCAGGAACGCGGTCCTGTACGCCGGCGAGGTGAACTTCGACACCATCGGCATGGAGGGCCAGCCGAAGCGGATCGAGTCGGCGCTGAAGTCTGGCCAGTCGGTGCTGGTGCAGGTCACCAAGGACCCGATCGGCCACAAGGGCGCGCGGCTGACCTCGCAGATCAGCCTTCCTGGGCGATACCTCGTCTACGTCCCCGACGGGTCGATGACCGGCATCAGCCGCAAGCTGCCCGACAAGGAGCGCAGCCGGCTCAAGAGCATCCTGAAGAAGGTCATGCCGGAGAACGCGGGCGTGATCGTGCGTACGGCGGCCGAGGGCGCCTCCGAGGAGGAGCTGGCCCGCGACGTGGCCAGGCTGTCGGCGCAGTGGGAGAACATCCAGAAGAAGGCCAAGTCGGCCAGCCCGCCCGAGCTGCTGTCGGCCGAGCCCGACCTGACGATCCGGGTCGTTCGCGACGTCTTCAACGAGGACTTCACGAACCTGGTCGTGCAGGGCGACGACGCCTGGGAGACGGTGGACGAATACGTCAAGTACGTCGCGCCCCACCTGGGCGAGCGGCTGTCGAAGTGGGACGCCGAGCAGGGCGACGTGTTCGAGTCGTACCGGATCGACGAGCAGCTCGGCAAGGCGCTGGAGCGCAAGGTGTGGCTGCCGAGCGGCGGCTCGCTGGTGATCGACCGCACCGAGGCGATGACCGTCGTCGACGTCAACACCGGCAAGTTCACCGGCCAGGGCGGCAACCTGGAGGAGACCGTCACCAGGAACAACCTGGAGGCGGCCGAGGAGATCGTGCGCCAGCTCAGGCTGCGCGACATCGGCGGCATCATCGTCATCGACTTCATCGACATGGTGCTGGAGTCCAACCGCGACCTGGTGCTGCGGCGGATGCTCGAGTGCCTGGCCCGCGACAGGACCAAGCACCAGGTGGCGGAGGTGACGTCGCTGGGCCTGGTCCAGATGACCCGTAAGCGGGTCGGGCAGGGGCTCCTGGAGGCGTTCTCGACGCCGTGCGAGTGCTGCAACGGGCGTGGTCTGCTGGTCTCGACCGAGCCGGTCGAGAGCAAGCCGGAGCCGCGCGGGACGCAGGGCAAGATGGCGGTCGAGAAGGCGGTCTCGGACAAGGTTTCCGCGGCCAAGGACACCTCTGGCCGTGATACCGTGACCGGTGCGCTTGAAGACGTCCCGGCTGAGGACGACCAGGCAAACCAGACTTCCGGCAGGGGGCGGCGACGCTCGCGCCGAGCCAAGTCCGCCGAGTAGCACTCGGCGAGCTTCCGACGATCCGTCCGGTTCGCCTAGGGGCCCGTTAATCCGGTACCCTGGTGAACCGGTGCGTCAGGTGACGTGCCCTGTTGGCGCGCTTACTCGGTTCGTCGGTTTCAGACCGGCCGAATGACGGGCGCAGCATTCGGCGGCCGCCTCTCCGTGAGGCGGCTGATGATCGAAAGCAACAGTGAGTCAGTAGAAGGGTTCCGCGGTGTACGCGATCGTTCGTTGCGGCGGCAGGCAGCAGAAGGTCTCCGTCGGTGACGTCCTCGAGGTGGACAAGGTCGCCGGCGAGGTCGGCTCTTCGGTAGCGCTGCCGACGGTGCTCGTCGTCAACGATGGCGACGTGACCACCGAAGCGGGCAAGTTCACGGTCAACGCCGAGATTCTCGGCGAGACCAAGGGCCCGAAGATCCGCATTCTCAAGTACAAGAACAAGACCGGTTACAAGAAGCGCCAGGGTCACCGCCAGCGGTACACCCAGGTGAAGATCACCGGTATCGAGCAGGCCTGACGGGAGTTTGAGAGATGGCACACAAGAAGGGCGCGTCGTCCACCCGGAACGGTCGTGACTCCAACGCCCAGCGCCTGGGCGTCAAGCGCTTCGGTGGGCAGCTGGTCAACGCGGGCGAGATCATCGTCCGTCAGCGCGGCACCCACTTCCACCCCGGCGACAACGTCGGCCGTGGTGGCGATGACACGCTGTTCGCGCTGGCCGCCGGCCACGTGCAGTTCGGCGTCAAGCGCGGCCGACGGGCCGTGAGCATCGTTCCCGTCGCGGAGTAAGGTTCCTCCTTCTCCTTCGACCTTTCAGGGGTGGATCGACACGTCGATCCACCCCTTTGGTGTTGGTACGGCCGTGCGGCCGGGTTGTGTGGGTATGAGATGCCTCCTTGGGGGGCGATGGAGGGATAAGGCATGCCGGACTTCGTGGACCAGGTGGTCCTGCACGTCAAGGCCGGTGACGGAGGGAACGGGTGCGCCTCCATCCACCGGGAGAAGTTCAAGCCCCTCGGCGGCCCCGACGGGGGCAACGGCGGGCGTGGTGGCGACGTCATCCTGGAGGTCGATCCCAACACGGCGACCCTGCTCGACTACCACCGCCGCCCCCACCGCAAGGCGCCCAACGGCAAGCAGGGGCAGGGCTCCAACCGCGACGGCGCCAACGGCGAGGACGTGATCCTCTCCGTGCCCAACGGCACCGTGGTCAAGGACGCGGCCACCGGTGAGGTGCTGGTCGACCTCGTGGGGGCCGGCACCCGGTACGTCATCGCGCAGGGCGGCCACGGCGGGCTCGGCAACGCGGCCCTGGCCACCACCAAGCGGAAGGCGCCCGGGTTCGCGCTGCTCGGCGAGCCGGGTGACGCGCTCGACGTGATGCTGGAGCTGAAGAGCGTCGCGGACGTGGCGCTGGTCGGCTTCCCGAGCGCGGGCAAGAGCTCGCTCATCGCGGCGCTGAGCGCGGCCAAGCCGAAGATCGCCGATTACCCGTTCACCACGCTGATCCCCAACCTTGGCGTCGTGACCGCGGGGGAGAACGTGTTCACCGTCGCGGACGTGCCCGGGCTGATCCCCGGGGCGTCGGAGGGCAAGGGGCTTGGGCACGAGTTCCTGCGGCACGTCGAGCGGTGCGACATGCTCGTGCACGTCATCGACTGCGCCACCATGGAGCCAGGGCGCGACCCGGTCACCGACTACGAGGTGATCGAGGCCGAGCTGCGGGCGTACGGGAAGCTTGAGGACCGGCCGCGGCTGGTCGTGCTCAACAAGGCCGACGTGCCCGACGCGCGGGAGCTGGCCGAGATGGTCAGGCCCGAGTTCGAGGAGCGGGGGCTGAAGGTCTTCACGATCTCGGCGGCCACGCACGACGGGTTGCGGGAGCTCGCGTACGAGATGGGCGAGTGGGTCGCGGCGGCCAGGGCCGCCAAGCCGGTCGAGGAGCCCACGCGGCTCGTCATCAGGCCCAAGCAGCTCGGGGACGCCGGGTTCCGGGTGCGGCGGGTCAACGAGAACCTGTTCCAGATCACCGGTGAGAAGCCGGAGCGGTGGATCAGGCAGACCGACTTCACCAACGACGAGGCCGTCGGCTACCTCGCCGACCGGCTGGAGCGGCTGGGGGTCGAGGAGGAGCTGGCCAAGGCCGGCGCCCAGGCGGGGGCCGAGGTGGTCATCGGGTCCATGGAGGGCGGCTACATCTTCGACTGGCAGCCGACGATGCGGGCGGAGTCCGTACGACAGGGGCCACGCGGCACCGACAACCGCCTGGGCTGACCCGCGCTACACCCTGTCCCGCTCGGCCGCACAGAAGGGCACGCGTGTGCGCAAGCGGCCGAACGATCGGTCGGCGAAGCCGTCCCCGGGGAAATGAAGCCGATTCTTGGGAGATCGTTCAGGGGCTGGGTGCGGGGGTGGAGTGGGTTCTCGGGGTGGTGCTCGATGCGGTCCGTCCTGGTGTGAGCGGATAGGCTGCCAGACGTGCGGGAACAGATCAGCTCAGCGTCGAAGGTCGTTGTCAAGGTCGGCTCCTCCTCGCTCACCACCCCCCAGGGCATGATCGACGTCGATCGCGTCGACGCCCTGGTGGACGTGCTGGCGGCGCGGCGCCGGGCCGGGACACAGATCGTCCTGGTCTCCTCCGGAGCGATCGCGGCGGGCCTCGGCCCGCTCGGGCTGAGCGCGCGACCGCGCGACCTCGCCACCCAGCAGGCCGCCGCCTCCGTCGGCCAGGGCGTGCTGGTGGCCCGCTACACCTCCTCCTTCGCCCGCTACGCGCTGCGCGTGGGCCAGGTGCTGCTGACGGCCGACGACATGATGCGCCGCGCCCACCACGCCAACGCCCAGCGCACCCTCAACCGGCTGCTTGAGCTGGGCATCGTGCCCATCATCAACGAGAACGACACGGTGGCGACCGACGAGATCCGCTTCGGCGACAACGACCGGCTGGCCGCGCTGGTGACGCACCTCATCCACGCCGACGCGCTGGTGCTGCTGTCCGACGTCGACGCGCTCTACGACGGCCCGCCGAGCCGCAGCGGCTCGCGCCGGCTGGCCGAGATCCGCGGACCCGAAGACCTCGCCGGGGTCGAGCTGGGCAAGAACGGCGCGTCCGTCGGCACCGGTGGCATGGTGACCAAGGTGCAGGCGGCCAGGATCGCGACCGGCGCGGGCGTGCCTGTGGTGCTCACCGCGGCCGCCCACGCGGCCCAGGCGCTGGCCGGCGCCGACGTCGGCACCTACTTCCACCCGGGCGGCCGCCACCCCGGCACGCGGCTGCTGTGGCTCGCCCACGCCACCACCGGGCGCGGCCGGCTCCACCTCGACGACGGCGCGGTGGAGGCCATCGTGGGGCGCCGCAAGTCGCTGCTGCCCGCCGGGGTGACGTCGGTGGAGGGTGACTTCGCGGCGGGCGACCCGGTGGACCTGTGCGCCCCTCAGGGGGCCGTGGTGGCGCGCGGGCTGGTGAACTTCGACGCCGTGGAGATCCCCGGCCTGCTGGGGCGTTCGACGAAGGAGCTGGCGAGCGCGCTCGGTCCGGAATACGAACGCGAGCTCATCCACCGCGACGACATCGTCATACTGGAATCCCACAACTGAACGTTCCATCGAGGAGCACGCGATGTCCGAAGAGTTCCTGAAGGTCGCCCGCGCGGCACGAGAGGCCGCCGCCGAGCTGGCCCCGCTGCCGCGGGCGCCCAAGGACCGGGCGTTGCGCGCCGTCGCCGACGCCCTGGTCGCCCACGCGGCGGAGCTGGTCGAGGCCAACGCCGAGGACGTCGAGCGGGCCAGGGCGCAGGGCACGTCGGAGGCGATGATCGACCGGCTGCGGCTCGACGAGGCGAGGATCGGCGCCATCGCCGAGGCCGTACGCCAGGTGGCCGACCTGCCCGACCCGGTCGGCGAGGTGGTGCGCGGCACCACCCTGCCCAACGGGCTGGAGCTGCGCCAGCTCAGGGTGCCGCTGGGCGTGATCGGCATCATCTACGAGGGCCGCCCCAACGTCACCGTCGACGCCGCCGCGCTCTGCCTCAAGAGCGGCAACGCGGTGCTGCTGCGCGGCTCCTCCAGCGCCTACTCCTCCAACACCGCGCTCGTCCGGGTCATGCAGGACGCGCTGGCGGGCACCGAGGTGCCGGCCGGGGCGGTCCAGCTCGTGCCGGGCCAGAGCCGTGACTCGGTCAAGGAGCTGATGCGCGCCCGCGGCCTGGTCGACGTGCTGATCCCGCGCGGCGGCGCATCCCTGATCAACTCGGTGGTCGAGGAGTCCACGGTGCCGGTCATCGAGACCGGCGTCGGCAACTGCCACGTCTACGTCGACGCCGAGGCCGACGTCGACCTGGCCGTGCAGATCCTGGTCAACGCCAAGGCGCAGCGGCCGTCGGTGTGCAACGCCGCCGAGACGTTCCTCGTCCACCAGGACGTCGCCGACGCGTTCGTGCCCAAGGCGCTGGCCGCGCTGCGCGAGGCCGGCGTGACCGTGCACGGCGACGAGCGCATCGCCGGCTACGACGCGCAGGTCGTGCCCGTCACCGAGGACGACTTCTACGCCGAATACCTCTCCCTCGACATCGCCGCCGCCGTCGTCGGCTCCCTGGAGGAGGCCGTGGCCCACATCAGGCGCTACGGCTCCGGCCACACCGACGCCATCGTCACCCGGTCACAGAGGGCCGCCAGGCGGTTCGTCGCGCTCGTCGACTCGGCCGCGGTGGCGGTCAACGCCTCGACGCGGTTCACCGACGGCGGGGAGTTCGGGTTCGGCGCGGAGATCGGCATCTCCACCCAGAAGCTGCACGCACGCGGCCCGATGGGGCTGCCCGAGCTCACCTCCACCAAGTGGATCTATACGGGTGAGGGGCATTTGCGCACGTCAGAGGGCACGGTGGTGGCCGGTTAGTCGGCGTGTCGGCCTGACCGGCGCCGGGTGGCGTCGCTTGACTGGGGCACATGGAAATCGTCGTCGCCCTCGTCTTCTCCGCCGCGGTACTGTTCGGCGCCGACCGGCTGATGCTGTGGCTGGAGAGCCGCGGCCACGTCAACTGGCGCAGGAAAGGACGTCGGCAGCTGTCGGACGAGCCCACCGCGCGGCTCGACAGCATGCTCTCCGACCACACACGCCGATAAACCTTCGGCGTGCCTCACGCGGCGACACGCTCACCGGCGCTAGGGTTGTGTCCCTTATGGGCGCGCCGGGCGGGGAGGGACGGTGAGCAAGCTCGGCAAGGTCGGGCCGTACAGCCTGGTCGAGCGGCTCGGCCGGGGTGGCATGGGCGAGGTCTACCTCGCGACCACCCGCCGCGGTGAGCGAGTCGCGCTCAAGGTCCTGCACGACCTAGCCGAAGACGAGACCTCGCGCATCCGCCTGGAGCGCGAGGTGCGAGCGCTGCGCAGGGTCGAGAGCCCGTACGTCGCCAAGGTGCTCGACGCCGATCTCGACGGCGCGCGGCCGTACCTCGTGATGGAGCACATCGAGGGCGTCACGCTGCTCGAGCGGGTGCGCCAGAACGGGCCGCTCGACGTCTCCGACCTGGTCGATCTCGCGCAGGGCATCGCCGCCGCGCTGGCGATCATCCACGCGGCCGGCGTCGTGCACCGCGACCTCAAGCCTGGCAACATCATCATGGGCGCGCGGGGGCCCGTGCTCATCGACTTCGGCATCGCGCAGGTGCTCGACGCGACGCGGCTCACCATGACCGGTACGTTCCTCGGCACCCCCGGCTACACCGCTCCCGAGATCTTCGCCGACGAGCAGGTGGACTCGCCGGCCGACATCCACGCCTGGGCCGCGACGGTGGCGTTCGCGGCGACCGGGCGGCCGGCGTTCGGGCGGGGCACGGCCGAGGCGCAGATGTACGCGGTGCTCAACGGGCAGGCCGATCTCAAGGGCGTGCCGGTCCAGCTGCTGCCGCTGGTGCGCGCGGCGCTCAACAGGGAGCCGGGCAAGCGGCCGACGGCGGCGCTGCTGGCCGACCGGCTGTCGCGGCTGGCCAAGGCCACGAGCGCGGCCACGAGCGCGGCCGAGCCCGAGCCTCAGGCCGCCGCCGGGCGGGCCGCCGACTCCGCGGAGGACACTCCGCCCAAGGGCACGGCCGTGCGCAGCAGGACGGCCGAGGAGGCGGCCACGCCGCGCGGCGAGGCCAGGGCCAGGAGCCGGCCCAACGCGGTGCCCGCCGAGGGCAAGGTGCCGCCGCCGCGCGGGCGCGGCAGCCGGGCGCTGCCTGAGAGCGGGCGTACCGGGCGCGCTGAGAGCGGGCGTTCCGGACGTGCCGCGCCCGAGAACGGGCGTACCGGGAGGGCCGTGCCGGACCGTTCCGGGCGGGTCACGCCTGAAA
This sequence comes from Nonomuraea sp. NPDC049419, assembly GCF_040676995.1. NCBI lineage: Bacteria > Bacillati > Actinomycetota > Actinomycetes > Streptosporangiales > Streptosporangiaceae > Nonomuraea > Nonomuraea sp. NPDC049419. The sequence continues at coordinate 1,029,067 of NZ_JBFAQB010000002.1, read as the reverse complement.
GCGGGCGGTCCGGGAACCGGGCCGTGCCCGACGGCGGAGGGTCGGCGCTCGCGCGGAGCCGGGCCGAGGGCAAGGTGCCGGCGCCGCGCGGGCGCACCGGAGGCGACGGCAAGAACACCGGGCCGCGGGCCAAGGTCACCGCGTCGCGGCAGCGTACGGCGGCGGCCGTCAGGAGCAGGACGGCCACGCAGGACCGGCGCAAGGCCGCGGGGCTGCGCGGCGAGTCGCACACCACGCTGCCCGCGGGTAACGGGGCGCTGCTGCTGCTCGCGGTGCTGGCCGTGCCGTGCGTGGTGGTGTCGGTGATCTGGCCGATCGCCTCGATCGCCATCACGACCGCGTTCGTGGTGCTGACCAGGACCCTGTGGATGGGGCACTGGATGGTCAGGAAGCGCAGCTCGCGGCGTACGCGGGTGGCGCTGCGCGTGCTGTCCTTCCCGATCGCGCTGACCGGGGCGGCCTCGACCGCCGTCGTGTGGCCAGGCGTGCCCGTCGCGGTGGCGGCGGGCGGGGCGCTGTGGGCCGTCGGCGGCGGGGAGATCACCCCCGACTGGTGGCAGCAGGCGGCGCCCGTGACCGTGGCAGGCGTGGTGTTCGGGATGCTCTGCGGCGGGATCACCGGGCGCGAGATCGAGCGCATCGGTCAGCGGTTGCCCGACCTGCGCAGGGAAGGGCTGCGGGCGCTGGCCGTGCTGGGCGGTTTCGTCGCGTTGTGCGCGGCGGCCGTCCGCGCCATCGCCCTGCTCCTCTGACCCGCGCCATCGCCTTGCTGTCCTCACCCGCGCTCTTGCGGCAGCGTCCTGCGCGCGTCGCGTGGCCTGCGGGTGTCCGGCCCTCGTCGGCCGCGTTGACGCCCGGCGTGCCCGCATGCGCCGGCCGGATTGAGCCCGGCGTGCCCTCATGTGCCGGCCGGATTCAAGGCCGACGTGCCCTCATGCGCTCGCCGTGCGGGCTGTCCTCGGGCGGGCTGTCGGCTCGGCCGGTGGTGGCCCGCCGCCGTGGTGCGGCGGGCCGGCGCGGCCGATCAAGCGGATCTGCCGCGCGGTGGCGATGCGGTGGTCAGCCCTGGCCGCCGTCGCGGCGGGAGAAGCGGTTGAAGATGCGCTCGCCCGCGTTGACCGCGCCCTCGGCCACGTCGCGGAGGACGCCGATGAACGGGTCCTGCGACTGCTGCCACGACGCGCGGTAGGACTCGGCCGCCGCCTTGATCTCCTCGGTGACCCTGGCATTGGCGTCGTCCTCCCTGCGGGGGTAGTCGCCGCCGATGATCCGGTCGTATTCGCCGCTGCGCTGCCACTTGTCCAGCTCCGCCACGCGCACCACCGCGAACGGGTGGGTGGTGCCGAGCAGGTTGAGCACCTTGAGGAAGCCGTCGCGAAGGTCGCCCGCGGTGTCGTATTCCTGGTATTGCTCCAGGAACGCCTCGATGTTCATCTCGTGGGTGTAGTCGCCGCCCGCCAGCTTCATCAGCGCGCGCTTGGCCGCCTCGGGGTTCTGCCCGACGAGCAGGCCGCCGCGGTCGGAGGACAGCTCGGACTTGCGGTACCACTCCTCGAGGCCCGCGACGATCGCCCGCAGGCCGATGTAGCCGAGCGGGATCCAGGCGACGCGGGTGGCGAGGCGGGTGAGGATGTCGAGCATCGTCCGGTAGACCGCGTGCCCCGACAGGATGTGGGAGGTCTCGTGGCCGATGACGAAGCGCTGCTCCTCCTCGTTCATGAGGTTGAGCAGACCGGTGGTCACGACGATGAACGGGTCGTCGAAGCCGATGGCCTTGGCCTGGACCTGCGGGTCCTGCTGGACGTAGATCTCCGGGATGCGGTGCAGGTCGAGGGTGTAGGCGGCGTCGCGGCCCATGTCGTAGAGGGAACGGAACTGGGTCTCGCTCACGCGTACGGCGGACGCGAGGTACATCAGGCGGAGCCGGCGCTCGCTGACGAGGCCGGACATCTGCTTGAGAACGGTGTCGAACCCACTCAACTTACGCAGAGCGACCAGGGCGGACCGGTCTGCTGGGTGTTCGTAGGCTCGGGACGAGATGCCTGGCAGTTGGACGCGGCTGCGGTCCGGGGTGGTCGTCATGCCCGGCATGCTACGTCCGCAACGGAAGTGATGCGCGGTCATCGTGCAGGGGGGTGCTGTCATGTTGTCCGGGAGCGTCCGCGTAAGGTCCGTTTCATGATGAACGCGCCTGGTGTGCAGGGGAAGCGGCGAGTAGGTGTGATGGGTGGGACGTTCGATCCCATCCACCACGGCCACCTCGTCGCCGCCAGCGAGGTGGCTCACCACTTCCAGCTCGACGAGGTGGTCTTCGTCCCGACGGGGCGGCCGTACCAGAAGTCGGAGCGCGAGGTGTCGGCGCCCGAGGACCGCTATCTGATGACGGTCATCGCGACCGCCTCGAATCCGCGCTTCTCCGTCAGCCGGGTGGACGTCGACCGGCCGGGACCGACGTTCACGATCGACACATTGCGGGATATTGCGGAAATTTACGGTCCTGAGGCTGATTTGTTCTTCATCACCGGCGCCGACGCGCTCGGCGCCATCCTCGACTGGCAGAGCGCCGACGAACTCTTCGAACTCGCCCATTTCGTCGGCTGCACCCGGCCGGGGCACACCCTGCACGACCCCGGCCTGCCGGAAGGCCGCGTGACCTTGCTGGAAATCCCCGCCCTGGCCATCTCTTCGTCCGAATGCCGTCAGCGGGTCGCAAAGGGCGAGCCCATTTGGTATCTGGTGCCCGACGGAATCGTTCAGTACATCAACAAGCGAGGGCTGTATCACGCGGCCGGATGAGCCTTCTCAGGGCGTCCTCGTGGCGTAGGTGAGGGGTTTCGGCCCGGAAGGGTACCCTCAACATAAGGGCATGCTGCCGACACAGGAGGACAGACCCGCATCGTGACCGCATCTGACAGATCCGTCCAGCTCGTGCGCATCGCCGCGGAGGCCGCGGCCGACAAGCTGGCCGATGACATCCTGGCCTACGACGTGAGCGAACAGCTCGTCATCACCGACGCCTTCCTGCTCTGCTCCGCCACCAACGACCGTCAGGTCCGCGCCATCGTCGACGAGATCGAGGAGCGGCTGCGCACCGAGGCCGACGCCAAGCCCGTACGCCGTGAGGGCGAGCGCGAAGGGCGGTGGGTGCTGCTCGACTACATCGACATCGTCGTGCACGTACAGCACGAAGAGGACCGTACGTTCTACGCGCTTGAGCGCTTGTGGAAGGACTGCCCGGCCATCACCCTGCCGGAGAGCGTCATGCAGGCCAACCTCCAGCGGGCGCGCGCGTGACCGACCGACACAGCGTGGAGTCTCGTGCCGATTGCGAGCAATCTGCATGAGCAAAAGGATCGTGTGTCTGCGTCACGGGCAGACTCTGTGGAACGTCGAGCAGCGTTTCCAGGGCCACTCCGACATCCCCCTCGACGAGACCGGTGTCGCACAGGCCGCACGTGCTGCCTCGCTGCTGGCCTCGCTGCGGCCGACCATGATCGTCTCCTCCGACCTCCAGCGGGCCAACGACACCGCGCTCGCCCTCGGCCGGATCGTCGGGCTCGACGTGGCGATCGACAAGGACTTCCGCGAACGTGGCGGTGGTCAGTGGGAAGGCCTCACCCGGGAGGAGATCGCCGCACGGTGGCCCGAGGAGTACGCCGCCTGGGAGGCGCCTGACGGCGAGCCCGTCACCGACGTCGCCACCAGGGTCGCCGGAGCCATGCGGCGCTGGGCGGCCCGCCTGGACGACGACGGGCTGCTCGTCGTGGCCTCGCACGGGGCCGCCCTGCGGCTCGGCATCTGCGAGCTGCTGGGGCTGCCCGAGCAGCTCTGGCCCGCCTTGGGCGGGCTGGGGAACTGCTCGTGGTCCGTGCTGCAGGAAGGGCGTCGGGGGTGGCGGCTGCTCGAACACAACGCCGGCACCCTGCCTGAGCCGGTACACAGCGACGACAAACCGGATGCGGAGGTATGACCCGCCTGGGAGTGGTCCCTGGGCGGCTGACCCGCCGGGTACGGCCGGAGTAACGGCCGAACCCGGCGGCGCCATGCCCGGGCAGGTGCCGATGCCGGGTCACCGTTGGCGATTAGGTGAATGGGGGCGGATGGCTATATGCTCTCGGAGCGCCGCAACGGGTGGACTCGGAGCGGTGACCAGGGGCTATGGCGCAGTTGGTAGCGCGCCTCCATGGCATGGAGGAGGTCTGGGGTTCGAGTCCCCATAGCTCCACCCCTTTCGCGTCAGGGCCGCTGAGTTTTCGGCGGCCCTTTTCGTATACGGTCAGGCCCTGCGACAGGCGTAGGGGGACCACGATCAGCTCGCCGCCCAGCCACCACGCCGGCGTCGTCGGCAGCGGCTCGTGCGGGCCCGAACCGGGTTCTGTGGATGGGGAGTTGTTGTCTGGGGCGTTCCGTGGATGTCAGGGCAAAGGCCGGGCGCGGGGCCCGGCCTTTGGATCAGCGGTCAGTGCTGGATTGCCTGACGATGTGCGGCGCGGCTCGCAGGTATGGCGGTGAGGCTGAGGACCAGGGTGACGACTCCGACGATCCAGGACGTCACGGTCGCCCCGAGAGCCTCGGTGTACGTGATGGCCCACGGAGCGATGAACAGCAGCACACCCCAGAGGGCGTTGAGCCATTCCGTCGCCACGATGCCCGGTCTCGCCAGCGACACGAGCGAGGTGAGCGCGGTGAGCACCCCCAGGACGATCAGTGAGGCGGCGGCGCCCGACGCGCCGTCGACCCAGATCGGGGAGAGTGCCGCGTAGATGCCGGCGACCAGGGTGACCCAGTCCTGCCAGCGTGACCATGCCTTCATGAGAACCTCCGCCGAGGGCGTATGTGCTCGGCTGGCCTTTTGGTCAGTCGATCCGTGCAACCGGGGACGCTGCGCCGGGATTCCGTCCAGAAGTGTGACATCGCGCACGCGTCAGGGCGGGTTGTAGCGGGCGGACAGTTCGTACGTCGTCTCGGCCAGGCGGTCGCGTAACCCGGGCGGTGACAGCACTTCCGCGTCGGCGCCCAGGCGCAGGAACTCGCCCACAGCGTGCTCGATCGACTCGATCGGCACCGTCACCCGCGTCCAGCCCTCCTCGTCGGGCGGCGACGCGCTCTCCCTGGCCGCCGTCACCACGCCCGGCGTCATCAGGTCGGCCAGGCGCTCCACGCCGCGCGGTGACAGGCGTACGACCGCCTCGCCCCAGTGCAGCCGGTCCTCGAACTCGGCGAGGTAGCCCTGCCAATGGGCCGCCAGGTCGAACTCCGGAGGCCGGGTGAACGTGCCGGGCAGCTGATGCAGGTCGAGGATCTGCGAGACGCGGTACGTGCGTACCTGCCCGCCCGCCCGCGCCACCAGGTACCACCGCCCGGCCTTGACGACCAGCCCGTACGGCTCCAGCCGCCGCTCCACCTCCTGCGGCGCCCGCCAGCGCCGGTAGCGCACCTGGATCGGACGCTCGTTCCAGACGGCGTCGGCCACGGCCGGCAGATGGGTCACCGGCTCCCGGTCGCGGTACCAGGTGGGGGCGTCGAGGTGGAAGCGCTCCTGGATGCGTCCTGCGCGGTCGCGCAGCTCGACCGGCAGCGCGGCCATCAGCTTGAGCTGTGCGGCCGTCACCACCGCCCCGAGGCCCAGCTCAGCGGCCGGGCCAGGCAGGCCGGCGAGGAACAGGGACTCGGCCTCGTCGGCCGTTAGGCCGGTCAGGCGGGTGCGGTAGCCGTCGAGGAGTTGATATCCGCCCTTGGGGCCCGCGTCGCCGTACAACGGGATGCCCGCCGCGTGCAGGGACTCGACGTCGCGGTAGATCGTGCGTACGGACACCTCCAGCCGGTCGGCCAGCTCCTGCGCGGTCATCCGGCCGCGCGTCTGCAACAGCAGGAGGATGGACACGAGGCGGGAGGCGCGCACATCGCTGACACTACCTGTCAGTGACCCGGGCCTACCGTGCCGCGTGCGTGCGGGTGTACGACGAGCGGGCCGGGCAGTGGGCCATCCACTGGGCGAACAGCGTCACCGGCCGGCTGGACACCTCGGCCATGGTGGGCGGGTTCGAGGGGGATCGTGGGGAGTTCCACGGGGAGGAGAGCGTGGCGGGGCGGCGGGTGCGGTGCAGGTTCGTCTGGACGGCGCCGGGTGCCGGCGCGGCTCGGTGGGAGCAGGCGTTCTCCGGGGACGGCTGGCGTACGTGGGAGACGAACTGGACCATGGACTTCAGCCGGGCGTGACCGACTGCGCGGCGACGGTCTGCGTGGCGATGGTCTGCGGGGTGACGGTCTGCGCGGCGGCCGGGTGGGGGAGGGCTCCTGGCGTGGTGCCGGCGTTGCCGCGGATCCAGAGGACGACGGCGACGGCCACGGCGGCGATCAGCAGGACGAGCCCGCCTGCCACGATCACCCACCACCAGGCGGACCTGGGCGGCTTGGTCTCGTAGACGGGGACGTCGGGGAGCATGTCGGGCGTGTACGGGAGGCGCTGTGTGTAGGGCGACTCCGGCGGGCCCTGCGGGGGTGGGGCAGGATGCGGGAAGCGGTGCCTGATCGTCTGGTTGGGGTCGGGCTCGTGCGGGCCGGGTTGCTCTCGCGTCATGATCCCCTCAGACGATCGTGCGCAGTAGGGATTTACGCCCACATTGTCACACTTCTCCCGGCTGCGTCGTCCAGCCTGCATGGAAACTGTTCTGGTGACCGGAGGCAGCGGGCGGCTCGGCCGGGTCGTGCTGGAGAAGCTGGTCGAGGCGGGGTACGGCGTACGGGCCGCCAGCCGGGTGCCCAGGGCCGCGGCCGGGGGCGTGCGGTGGGTGGTGGCGGAATTGACCACCGGGGCCGGCGTGGCCGAGGCCGTGTCGGGGGCCGACGTGGTGCTGCATCTGGCGTCGGCACCCTATAAGGGCAGGTACACCCGGCGGGTGGAGCTCGACGGCACGGCGGCGCTGCTGGGGGCGGCTCGGGCGGCCGGGGTGCGGCATCTGGTCTACGTCTCGATCGTGGGGGTGGATCGGGTGCCGTGGGGATATTTCCGGACGAAGGTGGAGGCTGAGCGGCTCGTCCGTGACGGTGGCGTGCCGTGGACCATCCTGCGGGCCACCCAGTTCCACGAGTTCGTGGCGGCCGCGCTGCAGGGGATGGCCAGGCTCGGTTTCACGATCGCCGACCCGCGCGTCCCCATGCAGACCGTGGACGTCCGGGACGTCGCCGGGCACCTCCTCGCGACCGTCGCTCGCGGGCCCGGCGGCACGATCGAGGAGTACGGCGGGCCCGAGGTGCTCACCATGGAGGATGCCGTACGGCGGTGGCAGCGGGCGCGGGGGCTGCGGCGGCCGGTGCTCCGCCTACGACTGCCCGGCGCCTCGGGGCGCGCCTTCCGCGCCGGTCACCTCATCACCGAGGCACACCCCAGGGGCACGATTACCTGGAACGACTACCTGGGCACACCCACACGCCCCTGAACGACCGCCCCAGGCGCTGTTCAGGACGGCGGCTGCTGTCAGGACGGGGGCTGCTGGTAGCCCTGGGCCGGCGGCTGCCAGCCCTGCTGAGGCGACGATCCGCCGGACTGCTGATCGGGCGCGGGCTGCTGCGGCGACCAACCGGGCTGCGGCTGACCAGGCTGCCCCTGCTGGCCGGACTCGGGCTGCCAAGGCGCCTGCTGGCCGGGCTGGGATTGCGCACCGGGCTCAGGCTGCCAAGGGGCCTGGGCACCGGGCTGGGCGGCGGGGTCGGAGGGCCACGAGCTCTGCTGGCCGGGCTGGGGCTGCCAGGCGGGCTGCCGGCCTGGGTGGGTGGGCTGCCATTCTGGATGGTGGCCCGGCTGCTGGTGCCGGCCGGGGTGGGTGGGCCAGGACTGGGCGGGGGCGCCGGCGGGCTGGGGGGTGCGGCGGGCGACCACGCCGAAGACCAGCAGGGCCGTGCCGGCCACCTGGAGCACGATCACGAGCAGGTTGGCGAGCGGCAGGATGATCTCGTACGCCGTCCTCCCCATTTCGGTGACCAGCGTGGTGACGGAGAACACGATGGCGGCCTGGATGACGGCTCCGATGAGGAGCACGACGCAGCCGGCGATGCCGAGGCCGGCCCCCCGCCCATGATCCTTCCTGCGCATCGCCATCATGACGATGCCACCACCTAGAACGATGACCATGAGGAGCAGATCCGCGATGTTGATGATGACGTTCGGCATGGTCATCCGGTGAGATCTCCAAAAAGGGACGAAAGTGACCCGACGACGCTACGCGGACTGGCGGAGATCTTCCACCGCACGCGTGATCGAATCGAGGTCGTGGCCGCCTTCGTACCGCACGCCGTTCAGGAAGAGCGTGGGCGTGCCGCGCGCCCCGCTCGCCTGCCCCGACTCCTCGTCCACGGCGACCCTGGCGACGTGGCGCGGCACGTCGGCCCAGGGGTCGACGTCGAGCTGGGCGGCGTAGTGCTCCAGGTCGGCGTCGGTGAGGAAGCGCTGGTTGGCGTAGAGGATGTCGTGCATCTCCCAGAAGCGGCCCTGGTCGGCGGCGGCCTCGGCGACGATGGCGGCCGGGGCGGCGCGCGGGTGCAGGGTGCGGATCGGGAGGTGGCGGAAGACCACCCGCACGTCGGGGTTGCTCCTGCGGACCTCCTCCAGGATGGGCTGGAGGCGGCCGCAGTAGGGGCATTCGAAGTCGCCGTACTCGACGATCGTGATCTTGGCTCCGGCGGGCCCGCGCACGTGGTCGGTGGGCCCCACGGGCACGGCGAGCGTCTTGGGGAGGTCTTCTGACGGCTCGGCGTCGGGCGGCGCGCACACGCCACCGCGGTCCCACGCGAGGCGGAAGATCACCCAGCCCAGGACGGCCGACAGCAGCGACCCGGCCAGGATGCCGATCTTCGCCTGGTCGTGCAGGGCCGAGTCGTCGAAGGCGAGGTCCACGATGAACAGCGAGACGGTGAACCCGATGCCGGACACCGCGGCTCCGCCGAGCAGCTGGCCCCACACGAGGTTGCCGGGCAGGATGCCCCATTTGAGGCGCAGTGGCAGCCAGGTGCCGAGCGCGATGCCGACGAACTTGCCGAGCACCAGCCCCAGCGCCACGCCGATGGCGATCGGCGAGGTCATGGCCGCGCGCAGGGTCTCGCCGTCGAGCCGCACCCCGGCGTTGGCCAGCGCGAAGATCGGCACGATGACGTAGCTGCTCCAGGGGTGCAGGCGCAGCTGCAGCCGCTCGTTCACCGACACGGCCCGCTGGACGCGCCGCGCGGCCTCCCTGGCGGCCTCGGCGGTGGGCGAGCTGGTGAACCCCTGGACGGCCTCGCCGGCCAGCAGCAGCTTGTGGTCGGTGGGGGCGTAGACGAAGACGAGGATGCCGAGCGCGATGCCGACCAGCGTGGGGTGGATGCCGCTCTCCAGCGTGGCCACCCACAGCGCGAACCCCAGCACGATGTACGCCGGCGCCCGCCAGATCTTCAGCCACCGCAGCGTGAGGATGGCCGCGAGCAGCACCACGGCGGTGAGCAGGGCGGGCAGGGCCAGGGAGTCGGTGTAGAAGATCGCGATGATCATGATCGCGAGCACGTCGTCGACGATGGCCAGCGTCAGCAGGAAGGCGCGCAGCGGCTCGGGACACCGGGCCCCGACCACGGCCAGCACGCCCAGCACGAACGCGGTGTCGGTGGCGATCGGCACGCCCCAGCCGGACGCGCCGGGCCCGCCGAAATTGAGCGCCAGGTAGACGGCGGCGGGGACGAGCATGCCGCCGAACGCCGCCACCGCCGGCACCGCGAGCAGCCGCCGGTCTCTGAGCTGCCCGAGCCGCACCTCGTAGGAGACCTCGAGGCCGATGAGGAAGAAGAAGACGGCCATGAGGCCGTCGTTGACCCAGTGGCGCAGGTCGAGCATGAAGTGGGCGTCGCCGAAGGACAGGCCGGTGTTGATGTGCCAGAACGCCTCGTAGCTGTCGCCCCAGGGGGAGTTCGCCCACAGCAGGGCCACCACCGTGGCGACGAGCAGCACGGTGGTGCTGCCCGCTTCTGTACGGAAGAACGCCCGCAGCATCTTCACCCCCAGAAGCCCGATCCTAGGTGGGCCAGAACAGCAGGTGAAGCGCGCCCCCTGGGGAGGCTAGGAGGGCTGGAAGAACAGGAAGAAGGCGGCGTCGCGGGCGAGCAGGAACCCGATGATCGCCAGCGCCCAGCTCACCATCGACGCGGAGTGCTTGGCGAGCCAGGCGCGCAGCCGTTCCAGCTTGGGCTCCAGCCAGCCGCCCGCCGCCGCGCGCAGCGCCATGAGCGCCAGCGCGGGCAGGATCATCACCAGCACGTACGCCCCCAGCACCGCGAGCCACTGCCCGGCCGCCAGCCCGGCGCTCGTCATCATCCCGACCGCCGCGAGGTACGGCACCATCGTGGCCACCTCCAGGGCCCCGGCCGTCAGCCCGAGCAGCACCATCGTGCGCGGCCCGCCCGTCCTGGGGACGAACGCGCGCTCGGGCCGGCCCCGCTTGGCCCGCCGCTTCGGGTCGAACCTGAAGCTGAGCGCGAACAGCCCGACGCCGGCCGCGAGCTGCACGATGTAGGCGGTCCTGCTCTGCAGCGCGTCGCCGAACGCCTCCATGAAGGCGCTCGCGCCCAGCATGAGCGCCACGCCGACCAGGAAGTAGAAGCCGGCCACGGTGGCCAGGTAGATCAGCAGCCGGCGGCCCCGGTCACGGTCGGTGGTCAGCAGCAGGAAGACGGGGATGCCGAGGGTGCCGAAGCTCGTGCTGTCGATCACCGCCAGGGCCGCGAGGGTGAGCAGCAGCGCGATGGTCATGGGGACAAGTGTGCTGAACACGGCCCCCGGCCTGCCTCCTCCGGCGGAGTGAACCCGGCGTACATCCTTGTGCTCATGCCGCCGGAGGAGCGCCGTGATCGTCAGAGATCACGCAGGTAGGCCAGGGAGGGGGCGAAGAAGTACTCGCCGCCCTTCATGGTGACCGTCTGCGGCACCTGAGGCTGCGGGACCGACATCTCCGGCTTGCCCCACACCTTGGGGAAGCGCACCTTGACGTCGCGGTCACCCTGACCGATGACCGGGTCGTGCCCGGTGGCCGGCATCTCGAAGTCGGGGTTGTTCGCCCAGGTCTGCTGCATGAACTCGAACTGGCCGAGGAGTCCGGCGTTGAACGCCATGAACAGCAGGCCCACCTCGCCGCTCGGGCGCCGCTCCGGCGGGGAGTCGTCCCACGGGTCGTCCGTGCGCTCGCCGTACGTCTGCCCGCGCCGCGCCATGACCACCTCGCGGCCGAACGAGCGCGGGTTGGTCTTCCTGACGTGCGCGGAGAACGGGCACTTGGAGCCGTCGTCGGCGTCGAAGGTGAAGTCGTTGACGACGGTGCCGCCGGCCGGCCTCGACGTGAGCGTCAGCGGGGTGCCGTCCTTGAAGCGGCCGACGAGCATGGCGCCCGCCCGTTCGCGGTCGGCGCCCTTGAGGCCGAGGCTGTCGGCGAGGTCGCGCTCGATCTCCTTGAACGCCCGTACGTTCTGCTCCAGCTTCCTGAAGACCAGGTAGCTGCCGTGGTGGCGCTTGGGGTTCGGGGCGAAGGGGTCCGGCACCAGGACGTTGGACAGCGGGAACGCCGGGTTCCAGTGCTTCTTCGGCTCCTTGTCCACCTCGTCCTTGACGAACAGCGGCTGGCTGCGCCCGTCGACGTAGCCGAAGTGCTCGATGCCGTCGCCCGCCGGGTTGCGCATGCCCTGGCCGCGCTCCTCGCCCAGCAGCCTGGCGCTCTCGGGCAGGTCGCCGAGTATCTCCTCGCGCAGCCGGTCGACGGGCCCGCGCTCGGCGTCGCCGATGAGGATGACGGCGTGGATCTCCCGCTGGTAGGTGCGCTCCCACTCTTCGACGGGCGGGTCATTGACGACGGCGGTGCGGCGTTTCATGCCGTCGCGGAACACCGGGTCGTCGAACTTGCGGACGTCCTCGACGGAATGGCCGAGGTCGCGGTAGCCGGCCTTGCTGATGCCGACCCCGACGTAAGGGGTGCCCGGCCCCCGTCCTGCCCCGAAGTCGCGGATCTCCTGCAGGTGCTGCCGGGCCGACTTCATCTTCGTGGTGGCGAGGCGGCGCAGGAACGCCCGGCCCTCGGCCACGTCGTTGAACCGGACGAACAGCACGGACAGGTGCTCGCGTACGTGGGCGCGCAGGATGTTCGGCTGCAGATTGTCGAGCATCGCCTTGGTGTCGGCGTCGAGCGCGGCCGAGTCCCAGGCGAGTGGTCGTTCGTTGGTCAGGTCGACAGGCATCGTGCGTGTCCCTTTCCCCGTTTCCCGATTATGTGAAAAATCGGACCCCCTACGCGCTGAGGGAGAAAGGTTCGCAAGAATCTCTCGCCTTTCAACGCGTCCCACCCCTTCGACTCGCGAACGCCCGCGAAGGTTTCGCCTCCAACGGGATTGCTGGATTTCCCGTTGCGCGGAAACGGGGAACGCCCATTCGGGGCTCCTTTAGGGTGGTGACGGTGAAAAGCGGTGTGTCACGGAGTGCCCGGAGGCGGCCATGAGGAGCCGGCAGTGGAGCCGTTCCGGAGCCACGCGCGACACCCTGTTACGCGCGGCTCGCGACGTCTTCCTGGCCAAGGGGTACGCCGACGCCACGGTGGCCGACATCGTGGCGGCGTCGGGCATCAGCGTCGGCAGCCTTTATCACCATTTCGGCGGTAAGCCCGGTTTGTTCCTGGCGTTGTGGGAGCAGTTCACGCGCGGGCAGGAGGAACGCACCGCACGTGCGGCCAAGGCGGCCGACGGCGCCTCACAACGTTTTCTCGCGGGCGCCCGCGCCTATCTCGAAGGAACGTGGGAGCAGCGCGAGGTGGCCAGGCTCTTCCTGGAGAGCGACGGGCCCGCGGAGTTCACCACGCTGCGCCGGCAGCGCGGGTGGGGCTGGATCGGCGGCAACAAGCGGGTGCTCGGCCTCGCGGACACGCGGGAGAGCCACGTCCTGGTGGTGCTGCTGACCACGATGATGGGCGAGGCGGGCCGTGAGGTGGCCGCCTGCGAGACCGACGACGACGCCGCGGCGACGATCGGCGAGGTGATCCGGCTGGTGAGGCGGCTGCTGCCTACACCGCACGGCGTAGCGGAGCCGTCTTCCTAGGGACGATGGCCGCGGGTCGGCCGGGTGGGAGTGTGGGACGCATGGATCTGCTCCGCCGGGTGCTCGCCGTCTCTTCGGCGGTGTACGCGCTCGTCTTCCTGACGTTCGCGCTGGCGCACGCCGGGGTCGCGATCGGCCCCCTCCGTGAGCCGGTGATCGTGCCCGCCGTCGTCGTCGAGACGTTGTGCGCCGTGGCCGTCGCCATCGGCGTGTACGGCGCGGCGGCCCGCCGGGCGTGGGCCTGGGACGGCCTCCTCTACGGGCACGCGGCCGCGCTGGGCGGCGTGCTGCTCGGCATCGCGGCGACCACCCTGAGCCCGGGCGGCGGGACGACCGTGGTGCTGCTCTGGTATCACGGCGTGATGGCCGCCGCGCTGACCGCCGGCCTGGCGGCCGCGTTCCACGCCTCCCGGGTGCGCGGATGACCGGCGCGAGGGCGCGCCGGCCGCCGGCTGTGCATGCGGTCTGGTCACGCCTCCAGGGCGCGCAGGTAGTCGGCGGCCTCGGCCACCTGGTCCTCTGCGAAGACGCGGATGCCGTGTGACTCCAGCAGGGCCGTCGTGACGCCCTGGCCCGGTGCGCGGCGTCCGGAGAAGGAGCCGTCGTAGACGGTGAGGACCCCGCAGGAGGGGCTGCCCTCCTTGAGCACCGCCATGCGGACCCCCTGGGAGCGCGCGACCGCGAGCGCGCCCCGCGCGCCCGCCACGAACGCGGCGGTCACGTCGGCGCCGTCGGTCGCGAGCACGCGGGCCGTGCCGTCGAGCACGGCGGCGCCGCCCAGACCGCCCTCGATCTCGGCCGCGGGACGCGGAACGGGCAGCCCGCCCGCCACCTCGGGGCAGAACGGCACCAGCCGCCCCTCCTCCCGCCACCCGGCGAGCAGCGCGTCGGAGCTGGTCTTGGCGCCGCCGTCGTAGCGCACCTTGCGGCCCATCAGGCAGGCGCTGACGAGGATCCTCTCCACGCCTTCGATCCTATGAGCGCGATCGGCACCAGCGAGACCGCGGTCAGGGCCGCCACCACCCAGAACGCGTACGTGAACGGCTGCGCCACGCCCGCCCGGGTGAACGCCTGCAGCAGCACGGTCAGCACGGCGACGCCGAAGGGCGCGGCCAGGCGTACGGCGATGGTGCTCAGAGTGGTCGCCGCCGGGATCGCGGCCCGCTCCATCGTCGTGAACGCCGCCGCCATCACCGACGTGGACACCAGCCCGTGCCCGAGCCCCAGCAGGAACATCGGCGCGAGGCCGCCGCCGAGCAGCGTGAACGCCGCGATGCCGGCCACCGCGACGACCACCCCTGCCGCGCCGACGCCGCGCGCCCCCTTGCTGTCGGTGAGCCGGCCCGCCAGCGGCATCGTGATCGCCGCCCCGACGCCCATGGGCGCGAGCAGCAGGCCCGCGTCCAGCGCGGTGCCCCCGGCGGCGAGCTGGGCGTGCAGCGGCACGAGCACGGTGAACCCGAACAGCGCGGCCGAGTAGCAGACCAGCGCGCCGACCGCCGCGGTGAACGTCCTGTCGCCGAACAGCCGCAGGTCGAGCAGCGTCCCCCGGCGGCGCAGCGCCCGTACCGTGAACGCCGCCACCAGGGCCACGCCGGCGAGCAGCACGGGGAGCGCGGCGCCGCCCTGCTCCGACAGCCCGTACACGACGGCCGCGAGCCCGGGGGAGAGCAGCGCGAGCCCGGCCACGTCGAGTGGCTGCGGACGCTCACCAGGACCGCCGGGCAGCAGGACGAGCGCGGCCACCAGCGCGATCGCGCAGATCGGCACGTTGATCAGGAACAGCCACCGCCAGCCGAGCCCCTCCACGATCACGCCGCCGAGCGGCGGCCCGAGCACCGGCGCCAGCATCGCCGGCACGGACAGCGCGGCCATCGCCCGGCCCATGCGCTCCTTGCCCGCCGCCTGCGCCAGCATCGCCTGGCCGACCGGCATGAGCAGGCCGCCGCCGATCCCCTGGACGGCGCGGAAGGCGACCAGGCTCCAGACCGACCAGGCGGCGGCGCTGAGCGCCGACCCGGCCACGAACAGCACCAGAGCGGTCAGCCAGACGCGGCGCGCGCCGAACCTCCCGGTCGCCCAGCCGGTGACCGGCACCGTCATGGACAGCGCCAGCAGGTAACCGGTGACCGTCCACTGGATCTCGGACAGGGACGAGCCGAAGTCGCGAGTCAGGGTGCCGAGCGCGACATTGACGATCGTGGTGTCGAGCATCGTCATGATCACGCCGAGCAGGACGGCGGTGCCGGTGGCCCAGAGGGAAGTTCGTACGGCGTATCGCATGTCGTACACCGTATCACTCTCGTACGCTGTACCTCGTGACGTCTCCATGGTCGAAGCCCGCACCGCCCCGCCGCCCGGCGCTGACCAGGGAGGCGATCGTGGCCGCCGCCGTCGTGCTCGCCGACGCCGAAGGGCTGGACGCGGTCTCGATCAGGCGCGTGGCCACCGAACTCGGCGCCCGCACGATGACGCTGTACTCCTACATCGAGCGCAAGGAGGACCTCCTCGCGCTGATGGCCGACGAGATCGCCGCCGAGGCGCACGCCGATGAGCCGCTCCCTGACGACTGGCGCGAGGCGCTGCTGCTGCTCGCCCGCCTCGAACGCGCCCTCGTACGCCGCCACCCCTGGCGGGTCGATCTCATCTCGCAGCGCGTCGCGGTCGGTCCCAACGGGCTGCGGCACGTCGAGCAGAAGCTGGCGGCCATCGGCAAGCTGGGCGTCGACCGGCTGACGGCCTGGCGGATCCTGGCCGCGTTCAACGACTACATGACCGGCTTCGTGATCAGGGAGACGCTGGAGCGCGCGGCGCCGCGCGCGGCGGGCATCAGCGAGGCCGAGCGGGCCGCGCTGGCCGAGCCGCACGTCAGGGAGCTGATCGCGGGCGGCGAGTTCCCCCTGCTGGGGCCGATGATCGAGCACGGCGTGCAGGGGGTCGACGACAACTTCGAGCGCGGGCTCTGCTGGGTGCTCGACGGCATCGAGGCGCACCTGCGCGACCGGCCCCCGTCGGACGGCCGGTGAGGCGGGTCGTCGTCGGCGTCGGAAGGCCGGTGAGATCGCCGGAAGGCCGGCGGGCCGGGCGTCGGCGACGACGTCGCAAGGCCGGTCGTCAGCGGGGGCGGGGCCCCTGGGCGATAGCCTTACCCCCGATGAACACCACCGTCTCCACGATCGTCATCTCCGGCTCGCTGCTGCTGATGCTGATGAGCCTGATCGTCGCGATCCGCAACCGTCCGATGGGCATGGTGCTGCTGGTCGGCTTCGCCCTGCTGGAGGTGGCGGTGCTGGTGCAGGCCGGGTTCGTGATCGCCGGGGTGGCGGGCGGCGCGGGGCCCGGCGACAAGGCCACGCTGTTCGGCTACGTCGGCGGCGAGGTGCTGATCCCGCCGGCCGCGGTGTTCCTCGCGCTGGCCGAGCGCAGCAGGTGGGGCTCGGCGATCCTGGCCGTGGCCGGGTTCGCGATCGCGGTGATGACGGCCAGGCTGCTGCAGCTCTGGCAGGGCGTGGCGTGACCGGCTCGATCGGCACCGGGCCGGGGCGTGCGCTGATCGCCGTCTACGGGTTGTTCGCGCTGGCCGCGGGGGCGCGGGCGGGCGTGCAGATCGCCACCAGGTTCGGCGAGGCGCCGCTGGCCTACAGCCTGTCGGCGTTCGCGGCGGCGGTCTACATCCTGCTCACCGTCGCGCTGTGGCGCGGCGCCCGCCGGCTGGCGCTCGTCTCGCTCGGCATCGAGCTGGCCGGGGTGCTCGTCATCGGCACGCTCAGCGTGCTCGACCCGGCCGCCTTCCCCGACGAAACCGTGTGGTCCGCGTACGGCAAGGGTTACCTGTTCATCCCCCTCGTGCTGCCCCTCGTCGGCCTCTTCTGGCTGTGGCGCCGGCGTTAACGCCGGACGTGCCTGGGCAGTGGCTGACCCCATGAGCACGATCGAACACTCCGAAGACGTCAGGGTCCCCGTACGCGTCGCGTACGACCAGTGGACGCAGTTCGAAAGCTTCCCCGAGTTCATGGAGGGCGTGGAATCGGTCAAACAGCTCAGTGACACGCGTACGGCCTGGGTGGCCGACATCGCCGGTGTCCGGCGCGAGTTCGAGGCCGAGATCACCGAGCAGCACCCGGACGAGCGCGTCGCCTGGCGCAGCGTCGAGCGCCCCCACCACGCCGGCGTGGTGACCTTCCACCGCATCGACGAGAACACCACCAGGGTCACCCTCCAGATGGAGTACGACCCCGAGGGGTTCATCGAGACGGCCGGTGACTGGCTGCAGCTCGTCAGGATGCGCGTGGTCGGCGACCTCAAGCGGTTCAAGACGTTCATCGAGTCGCGCGGCGGCGAGACCGGCGCCTGGCGCGGCGACGTCCCGGGGCCGCACCAGGAGGGCTCCACGTACGGCGGCAGCGGCCAGCCCGTTCCCCCCGGCACGATCGGCGGCGGTGGCCAGGAGCCCGGGGGCACCCTGCCTCCTCCCGGCCCGATCCCCCCGAACGAGCCCCCCGCGACGCCGCCCAGGCCGGTGCTCTGACCGGTCAGGCGCCGTACCCCGAGACCGCGAAGAACCCCCGGACCTGTCCGGGGGTTCTCTGGTACCAGGAATAAAACGACATTTCACTCCTGTTAGGGTGGTCATTCGTCCCATGATTTGATGAGTGGAGGACCTCCCCAGCATGACCGTGCTCGCACAAGAGTCCCGTGGCAGCAGCACCCGCCTCGCCTGGCTTCTCGTCCTGGGGATCGTCCTAGCCGCACTCAACCTGCGCACCGGGGTCACCAGCGTAGGCCCGCTGCTCGACCAGCTCGCCGCCGGGCTCGGGATGTCCAGCGTCGGCACCGGCCTGCTGACCACGCTGCCCGTGCTGGCCTTCGCCGGCGTCGGCGCCATCACCCCGACCCTGGCCAGGCGGATCGGCGAGCACCGGCTGCTGCTGCTCGCCCTCGTCACGCTCGGCGCCGGGCTGCTGGTCAGGTCGCTGGTCGGCTCCGCCCCCGTGTTCCTGGTGAGCAGCGCGGTCGCGCTGTCCGGTGGCGCGGTCGGCAACGTGCTCATCCCGACGCTGATCAAGCGGCACTTCCCGGCGCGTACCGGGATCATGACCACCGTCTACACCACGGCCCTGGCGGTCGGCACCATGCTCGCCGCCGCCGCGACCGTGCCGATCGAGCGCGCGGCGGGGGACTGGCACGTCGCGCTCGGTGTGTGGGCGGCCCTGGCGCTCGTCGCCGCCATTCCGTGGCTCGCCCTGCTGCGCAGTGAGCCGGAGCGGGACACCGGGAGCCGGGACGCGGGCATCCGCGTTCTGCTCCGCAGCAGGCTCGCCTGGATGATCGCGATCTACTTCGGCACCCAGTCGATGATCGCCTACATCATGTTCGGCTGGCTCGCCGCGATGCTCACCGACAACGGCTACACCACCCCCGAGGCGGGGCTGATCCTCGGCGTCTTCACCGCGCTGAACATCCCGGTGTCGATCGTCGTCCCCATGGTCGCCTCGCGCTTCCGGGACCAGCGGCCGCCCGTCGTCGGGCTCGTCGCGTTCTACGCGGTCGGCTTCCTCGGACTGTGGTTCGCGCCGGCCTCGACGGCCATGGTGTGGGTGGTGTTCGTGGCCGTCGGCATGGGCTCCTTCCCGCTGGCGCTGATGATGCTGGGGCTGCGCACCCGTACGCCGGAGAGCACGGCCGCCCTGTCGGCCTTCGGCCAGAGCGCCGGTTACCTCATCGCCGGCGCGGGGCCGCTCCTCGTCGGCGTGCTGCGGGAGACGACCGGCGGGTGGGCGCTGCCATTCGGAATGATCTTCGTCGTTCTCGTCGTCCAGCTCCTCACCGGCCTGTACGCCGGACGCGCCCGCTATCTGGAGGACGAGCGCCCCACTGCCAGAATGACCGGGTGAAATCCACTGTCGTCACCTTTCCCAGCGGCCTGACCAGCGGCCGCTCACAGATCGTCGGGACCGTGCCGGTTGAGGGGGGCAGGCACGGTCTCGTCGTGTCCGAGACTCCTTTCCATCCCCTCGATCACACCTGGCCCGACCAGCCGGCCGACCGGGGCGCGCTCGGCGGCCGGCCGGTGCTCGACTGCGTGACGGGGGCGGTCGGCGGCTCCGGCGAGATCCTGCTGGGGCCCGCCATCCCCGTGCGGCGGGGCGCCGAGGGGTGGGAGTGGCTGGTGGTCCACGTCACCGAGTCGCCGCTGCCCGTGGGCGAGGAGGTGGACCTCGAAGTCGATCGCGAGCACCGTACGGCGCTGTCCGCCGGTCACACCGCCTGCCACCTCGCCGCGCTCGCGCTCAACGCCGTGCTGGCCGATCGGTGGCGCAAGGAGGCGCGGCAGGACTCGCTCGGCAACCCCGACTTCGATCAGGCCGCGATCACCTCCTCCCGCATCGAGCCCCACGGCAGCGTGGACGTCTACCGCCTCGGCAAGTCCCTGCGCAAGAAGGGCTTCTCCGCCGAGGACCTCGACCCCGCGCGGGTCGCCGCGCAGGTGAACGACCTGCTGGCGGGGTGGGTGGCCGCCGACGCGCCCGTACGCGTGGAGGTGCCGGGGCCCGAGCTGACCGCCCGGCGCACGTGGCACTGCTCGCTGCCGGAAGGGGAGGCGTCGATCCCGTGCGGCGGCACCCACCTCACCCGTACGTCGCAGCTGGGCCGTGTCTCCGTCGCGCTCACACTGGACGACACGGCCCTCACCATGAAGACGACTGTCAGCATGTGTTGACAGATGGCCTCGTGTCAGCTCATGCTGACACCATGGACGTGAAGGAACTGGCCGAGACGGCCGCAGGACGCGACCCCCATGACGGGCTGCGCGCCGTGGCCGCACTCAGGGCGCTGCTGGAGGAGCTGGAGGCGGTCCACGTGTCCACCGCCCGCGCGCAGGGCTGGTCCTGGGAACAGATCGCCGACGCGCTGGGAGTCCGGCGGCAGTCGGCGCACCGCAAGCACGCACGCAGGACGGGGAGAAGCTGATGATGTTCGCCAGGTTCACCGAGGGTGCCCGCGCGGCCGTGGTCGTGGGCGGGATCCACGCGCTGGACGCGGGACTGCCCGCGCTCGACACCGGGCCGCTCCTGCTCGGGCTCGCGGAGGTGCGGCCGTTCCGGCTGGAGCACTTCACCGCCGCCCCCGCCGACGTACGCCGGCACGCCGCGCTGCCCGACCCCCGCGCCCTGCTCGCCACGCTGGGCATCGACCTCGACGAGGTGCACCGCCGCACCCGGGCCGGCGCCGCCGACCCCCGGCGGTGGTCGTTGCGCCGCTCCCGCCTGCGCCCGCTCCGCGTCACCCTGTACGGGCCGCTCGGCGAGCTGCCGCTGACCATGCACGCCAGGAAGGTGGTGGAGGTGGCGGTGTCCCGCCCCGGCCCGGTGACCGGCGAACGCCTCCTGTGGGGCCTGCTCGCCGACGCCGCCAACGGCGCGGGACGGATTCTGCGCGCGTCAGGCGTGAACGTGTCCGCAGTGGTCCACGAGGCCGCCATCCCGACCCGCCACGCCGCCTGACCGATCAGGCGGCGGGGTGGAGGTGGGCGATCTTGTCGGGGTTGGCCATCAAGTAGATCGTTTCGACGCGGCCGTCCACGATCACCAGGGACAGGACGCCGACGACGCGGTCGCCGGCCGACATGACGATGCCGGGCGCGCCGTTGATCGTGTCCATGGTGAAGGACCAGCCGGGCACGTCCGGCAGGCCGATCGAGGCCATGAACTTGGCGATGTTCTCCTGCGTGGTGATCGAGGCGAGGAAGCGGCCGACGTTCGCCGAGCCGGTGATGGCCCGCAGTGCCGCCCTGGCCTTGCCGCCGCCGTCGCTGACCAGCTGCACCTTGTCGGACAGCAGCGTGATCAGCCCGTCGAGGTCGCCTTCCGCCGCCGCGCCGAAGAACCGCTCGGTGATCCGGCGGCGCTCGTCGCGGTCCACGTCGAAGCGGGGCCGCCGCTCGCGTACGCGCTCACGAGCCCGCCTGGCGAGCTGCCTGACGGCCGGCTCGTTGCGTCCGACGATCTCCCCGATCTCCGCGAACGGCAGGTCGAACGCCTCCCGCAGCACGAACACGGCCCGCTCCAGCGGCGTCAGCGTCTCCAGCACGACCAGCAGCGCCAGCTCGACGGAGTCGGCCAGCGCGGCGTGCTCGGCGACGTCGGGCCCGGTGGAGATCGGCTCGGGCAGCCACGGCCCGACGTACGACTCCCGCCGCGCCTTCAGCTGCCGCAGCCGGTCGATGGCCAGCCGCGAGGTCACCCTGACGAGATACGCCTTGGGGTCGGCGACGTCCGCGCGATCGGCCCCCGACCAGCGCAGCCACGCCTCCTGGACGACGTCTTCCGCGTCGGTCACACTGCCCAGGATGCGGTAGGCGACGGCGGTCAGCAGACTGCGGTGCTCCTCGAAGGTCGGCATGAACCCTAAGACGTACCACACAGGCGCGACGTGACACGAGGGCTCCGAACCTCCGTTACACTTGTTGATCGCAAGGGGCTATGGCGCAGTTGGTAGCGCGCCTCCATGGCATGGAGGAGGTCTGGGGTTCGAATCCCCATAGCTCCACAGGATTTCGAGCAGCGCCCCGCCTGATGGCGGGGCGTTCCGCGTTTCCGGGGGGCTGCTCAGCGGCCGTCGAGCACGGCCAGGTAGTGCGGGTTCCGCATGACGCCGAGCACGTTGCCGAACGGGTCCACCATCGAGGCCGTGACGAAGCCGGAGCCGTCGCCCTGCTCCCTGATCGGCTGGTGCTCCTTGGCGCCCATGCTGAGCAGCCGCTCCACCGTGGCCTCCAGGTCGTCCACGTGCCAGTACATGATGGCGCCCGCCGGCTGCCCGGTCGTGCCGGGCGGGGCGTAGCGGCCGTCGATGATGCCGAACTCGTGCTGGTAGTCGCCCAGGCGGAACTCGACGTATCCGGGGCGGCGGTAGTACGGCTCGACGCCGAGGAACTCGGTGTACCACGCCTGCGCGGCCTCGTGGTCGGCGGCCCAGAACGTCAAGGTGGCGAATCCGCGAAGCATGTCGGTGTCCTTCCGGTTGCTGGTACGAAGACCAGGATGCTCCGGGAAAGTGCTCATCTCCTGACTACTTTTCCGGAGAGAATCGGTGACATGCGAGCCGATCGACTGGTGGCCGCGCTGCTGCTCATGCAGGCGCGCGGCAGGGTGACCGCGGCGGAGCTGGCCGAGGAGCTGGAGGTGTCGGTGGCCACCGCGCGCCGCGACCTGGAGGCGCTGTCGGCGGCGGGCGTACCCGTCTATCCCCAGGCGGGGCGGGGCGGCGGGTGGCGGCTGCTGGGCGGTGCGCGTACCGACCTGAGCGGGTTGTCCTCCTCCGAGGCCCAGGCGCTGTTCCTGCTCGCCGGGCCCGCCGCGCCCGCGACGCCCGAGGTGCGCTCGGCGCTGCGCAAGCTGCTGCGGGCGCTGCCCGCGACGTTCAGGGAGGACGCGGAGGCGGCGGCGAGCGCGGTCGTGGTCGATCCCGCCCGCTGGGGCGCGACCGGGAAGGAGCCGCCCGCCGCGGTGCGGGTGCTGCGGGAAGCCACCGTACGGCGGCGCCGGGTCAGGCTGGCGTACGACGGGCGGGACGGGCGCAGCGAGCGGCTGGTCGATCCGTACGGGCTGGTCGATCCGTACGGGCTGGTGGACAAGGACGGCGTCTGGTACCTGCTGGCCGGCACCGCGCGCGGCCGGCGGACCTTCCGGGTGGACCGGATCACCGGGGCCGAGCCGACGGAGGAGGAGTTCGAGCGGCCCGATGACTTCGCGGCGGGATCCGCCTGGCAGGAGGTCGTCGAGGAGATGGAACGGCGGCGCTCGACGGTCGCGGCCATCGTGCTCATCGCGGCGCGGTTCGTCCCGATCCTGCGGGACAGGTTCGGGCGGCACTGCGAGGTCGTCGGCGAGGAGGAGGACGGGCGGGCCAGGGTGCGGGTGGCGGCGCCGATGGCCGTGACGCTCGCCGAGCAGCTCGCCGGGTGGGGCGCGCGGGCCGAGGTGGTGGAGCCCGAGGAGGTCAGGACGGAGCTGGCCCGCATCGGGGCCGAACTCGTCGCCCGCTACGCCCCCTGACCGGTGAGAAAGGGGCCGGTGAGAAAGGGGCCGGTGAGAAAGGGGCCGGTGAGAAAGGGGCCGGTGAGAAAAGGGCGGGCCGGAGGTATAAGCCTCCGGCCCGTTTCTATGACAAGCGGTCACGAGGACCGCCGAGGGTCAGTAGCGGTGGTGGCGGCGCCGGCCGCCGAACGTCTTGCCGAGGTGGAAGCCGCCGGGCAGGTGCACCGACACGTGACGGCGGCCGTCGGGGGTGGTCGAGACATGGAAGCGGCGGCCGCCGAAGCTGTGGCCGATGCCGCGCCGCGAGAGGTTGATCCGGAACGGACCAACTTTGACCGACTTGCTGTAGTGCCAGCCCACTGTCCCTCCTCCACCGTCATGCGCTCAGTCGGAAGAACGTCCGGAACGGCGGCCGGGTTCCCGGACTGGTCGCGCGTACGCACGCGGAAGTGGCTCTGAGCCCGCCCGCGGGCTCGGTCTACGTTATGAGCAGGACTTGGAGAAGGGGCCACCGACATGATCGTGCTAGCGCATCTGAGCGACGTCCACATCGGCGCCACGGCCGAGACCGTCACCCGTACGGCGGCGGTCATGCGTTACCTCGACGCGCTGCCCGCCGACCTCGACGCCGTGCTGGTCACCGGCGACATCGCCGACCACGGGACGGCCGAGGAGTACGAGAGCGCCGCCAAGCTGCTCACCTCCCGCCACCCCGTCCTGATCGGCCCGGGCAACCACGACGTGCGCGCCGAGTTCCGCCGCGTCCTGCTGGACCGGCCGGCCGACGACCGGCCGGTCAACCAGGTGCTGCGCACCCCGAACGCGATCTACGCGATGTGCGACTCCTCCATCCCCGGCGAGGCGGCGGGCCACCTGGAGGACGAGACGCTCGACTGGCTCGCGGGCGTGCTGGCGGGCAGCGGCGGACTGCCGGTGTTCGTGGCCTTCCACCACCCGCCGGTCATGCTGCACGGCCCTGGCATCGACGGCATCAGGATGCACAGGACGGACCGCCTCGAGGCGCTGCTCGCCGAGCACCCGAACGTGCCCGCCGTGCTGGTGGGCCACGCGCATACGGCCGCCGCCACCACGTTCGCGGGCCGGCCGCTGCTGGTGGGCGGCGGCGTGGTGTCCACGCTGAAGCTGCCCTGGGAGGGCGGCGTCAGCTTCGCCGAGGCCATCGACTACGCCCTGCCGCCGCTGATCGCCTTCCACGTGTTCGACGGCGCCAGGATGACCACGCACTACCGCGTCGTGCCGTGAGCGGGGACGGGCCCCCTGGGCCCAGGGGGCCCGTCCCCGCACGGTCACCGTTCGGTGAGCTCGATGAACGTCACCGAGTACGCCGGGAAGTCGTAGGTGAAGGCCGAGGAGAAGCCGTTCACCCGCTGCCGCCGCGGCGAGACGCGGTCGGGGTCGGACAGGGAGTTGACGTCGGAGGGCGACCCGGTCAGCGTCGTCACGGTGGCCGACGGGCGGAGCCGGGCCGAGCCGAGGTCCACGCTCCCGCGTACGGCACTGTCCTGCGCGTTGACGACCTTGAGCGTGATCGACTTCCCGTCCCTGGAGACCACCTGGTAGAGCGGCTCCACCCGGGAGGCGTCGACGAACTCGTTGACCTTCTCGCCGTCCAGCCAGGTCGTGATCGTGCGCCCGCTGACCTGCACCTTCAGGTGGTAGTCGCGGCCGGTCCCGACGGTGGTGGAGGAGGTGGCGATGGACGACTTGCCGCCGTTGACCGCCTTCTCGACGGCGGACTGGGTGTTGTTCCAGCCGCCGACGTTCCACCAGTAGAAGTTGCCGCTGTCGCGGGCCCCGAACATGATCAGGAAGCCCTCGGCGCCGGCGGTCTTGCGTGCCGTCACCTCGATCGTGTAGTTCGACCAGTCGGCAGAGCCGGCCGTGGACCTGGCGTCCTCGACCTGCGCGGTCTGGACGTACGCGCCGTCCTGCACCGCCCACGTGCCGAGCCCCGGCGACCAGCGGCCGGCGCCGGCCGAGAAGTCGTCCGCCAGCAGCACGGTGCCGTCGGCGGCGGTGACCTTGACGTCGTCGTAGCGGACCGCGGTGTTCCACGCGCCCAGCCCGACGGCGCCCCTGATGTCCTCGACCGGCCGCGGCTCGCCCTCGAACCTGCTGGGCACGACCCGGTCGCCGACGTTCGTGGCGAACAGGCGCTGCACGTGGTAGCTGGGCGAGCCGTACGCCTGGTCGTTGTCGAACCAGATGAGGTCGGGCGACCAGTCCACGTAGTCGACGTTGGCCAGCAGCGGCGCGTACGACGCCAGCTTCACCACGTCGGAGTTGCGCTCGATGCCCGTCAGGTACGACGCCTCGCTCAGCGCGTTGTAGAAGGTGTTGCCCCGGGAGGCGTACTCGCCCACGAACACCTGCGGCCCCTCGCGGTCGTAGGAGTCATAGCGGTGGTTGTTGGCGAGGAACCAGTCGGGGTTGTTGTAGTAGTGCTCGTCGACGAGGTCGGCCTTCTGGTCGCGGGCGAACTGCCACATCCGGTCGAACCAGGCGCCCTGCGAGGTCTGTCCCGAGTTACTGATGATCGTGATGTCGGGATGCTTCGCCCTGATCGCGGCGGCGAACTTCGGATAGTGGGTGAAGAACTCCTCGTAGATCTCCTCGTTGCCGAGCCCGATGTACTCCAGGCCGAACGGCTTCGGATGCCCCATCTCGGCCCGCTTCTTCCCCCAGGTGGAGGTGGCGGGGCCGTTGGCGAACTCGATGAGGTCGAGCGTGTCCTGCACCCAGCGGGCCAGCTTGGCCTCGTCGGTGAGCGGACGGTTCTCGCCGCAGCCGTTGACGCCGACCGACAGCACCGGCAGCGCCTTCGCCCCGATGTCCTCGGCGAACTGGAAGTACTCGTAGTAGCCGAGGCCGTAGCTCTGGTTGTAGCCCCAGAAGTTGAAGTTGGTCGGCCGCTCCTCGACCGGGCCGATCGTCTCTTTCCACTGGTAGATGCGGCGCCGGTCGCCGGTCTCCGCGTACGGGTCGTAGGTGCCGACGTTCGTCACGCAGCCGCCGGGGAAGCGCAGGAACCGCGGTTCGAGGTCGGCGATCAGCTTCGCCAGGTCGGCCCGCATCCCGTGCCCCTTGTACGTCTCGCGCGGGAACAGCGAGACCATGTCGAGGTCGGTCCGCCCGGCGGGCGCCTGCACGACGAGCCGCCCCGCGTCGGTCGTGGCGGAGGCGGTGAACGACGCCCGGTACTCGGCCCAGCCGCCCGCCTTCACCCGGACGGTGGCCCGGCCCAGCACCGTCGTGCCGTCCTCGGCGGTCACCGTGAGCGTGCCCGGCTCGCTGCGCCTGGCCCACAGCGACAGGTCGTAGCGCTCGCCCTCGCGCAGCGG
This sequence comes from Nonomuraea sp. NPDC049419, assembly GCF_040676995.1. Lineage (NCBI taxonomy): Bacteria > Bacillati > Actinomycetota > Actinomycetes > Streptosporangiales > Streptosporangiaceae > Nonomuraea > Nonomuraea sp. NPDC049419. The sequence goes on along the minus strand of NZ_JBFAQB010000002.1, from coordinate 1,002,572 downwards.
CAGGCCCCGGTTGAAGCCGGCGTTGCTCACCCCGGCAGTGCCCGTCCCGGTCACGTCGAGGCGCAGGTAGTTGCGGTTGTTCGCGTTGAGCGGGCGGTCGCCGGTGACGGCCAGGGCGGCGGTGGCGCCGCGCTCGGCCTTGCTCCAGGCGGTCAGTCCCGTGTAGGTGGGCTCGTCGGTCGCGTTGAACTCGAACGAGCGGTTCTGCACCAGCTCGGCGTACAGGCCGCCGTCGGCGGCGTGGTTGATGTCCTCGTAGAAGACGCCGTACAGGTCGGGGCTGACCTTCGTGCCCTTGGCCCGGGTGTCCACGGTCAGCTCGCCGGTGGTGTACCCCTCGACGCGGAACTTGGCGGGCGGCGTGCCCATGACGAGCGCGCCGCCGCTGACGGCGACGGCGCGATCGCCCGAGGTGAGCGTGACCTTGCCGCCGCCCGCGTCGGTGAGCTTGAAGACCGAGCCCTGGGCGGACAGGCGCACCTTGGCCGCCGCCTCCAGGTACTTCCCGCCGGCCACGTCCTTGAGCCTGACGCCGTCGCCGCTCGGCTCGGCGGTGAAGGCCAGGCTCGTCATGCCCGCCGACGCCGAGGCGCGCACCGCGCCCGAGCGCTCGGCCGTCAGGTACGGCCGCTCCGCCGCCCGCAGCGTGAACGTCCCCTCCGGCACCACTGCCCGGCCGGGAGCCGCCTTGATCGCGAAGTAGTCGAAGCCCACCCGCATGGAGGTGCCGTTCTGGGCCGAGAGCCCGAACAGCCCGACCTGCCCGACCGCGAGCCGGGCGGTCATCCTGGACGCCTCCACCCACGCGGCGCCGTCCCAGTAGGAGGAGACGAACGCGTCGCCGGTGCGCGCCAGCTTGAGCACCTCGGCGGTGGAGCCGGGCCGGGGCGAGAAGGCGGAGGTGAAGGCGGCGCCGACCTCGGTGGCCGTCTCGATGACCGGGCCGCCTTCGAAGCCGACGTGGGCGAGCCCGGCGCGCACGTAGTTGTCCCAGTCCTGCCAGGCCAGCAGGCCCGCGCTCTGGTAGTCGAGCGCCACGGGGGCGCTGAGCCGGGTCACCACCTCGAAGTCGCCGTCGGGGACGTCGACGAGGAAGAGGTTGCGCGCGGTGTTGGTGGCCTGGTGGGTGTCGCCGGTGGAGGTGTCGAGGTGCAGGGCGCCGCCGGACAGGCTCCAGCGGGAGTCGTCGGGGGACAGCACGCTCCAGTCGGGGCCGAGCGTGGTGCCGTCGAACTCGTCCACGACGGCGCCGTCGGGTAAGGCGGGTTCGGCGGGCGCACGGGCGGGCGCCACCAGGGAAGCGGCCACGAGCAGGGCCGACAGGATGATGCGCGACATGAGCGGGGGGCTCCTCACGGGTTGTTAGCGTTAACACGGAAGTGAGCGTTAACAAGCGCGATCGGCGCCACGTTAGGGACGTCCGACCAGGGGCGTCAAGAGGCGGCTGTGTAACCCGACCGTAATCCGGCGAGCCCTTGACGGAAGGGATTGTGAGCGTTCACAGTCGGGGCCAAGCCAGGAAAGGAGCACGGCCGTGAGATCCACCCTGGGGCGCCGCCTGCCGGTCATGGCCGACGTGGCCAGAGAGGCCGGCGTGTCGCATCAGACCGTCTCACGCGTGCTCAACGACCATCCGAACGTCCGCAGCGAGACCCGTACGCGGGTGCTCCAGGCCATCGACAAGCTCGGCTACCGCCGTAACCTCGTCGCCCGAGCCCTGGTCACCAAGCACTCCAGGACGCTCGGCGTGGTCAGCTTCGACACCACCCTGTACGGCCCGGCCAGCACCGTCTACGGCATCGAGCAGGCGGCCAGGGCGGCCGGCTACTTCGTCAGCATCGTCAGCCTCACCTCGATCGACAGGGCCGGCGTCCGCGACGCCCTCGACTACCTGGCCGACCAGGGCGTGGACGGCGCCGTGGTGGTCGCGCCGCAGCGCTCGGCCGCCCAGGCGCTGGCCGACCTGCCGTCCGGCATCCCCACGGTCGCCGTCGAGGGCGGGCAGGCCGGCGAGGTGTCGGTGGTCTGCGTCGACCAGGTCGCGGGCGGCAGGCTCGCCACCGAGCAGCTGCTCGCGCTCGGCCACGAGACGGTCTGGCACGTCGGAGGTCCCTCCGACTGGCTGGAGGCGGAAGGGCGGGTGGCCGGGTGGCGGGCCGCGCTGGAGGAGGCGGGCCGCGAGGTCCCGCGGCCGCTCGCCGGTGACTGGAGCCCGCGATCGGGCTACGAGGCGGGCCGCGGCCTGGCGAGCATGAGGAACGTCACGGCGGTCTTCGTCGCCAACGACCAGATGGCGCTCGGCGTGCTGCGGGCGTTCAGTGAGCAGGGGGTGAGAGTGCCCGAGCAGGTGAGTGTGGTCGGCTTCGACGACGTGCCCGAGTCGGCGTACTTCTCCCCGCCGCTCACGACCATCAGACAGGACTTCGGCGCGGTGGGAAGGCACAGCATCGAGGTGCTGGTACGGCAGCTCAAAGGCGGCCTCGACCAGCGGGAGCGGCTCGTGGTGCCGCCCTCGTTCGTGGCCAGGGCCAGTACGGCCCCTCCGGCCTGAGCGAGCTGTGGAAAGGCAGGACGCGCTGGCGCCCAACCGGGCTTGTTAGCGCTCACATCGAAAGGAACCCCCCACGTGTTAAGAAGGATCTCGGCGCTGGTGCTCGCCGGACTCACCGCGTTCGCGGTGGCGTCGTGCGGCAGCGAGGGCGGCGGCGGCACCGGTGGCGACGCGGGTGCCGGTGGCGGGACGGACGACACGATCGTCATGGGCTTCTCCCAGGTCGGCGCGGAAAGCGGCTGGCGCACCGCCAACACCAAGTCCGTCCAGGAGTCGGCGAAGGCGGCGGGCATCGAGCTCAAGTTCTCCGACGCCCAGCAGAAGCAGGAGAACCAGATCAAGGCGATCCGCTCGTTCATCCAGCAGCGGGTGGACGTGATCGCCTTCTCGCCGGTGGTGGAGTCGGGCTGGGACCCCGTGCTCAACGAGGCCAAGAACGCGAAGATCCCGGTCATCCTGACCGACCGCGCGGTCGACTCCCAGGACACCTCCCTCTACAAGAGCTTCCTCGGCTCCGACTTCATCGAGGAGGGCAAGAAGGCCGGCCAGTGGCTGGTCGAGGAGTACAAGGACTCCTCCGACACCGTGAACATCGTCGAGCTGCAGGGCACGACCGGCTCGGCCCCGGCCAACGACCGCAAGGCCGGCTTCGCCGAGGTCATCCAGGCCGACGCGAAGTTCAAGATCATCGCCTCGCAGACCGGCGACTTCACCAGGGCCAAGGGCAAGGAGGTCATGGAGGCCTTCCTGAAGTCCAACCCCGACATCGACGTCCTCTACGCCCACAACGACGACATGGGACTCGGCGCCATCGAGGCGATCGAAGGCGCGGGCAAGGTGCCCGGCAAGGACATCAAGATCATCACCGTGGACGCCGTGAAGGACGGCATGCAGGCGCTCGCCGACGGCAAGATCAACTACATCGTCGAGTGCTCGCCGCTGCTCGGCCCGCAGCTCATGGACCTCGCCAAGAAGGTCGTCGCGGGCGAGGAGGTGCCGACCCGGGTGGTGACAGAGGAGACCACGTTCACCCAGGAGCAGGCCAAGGAGGCGCTGCCCTCCCGCCAGTACTGACCCGCAGGGCGTGACGACGACGAGCGGCGGCCCGGAGCAGGCGCCCGGGCCGCCGCCCCAACGGAAGGGGAAAGGCACATGGCCGTACCCGCGCCGGTCCTGACGATGAGCGGGATCGGCAAGAGGTTTCCGGGGGTGACGGCCCTGGACGGCGTGAACCTGCGGCTGCTGCCCGGCGAGGTGCACGCGCTGATGGGCGAGAACGGGGCGGGCAAGTCCACCCTGATCAAGGTGCTCACCGGCGTGTACGCCGCCGACGCCGGCACGATCGAGCTGGGCGGGGCGCCGGTGGCGTTCGCCAGCCCGCTGGAGGCGCAGCAGGCCGGCATCAGCACGGTCTACCAGGAGGTCAACCTCTGCACGAATCTGTCCGTGGCCGAGAACATCCTGCTCGGCAGGGAGCCGCGCCGCCTCGGCCGCATCGACTGGCGGCGCATGCGGGCCCGCGCGGGTGAGCTGCTGGCCCGGCTGGAGCTGGAGCTGGACGTGGCGGCGCCGCTGTCGTCGTACTCGCTGGCCGTCCAGCAGATGGTGGCGATCGCGCGGGCGATCGACATCGACGCGCGGGTGCTGATCCTGGACGAGCCGACCTCCAGCCTCGACGCCGACGAGGTGCGCCAGCTGTTCAGGGTGATGCGGCGGCTGAAGGAGGAGGGCATCGCGATCCTGTTCGTCTCGCACTTCCTCGACCAGATCTACGAGATCTCCGACCGCATGACGATCCTGCGCAACGGCCGGCTGGTCGGCGAGTACGCCACCCGCGAGCTGCCGCAGGTCGAGCTGGTCGCGAAGATGATCGGCAAGGAGCTGGCCGCGCTGGAGCGGCTGCACGGCACGGCCACGGTGTCCGACACGCCGCTGGTCGAGGCGCGCGAGCTGGGGCGTACCGGGGCGATCGAGCCGTTCAGCCTGACCATCCACGAAGGCGAGGTGGTGGGGCTGGCCGGGCTGCTCGGCTCCGGCCGTACGGAGATCGCCCGGCTGCTGTTCGGCGCCGACCACGCGAGCACGGGCGAGATCGCGGTCGGCGGCGCACCGGCGTCCTTACGCACGCCGCGCACGGCGATGACCCACAACATCGCGTTCTGCTCGGAGAACCGCAAGACCGACGGCCTGATCCCCGACCTCACCGTCCGCGAGAACATCATCCTGGCCCTGCAGGCCACCAGGGGCTGGACCAGGCCGGTGCCCCGCGACCAGCAGGACGAGCTGGTCGGCAGGTACATCAAGGCGCTCAACATCAGCCCGCCCAACCCCGAGCACCTGGTCCGCGACCTCAGCGGCGGCAACCAGCAGAAGGTGGTGCTGGCGAGGTGGCTGATTTTGGAGCCCAGGCTGCTCATCCTCGACGAGCCGACCCGCGGCATCGACGTCGGCGCGAAGACCGAGATCCAGCGCCTGGTGGCGGAGCTGTCGGACGGCGGGATGGCGGTGCTGTTCATCTCGGCGGAGCTGGAGGAGGTGCTGCGGCTCAGCCACAAGGTCGAGGTGCTGCGTGACCGCCGGCTGGTGGCCGAGCTGCCCAACGACGCCGAGCTGACCACCGACGTGCTGATGGAGACGATCGCGAGCGGAGGCCGGGCCTCATGAGACGCCTGATGTGGCCGGTCGTGGTGCTGGTCCTGCTGCTGGCGCTGAACGTGTTCTTCACGCCCGGCTTCTTCTCGATCGAGGTCAAGGACGGCCACCTGTACGGCAGCCTGATCGACATCCTGCGCTTCGGCGCGCCGCTCATCCTGGTCTCGCTCGGCATGACGCTGGTCATCGCGACCGGCGGCATCGACCTGTCGGTCGGCTCGGTGGTGGCCATCTCGGGCGCGCTGGCCTGCCTGCTCATCAGCGAGGAGGCGAGCCTGTTCACCGCGGTGGCGCTGGCGCTCGGGCTGTGCCTGGTGCTCGGGGTGTGGAACGGGTTCCTGGTCGCCGGCATCGGCATCCAGCCGATCATCGCCACGCTGATCCTCATGGTGGCCGGGCGCGGGCTGGCCCAGCTCATCACCGACGGGCAGATCATCACCGTCAACAGCCCCGCGTACAAGGTGATCGGCGGCGGCTACTTCCTGACCGTGCCGTTCGGCATCCTCATCGTGGTGGCGGTGCTCGCGATCACCGCGTTCCTGACCAGGCGGCTGGCGCTCGGCATGCTGATCGAGTCGGTCGGCGGCAACGCCGAGGCGAGCAGGCTGGCGGGCATCAGGTCGCGCGGCATCATCGTCATGGTCTACGCCTTCGCCGCCCTGTGCGCGGGCGTCGCGGGCCTGATGATCAGCTCGAACGTCTCCAGCGCCGACGGCAACAACGCGGGCCTGTGGATCGAGCTGGACGCGATCCTGGCCGTGGTGATCGGCGGCACGTCGCTGGCCGGCGGGCGCTTCTCGCTCGGCGGCACCGTCCTGGGCGCGCTCATCATCCAGACGCTGACCACCACCATCTACTCGATCGGGGTGCCGCCGGAGACGACGCTGCTGTTCAAGGCGCTGGTCGTGACCGCGGTCTGCCTGATCCAGTCGCCGGCGTTCCGGGCCAAGGTGATGCGGCGGCGCGGGCGGGCTGCGCCGCCGGGCCCGCCGGCCACGGCGGCGGCACCCAGTGAGGCGACGAGCACGCCGGACGGAGTGAGATCATGAGCACGATGAGCGGGACGGCGGCGCTCGGGCGGGTGCCGGTGCCGGCGAAGTATCTGCCGGTCCTGGTGACCGGCTGCCTGTTCGTGGCCATGTTCGTGGCGGGCGGGATCCGCTACGAGGGGTTCGCGCACGGGCAGGTCATCCTGAACGTCTTCATCGACAACGCGTTCCTGCTGGTGGTGGCGGTGGGGATGACGTTCGTGATCCTGACGGGGGGCATCGACCTGTCGGTGGGGTCGGTGGTGGCGCTGTCGACGATGATCGCGGCCAGCCTCATGTCGGGGCCCGGATGGCCGCCGTACCTCGTGGTGCCGCTGGTGCTGGCCATCGGGGCCGGGCTCGGGCTGGTGATGGGGTACATCGTGCACGCCTTCGACATCCAGCCGTTCATCGTGACCTTGGCGGGCATGTTCCTGGCGCGCGGGCTCTGCTACACGATCGGCACCGACTCGATCCCGATCAGGGACGCCACGTTCACGGCGTTCGCGCAGACCAGGGTCGATCTGTTCGCCGATCTGTGGATCTCCCCGAGCGTGGTGATCGCGGTGGTGGTGGTCGCGGTGGCGGCGTACGTGCTGCACTACACCCGCTTCGGCCGGTCGGTCTACGCGACGGGCGGCAACGCGCAGTCGGCGCTGCTCATGGGGCTGCCGGTGGGCCGGACGAAGATCATGGTCTACACGATCAGCGGGTTCTGCTCGGCGCTCGGCGGGGTGCTGCTGTCGTTCTACATGCTCTCCGGCTACGGCCTGCACGCGGTGGGCATGGAGCTGGACGCGATCGCGGCGGTGGTCATCGGCGGCACGCTGCTGACCGGTGGCACCGGGTTCCTGCTGGGGACCGTGCTCGGCGTGCTCGTGCTCGGCCTGATCCAGACCGTCCTCAGCTTCGAGGGGACGTTGTCGTCGTGGTGGACGAAGATCGTCATCGGCATGTTGCTCTTCGTCTTCATCCTCCTGCAGCGGCTGTTCTCCGCACGAACACGGAGGTGAGGAGGGGGTAACCGTAAAGAAACCTGCCCAATCGATCGGCCGACCAGGCGTCGTGCCTGGTCAGGCCGGAGAGCGAGGGCCCGAGCATCCGACTGGAAAGTTACCATCAGGTTATGCCCCGGCGTTGACATAGTCTTTGTTAGCGATAACAATCGGGCGAAGCAGGTGTGAACTTTGTTCTGATTCGTCACGTTCTGTGGCTGAATCTCCTCACTTTACCCGGCAGCAGCCGCGTTCCAGCGCTGCCGCGACCCCTATGGAAAGGGACACTCATGAGGTTGGGACGGATCGGGGGCGTGGTGTCGGCCATCGCGCTCGCCGCGACCATGACGGCGTGCGGATCGAGCACGAAAACCGTCGACGCCGAAGCCTCCGCAACGGCCGCGGCAGGCAACGCCGGCGCCCTGATCGGCGTCACGATGCCCACCAAGTCCTCCGAGCGCTGGATCCATGACGGCGACAACGTCAAGAAGCAGCTCGAGCAGCTCGGTTACAAGGTCGACCTCCAGTACGCCGAGAACGACATCCCGACGCAGGCCAACCAGATCGAGAACCAGATCACCAAGGGCGCCAAGCTCCTGATCATCGCCTCGATCGACGGCACCGCGATCACCTCCCAGCTGCAGCAGGCCGCCGACGCGAAGATCCCGGTCATCGCCTACGACCGGCTGATCCGCAACAGCCCCAACGTCGACTACTACGCCACCTTCGACAACTTCAAGGTCGGCGTGCAGCAGGCGACGTCCCTGCTCAAGGGCCTCGGCGTCGAGGACGGCAAGAAGGGCCCGTTCAACGTCGAGCTGTTCGGCGGCTCGCCCGACGACAACAACGCCACGTTCTTCTGGAACGGCGCCATGTCGGTGCTCCAGCCGAAGATCGACGACGGCACCCTGGTGATCAAGAGCGGCCAGACCGACTTCAAGCAGGCCGCCATCCTGCGGTGGGACCCCGCCACGGCGCAGAAGCGCATGGAGGACATCATCACCAAGACCTACACGGGCTCCACCAAGGTCGACGGCGTGCTGTCCCCCTACGACGGCCTGTCCATCGGCATCCTTTCTGCGCTGAAGAGCTCCGGCTACGGCAAGCCGTACCCGATCGTGACCGGCCAGGACGCCGAGCTCCAGTCGGTGAAGTCGATCATCGCCGACGAGCAGTACTCCACGATCTTCAAGGACACCCGCAAGCTCGCCGAGCAGACGGTGAAGATGGCCGACGCCGTGCTCAAGGGCCAGCAGCCCGAGGTGAACAACACCAAGGACTACGACAACGGCAACAAGGTCGTGCCCTCGTACCTGCTCGACCCGGTGATCGTCGACAAGAGCAACTACAAGGACGTCATCGTCGGCGGCAACTACTACACCGAGGACCAGCTCAAGTAAGGGACCGTGCCCCTGGGGACGACCGTCTCCCAGGGGCTCTCCCTGAACGCGAGGGGCATATGACCGAGCACATCTTGCGGATGAGCGGGATCACCAAGACGTTCCCCGGCGTCAAAGCACTCCAGGACGTCAACCTGTCGGTGCGGCACGGCGAGATCCACGCCATCTGCGGCGAGAACGGCGCAGGGAAGTCGACGCTGATGAAGGTCCTGTCCGGGGTCTACCCGCACGGGGACTACGAGGGCGAGATCTTCTTCGAGGGGCAGCGCTGCGAGTTCGGCGGCATCCGCGACAGCGAGCACGCCGGCATCGTCATCATCCACCAGGAGCTGGCGCTCAGCCCGCAGCTGTCGATCGCCGAGAACATCTTCCTCGGCAACGAGCGCGCCAGCCGCGGCTTCATCGACTGGAACCGCACCAACTACGAGGCCGCCGAGCTGATGCAGCGGGTCGGCCTGCGGGAGAACCCGACGACGCCGATCTCCGACATCGGCGTGGGCAAGCAGCAGCTCGTCGAGATCGCCAAGGCGCTGTCGAAGAAGGTGAAGCTGCTCATCCTCGACGAGCCCACCGCGGCGCTCAACGACGACGACTCCGCGCACCTGCTCGACCTGCTGCGCGGGCTGCGCGACGAGGGCATCACCTGCGTGATCATCTCCCACAAGCTCAACGAGGTGACCGCGATCGCCGACGCCGTCACGATCATCCGCGACGGGCGCACGATCGAGACGCTGAACATGGCCACCGACGCCGTCACCGAGGACCGCATCATCGCGGGCATGGTCGGCCGGGCGCTGGACAACCGCTTCCCGCCGCACGAGCCGACGATCGGCGACGAGGCGCTGCGCATCGAGGACTGGACGGTGTTCAGCCCGAGCCAGCCGGACCGCAAGGTCGTCGACGGCGCCTCCCTGATGCTGCGGCGCGGCGAGATCGTCGGGCTGGCCGGGCTCATGGGCGCCGGCCGCACCGAGCTGGCGATGAGCCTGTTCGGGCGCACGTACGGGGTGCACATCTCCGGCAAGGTCTTCAAGGACGGCAAGCCGATCGAGATCCGCAACGTGCAGGACGCGATCAACCACGGCATCGCGTACGCCTCCGAGGACCGCAAGCGCTACGGGCTCAACCTCATCCAGGACATCAAGACCAACATCAGCGCCGCCGGGCTCAAGGGCCTGGCCAAGCGCGGCTGGGTGAACGAGAACGAGGAGTACCGGGTCGCCGAGGAGTTCCACAAGAGCATGAACATCAAGGCCCCGAGCGTCGCCAGCATCGTGGGCCAGCTCAGCGGCGGCAACCAGCAGAAGGTCGTGCTGTCGAAGTGGATCATGACCGAGCCGGACGTGCTCATCCTCGACGAGCCCACCCGGGGCATCGACGTCGGCGCCAAGTACGAGATCTACACGATCATCAACCGGCTCGCCGACGAGGGCAAGGCCGTGCTCGTGATCTCCTCTGAGCTGCCCGAGCTGCTCGGCCTGTGCGACCGCATCTACGCACTCTCCGAAGGACGCATCACCGGCGAGGTACCCCGCCAGGAGGCCACCCAGGAAAGCCTCATGTATCTCATGACCAAGGGACAGGAGTAGCTCCCATGAGCAGCATCACGCCCACCGGCCTGCGTGAGGCCGGCGCCGCGGGCGACGGAGGAGCGCCCAAGCAGCCGGGCCGGGTGTCGCTCGGCGGCATATCGCTCAACCTGCGCTCCAGCGGCATCTACATCGCCTTCGCACTGATCGTCGTGCTGTTCTCGGTGCTCACCGACGGCGCGCTGCTCACGCCGCAGAACATCTCCAACATCATCGTCCAGAACTCCTACGTCCTGATCCTCGCGATCGGGATGATCCTGATCATCATCGCCGGGCACATCGACCTGTCGGTCGGCTCGGTGGTGGCGGTCACGGGAGCGCTGGCCGCGGTGCTGATGGTCAACATGGGCTGGCCGTGGCCGCTGGCCCTGCTCGCCACGCTGGTGGCGGGCGCGCTGATCGGCGCCTGGCAGGGCTACTGGATCGCGTACTTCGGCATCCCGGCGTTCATCGTGACGCTGGCCGGCATGCTGCTGTTCCGCGCGCTGACGCTGACCGTGCTCGGCAACCAGGGCATCGGGCCCTTCCCCGACCAGGTCCGTACGCTGGCCAACGGCTTCACCGACGGCTACCTCGGCAACATCGGCCTCGGCCCGCTCGGCGGCGCCGACCTGTTCAGCCTGCTCATCGGCGTCGTCGCGATCGCCGGCATGTTCACCGCCCAGTGGCGGGCCCGCGCCGCGCGCAAGGGGTACGGCCAGTCGGTCGAGCCCATGGCGCTGTTCGTGCTGAAGCTGGCGGCGGGGACCGCGCTGATCCTGTTCCTGGTCGTGCAGCTGGCCAGGTTCAAGAACCTGCCGTGGGTGCTGGTGCTGCTGGCGATCCTCGTGCTGGCGTACTCGCTGATGGCCAACCGCACGGTCTTCGGCCGGCAGATCTACGCCATCGGCGGCAACCTGCAGGCCGCGATCATGTCCGGCGTGAAGGTCAAGTCGGTCGTGTTCTGGATCTTCGTGAACATGGGCGTGCTGTCGGCCATCGCCGGCATCATCTTCGCCGGCCGGCTCAACCAGGCGGGCCCGACCGCGGGCAACAGCTTCGAGCTGGACGCGATCGCCGCGGCGTTCATCGGCGGCGCGGCCGTGCAGGGCGGCGTCGGCAAGGTGGTCGGCGCGATCACCGGTGGCCTCATCATGGCCGTCATCAACAACGGCATGTCGCTGATCGGCTCGCCGAGCGAGCGGGTCATGCTCGTCAAGGGCGCGGTGCTGCTGGCCGCCGTCGCGTTCGACGTGTGGACCAAGCGCAGGGCGGGCGCCGGCCGCTGACGGCTCGGGGGAGCCCGCGGCACCAAGATCCGGTACCCGGGCTCCCCTGAGTAAGATCCCCCAGAGCGAAAGGAGAGACCGTGACGACACCGAAGCGTCGCCTGCCGGTCATGGCCGACGTGGCCAAGGAGGCGGGCGTGTCGCATCAGACGGTCTCCCGGGTGCTCAACGACCACCCCAACGTCAGGCCCGACACCCGCGCGCGGGTGGAGGAGGCGATCAGCCGGCTCGGCTACCGCCGTAACCTCGTCGCCCGTGCCCTGGTCACCAAGCGCTCGCGCACCCTCGGCGTGGTCAGCTTCGACACCACCCTGTACGGCCCGGCCAGCACGATCTACGGCATCGAGCAGGCGGCAAGGACGGCCGGCTACTTCGTCAGCATCGTCAGCCTGAAGTCGCTCGACACCGCCAGCGTCCGCGACGCCATCGGCTACCTGGCCGAGCAGGGCGTGGACGGCGTCGTGGTGGTGGCGCCGCAGCGCTCGGCCGGCCGCGCCCTGGAGAGCCTGCCCCCTGGCATGCCGGCCGTCGCGGTCGAGGGCACCCACAGCGCCGACGTGTCGGTGGTCTGCATCGACCAGGCGGAGGGGGCCAGGCTCGCCACCCGGCACCTGCTCGACCAGGGCCACGAGACGGTCTGGCACGTCAGCGGCCCGCACGACTGGCTGGAGACCGAGGGCCGCCTCGAGGGCTGGCGCTCGGCGCTGGAGGAGGCGGGCAGGCCGGTGCCCGAGCCGCTGGCCGGCGACTGGAGCCCCCGCGCCGGCTACGAGGCGGGCAAGAGCCTGGCCGCGATGGACGGCGTCACCGCCGTCTTCGCGGCCAACGACCAGATGGCGCTCGGCGTGCTGCGCGCCCTGTCCGAGAAGGGAGTGCGGGTGCCCGACCAGATGAGCGTGGTCGGCTTCGACGACATCCCCGAGTCGGAGTTCTTCTCGCCGCCGCTCACCACGGTCAGGCAGGACTTCGACGTGGTGGGCCGGCACTGCATCGAGGTGCTGCTGCGGCAGATCGACGTGGGCCCGACCGCGTTCGAGCGCCTGGTCGTGCGGCCGAGCTTCGTGGTGCGGGCCAGCACCGCCCCTGTTCGGTAGATGATGGGGCATGCCCCCGGAAACCCCTGGAGTTCAATGTGAACGCTAACAAGTACGTCGTCGGAGTGGACTTCGGCACGCTCTCAGGGCGCGCCGTCGTCGTACGCGTGAGCGACGGCGCCGAGCTGGGCAGCGCCGTCCACGAGTACGCCCACCGCGTCATCGAGCAGACCCTGCCCGGCACCGACGTGCGCCTCGGCCCCGACTGGGCGCTGCAGTCGCCGCAGGACTGGATCGACGTCATCAAGATCGCGGTCCCGCAGGCCATCGCCGCGGCGGGCGTGCCGGCCGCCGACGTCGTCGGCATCGGCACCGACTTCACCGCCTGCACCGTCCTGCCGACCACGGCCGACGGCACGCCGCTGTGCGTCGAGACGCCGGACGAGCCGCACGCCTGGCCCAAGCTGTGGAAGCACCACGCCGCCCAGCCGCACGCCGACCGCATCAACGAGCTGGCCGCGCGCCGCGGCGAGAGCTGGCTGCCCCGCTACGGCGGCAAGATCTCCTCCGAGTGGGAGTTCGCCAAGGCGCTGCAGCTGCTGGAGGAGGCCCCCGAGGTCTACGCCAGGACCGAGCGCTGGATCGAGGCCGCCGACTGGATCATCTGGCAGCTGACCGGTGTCGAGAGCCGCAACATCTGCACCGTCGGCTACAAGGGCGTCTTCCAGGACGGCGGCTACCCGTCGCGGGAGTTCCTCGCCGAGCTGAACCCCGGCTTCGCCGACTTCACCGCCAAGCTCGCCACCGGGCAGGTCGGCGACGACGTGGGCGGTGTCACGCTGGCTCCGCTGGGCGGCCTGGCCGGCCGGCTGACCGCGCGCGCCGCCGAGTGGACCGGCATCCCCGAGGGCGTCGCCGTGGCCGTCGGCAACGTGGACGCCCACGTCACCGCGGCCGCCGCCGACGCCGTGCGGCCCGGCCAGATGGTCGCCATCATGGGCACCTCCACCTGCCACATCATGCCCAGCGACCGGCTGGCCGAGGTGCCCGGCATGTGCGGCGTCGTGCAGGACGGCATCGTGCCGGGCCTGTGGGGCTACGAGGCCGGGCAGTCCGCGGTCGGCGACATCTTCGGCTGGTTCGTGGACTCTTTCGGGACCGAGGGCCACGACGAGCTCACCGCGCTCGCCGAGAAGCAGGCCGTCGGGCAGCACGGGCTGGTCGCGCTCGACTGGTTCGGCGGCAACCGCTCGGTGCTGGTCGACCACAACCTGTCCGGCGTGATCGTCGGCCAGACCCTGGCCACCCGGCCCGAGGACGTCTACCGGGCGCTCATCGAGTCCACGGCGTACGGCGCCAGGATGATCGTCGAGACGTTCGAGCGGTCCGGCGTGCCGGTCGAGGAGTTCGTGGTGGCCGGCGGGCTGCTCAAGAACTCCTTCCTCATGCAGGTCTACGCTGACGTGCTGCGCCGCCCGCTGTCGGTCATCGGCTCCGACCAGGGGCCCGCGCTCGGCTCGGCCATCCACGCCGCCGTCGCCGCCGGCGCCTACCCCTCCATCGAGGAGGCCGCCGCGGCGATGGGCAAGCGCACCGAGCGGGCGTACGAGCCCGACCCGGCCCGCGCCGACGCCTACGACCGGCTCTACGCCGAATACCGCAGGCTGCACGACTTCTTCGCCGACGGACGGATGCTGCACACGCTGCGCGCGATCAGGAACGAGGCAAGCGCATGACAACCCCCGATCTGGCCACCCTCCGCAGGACCGTCGCGGACCTGCACGCCGAGCTGGTCCGCTACGACCTGGTGGTGTGGACGGCCGGCAACGTGTCGGGCCGCGTCCCCGGCGAGGACCTGTTCGTCATCAAGCCGTCGGGGGTCTCCTACGACGAGCTGACGCCGGAGAACATGGTCGTCTGCGACCTCGACGGCAACCTGGTCGAGGGCGAGCACTCGCCGTCCAGCGACACCGCCGCGCACGCCTACGTCTACCGCAACATGCCGGACGTGGGCGGCGTCGTGCACACCCACTCCACGTACGCCTCGGCGTGGGCCGCCCGCGGCGAGGCGATCCCGTGCGTGCTGACCGCGATGGCCGACGAGTTCGGCGGCGAGATCCCGGTGGGGCCGTTCGCGCTCATCGGCGACGACTCGATCGGCCAGGGCATCGTCGAGACGCTCAAGGGCCACCGCTCCAAGGCCGTGCTGATGCAGAACCACGGGGTGTTCAGCATCGGCAAGGACGCCAAGGCCGCGGTGAAGGCCGCCGTGATGTGCGAGGACGTGGCGCGTACGGTGCACGTGGCCCGCCAGCTCGGCGACCCGCTGCCCATCGCGCAGGACGACATCGACCGCCTGTACGACCGCTACCAGAACGTCTACGGACAGAGGAGCCCGCGTTGAAGATCTGGTTTCTGACCGGCAGCCAGGGACTGTACGGCGAGGACACGCTGCGCCAGGTGGCCGAGCAGTCGCGGCGCATCGCCGAGCAACTGCCCCTGCCGGTGGAGTGGAAGCCCGTCCTGACCGACGCGGCGGCCATCCGGCGCGTGATGCTGGAGGCCAACGCCGACGACGAGTGCGCCGGCGTGATCGCGTGGATGCACACGTTCTCCCCGGCCAAGATGTGGATCGCCGGGCTGGACGCGCTGCGCAAGCCGCTGCTGCACCTGCACACGCAGGCCAACGTCGAGCTGCCGTGGGCGACCATCGACATGGACTTCATGAACCTCAACCAGGCCGCGCACGGCGACCGGGAGTTCGGGTTCATCCAGACGCGGCTGGGCGTGCCGCGCAAGACCGTGGCGGGGCACGTCAGCGACCCGGCCGTGGGGCAGCGCATCCTCGCCTGGCACCGGGCGGCGACGGGCCTGGCGGAGCTGCGCACGCTCAGGCTGGCCCGCTTCGGCGACAACATGCGCGACGTGGCGGTGACCGAGGGCGACAAGGTCGAGGCGCAGCTTCGCTTCGGCGTGTCGGTCAACACCTACGGGGTCAACGACCTGGTCGAGGCCGTGGACGCCGCCTCTGAGGCGGACGTGACGGCGCTGGTCAAGGAGTACGAGGAGCAGTACCGCGTCGCTCCCGAGCTGCTCGGCGACCGCAACGACTCGCTGCGTTACGCGGCCAGGATCGAGCTGGGCCTGCGCGGCTTCCTGGAGGCGGGCGGCTTCCGGGCGTTCACCACGAACTTCGAGGACCTCGGCGGCCTGCGCCAGCTCCCCGGCCTGGCCGTGCAGCGGCTGATGGCCGACGGCTACGGCTTCGGCGGCGAGGGCGACTGGAAGACCTCGGTGCTGCTGCGGACGCTGAAGGCGATGACCGGCGGCCAGGGCGGCACGTCCTTCATGGAGGACTACACCTACGACATGACGCCGGGCGAGGAGCTCATCCTCGGCGCCCACATGCTGGAGGTGTGCCCGTCGATCGCGTCAGGCACGCCGTCGTGCGAGATCCACCCGCTCGGCATCGGCGACCGCGAGGACCCGGTGCGGCTGGTGTTCGACGCCGAGCCGGGCCCCGGCATCGTGGTGGGCCTGGCCGACATGGGTGACAGGTTCCGGCTGGTGGCCAACGAGATCGACGTGGTGGCGCCGCCGCAGCCGCTGCCCAAGCTGCCGGTGGCGCGCGCGGTGTGGCGCCCGCGGCCGGACCTGCGCACCTCCACCGAGTCGTGGCTGACCGCCGGCGCCCCGCACCACACCGTGCTGTCGCAGGCGGTGGGCCGCGAGGAGCTGACGGACCTGGCCGAGATGCTGGGCGTGGAGCTGGTGATCATCGACGCCGGCACCACGACCGAGCGCTTCGCCAAGGAGCTGCGCTGGAACCAGGCGTACTACCGGCTGGCTCAGGGCCTCTGATCGTCCGCGAGTTCCCGTGCCGCGAGCGGCCGCGCGGGAACTCGCGGCACCCGCCGTGACCTGGTGGGAAGGGTTGTGGGAAGGTGAGGCGCGTGACGCTGACCAATTGGGCGGGAAACACCACATTCCACGCTAAAGAAGTCCATCATCCGACGTCCCTTGACGAGCTGCGGCGGCTCGTCGCGGGCAGCAGCAGCGTACGGGCGCTCGGCAGCGGCCACTCCTTCAACCAGGTCGCCGACACCGCCGGCGACCTGGTCGTTCTGGACCGCATGCCCGAGCTCGTGGAGATCGACAGCGCCGCCGCCAAGGTGCGCGTCGGCGCCCGCACCACCTACGCCAGGCTCGCGCCGCTGCTGCACCAGGCCGGGTTCGCGCTGGCGAACATGGCCTCGCTGCCGCACATCTCCGTCGCGGGCTCGGTCGCGACCGGCACCCACGGCTCCGGCGTCACCCAGCCGGGCCTGGCCGCCGCCGTCTCCTCGATCGACCTGGTCACCGCCGACGGCTCCGCGCTGACGCTTTCGCGCGGCGCCGCCGACTTCGCTGGCGCCGTGGTCTCGCTCGGCGCGCTCGGCGTCGTCACCTCGCTCACGCTCGACCTGGTGCCCGCCTTCGAGCTGCGCCAGTACGTCCGCGAGGGCCTGACCCAGGACGCGCTCGCCGACTTCGAGGCCATCATGGCGAGCGGCTACAGCGTGAGCCTGTTCACCGACTTCCGCGACACCCGCGTCTGGCTCAAGCGCGAGGACGAGCTGACCACCCCCGGCTGGTACGGCACCACCCCCGCCGACGGCCCCCGCCACCCGCTGCCCACGATGCCGGCCGACACCTGCACCGGCCAGCTCGGCGTCCCCGGCGCGTGGTACGACCGGCTGCCGCACTTCCGCGCCGACTCCCCGCCCAGCGGCGCGGGCGACGAGCTGCAGTCGGAGCTGCTGCTGCCCAGGGAGCACGCGGTCAAGGCGCTGCGCGAGCTGTTCGCGATCGGCGATCGCATCCGCCCGGCCCTGCAGATCTCCGAGATCCGCACGATCGCCGCCGACGACCTGTGGCTGAGCCCCTTTAACGGCCGCGACACCGTCGGCATCCACTTCACCTGGGTCAGAGACGTCGCCACCGTCATGCCCGTGCTGGAGCTGGTGGAGGAGACGCTGGCGCCGTTCGACCCCAGGCCGCACTGGGGCAAGCTGTTCACCCGGTTCCCCGAGTGCCCTGAGCGGTTCCGGTCGCTGGTGCACCGGCTCGACCCCGCCGGCAAGTTCGGCAACGCGTTCACCCGCGTACTGCTGGGGGAGTAGCGCGGCGGCGGGAGGTGCGCTCCCTGACGTAGCCGGGCGCGGGTCCCGGAGAGGATGTGCCGGGGCCCGCCTCCGGGCGATCGTGGGGGCATGACCGATCACCCGTTCAGGTTCGGCGCGGTAGCCGGACGAGCTCCCGACGCCGGCGCGTGGGCCGGCCTCGCCCGCCGGGCCGAGAGCCTGGGCTACGCGACCCTGCTGGCGCCCGACACGCTGGGGACGTTCTCGCCGTTCCCCGCCCTCGCCGCGGCGGCCGCGGCCACGACCAGCCTGCGCGTCGGCACGTACGTGCTGAGCGTCGCCAACCGCACCCCGCGCGCGGTCGCGTGGGAGACCGAGACCCTGCAGGCGCTCAGCGGTGGCCGGTTCGAGCTGGGACTCGGCGCCGGGCGGCCGGACGCCGAGCAGGACGCGGCGGCCCTCGGCCTGCCCTACGGCACGCCGGGCGAGCGCGTCGAGCGGCTCACGCGGACCATCGACGCCGTGGAGAGCGTGCCGGAGAACGTGCCGATCCTGGTGGCCGCGTCCGGCACCAGGCTGCTGCGCCTGGCCGCGCGCAAGGCCGGCACGATCGCGCTCGGCGTGCCGGCGCAGCACACGGAGGAGCAGGTGGCGGCCAAGCTGGACGAGCTGTACGAACTGTCCGGCGACCGCTTCCACGACCTGGAGCTGGCCATGAACCTCGCCTACGCCGGCGAGCGGCCCCCCGATTGGGTCGTGAGCCGCTTCGGCGCGAGCGGCACCGGCGTCCTCGTCGGCACACCCCGGCAGATGGCCGACACGCTGCTGCGCCGCCGCGACGCGCTCGGCGTCTCGTACGTCACGGTGAACGCCCAGTTCATGGACGCCTTCGCCCCGGTCGTGGAACACCTCGCCGGTACCTGACATGATCTGACAGGTATGGCCGCCACGATGGCCACATGACAGCGAAAGGCACTTTCGACCTCGTCAATGTGACGCCGCAGGCGCCCCTCCACGAAAGCGACGGCGTCTCGATCGGGCTCGTGACCATCGACAAGACCTGGCACGGCGACCTGACCGGCACCAGCGTCGTCACCATGCTGGCGACCGCCACGCCGGTCGAGGAGTCGCGCTCGTACGTGGCGATGGAACGCATCGAGGGCGCCCTGCACGGCCGGCCCGGCTCGTTCGTGGTGCAGCACGACGCCGTGAGCGACGCCAGCGCCCAGTCGCTGCGCTGCCGGGTGGTGCCGGACTCGGCGACGGGCGGGCTGCGCGGCCTCAGGGGCGAGATCGCCATCTCCATCGCCCCCGACGGCACCCACTCCTACACCTTCGACCACACGCTCTGAGGTAAAGCAGTGGCCGTGCGGGGGCGGCACGTGAAACGGTCGAGTCCTGATGATCCAGTGGACCGAGGCAGGACTCCAGAGATCGGCGCCGTGGCGATCCGTGCTGGGCGCGCCGCCGCCCGCCCGGGTGGTGGCCGCCGACGACCGTACCAACGCCGGCACCGCGTACAAGCTGGCCTGTGAGGGCACCGCGCTGCTGTGGCAGGGCGACTTCCACAACGCGCGGCAGCTGCTGTCGGCCATGGGGCGGCGCTGCAAGCCCGCCGCTCCCGGCAGCGGCTTCCACCGTCACCGGCAGGCCCAGACGCAGCGCGCCCGTACGCTCGGCATGCTGCTCATCCCCTACGACGCCGACCACGTGGTGCCGCTGCGGCGCGCCCCCGACGTACGCGAGGCGTGCGCCGCGGTGCACGGCCCGCACGCGCCGCCCGCGGTGGGCCCGCTGCGCGAGCTGCTCGGCCTGATCGGCGCCCACGAGTGGCGGGTCAAGGGCGTGCACGTGCCCGCGCTCGACGCTCGCATCCACCCCCACCACGGCGTCTTCTCCCCGATCAGGGGCGAATACGTGGATCTGGTGGCCGGGGCGCCGCTGCCCGCCGACCGGCTGGCCTTCGACGTCGGCACCGGCACGGGCGTGCTCGCGGCCGTGCTGGCCAGGCGCGGGGTGCGCCGGGTGGTGGCCACCGACCTCGACGAGCGGGCCGTCGCCTGCGCCGGCGAGAACGTCGCGAGGCTGGGGCTGGCCGATCGGGTCGAGGTGGTGCGGACCGACCTGTTCCCGCCGGGGCGGGCGCCGCTGGTCGTCTGCAACCCGCCGTGGCTGCCCGCCAAGCCGGTCTCGCCGCTCGACCACGCCGTCTACGACCCGGGCGGGCGCATGCTGCGCGGGTTCCTCGACGGGCTGGCCGAGCACCTGGAGCCCGAGGGGGAGGGCTGGCTCGTGCTGTCGGACCTGGCCGAGCATCTGGGGCTGCGCAGCAGGGCGGAGCTGCTGGAGGCGTTCGAGCGGGCGGGCCTGCGGGTGGCCGGCCGGCTCGACGTGACGCCCCGCCACTCCCGTTCCCGCGACCCCGGCGACCCGCTGCACGCCGCCCGCGCCGCCGAGGTGACCTCGCTCTGGCGGCTCACCCGCTGACGGCCATGCCGACCTGGCAGGACGTGGCGGCATGTTAGGCGGGGCCTCTCCGCGGCAGGAGAGATATATGCATATTGCGGGAGTACAGACCGTTTTGCCCGAGCATCGCTACGGGCAAGCGGAGATCACCGAGGCGTTCTCCCGGCTGACCGACTGCGACGAGGAGCTGCTCCGCCGGTTCCACACGGCCACCGGCGTCGAGGGCCGCAACCTCGCCCTGCCCCTCGCCGACTACGCCAAGCTCGACTCCTTCGCGCGCGCCAACGACGCCTACGTCGAGCGCGCGCTCGACCTCGGCGAGCAGGCACTCGCCGGCGCCCTGCGCAAGGCCGACATCCCTCCCGAGAAGGTCGATCACCTGCTGTTCTGCTCGACCACCGGGGTGTCCACACCCTCGCTCGACGCCAAGCTCGCCCAGCGCATGGGGCTGCGTCCCGACGTGAAACGCGTGCCGATCTTCGGGCTCGGCTGCGCGGCGGGCGCGTCCGGGCTGTCCCGCATGCACGACTATCTGCGCGGCTGGCCCGGCCACGTCGCCGTGCTGGTCTGCGTGGAGCTGTGCTCGCTGACCATCCAGCGCGACGACACCTCGATCGCGAACCTGGTCGCGAGCGGGCTCTTCGGCGACGGCGCCGCAGCCGTCGTCGCGACGGGGCGCGGACCGGGGCCCGAGGTGGTCGCCACCCGCAGCCGCCTCTACCCCGACACCGAGCACCTCATGGGCTGGGACGTCGGCGACCACGGCTTCCGCATCGTCCTCGACGCCGACCTGACCGAATTCGTGGAGCAGGTGCTCGCCGCCGACATCAAGGCGTTCCTCGCCGACTACGGCCTGACCCCCGAGCAGGTCGCCACCTGGATCTGCCACCCCGGCGGCCCCAAGGTCATCGACAAGATCGTCCAGACGCTCGGCCTGCAGCCCAGGGCGCTCGACGTCACCTGGCGGTCCCTGCGCGAGAACGGCAACCTCTCGTCGGTCTCCGTGCTCCACGTCCTGCAGGAGACCCGCGGCCGTCCAGGCACGCCCGCCGTGCTGATGGCGCTCGGCCCCGGTTTCTCCGCCGAGTTGCTGCTGCTGCACTGGTGATCGCCTACCTCGTGCTGATCGGGCTGGTCGTCCTC
This sequence comes from Nonomuraea sp. NPDC049419, assembly GCF_040676995.1. Classification (NCBI taxonomy): domain Bacteria; kingdom Bacillati; phylum Actinomycetota; class Actinomycetes; order Streptosporangiales; family Streptosporangiaceae; genus Nonomuraea; species Nonomuraea sp. NPDC049419. Next base: position 981,323 of record NZ_JBFAQB010000002.1, on the reverse strand, counting down.
GAACGGCTGGCCGAACTGGTCGTGGCCAAGCGCAACCTCGCCTGGGCCCGCGCGAAGGGCGGCGTCGAGTACGGCAGAGGGCACTACCCGTTCATCGTGCTCGCCCACGTGGCGCTGCTGGCCGCCGCGCCCGCCGAGGTGTGGCTGGCGCACCGGCCCTTCGTGCCCGCGCTCGGCTGGCCCATGCTGGCCGTCGTCGTCCTGGCCCAGGGGCTGCGCTGGTGGTGCATCCGCACGCTCGGGCGGCAGTGGAACACCCGCGTCGTCGTGGTGCCCGGGCTGCCGCTCGTGGACCGGGGGCCGTACCGGTTCTTTCCCCACCCCAACTACGTGGCCGTGGTCGCGGAGGGCGTCGCGCTGCCCTTGGTGCACAGCGCCTGGGTGACCGCCGTCGCGTTCACGGCGGTGAACGCGGTGCTGCTCGCCGTACGCGTCCGCGTGGAGGAGCGCGCTCTGGCAGGCTGAACGCCATGCCAGGGCCGCCGGCCGCGACTACGAGGTGCCGGAGGCGACCGCCGAGGTGCTGCTGGAGTTCTCCGCGCGGCAGGCGCCCATCGGGCGGGAGCGCGGCGTCTTCGGGGCGGAGGTGCCGATGCCGGACGACGCTCCGGCGCTCGACCGGTTCCTGAGGCTGATCGGACGGGACCCCGCCTGGAAGGCGTGAGCCGCCTCATCCGTCTCACCCTTCACAGCGCATCACGTGGTGATCGCGGTTTGTGCTCGCTTGCATCACCGACCCGGCCGGGACGAACGACATTTCGTCGTACGGCTCGGAGGTGTTGGAGATGAAATTTCGTCCTATGGCGGCGAGCATCGGCCTGATCGCGCTCCTCGGTCTGGCGGCCTGTGGCGGTGCCGGCGGCAACGCCACGAGCGCGGACAGGCCCGCCCCGGCCCGGCAGCCCGCCGTACCGGAATCGCAGCGCTCCGCCTCGCCCGCGCCCAGCGCAGGCGAGGAAGACGAGGAGACCACGACGGCGCAGATCTCCACGTTCGCCCTCGACGTGGACACCGCCTCGTACGGCTACGCCCGCCGCGCCCTCCAGGAGGGCCGCTGGCCGGCGCCCGGCGAGATCCGGCCGGAGGAGTGGGTCAACGCCTTCAGGCAGGACTACGCGCAACCGCCCGACGACGGCTTCACCGTGCACGTCGACGGCGCCAGGCTGCCCGGCCGCGACGAGGCCGTGATGCGGGTGGGCCTGCAGACCCGCGCCTCCGACCCCGCCGCGCGCCGGCCCGCGAACCTCACGTTCGTCGTGGACGTGTCCGGCTCGATGGCCGAGCCCGGCCGGCTCGACCTGGTGAAGGCGGCCCTGCACAAGCTGCTCGACCAGCTCGCCCCCGGCGACCAGGTCTCCATCGTGTCGTTCAGCGACGGCGCCGACGTGCTGGCCACGATGACCCCGCTGACCGCCAGGGACGAGCTGCGCGCCGCCGTGGACGAGCTGGAGATCGGCGGCGGCACCAACCTGGAGGCCGGCCTGGTCGCCGGCTACCAGGAGGCGGCCAAGGCGTTCCGCCCCGCCGCCACCAACCGCGTCATCGTGCTCTCCGACGGCCTGGCCAACCAGGGCGACACGCGCTGGCAGTCGCTGCTCGACCAGGTCAAGGACTACGCGGGCAAGCAGGTCACGCTGCTCACGGTCGGCGTGGGCCGCGAGTACGGCGACGAGCTGATGGAGCAGCTCGCCGACAACGGCGACGGCATGGCCGTGTACGTCAGCACCCAGGAGGAGGCCGACAAGCTGTTCACCACGCAGCTGCCCGCCACCATCGAGCTGCGCGCCCGCGATGCCAAGGCCCAGGTCGTCTTCAACCCGTCGGTCGTCGAGCGGCACCGCCTGATCGGCTACGAGAACCGGGAGCTGGCGGCGGAGGACTTCCGCGACGACGCCCGCGACGGCGGCGAGATCGGCCCTGGCCACTCCGTCACCGCCCTCTACGCGCTCGAGCTCAAGCCCGGCGCCCGCGGCCAGCTCGCCCAGGCCACCGTGCGCTGGCAGGACCCCGACACCAGGGAGGCGTCCGAGGCGAGCGGGACGCTGCGCTCCGGCGACCTGGCCGAGGGCCTGTGGGCGGACGCGCCGCCGCGGCTGCAGGTGGACGTGCTGGTGGCGGCGTTCGCGGTCTACCTGCGCGACAAGGAGGCGTTCGGCATGGACCTGCCCGAGCTCGCCGAGCAGGCGGGCCGCCTCGCGCCCGCGACCGAGGACCCGATGGTGTCCGAGCTGGCCACGCTCATCGAGAAGGCCAGGTCGGTGGCCTGACCCTTCCTGGGGCCCGCGCCTCGTGGCGCGTGCCCCGGAAAAGGCGTGCAGAGGGGGTCCCAAAGTCGGATACACTCGTACAGGCACGCGGGGCTATGGCGCAGTTGGTAGCGCGCCTCCATGGCATGGAGGAGGTCTGGGGTTCGAATCCCCATAGCTCCACAGTTCGCGACAAGGCCGCTCCCGGGGTTCGGGAGCGGCCTTCTTTCATGCCGGAAAAAAGTTGCGTACCCCGAAAACTTGCGGGTCACGCAACTTCTTCTTATGCTGAGGCGCTGTGAGCGGACTCAGAGAGCGCAAGAAGCAGGCCACGCGCGAGGCGCTGATGGCGGCCGCGCTCCGCCTGGCGCTCGAACGCGGGCTGGACGACGTCCGGGTGGAGGACATCGCGGCCGAGGCCGGCGTCTCGCCCAGGACGTACAACAACTACTTCTCCAGCAAGTACGAGGCGATCGCCGCCCGCCACGCCGACCGTGTCCGCGCGTCGGCCGAGGCGCTGCGCGCCCGCCCCGAGGGCGAGCCGCTGTGGGACGCCCTCATCGAGGTCATGATCCAGCCGTGGGCGCAGCACGCCGGCGACGGCGGCGAGCGCCCGCCGTCCCCCGAGCGCCTGGCCGCCACCCGGATGCTGGGCGGCGAGCCCGCGCTGCGGGCCGAGACGCTGCGGGCCGCGTTCGCCTCCGACGGTGAGCTCGTCGCGGCGATCGCCGAGCGCACCGGCACCGACCCCGCCCGCGACCTCTACCCCTCCTTGGTCGCCGCCACCGTGACCGCCGCCCTGCAGGCCGGCGTCGCGCAGTGGCTGCGCGCCGACCCACCGGTCCCGCTGGTGCCGCTGCTGCGCACCTGCCTGCGCGAGCTGGCCGCGGGACTGCCCGACCCCTCCGCGTAAGGAGATCCCATGGACGTCGTCATCGCCGGCGCAGGACCCAACGGGCTGATGCTGGCCTGCGAGCTCGCCCTGGCCGGGGTACGCCCGGTCGTCGTCGAGCGCCGGCCGGAGCGCAGCGCCGAGCCCAAGGCCAACGGCATCGTCGGCCAGGTCGTCCGGCTGCTGCGGCTGCGCGGCCTGGCCCCGCAGGAGGCGCCGCTGCCGGCGTTCGTGTTCGGCGCGATGCCGCTCGACCTGTCCGGGCTCGACGACAACCCCCTGCACGGCATGGGCGTCAGGCAGCCCGAGCTGGAGGAGTTGCTGGAGCAGCGGGCGGTCGAGCTCGGCGCGGAGATCAGGCGCGGCCACGAGCTGACCGGCCTCACCCAGGACGACCATGCCGTCACGGTGGCCCTCACCGGCCCCGGCGGGCCCTACGAGCTGCGCACCCGCTACCTCGTCGGCTGCGACGGCGCCCACAGCACGGTCAGGAAGCTCGCCGGCATCGGCTTCCCCGGCCTGCACACGGCCGGGGTGGTCAGCCGGACGGGGCATGTCAGCGTCGCCGGCGCGGAGATCCGGCCCGAGCGGGCCGAGATGGAGGTGCCGGGGCTCGGCACGTACGTGCTCTACACCTGGCACAGGACCGCGCGCGGCGCCTACGCGATGCTGCCGGCCGGGCCCGGCACGCTGCTGGTCAGCGCCATGGAGTGGGACGACGCCACGCCGGGCGACGAGGTGCCCATGACCGTCGCCGAGCTGCGCGCCGCGCTGGCCCGCGTGCTCGGCGCCGAGCTGCCGCTGGCCGCGCCGCTCAGCCACGGCCCGCACGTGCTGCGGCGGCTGAACGGGCGCAACACCCGGGTCGCCGACCGCTACCGGGCCGGGCGGGTGTTCGTGGCAGGGGACGCCGCGCACGTCCACTCCGCCATGGGCGCTCCCGGGCTCAACCTCGGCCTCCAGGACGCCGCCAACCTCGCGTGGAAGCTCGCCGCCGTCCTCCAGGGGTGGGCGTCCGGCGGGTTGCTCGACACGTACGAGGCCGAGCGCCGGCCCGCCGCCGCCCGCGTCGCCATGCAGACCCAGGCCCAGCTCGCGCTGGCCGCGCCGGGCGCCGAGGTGACGGCGCTGCGCGAGGTGGTCGGCGAGCTGCTGGCCGACACCGGCGCGCGCCGCCGCGTCGCCGCCCTGATGGCCGGGTCCGACCTGGCCTACCCGATGCCGGCGCCGCCGCATCCGCTGCTCGGCCGGTTCCTGCCCGACCTGCCCGCCGATCCCGGCCGCCGCGCGCGGCCCGTGCTGCTCGACGCGACGGGCACGGCGCGCACCCGCCACGGCCGGGTGGACGTGCGGCCGAGCGACGGGCCCGACTCGGTGCTCGTGCGGCCCGACGGCTATGTGGCGTGGGCGGGCGTCCCCGACGGGACGCTGGACGAGGCGCTGGAGACCTGGTTCGGGGAGTCGCTCGAGGCGGCCTGAGCGCGCAGCGATCGACGCCGGCCGGCACGCGGTCCGTCTCCGCCATCGGTGACGCCCCTTCCCGTGATCCTTTGAGCCGGAGACCAAGCGCGACGAGCCGGACGTTCCGGCGGCCGTGCGGTGAGCGGGCGGTCAGGTGCGGCGGAAGGTGCGGCGGTAGGCCAGGGGCGCGACGCCGACGGCCGCGTGCAGGTGCTGGCGCAGCGACACCGTCGTCCCGAACCCCGCCCGCCTGGCCACCTCCTCCACGCCGAGATCGGTCGTCTCCAGCAGGTGCCTGGCGTGGCGTACCCGCTGGCCGGTCAGCCACTTGGCCGGGCTCTGCCCCGTCTCCTCGCGAAAGCGCCTGGTGAACGTGCGCACGCTCATCCTGGCGTGCCCGGCCAGCGCGGCCAGGTCGAGCGGGGCGTCGAGGTGGGCGAGCATGTAGTCGCGGGTGGCCGCCGTGCCGCCGCCGGGACCGTCGGGGAGCGGCCGGTCGATGTACTGCGCCTGGCCGCCGTCCCGCCACGGCGGCATCACGCACCTCCGGGCCGCGGTGTTGGCCACCTCGCTGCCGTGGTCGCGCCTGATCACGTGCAGCGCCAGGTCGAGCCCGGCCGCCACGCCCGCCGAGGTCAGCACGTCGCCGTCGTCCACGAACAAGACATCGGGGTCCAGCTCGACCTGCGGGAAGAGCCGGGCGAACCGGGGCGCGTCGCGCCAGTGCGTGGTGGCGGGACGGCCGTCGAGCAGCCCGGCCGCCGCGATCACGAACGCGCCCGTGCAGATCGACATGACCCGGGGACGGCCCTGCAGGGCCTTGTGGAGCGCGCCGGAGATCGTGCCGTCGAGCAGCGCCGGGCCCCCGTGGATGCCCGGCACCACGACGGTGTCGGCGGTGTCGAGCACGTCGAGGTCGTGGTCCGGCAGGACGGCGTAGCCGGCCTCGCAGCGTACCGGCCTGCGCCCTTCCGAGCAGGTGACCACCTCGTACAGGCGCTCGCCCGACGGCGTGCGGGCCGCGCGGAAGACCTGGCCGGGCACGCCGAGGTCGAGCGGGGCGAAGTGGTCGAGCGCGACGACGACGATCCGATGGGGCATGGCCGGATTCTTGCACATATTGGCTTTCGGGCCACTCGTGGCCATGTGCCGGGATCGTTCAGGATGTGCGCATGACTGTGAGCACCACCCCCGCGAGCGGCCGGCGGTTGCACCGGGCCTGGTTCGTCGCGGCCGTCGCGTTCGTGGCCATCCTCGGGGCCGCGGGCTTCCGCGCCACGCCCGGTGTGCTGATCACACCGCTGCAGGAGGAGTTCGGCTGGTCGGCGGGCACGATCTCGCTGGCCGTCTCGATCAACCTGGTGCTCTACGGGCTGATGGCCCCGTTCGCCGCCGCCCTCATGGACCGCTTCGGCATGCGCCGCGTGGTCGCCGCCGCCCTGCTGCTCATCGCCGCGGGCAGCGGGCTGACCGTGTTCATGACGGCGACGTGGCAGCTCCTGCTGTTCTGGGGCGTGCTGGTGGGGCTCGGCACCGGGTCGATGGCGCTGGTGTTCGCCGCGACGGTCGTGGACCGCTGGTTCGTCCGCCACCGGGGGCTGGTCACCGGCATACTCACCGCCGCGGGCGCGACCGGGCAGCTCGTCTTCCTGCCCGTGCTGGCGTGGCTCGCCGAGGGCCCTGGCTGGCGCTTCGCCTCGCTGACCGTGGCGGGGGCGGCGCTGGTCGTGGTGCCGTTCGTGTGGTGGCTGCTGCGCGACCGTCCCGAGGACGTCGGCACCACCGCGCTCGGCGCGGACCCCGCCGCCCCGCGTCCCGCGCCGCCCGCCACCGCCAACGCGGCCGTGCGCGCGGTCTCCGTGCTCGCCGCCGCGGCGCGGACGCGCCCCTTCTGGTTCCTCGCCGGCGGCTTCGCGATCTGCGGCGCCAGTACGAACGGCCTGGTCGGCACCCACTTCATCCCCGCCGCGCACGACCACGGCATGGCCGAGCCCGTCGCCGCGGGCCTGCTCGCCGTCATCGGCGTCTTCGACATCGTCGGCACCGTCGCCTCCGGCTGGCTCAGCGACAGGATCGACCCCAAGGTGCTGCTCGGCGTCTACTACGCGCTGCGCGGCCTGTCGCTGATGGTGCTGCCCGGCCTGTTCGCGGCCACGACCGAGCCCAGCATGCTCATCTTCATCGTCTTCTACGGCCTGGACTGGGTGGCGACCGTGCCGCCGACCGTCGCCCTGTGCCGGCGCGTCTACGGGGCGGACGGCGCCGTGGTGTTCGGCTGGGTGTTCGGCTCGCACCAGGTGGGCGCCGCCATCGCCGCCGTCGGCGCCGGACTGACCCGCGACCACCTGGGCGCCTACGACCTCGCCTGGTACGCCGCGGGCGCCCTCTGCCTCCTCGCCGCCGGCCTGTCCCTGGCCATCGGGCATGCTAGAGGGCGATGAACGCCGAGCTGTACGTCCTGCCGCTGGTCGTCCGCATCGAGCGGGCCACGCCTCCCGAGCGCACCGACGCCCTGGAGGCCGCCGCCATGGCCGTGCTGAGCCTGCTGGCCGACCCCGGGGAGTGGGCCGCCGAGCTGCACGCCTGGCAGTCCACCGGGAAGATCCGCAAGGTGGTGCGCAGGGCCAGGGGCGCCGAGTGGCGCCGGGCCGTCGCGCTGCCCGGCCGCACGATCGAGCACCGCACCGCCGAAGTACGCGTCCACCCGCCCGTGCCCCTCGACGACTGGCCGCGCGACCTGGCCAGGCTCCAGGTCTCCGGCACCGACCTGACCGACACCGCCGCGCCCGGCCCCGCCGAGCCGCCGACGCTGTGGGAGAACCCGGCGCTGGAGATGTCCGCCGGCAAGGCCATGGCGCAGGCCGGGCACGCCGCGCAGCTCGCCTGGTGGGCCAGCGACGCCGGTGAGCGGGCGGCCTGGCGGGAGCGGGGGCTCGCGGTGACCGTGCGCACGGCGGCCGGGTCCTCCGGCTTCTCGTCGATGGTCGCGGCGGGGCTGCCCGTGGTGCGTGACGCGGGGTTCACGGAGATCGAGCCTGGCTCGTGCACGTTCGTGGCGGACGCGCCCTGGTTGGCCGGCCGGGTCGCCCACCCCTGATCGGGACGCCGTTCCAGGGGCTCCAAGATTGCACTTCGGTAGCTTCGCGGACGCCATGCCGGGATATGTCGTACGCTCCCGTCGTGCTCCATGGGGAAGATGAGATCAAGGGTTCCCAAGTGGTTACGCCCGCGCGTCGCGGGATCCCGACATCTCCCCCCAAACGCTCCCGCATCGGGGATATTCGGATGCGGGTGGTGTACCGGGGGCTGGCCGTGGCCGCCGCCGTCGTGGCCGCGGCCGCGACGCTGGCCGTGGTGCTCCCGTCTGAGCCGGACGAGGTCGCGGCGGGGCCGGTAACCGCGCCGCCGGCCGCACCGTCCTCGTCCGGCTCCGCACCTTCCTCCCCGCCCACTCCCACCGCCCCGCCTACTGCCGCGCCCACTCCCGTGGCGGCGCAGGAACGGGTCACGCCGCGTCCAGGCACCTCGCTCGCGCCCGGCTACACCGCCATGGAGGCCCTGTTCGCCGACCCGCGCGTGCCCAAGCTCACCCGCTCCGTCAAGCGCATGGCCCTGCGCTCCCCGGGCCGCCGCTTCGTCAAGGACCGGCGCTCGGGGCTCGCGGTGCCCAGGCTGCCGCGGCCGTGGAAGGCGTACGGGGCGGCGCCGTTCACCACCAAGCAGGTGCTGCCCAAGGAGCGCGGCACCGCGCTGCGCGGCGTCTTCGTCACCTGCCCGCTGCCGATCATGGAGCAGAAGTCCGCGCGCGACACGGCACTGCTGGCCGCCCGCTGGACGCTCAACCACCACCCCGAGGGCTCCCGCATCACCTGGCTGGCCTCCCAGCCGGTCAAGCGCGGCTGGATGCTCGTCTACCGCGTCACGTACGGCAAGCGCACCTCCCGCGCGGCCGTCGTCGTGCTCGACGGGGGAATGAGCAAGCCGGGACTTGCGTTCGTCACAGTGCCGGACTCACAGCGCAAGCAGTGGCGTGACATCGGCCGCGTGGCCTCAGGGGTGCGTGTTCTAGGCTAGAAAGATCATGAAAGCGGCGATGTTGGGGAGTGACGCCGTGGAACGCTCTGGACCGCCGCAGGCGCCCGACAAGGGCAAGGGCAAGCCGCCCTGGCGCTCGGAGGGCCTGCCAGGCACGCCCGGAGGCCGGCCCAAGATCAACTGGTGGCGGTTCATCGTCACCCTGCTCGTCGTCTACGCGGGCTTCTTCATCGTGTCGTCGTTCGTCGACAGCGGTTCGGTCGAGACGATCTCCTACACCGAGTTCACCAACCAGGTGAACGCGAAGAACGTCAAGGACATCTACGCCCAGGGCCTGTCGGTCGAGGGCGACCTGCGGTCGCCGGCGAAGAACCCCGACGGCGGCTCCTCCTACACCCGCTTCGCCACCGAGATCCCGGCCTTCGCCAACACCGACCAGCTCGACCAGCAGCTGGCCACCGGCCAGGTCGTGATCACCTCCAAGCCCATCACCCGCGGCTTCTTCTCCAACCTGCTGCTGTCGCTGCTGCCCGTGCTGCTGCTGGCCGGCCTGTGGATCTGGATCATGCGGCGCGGCGCCAGCATGATGGGCGGCGGCCTCGGCGGGCTCGGCAAGTCGAAGGCGGCCAAGCCCGTCGACGCCGGGCAGGTGCGGGTCACGTTCGAGGACGTCGCGGGCATCGACGAGGTCGAGAACGAGCTCGTCGAGATCGTCGACTACCTCAAGGACCCCGGCAAATACCGCAGGCTGGGCGCCAAGCTGCCCAAGGGCGTGCTGCTCGCCGGTCCTCCCGGCACCGGCAAGACGCTGCTGGCCAGGGCGGTCGCCGGTGAGGCCAAGGTGCCGTACTTCTCCGCCAGCGCCTCCGAGTTCATCGAGATGATCGTCGGCGTGGGCGCCTCGCGGGTGCGCGACCTGTTCGAGGAGGCGCGCAAGGTGGCGCCGTCCATCGTGTTCATCGACGAGATCGACGCCATCGGCCGCGCCAGGGGCGGCGCCGGCGGCATCGGCGGCCACGACGAGCGCGAGCAGACGCTCAACCAGATCCTCACCGAGATGGACGGCTTCTCCGGCGCCGAAGGCGTGATCGTCATCGGGGCCACCAACCGTCCCGAGATCCTCGACCCGGCGCTGCTGCGTCCCGGGCGCTTCGACCGTACGGTGCAGGTGGGCCTGCCCGACGCGGCCGGCCGCACCGCGATCCTGGCCGTCCACACGCGCGGCGTGCCGCTCGAGGGCGAGATCAGCCTCGACCAGATCGCCAAGACCACGCCCGGCATGACCGGCGCCGACCTGGCCAACCTGGTCAACGAGGCCGCCCTGCTCGCGGCCAAGCGCGGGCGCGAGAAGGTCACCATGGCCGACTTCGCCGACGCGCTGGAGAAGCTGCAGCTCGGCGCGGCCCGCAGCATCGTGATGCCGGAGGAGGAGCGCACCCGCACCGCCTTCCATGAGGCAGGTCACGCGCTGCTCGGCATGCTCCAGCCCGGGGCCGACCCGGTCAGGAAGATCTCCATCATCCCGCGCGGCCGGGCGCTCGGCGTCACCCTCTCCACCCCCGACTCCGACCGCTACGCCTACGACGAGCAATATCTGCGCGGGCGCATCACCGGCGCGCTCGGAGGCATGGCGGCCGAGCAGGTGGTGTTCGGCGTCATCACCACCGGCGCCGAGAACGACCTGGAGCAGGTCACCATGATCGCCCGCGGCATGGTCGGCCGGTGGGGCATGTCGGAGAAGGTCGGTCCGCTGACCATCCTGCCCAACGACGGCCAGCAGCCGCAGGCCTCACCCGTCACGCTCGCCATGGTGGACGAGGAGGCGCGGCGGATCGTGGACGAGTGCTACGAGCGCGCGGTCCAGGTGCTCAGCGACAACCGCGACAAGCTCGACGCCATCGTGGCGGCGCTGCTGGAGCACGAGACCCTGGACGAGGCCGGGGCGTACGCCGCGGCCGGGCTGCCGCGGCCCGCCGAGGGCCAGCCGCCCGCGGTGACGCAGCGCCCGCCGGCCGAGGTGCACCGCTCGGCAGCCGTGGAGGACGGGTCCTTTCCCAAGAATTAGGACATTCCGGACGTTGCTTCGAGTCCTGCTCGGGAACGTCTCCCGAGACACGTGTGGATCGGGGGACCGTCGTGACACTTAATGACGAGCTTCTCGCCGGACTCGGAGCCCCAGGGCTGGAGCAGATCGCCGGGATGCTCGGCACCGACCAGCTCACGGCACGCCACGTCATCGAAGCCGTGTCCGCGACGATCGTGGGCGGCCTGGCCCGCAACGCCGCCCACCCGGACGGCGCCGACGCCCTGCGCGGGGCGCTCGACGACCACATGGACGCCGACCCCTTCAACGGCGACGTGGCCTCGCTGACCCGCGACGGGCACAGCATCCTCGGGCACGTGCTCGGGGCTCAGGGCACCGAGCAGGCCGCCGCCACCCTCGCCGGGCTCGCCGGGCTGGGCTCCTCGGCGATCATGAAACTGATGCCGCTGATCGCCCCCATGATCATGTCCCTGCTCGCGAACCGGGCCACCGAGCGCGGCATGGACGCCGCCACCCTCGCCGACGACCTCGACCGCCAGCAGGCGGCCGTGCCGGCCGAGCTGGGGGACGTGATCGACAGGCTGCTGGGGGACATCCTCGGGGGGAACGTGCCGCGGCAGCCGGGGCCGTTCTCGCCGTACCGGACGGAACGGGAAGTGACGCCGGGGAGCACGTCCAACGCCGACTGGTGACTGGCGCAGCGGCCATGAAACAGTTCCTTAACTTTATGTGATTGTCCGCTTACTTTCAGTGATAGAGGTCGCAGAGCGTGACCCTGTTCACTGGAGGTTCCCCTTGTCACGTACCCTCAACAAGGTCGTCGCGGTGCTGGCGGCGATCACGATGCTGGGCCTCACCACGGCCACCCCCGCTCACGCGGTGGGAGAAGCGTACTTCCGCTTCACCGACAGCCACGGATACCACCGCTTCACCATCCAGCTCCGCGACGCGGACAAGATCGCCCACGCCCGCCGCGTCCTCAGCGGCGCAAAGACCCGGCAGGTGCACGTCCTGGGCCGGATCCACAAATATCCCGCCTCCTACAATCACCCGTGGAGTTACCACCTCGACCCCGGCACGATCGGCTTCTTCGAAGTCGCGATCGAGGTCTGCGACTCCACCATCGAGTACCTCGAGGATCACTTGGACGAGGCCGGCGGCGCCTTCCTGCCCGGGGCCTACTGGTGCCCCTGGAGTTCCCGCCTGGTCGATGAGGTCCGTCCCTCATAGCCCCCGGTGGTGCCTCCTTGACATCGAGGGCCGGGGGTGTCAAGGAGGCTGCTCGGCGACCGGTACCCTGATGTGGTGATCGTTCTCGCCTCAGCCTCCTCCGCTCGCCTGGCACTCCTGCGCAGCGCGGGCCTCGACCCGAAAGTGATCGTCAGCGGCGTCGACGAGGACTCCTACTCCGCCTACTCACCCGCCGCGCTCAGCCTGGTGCTGGCCAGGGCGAAGGCGGAGGCCGTGGCGAGCGGGCTCGAAGAGGGGCTGGTCATCGGCTGCGACTCGATCCTCGAGCTCGACGGCCGCCCTTACGGCAAGCCGGCCAGCCGCGAGGAGGCCGTCGAGCGCTGGCGTCTCATGCGCGGCCGCACCGGCCGGCTCGTCACCGGTCACTGCGTCATCGACGTCGCCGCCGGTCGCCAGGCCGCCGAGACCGGCACCACGGTGATCCGGTTCGGGCAGCCGTCCGAGGACGAGATCGCCGCCTACGTCGACACCGACGAGCCGCTCAGCCTGGCCGGGGCGTTCAGCATCGAGGGGCGCGGCGGCTGGTTCGTCGAGAGCATCGAGGGCGACCACGGCAACGTGCTCGGCATCTCCCTGCCGCTGCTGCGCGACCTGTTCGCCGAACTCGGCTACTCGGTCACGTCGTTCTGGCGCTAGCCTGCCGGGCATGCGAGCACTGCGTGACTTCACCGGCGGGGTGGGCTTCTTCTTCCAAGGACTCGGATGGGTCGCCAGGAACGGCCGATGGTGGCTGTTCGGGCTCATCCCCGCGCTGATCGCGTTCGCGGTCTACGTGGCCGCCCTGATCTTCCTGGGAACTAACGCCTCCGACCTGGCCGCGTTCCTCACCCCCTTCGCCGACACGTGGAGCTGGCGCGAGGCGTTCCGTACGGTGGTGGCCGTCGCACTGGTCCTCGGAGGGCTGGCGGTGGCGGTGATCACGTTCACGGCGCTGACGCTGGCCATCGGGGATCCGTTCTACGAGCGGCTGTCGGGCGAGGTGGACCCGCTGGAGACGGACGACGACCAGCCGTGGTGGCGTACGCTGCCGCGCTCCATCCGCGACAGCCTGGTGACCCTGTTCTACGTGCTGCTCTTCACGGTCCCGCTGTTCTTCCTGGGATTCGTACCCGTGATCGGACAGACGGTGGTGCCGGTCGTGGGCGCCCTGGTGTCCGGCTTCTTCCTCACCGTCGAGCTCACCACCCTCGCCATGGAACGCCGCGGCATGGCACGCAAAGACCGCTTCGCCCTGCTCCGGGCGAACAAGTCCAGCGCGCTGGGCTTCGGGGTCGCGGTCTTCCTGCTGTTCCTGGTGCCCTTTGTCGCCATCGTCGCGATGCCGGCAGCGGTGGCGGGCGCGGCATTGCTCGTACGCACTCGCCTGGCCCCCACCCCGCCCACCCCCACCCCGAACCCACCCAGCCCTGCCCCCTGACTCATCTAGCGGCCCTGCCCGCGTCCTGGCCCTTGCCATGCTGCGGCCCTTGATCAAACTGCGTCCCTTGCTCAGGCCGCGCCCCTTGCCTACGCCGCGATCCCTTGCACGTTGCGGCCCTTGCACGTGGCGGCCCTTGCCGCGCTGCGGTCGTGCCCACGCTGCCGCTCGTCGCGAGCAGTGGTTTTGCCCAGGCTGCCGCTCGTCCCGAGCTGCGCTGAGGCCCACGCTCCGGACCACGTCCGTGCGGCGGTTCTGTTCGGACCGTGCCGCACCTGGCGCTTGTCCTTGCCCCGTCGGCGGACCCCCCGATGCGCTGCCCTGTTCGCAGGAACTCGCCCGCCCACCTCCTGAACGGCTCGCGGTGTCGTCCGGGCTGCGGTTCCGCCCGGACTGGTGAGCCACAGGTTGCGATCACCTCACGACTCGGCAACTTCGGGATGCGGCCGGCTCGAAGGTCGGGGGGAGGCTTCACAACCCGGCGATCCCTCGGGCCAGACGACTTTGGGCCGGGCGCCTCTGGCGGAGCGGCCTGGCTCTGAAGTGCTTCGGCATATGCTTCTGTGGCCGTGGCCGTGGCCGTGGCGGTCTGTGGCTGTGATCGCTACAGATACTGAGAGCCTTACCCTGCGGGTTATCCACAGCCAATCCCGCGTTGAGCACGTCATCCACAGAACCGCGTTCGGCTGCCCGGAAGCCCCTCCGCGCCCGACACCCTATGGACCCATGACGACCAACCGCTCCCCCCGCCCCGCCTCCCGTTCCTCCTTCACCCCCGGCTCACCGTTCGTCCCCGCACCTCGCCAGCCCGTCGTCCCCGCCTCCGCGCACGCGCTCATCGCACCTCAGGCGCCGTTCGGTGCAAGCGCCATCAGCGACGCTCCCACCACCGACACGTCACACTTCGCCGCGCCAATTCCCCGCGCCTCAGGTCCCCGCGCCTCACGTCCCGGTACGTCAGGTCCTGGCAGCTCAGACCCCAGCACTTCAACCTCCGAGACCTCACGGCTTGGCCCCGCAGGTGCGCCGACCGCCTCAGTCCCGGGCGCTTCTACCCCCGAGACCTCAAGGTTCGGGCCCACAGTTACGCCGACCGCCTCAGTTTCCGGCACATCAACCTCCAAGACCTCAAGCCCGGGGACTCCTGTCTCGGACGCTGCTGCGTGGAGCGCCGACAGGGTGGACGCCGACAGGGTGGACGCCGACAGGGTGGACGCCGACAGGGTGGACGCCGACAGGGTGGACGCCGACAGGGTGGACGCCGGTGTATCGGACCCCTTCGAGTTCTCGTCCGAGCCGTGCCTGACCCTCACCAGTCCCACCGACGTTCTGGCCGCCGTCCCCTATCTGGTCGGCTTTCATCCCACCGCGAGTCTCGTCGTCGTGGGCCTGGCCGAAGGGCGAGCCAAGATGGTGGCCAGGTGGGGGCTGCCCTTCCCGCCCGGCACCCTCGACGCCATGACCCCTCTCATCGACCGTGAGGGCATCACAGACGTCGTGATCGTCGGCTACGGCCCCGGCGACCTGGTCACCCCGGCGGTCGATGAGGCGAGGACGCTCGCCTTGACGACCGGCATCCAGGTAGGGGAGGCACTGCGAGCCCATGAGGGCCGTTACTGGTCCTACATCTGCAACGTGGTCACCTGCTGCCCTGCCGAAGGCACTCCCTACGACCTCTCCACGAGCCCGATAGCGGCCGAGGCGACCGTACACGGCCTGGTGGCCCTTCCCAACCGCGAAGTCCTCGAACGCACCGTCGCCCCCGTGACGGGTCCCGTACGGATGGCGATGCGGCGGGCCACGTCCGAGGCGATCGCCGCATTCAGAGCGGACCTCATGGCCGCCCCCGACCTCGACACCTTTGCCCGGCACTTCGTCGCCGACGGCCTGGCCAGAGTCCGCTCGGCGCTGGAGACCCCCATCGAAGGCGGCCGCCTCGACGACGTGGAGGCGGCGAAACTCGGCATGGCATTGACGGTCATGAGAGTCCGTGACGAGGCGTGGACCCTCATGCACGAGTCCCACGCGGCGCTCTGGAAGGACCTGACCCGCCGCCTGGAGCCGCGCTTCGTGCCCCCGGTCGCGTCCCTGCTGGCCATGGCCGCTTGGCGCTCAGGCGACAGCGTCCAGGCCACGGTCGCCCTCGAACGCGCCCTGACGACCGACCCCGGCTACTCGATGGCCAACCTTCTCATGCACGCCCTCCAAAACCTGCTCTCCCCGTCCATCCTCCGAGGCCGCCTCCCCACCCCCGAAGAACTGGACGCCACCATGGGCCCCGCCAACCCCGCCTGGCTCCTCCCCTTGATCAACCTCCTCGACGAAGAAGACCTCCACCCCACCCTGGAATAGGTCCACTACCGGCCGGCACCGAACCCTCCTCAGCCTGGCTGCGGGCGCGTGACACGACGAGAACCCCTCAACGCCGACCCACCCTTCAACACACAACCGGCCCATGCCACCAACCTGAAGACGAAGTTGGGGTCGCCGAGACGCGAGTGCGGGTCTCCAAGGTGGAGTTCGCGCCTCAGCGTGGGCCTTGCAGGTCAGTGTGGGGCCTGTGCCGCCGCGGTCGAGTTCGTACCGTCCTTGGCCTCGCGTCCCTGACGTTGGGGTCCAGGGGCCGCCGCTTTGAGGTCGCTGTGCTCGGCTGGGGTCTTGTGTTCCCGTTCGGGCATGGTGGGGGCAGGGGCGGTACCCGAGTGAGAAGGGGTTAGAGGGAGCCTTCTTCTCGCTTGCGGCGTTCGTTGTAGGCGCGCATGCGCGGCGGGTAGCCGGTCAGCTGCACGTCGTACACCGGCAAGGCAAGATCGCGGGCGACCTTGTGGATCACGGCGGGGGAGCCCACCCTGCGCCTGGTCCACTCGCCGTCGTCGGCCACCGCCACGGCGGTCGTGTCGGTGGCGAAAGTCTCAGGTTCGACGTAGAACTCGACGCCTCGCCGCGAACGGGCAAAGGCGATGAGCGCCTCGATGTCGGCGTCGGTCGCCTCTCGGTCGAACTTCGCGATCTTGCGGCCGCGCAGTCGACGAATGCCGTAGCGGTCTCGCCATCTCATGGATCCTTTTTATACCGTCTCGAGCCCGCGCGCGTCGGGGAAGATCTCGGGGACCTATCCGGGATTCTCCCGATGGCACGGTCGGTTCGGGGCGACGCAGTATGTGAGGTGTCAGCTCGATTCTCTGAGGGAGAGGCATGGCGATTATGGCTGGGGTACCGAAAACCCCCGGGCCGGGAGAGGTGCCGCCAGCTCATCTGCGCGTCACCAACCAGGACCGCGAACACGTCGTTGAGCACGTCAAAGCCGCTTACGCGGAGGGACGATTCGACAAGCTCGAGTTCGACGACCGTTTGGAACGTGCGATGACCGCGCGTACGCACGGTGACCTCGTGCCCATCATGAACGAGCTCTACGGTGCGAACGCGGTGCCTCAGCTCGCTTTCGTGCCGCCGGCACCGGTGCGCCAGGAGGCGCCGGCCGAGAGCAACGAACGCCTCGGCGGCGCGATCGCCCATCTGGTGCCGCTCATCGGGTTCCCGATCGTCGGTCCGCTGCTCCTGCTGCTCACCGGCGCGAAAACGTCGCCCTACATGCGCAAACACGCCCTCGAAGCGCTCAATTTCCAGATCACCGTGGTCGGGGCCACCGTATTGCTGCCGCTTACCTTCGTCGGGATCGTGCTCGTGCCGTTCATCTGGGTCGCGGCAGTCGTGCTTTCCGTCGTCGGTGGCATCTCGGCGCTGACGGAGGGGGATTTCCGTTATCCGCTGACGCTTCGTCTGGTGAAGTGATCGGGTCGTACTGGCCGTACGCGTCGTTTTCGAATTGTTACACCCGCCGGGGTTCATGCGCCTCGGCGGGGCGTGAGGTTTTGCGTGGTACGAGATGTGGCGGGCCTGCATCCCCATTTTGAGGGCGGGGGTGCATTGAGCTGAATGCGCTGCTGAGGCGGCTGTGGTGACGTCGGTCGTCCCGGGGGTGGGTTGTGCCGAGCGCTTTCGAGGCCAGGCGGCGGGGGTTCGCGCGGGTCGGGTGGTGGCGTGGCGCGGGTCAGCGGGCGAGGACCTCGTACCTGACGCGCATGACGCCGGCGCTGGTGTTGCCGATGGCGGCGAAGGCGGCTGTGGACAGGTCCAGGCAGCGGCCCCCGATGTACGGGCCCCGGTCGTTGATGCGGACCGTCACCGACTCGCCGGTCCTCGGGTTGGTGACGCGGACCCGGCTGCCCAGGGGGAGGGTCTTGTGAGCGGCCGTCATCGCGTGGGGGTTGAAGCGCTCGCCGCTGGCCGTCATCTGGGGCTCGCCGTAGTAGGAGGCGCCGCAGGTGCCGGAGGAGAGGACGCGGAGCTTCGGCCTGGTGGGCTGCGACTTCGCCGGGCGGCTCTTGGGCTGCTGCTCGGCGGAGGAGGATCGGTCGCCGGTGGAGCTGTCCCGGTCGGCCGAGGAGGGTCGGTCCGTGGAGGGTCGGTCCGTGGAGGATGGTCCTTGCGCCTGGGCCCGCGAGGACGTGGGCTTTGCGGAGGTTGCCGTCCCCGGGTGGTTGGGGGAGTTCCGGTGGGTGGGGGTGCTGCCGGCTGAGGTGGTGGGCTCCGGCTGGGTGGCGGACGCCGGTGGCTTCTCAGCGGTTCGCGCTGAGGCGGGCTCGGGTGAACGCGTGGTCTTCGCGCCGGGCGATGGCGGGGTGAGGGCCGCTGCCGGCTTTGCCGAGTCGTCGTTGCCCATCGTGGCCCACGCGGTGGTCGAGGCTGCTGCCGCTACGGCCACGCTGGCTGCGAGGGCGGCCCATCGGCGCCGGCTTGGGGAGAGCTTGCAGGTCTGCGGGGACGGCTTGCGGGAATGCTGGCCCAAGGTAAACCACGGTCCTGGATAGGGGATAGGGCAGGAAAAGGCCGGGCCGGCAGGGGGTGGGAGCATACGGCGGCCGATCCGTCGGCGGGGCTGGGGATCCGCGCGGACTGGACGAAGATATGCGACAAAGTTCAGGTAAAGGCAACTTAATGGGCCGTTCCGTGACTTATCTCACGAGGGTCAGCTTGTCGCCAAATGCGATCTTTGTGTGATGGGTCTCCCGAGGCGACGGGATCACCGTAAGGGTGACGTGGCATCCCTGGCGTGTGTGACGTGCGCGGGTGAGGGGGTCCCTCGCTCGGGGTGCTCGATGCCGCTGTGGGAGGTGGTGGCGAGGGGCGGATTAGAGCATCAGGGAGCGCACGGTGTCGACGGTGTCGGCGTCCTCGACTCGTTTGTCCGGGCGATAGCGGAGGACACGGGCGAAGCGGAGGGCCATGCCGCCTGGGTAGCGGGGTGAGCGCTGGACGCCGTCGAAGGCGATCTCCACGACCAGCTCGGGGCGCAGGCGGACGGTCCACGTGTCGGTGGGGCCGTCGGCGAGCTCCAGGAAGCGTTCGGTCTGCCAGGCCAGCAGTTCGTCCGTGAGGCCCTTGAACGTCTTACCGAGCATCACGAACCCGCCCTCCGGGTCGCGGGCCCCCAGGTGAAGGTTGGAGAGCTTGCCCTCGCGGCGGCCGTGGCCCCACTCGGCGGCCAGGACCACCAGGTCGAGCGTGTGGCGGGGCTTGACCTTGATCCAGCCCGCCCCGCGCCGGCCGGCCGCATAGGGCGAGGTGAGTGACTTGACCACCAGGCCCTCGTGGCCCGCCTTCACCACGTCCGTGAAGAACTTCTCCGCCTCCGCCACGTCACCCGTCACCAGGCGCGGGGTGAGCAGGGCGGGCGGGACCGTACGGGCCAGGGCCTCCTGGCGTTGCGAATAGGGCAGGTCGAGCAGGTCGGCGCCGTCGACGCGCAGGGCGTCGAAGAAGAACGCGCTCAGCGGCGTCTGCTCGCGCAACCGCTCGACGTTCGTCTTGGTGGAGACGCGGGCGGCGGTCACCTGGAACGGGTGCGGGCGGCCGTCGGGCCGCAGGGCGATGACCTCGCCGTCGAGGACGAGGTCGCCGGACGGCATCTCCAGCACCGCCTCGACCAGCTCGGGCACCTGAGGTGTGATGTCGTCGAGCGTACGGGTGAAGACCCGCACCTCGTCGCCGGAACGGTGGGCCTGGACGCGTATGCCGTCGAGCTTCCACTCCAGCGCGGCCGGGGTGCCCGCCTTGTCGAGCGCGGCGGCGATGTTGGGCGCGCTGCCCGCCAGCATCGGCGCGACCGCCTGCCCCACCTCCAGCCGGAACGCGCGCAGCGCGTCCACCCCGCCGGTCAGCGCCGCCGCCCCGACGGCGGGCAGTGAGCCGCGCAGGGTCAGCGCCCGGCGTACGTCGGCCGACGGCGCACCCGACGCCTTGGCCACCGCCTCGATCATGACGCCGTCGAGTGCCCCCTGGCGCAGCTCGCCGAACAGCAGCCGGCGCATGAACTGCTGCTCCTGGCTCGTCAGGCCCGCGAACAGCTCGGCCACCAGCGCCTTGCGTGCCGCCTGCGAGCCCTGGCCCGAAACGGCCTTGATGCGGCTCAGCAGCTCGTCGACCGAGGTCAGCGTGGCCGTGGCGGCCAGCTTGGGTTGTGGGACGTCCTCCAGCGTGCGCCAGCCCACCCCCACCTGGCGCTGGGGCAGCTCGCCCGACAGGTAGGAGATGGCGATCTCCGCCTCGTCCGGACCCACCCGGCCCAGCAGCTCCGCCAGATGGCCGATCTTGCCCAGCCGGGCGGACGTGCGCGTCACCGCCTCGGAAACCCGGACCACGTCGATCAGAAGCACACGCCTATGGTGCCTCACGGGGACGACATTTCCCCACCTGATATCGGCATATCTGCAGAGTGTGTCGGTAAAGCGGGCGAACGGCGCGGGATGGGCGATTCCCCGTCGAGTATCGGACTGGAGGGGGTCGCCGGAGATGGGACGGCCGCGCGGGGCGGACACCGGAGATGGGGCGGCCGCGCGGGGCGGGCAGTCTGGGCGGGATGAGCGCGCGGGGCGGGTGCCCAGGAGGCATGGGCGCGTCGGGCGAGGGCCCATTGGGGGAGCGGCGGCGCAAGGCGGTGTCCGAGGGCGAGCGGGTGCTCGGGAGGGGCAGGGAGGGGCCAGCGTGAAGGATGAGCGGGAAGGGGCAGGAAGGGGCCAGCGTGAAGGATGAGCGGGAGGGGTCGGCGTGAAGGATGAGCGGGACGGCGGAAAGGGGCGGGTGCTCGGGGCCGCACGCGTGCGTCGGCGGGAGCCCGCACGGGGCAGGTGGGTGTCCGGACGGGGCAGGTGGGTGCTTGGGCGGGGCAGGTGGGTGTCCGGACGGGGCAGGTGGGTGCTTGGGCGGGGCAGGTGGGTGCCCGGGAAAAGCGGGCGGGAGGTCGTAGGGAGCGGGCGTGGCGGATGCGCGGGGCGGGGAGGGGCCGGGGCGTCCTTTTGTCGGCGCCCCGGCTCAAACCGCCGTTAGTTCACGGCCAGCAGGTCGACGACGAAGATGAGCGTTTCGTTCGGCTTGATGCGGGGCGGGGCGCCGCGGGTGCCGTAGCCGAGGTGCGGCGGGATGACGAGCTTGCGCCGGCCGCCCACCTTCATGCCCACGACGCCCTTGTCCCAGCCGCCGATGACGCGACCGGCGCCCAGCGGGAACTCGAACGGCTGGCCGCGGTTCCACGACGCGTCGAACTCCTCCCCGGACGAGAACGACACGCCCACGTAGTGGACCTGTACCTGCTGGCCGGACTTGGCCTCCGGGCCGTCGCCGACGGTGATGTCCTCGATCTCGAGGTCGGCGGGCGGGTTGCCCCCCGGGAAGTCGATCTCGGGCTTCTCGAGTGCCACGAATGAGCTCCTGTTTGGTTGTTAACGGACCCGACGACTCTATGCCGTCGGGATATCGTCGTCGTTCATGGCCGCCCTTTCGCCCGACGCGTTCCTGCTCACCGGCCGCGTCGCCGTCGTCACGGGCGCGGCGCGGGGGATCGGGCGGGCGATCGCGGAGGCGTTCGCGGCTTTCGGGGCTCATGTGGCGGTCTGCGATCGGGACACGCCGCCCGCCTGTGACGGCTGGTCGCCGTCGATGACCCTCGACGTACGCGACCAGCCCGCCGTCGCGGTCTTCACCCAGGCCGTACGCGAACGCTGGGGCCGCGTCGACATCCTGGTCAACAACGCCGGCGGCACCTTCCACGCCGCCTTCGCCGACACCTCACCCCGGGGCGAGCAGACCCTCATCGCCGAGAACTTCACCCAGGTCACCAGCGTCATCAGGCACATGCTGCCGCTGATGCAGGAGGGCGCCTCGATCATCAACGTGACCTCCAGCGAGGCCCATCAGGCGGCGCCGGGGTTCGCGGTGTACGCGGCGATGAAGGCCGCCCTGGAGAGCCTGACGAAGTCGCTGGCGCTCGAACTCGCCCCCAAGGGGGTCAGGGTGAACACCATCGCCCCCGACGCGCTGCGTACCGAGGGGGAGTCGGGTGTGCGTGACCGCATGCTCGCCCGCCCCCTCCCGTACGACCCCGCCCGCATCCCGCCGCTCGGCCACTTAGGCGAGCCGGGTGACGCCGCGGGGGCGGCCGTGTTCCTGGCCGGTGACCTGGCGAGGTTCGTGACGGGGACGACGGTGCACGTGGACGGAGGCATCACCGCCGCCGGTGGCTGGCGTCGCACGTCCTGACGACACCGCTGGTGGCCGCCCCACAGGGAGAACAGGCGAACGCCCAATCCCGAAAAACGGGCCGCGAGGGGTCACCAGCTTTGGTGCAGGGGCATGCCTTCCGCGTAGCCCGACGTGCTCTGGATCCCCACGACGGCCTGCTCGTGGAACTCCTCCAGGTTCGAGGCCCCCGCATAGGTGCAGGCCGACCGCAGCCCGGCCACGATGGCGTCGATCTGGTCCTCGACGCTCGGCCGCTTGGGGTCGAGGTACATGCGCGACGTCGAGATCCCCTCCTCGAACAGCGCCTTCCTGGCCCGCTCGAACGCCGAGTCGTCCGCGGTCCGCAGCCGGACGGCACGGGCGGAGGCCATGCCGAAGTTCTCCTTGTACTTGCGCCCGTTCGCATCGGTGTGGGTGTCGCCGGGCGACTCGTAGGTGCCCGCGAACCAGGACCCGATCATCACGTTCGAGGCCCCGGCGGCCAGGGCCAGCGCCACGTCACGCGGGTGCCGCACACCGCCGTCGGCCCAGACGTGCCGCCCGAGCCGGCGCGCCTCGGCGGAGCATTCGAGCACGGCGGAGAACTGGGGACGTCCGACGCCGGTCATCATCCGGGTGGTGCACATGGCGCCGGGCCCGACGCCGACCTTGAGGATGTCGGCCCCGGCCTCGACCAGGTCCCGCACGCCGCCCGCGGTGACCACGTTGCCCGCCGCGACCGGCACGCCGGGGTCGAGCGCTTTGACGGCGCGCAGGGCGGCGATCATCTTGTCCTGGTGGCCGTGCGCGGTGTCGACGACCAGGCAGTCGATGCCCGCTTCGAGGAGCTCTTTGGCCCTGGCGGCCACGTCGCCGTTGACGCCGACGGCGGCGGCGATGCGCAGCCGGTTCTGGGCGTCGACGGCCGGCTGGTAGAGGGTGGCGCGCAGCGCGCCCGTACGGGTGAGGATGCCGACCAGGCGCCCGTCCTCGTCCACGATGGGCGCGAGGCGGTGACGGCCCTCGTGCAGCCGCTCGAAGGCGGCGCGCGGGTCGAGCCCGGCGGGCAGCGTGAGCAGCTCGCTCGACATGACCTGGGACAGCTGGGTGAACATGTCGACGCCCTGGCAGTCGGCCTCGGTCACGACGCCGACGGGACGGTTCTCCCAGTCGACCACGATGACCGCGTTGTGGGCGCGCTTGGGCAGCAGTTGCAGGGCCTCGCCGACGGTCTCGTGCGGGGTCAGGGTGAGCGGGGTGTCGTGGACGAGGTCGCGTTTCTTGACCCAGTCGACGACGTTGGCGACGACGTCGAGCGGAATGTCCTGCGGGATGACGACGATGCCGCCCCGCCGTGCCACGGTCTCGGCCATGCGCCGGCCGGCGACCGCGGTCATGTTGGCCACGACGACAGGAATGGTGGTGCCCGTGCCGTCGTTCGTCGAGAGGTCGACTGCGAGCCGCGAACCGACCGCAGAACGCGACGGCACCATGAACACGTCGCTATAGGTCAGGTCGTAATGGGGCTCGAGGTCGTTGAGAAATCTCACGTTCATCCATCTTATGTGCTGACAGGTCAACTAGGGATTTCCCCTTTCGGGGGGCCTTATGATCGGCGCGGACACTTTTGGGGGAGGGAGGGTCTGTGAACGTCACGGAAAGGGCCGAGCTGATCGTCGTCGGCTTCGTCGTCCGCACGACCAATGCCGACGAAATGGATCCGGCTCGCGCGAAACTACCGGGGCTGTGGCAGCGGGCGGGCGCGCCGGGCGCTTTCGCCCACGTGCCCGGTCGCGTCGATGAGAACCTCTACGCGGTGCTCACCGACTACGAGAGCGACCACCACGGAGCCTTCACGCAGATCGTCGGCACGGGCGTGCGCACGGTGCCGCGCGTGCCGGAGGGCATGGTGGCGGTGCGGGTGCCGGCCGGGCCGGCGATGAAGCTCGAAGTACGCGGCCAGATGCCGCAGGCGCTGATCGACACCTGGCAGCAGGTGTGGAAGCACACCGAGTCGGGCGGCGCCCCGGCGCGCGCCTTCACCACGGATCTGGAGGTGCATCACCCCGACGGCGTGGATCTGTACCTCGCTGTCTGAGCAGAGACCGTCTGATCAGGGACCGTCTGATAAGCGACCCTCTGATCAGAGACCGAGCACGTCTGACAGAGACCATCTGAGCAGGAACCGAGCAGTCTGATCAGAGACCGAGTACGGCGGCCGCCGCTTCGACGGCCGCCGGCTTGACCTCCTCCAGCGGCAGGTGCGCGTATTCGACCGCGCAGTCCGACAGCCCGCCCAGCGCCACCGTCGCCCTGATGTGCTGGGCCTGCGTGAGGTCCGCCCCCATCAGCATGACGATCAGCTCGCGCCGCCATTCGAACATGCGCGTGCCCAGGTCGAGCTGGCCGAGCGTGGCCAGCTCGCGGACCATCATCACGATGACGTCGCGGTGCCGCCAGACCATCGCGAAGTAGGCGTCGAGCAGCTCGCGCGGCGCGAGCCCGGGTGCCCGGTCGCGTACGAACCGCTCCATGTCCTCGATCATCGGCGCCACGATGCTCCGGACCAGGTCGTCGCGTGAGGAGAAGTGGTAATAGAGCGCGGGCTTGGTGATGCCCAGGCGTTCGGAGATCTGGCGCAGGCTGGTGTTCTGGACGCCCTGCTCGACGAACAGTTCGCGGGCCACCGCCTGGATGCGCGCCTTGGTGTCACTGGGCATGAACCAAGATTACCCTTACCTACCGTTAAGTCAGATGCTAGGCTCCTTACTTAACGATAGGTAAGGAGGCGTCATGAGGGTTCTCATCTCGGGGGCCAGCGTCGCGGGGCCCGTTCTCGCGTACTGGCTGGTCCGTCATGGTTTCGACGTGACGGTCGTCGAGCGCGCGCCCGCGCTGCGCAAGACGGGCGGTCACGCGGTCGACCTGTTCAGGCCCGCCATGGAGATCGTGGAACGGATGGGCGTGCTGGAGCGGGTGGTCGCGGCCAAGACCGGCACGGAACGGCTCACCATGCACGTCGAGGGCGGCCGCCGCCCCGTCGACGTGGAGGTCGGCCGCGTCATGGGCGCCTTCTCCGACCGGCACGTCGAGATCATGCGCGACGACCTCAGCGAGATCTTCTACGACGCCACCCGCCACGACGCCGAGTACGTCTTCGGCGACTCCATCACCGCGATCTCCGACAGCGGAGAGGTGACGTTCGAGCGCGGCGGACCGGCCAGGTACGACCTGGTGATCGGCGCCGACGGCCTGCACTCCAACGTGCGCCGCCTCGTCTTCGGCCCCGAGGAGCGCTACACGAGCTGGATCGGCGCGTACCTGGCCGTCGCCTCGATCCCCAACTACCTGGGGCTCGACGGGCGCATGGAGGGCCTCGCGGGCGTGGGCAGGATGGCCGCCGTGTACGGCGCCGCGCGCATGCCGGACGCGCGGGCGGTGTTCCTGTTCAGGACGCCGGAGCCGCTCGGCTACCACCACCGGGACGTCGCCCGGCAGAAGGAGCTGCTGCGGGCCCGCTTCGCCGGCGCGGGATGGGAGGTGCCGCGGCTGCTGGACGAGGCGGAGCGCGCGCCCGCCTTCTACTTCGACTCGATCACCCAGCTGCGGCTGGACACCTGGTCACGCGGGCGGGTGACGCTCGTGGGCGACGCCGGCTACTGCCCGGGGCCGGCCGTCGGGGGCAGCACCAGCCTGGCCGTCGTGGGGGCGTACGTGCTGGCGGGGGAGCTGGCCGCGTACGGGGGCGACCACACGCGGGCCTACCCCGCGTACGAGACCGAGATCGCCCCTTATGTGCTCCAGAGCCGCACGTTCGCCGTCGGTGCGGCCAAGCGGCTGGTCCCGGCCGGCCGCTTCGACCTGTGGACGCTCACCCGCGCCGCGAGCCTGATCAACCTGCTGCCCACGGCCGTCACCAGGGCCGCGGCCAAGCTGGGCGGCAAGAGCGCGCGGCTGCACGAGTCGGTCGCGCTCAAGGAGTACGCGCGCGCCGAAGGTCAGGCGAGCACCCCCTGATCGCGGAGCTTGGCCGCCTGCTCGGCTGACAGGCCCCAGTCCGACAGGTCCTCCAGCCGGGTGGCGGGGGAGAGGCCGGGAGCGGGGGCGCCGAGCAGGCGCGGGGCGGGCGCGGGCTGGGTGACGCCGCCGACCTCGACGAACGAGCCGCGCGCCACGTTGTGCGGATGCGTGGCGGCCTCGGTCATGGACAGGACCGGTGAGACGCAGGCGTCGGACCCGTCGAAGATCTCCTCCCACTCGGCGCGCGTGCGCGTGCGGAACACCCCGGCCAGCCGGGCCCGGAGCGCGGGCCACTGGGCGGGGTCGTTCCTGTCGGGGAGATCGGGGTCGCCGTCGAGGCCCATGAGGCGCAGCAGCTCGGCCCAGAACTTCGGCTCCAAGGCCCCCACGGCGACATATCGGCCGTCGGCGGTCTCGTACGTGTCGTACTGCGGCGCCCCGGTGTCGAGCAGATTGGTGCCGCGCGGTCCCCAGCCGCCGCTCTGGACGGCCTGGTAGAACATCGCGAACAGGGCGGCGGAGCCGTCCACCATGGCCGCGTCGATCACCCGGCCCTTACCGGTGCGCTCGCGCTCGTACAGGGCCAGCAGCACGCCGTAGGCCAGCATGAGCCCGCCGCCGGCGAAGTCGCCGAGTATGTTGATCGGCGGGGTCGGCTTGTCGCCCGCGCGGCCGAGCATCGACAGCACGCCGGAGATCGCGATGTAGTCGATGTCGTGCCCGGCGGTCGGGGCGAGCGGCCCGTCCTGCCCCCAGCCGGTCATCCGGCCGTAGACGAGCCGCTCGTTGACGGCGTGCAGGTCGTCGGGCCCGATGCCGAGCCGTTCGGCCACTCCGGGCCGGAACACCTCGATCACCACGTCGGCGTTCGCGACCAGCTCCTTGAACGCGGCCACGCCCTCGGGCGACTTGAGGTCGAGCCCGATCGTGTGCTTGCCGCGGTCCATGACGTCCCTGCGGGGGGCGTCGCGCACGGCGCCGACCCGGTCGACGCGCAGCACGTCGGCGCCATGGTCGGCGAGCATCATCCCGGCGAACGGCCCGGGCGCGAGCCCGGCGAGCTCCAGCACGCGCACGCCGGACAGCGGACCTCGGCTAGTCTCGGGCATCGGCCTCTCCTCGGTAGGGATCCCGCCCAAGTAGAACAACATTCGGTGATCTCGTGCAAGCGGCCTTGCCGACCTTCCCGCGAAGTCCGGGCAGGTATGGGAAACTTGCCCACTGTTCGGGTGGTCTACAGGCGGCCGTACGGCGGTCGTCTGCAGCAGGCGCACGCGCGCCGCTACAGGGGTAGGACATGGTTTCGGAGAGCAACCGGCTCATCGCAGGGCGCTACCAGTTGCTGCGCGAACTGGGCCGCGGCGGGATGGGCGTGGTGTGGGAAGGCCGCGACACACTGCTCAACCGGCAGGTCGCCATCAAAGAAGTGCTGCTGCCTGACAACCTGTCGGCGGGCGACAAAGAGCGCCAGCTCCTGCGGACCGCCCGCGAGGCCCGTACGGCGGCCAAGCTCAACCATCCCTCCGTCGTCGCGATCTACGACGTCGTCGAGGAGGGTGGCCGGCCCTGGATCGTGATGGAGCTGGTCAGCCACCCGTCGGTGGAGCAGGTCGTGCTCACCACGGGCGCGCTGCCGGTGCGCGAGGCGGCCGATCTGGGCCGGCAGGTGCTGTCGGCGCTGCGGGCCGCCCACGAGGCCGGCATCCTGCACCGCGACGTCAAGCCCAGCAACATCCTGCTGGCCGACGACGGCCGCGCGGTGCTGATGGACTTCGGCATCGCGACCGTCGAGGGCGACGTCTCGCTGACCAGCACCGGCATGGTGACGGGCTCACCGAGCTTCCTCGCCCCCGAGCGGGTGCGCGCCGAGAACGCGGGCCCCGCCTCCGACCTGTGGTCGCTGGGCGCCACGCTGTACGCCTGCATGGTCGGCCGCTCGCCGTTCGAGCGCGGCGACCCCATGGCCACGCTCAACGCGCTGCTCAGCGAGGAGCCCGACTACCGCCGCATCCCGCCGATCATGCATCCGATCCTGAAGGGCCTGCTGCGGAAGGAGCCCCAGGACCGGGTGGACGCCGAGGAGGCCGACCGGCTGCTCGCCGCCATCATCGCGGCCAAGCCGGCGACCGCGGACCTCGACCCGCCCGAGCGCAAGGGCCAGGGTCCAGGCCGGGCCCTGCTCGCCGCGGCGGCCACGGTGGTGCTGGTGCTGACGGGCGGCGCGGTCGCGTACTTCAGGACGGCCTCGCCCGCCGAGGGCACGCCCCGGGCCACCGCGCAGCCGGCCGCCGCGACCAAGCCCATCACGCCGACAGCCACGCCCACGGCGACGCCGAGCGCGACGCCGACCCCCACGCCCAGCGCGACCAGGCGGGCGCCGCTGGTGCGGGTGTGGAAGTCCCGTGACGGCTGGGCGATCCTGCGGCCGACCGGGTGGCGGGGCGCGCTCGGCGAGGCGTACACGGAGTGGACGCGCCGCGACCGCAACGCCCACCTCGGCGTGGAGGCGGTCTACGGGCAGCTCGACCCCCACCAGCTCATGCGCGACTCGCAGGAGACGTTCCGGCAGAACGCCCGCACGGTGGTCAACCGGGGGCAGCGCACGGTCAATCACAAGGGTGTCAAGGCCGTGGAGTGGGAGTTCACCTGGATCGCGGGGCAGGACAACGACGCCCCCTGGGTGCGACCGGGCGCCCGCTACCACGAGATCCGCCGGGCCGTGGCCACGGACGAGGCCGCGTACGTGCTGTCGTGGACGGTCGCCGAGGAGCAGTGGCTGCGTAACAGAGCACTGATGCGACAGGTGATCGGCAGCTTTACTGTGGGGGCATGACCGCCTGGAACCTGCTGGCCCTGCCGCCCCTTCCCGAAGAGTTCGTCCGCGGCCTGCTGGCGCCGCTCGGCGACCGGGTGACCGTCAGGGTGCCCGGCTCGCGCGACCGCGCGGGGCTGCTCGCGGCGCTGCCCGACGCGGAGATCGTGCTCGGCGACTGGACGGGCACGCTCGTCATGGACGCCGAGGCGGTCAGGGCCGCGCCCCGGCTGGCGTTCGTGCAGCAGCCGTCGGTCGGCGTCGACGGCCATGACCTCGACGCGCTGGCCGCGGCCGGGGTGCCGCTGGCCAACACGCCGGGCGTCAGCGCCGTGGCGGTCGCCGAGTGGTGCCTGGCCGCCACGCTGGCGTTGCTGCGCAGGCTGGCCGCGGCCGACGCCGCCGTACGCGCGGGCGAGTGGCCGCAGCAGAGCCTGCAGCCCCACGAGCTGCGCGGCCGCCGGGTCGGCGTGGTCGGCTACGGCCCGATCGGCGCCGGCTGCGCCGAGATGTTCCGCGCGCTCGGCTGCGAGGTGTCCTACTGGACCCGCACGCCGCGCTCCGACCCCGGCTTCACCGACCTCGACACGCTCGTGTCCACCTCCGACGTCGTGGTCGTCGTCATCGCGCTGTCCGCGCAGACCTGCGGCCTCATCGACCCCGGCCGCATGAAGCAGGGCGCGCTGCTGGTCAACGGCGCGAGGGGCGGCGTGGTCGACCAGAAGGCGCTGGTGGCCGCGCTGAGCGAGGGCCGGCTCGGGGGCGCCGCGCTCGACGTGTTCGACGTGGAGCCGCTGCCGGCCGGAGATCCGCTGCGTGACCTGCCGAACGTGCTGCTCTCGCCGCACGTCGCCGGCGTCACCGCCGAATCGACCGGGCGGCTGCTGACCGTCACCCTCGGCAACCTCGCCGCCGCTGTCGAGGGCCGTGAGGTGGACGGGGTGCTGAACGGCGTCGAACCGGTGATCTTCCGGAAATTTGCCCAATAACCTATCAAATAGGCGATCGACCTGGCACGATGAACAGTTTTCGTGTCTTTAACGACCCCGGTCTGTTCCGTTCGGTCGCATGGAGATAACGTGCTACGGACGATCTCTACCAGCTCAAGGGGGTGCTACGTGAACGAGCGACGCGTGCCCGAGGGGCACCAGGCGGTCACGGCACCGACGGAGGAGGGGCCGTGACGACGACGATGTCGACACACCGACGGGCAGTAGAGCAGATCCGGCAGTCCTACGCCGAGATCCCGGGTGACGCCGCTCCCCGGCTGGCCAAGGCCACGTCCAACCTGTTCAGGTTCCGCGACGGCGCCAAGACGGCCAAGCTCTCGGCCCGCGATCTCGACGAGGTCATCAGCGTCGATCCCGAGACGATGACCGCCGAGGTGCAGGGCATGACGACCTACGAGCACCTCGTGGACGCCACGCTGCCGTACGGGCTCATGCCGTACGTCGTGCCGCAGCTCAAGACCATCACGCTGGGCGGCGCCGTGACCGGGCTCGGCATCGAGTCCACCAGCTTCAGGGACGGCCTGCCGCACGAGTCGGTCGAGGAGCTCGAGATCCTCACCGGCGACGGCCGCGTCATCGTGGCCCGCGACGACAACGAGCACCACGAGCTGTTCCGCGCCTTCCCCAACTCCTACGGCACGCTCGGCTACGCGCTGCGCATCCGCATCAAGCTGCGCAAGGTCCAGCCGTACGTGCACCTGACCCACGTCAAGTTCACCGACGCGGGCAAGTGCATGCTGGCCATGCAGGAGATCTGCGACAGCATGGTGCACGAGGGCGAGAGCGTCGACTTCGTCGACGGCGTCTTCTTCGGCCCCGGCGAGATGTACATCACGCTCGGCCGCTTCGCCGAGCGCGCCCCCTACGTCTCCGACTACACCGGCATGCGGATCTACTACCAGTCGATCCAGCAGCGCAGCCGCGACTGGCTGACCATCCGCGACTACCTGTGGCGCTGGGACACCGACTGGTTCTGGTGCTCGCGGGCGTTCGGGGTGCAGCAGCCGGTGGTGCGCTCGCTCATGCCGCGCCGGTGGATGCGCTCCGACGTCTACCGCCGTCTGGTCGCGCTCGACCGGAAATACGGCCTGACCGCCCGCGTCGACCGGTGGCGCGGCCAACCCGTGAGCGAATCGGTCATCCAGGACGTCGAGACGCCCGTCGAGCGCGGGGCCGAATTCCTGGAGTTCTTCCACGAGAAGGTGGGCATGACTCCGGTGTGGATGTGCCCGCTGCGCGCAGAGACACGGTGGCCGCTCTACCCGCTCGAGCCGGGCAAGCTCTACGTCAACTTCGGATTCTGGGGAATGGTGCCGCTGCCGCGCGGCCAGTTCGACGGTTACTACAACCGGCTCATCGAGCGTTCCGTACACGATCTCGACGGCCACAAGTCGCTCTACTCGACCTCGTTCTACGTGCGTGAGCAGTTCTGGCAGCTCTACAACGGCGATGCCTATTGGCCGGTCAAGCAGGAATACGACCCCAACGGACGCCTGCTCGACCTGTACGAAAAGTGTGTACGGGGAAGGTGAGTTGATGGCTCTGGCATCCATCTTTGAAAAGATCGTCGGCTCCGATGCGAACATCGCGTTCATGGCCTACGACGGCAGCAAGGCGGGGCCCGACGGCGCCGACCTGGCCATCGAGGTCAAGTCCCCGATCGCGGTCGCGCACCTGGCCCACGCACCGGGCGAGCTGGGCCTGGCCCGGGCGTACATCTCGGGACACCTCGATGTCCACGGCGACATGTACACGCTGCTGGACCGGATGTGGAACATCACGACCAACGACCTGACGACGTCCGAGAAGATCGCCGCCGTCAAGTCGCTGGGCGTCAAGCCGCTGCTCATGCGGGTGCCGCCGCCCCCGCAGGAGATGCGCCAGAGCGCGCTGGCCAAGCTCGGCTCGCGGCACGCCAAGCAGCGTGACGCGGAGGCCATCCACCACCACTACGACGTCTCCAACCGCTTCTACGAGTGGGTGCTGGGCCCGTCGATGGCCTACACCTGCGCCTGCTTCCCCAGCGAGGACTCCTCGCTGGAAGAGGCGCAGTTCGCGAAGTTCGACCTGGTGGCGCGCAAGCTCGGGCTCCAGCCCGGCATGCGCCTGCTCGACGTCGGCTGCGGCTGGGGCGGCATGGTCATGCACGCCGCCAAGCACTACGGCGTCAAGGGGCTCGGCGTCACGCTGAGCCGCCAGCAGGCCGAGTGGGCCCAGAAGGCCATCGCCGACGCCGGGCTGCAGGACCTCGCCGAGGTCCGCTTCATGGACTACCGCGACGTCACGGAGTCGGGCTTCGACGCGGTCAGCTCGATCGGCCTGACCGAGCACATCGGCAAGGCCAACGTGCCCGGCTACTTCGAGTTCCTCTACAGCAAGCTCAAGACCGGCGGCCGCCTGCTCAACCACTGCATCACCCGGCCGACCGGCAAGGAGAAGACCTTCAACAAGGGCGGCTTCATCAACCGCTACGTCTTCCCCGACGGCGAGCTCGAGTCGGTGGGCTGGCTCATCAGGCAGATGGAGGACCTCGGCTTCGAGATCCGCCACCAGGAGAACCTGCGCGAGCACTACGCCAAGACGCTGCGCCACTGGTGCGACAACCTCGACGACAACTGGGAGGCCGCGGTCGAGGAGGTCGGCATGGGCACCGCCCGCGTGTGGGCCCTCTACATGGCCGGCTGCATCGTGGGCTTCGAGCGCAACAAGGTGCAGCTGCACCAGGTGCTCGGCGTCAAGCTCGACGAGAACGGCCGCTCCGGCGTGCCGCTGCGTCCGGCCCGCGACTGGCCCTGATAGCCGGCGCTGATCCCGTTCATGACACGGCTCCCGGGCCTGGAAGGCCCGGGAGCCGTGTCATGACCCCCGTGACGTCAGGAGGAGACGGCGGCCTGCTCGCCCGTCGTCGCCGTGCAGCGGTGCCTGTCCTTCGTGTGCTTCGCGTGCCGCCCCCGGCTCGGAGGATGCTCGTTCTGGGCGTCCTCCTGCGTCTCCTGCGGCTGCTCCTTCGACGGATTGTGGGGCTTCGCGTGCCTGCCCACGTGCTCGTTCTCCTTCGTTGTCCCCCAACTGCTTAAAGTGACCGTATGGCTACCCTCGGCGCTGGGGCAAGCGGTTACCCGGTAAAGGAGAAGTCGTTACCGACAAGCGACCGGTTGCTCAGGAGCAGGCGGCGCCGTTCAGGGTGAATGCGGGGGGTTTGCCGGTGTTGCCGTTGTGCGTGCCCTGGAAGCCGAACGACGCCGAGCCGCCCGGCGCGATCGTCCCGTTGTAGGAGACGTTGCGCGCGCTCACCTGGCCGCTGGTCGGCGTGATCGTGGCGTTCCACGCGGAGGTGACCGTCTGGCCGGCGGGCAGTGCGAAGCCGAGCGTCCACGACGACACCGGCGACTGGCTGGTGTTCGCGATCTTCACCTCGGCGGTGAAGCCGGTGTTCCAGGTGTTCATCGTGTACGTCACCTGGCAGGCGCCCGGCGGCGGGGGAGTGGGCGTGACGGTCGGGTCCGGGTCCTGGCCGCCGTCCGACAGGCCGAAGAAGTCGATGACCATGGCCGCCATCCCGCCCTGGGGCAGGCTGTGACCGACGCCCTGCAGGCTGATCGCCTCGACGGGGGCCTGCGTGCCGGTGCCGCCGTAGCGGGTCCTGGTCCAGCCGGAGCGCGGCTGGTCGGTCAGGCTCGGGGTCTGGCTCAGGCCGTGGACGTCGGTCCACTGCTTGATCTGCTCCTGGAAGTTGGGGTAGCGCAGCGTGCCGTCCTCGGTGCCGTGCCAGATCTGCATGCGCGGGCGGGGGCCGCTGTAGCCGGGGTAGGCCGCGCGTACGAGGTCGCCCCACTGCTGCGGAGTCCTGCTGATCTGGCCGTTGGCGCAGGCGCTGTTCCAGCTCGATCCGTCGGTGGTGGCGAAGCAGGCGAACGGCACGCCGCTGAACGCCGCCCCGGCCTTGAACACGTCGGGGTAGTCGCCGAGCAGGACGTTGGTCATCATGGCGCCGGACGAGGCGCCGGTGACGAACGTACGGTCGGGGTCGGTGTCGTAGCGCTGCTGGACGTACCTGACCATGGAGATGATCCCGACCGGGTCACTGCCGCCGTCGTGCCGCAGCGCCTGCGGCGATGAGACGTCGAAGCAGGAGCCGCTCCTGGTCGCCGACGGGTAGATGACGACGAACTTGTGCTGGTCGGCGAGCCGGGCGAACTCCGTGCCCGAGTAGAAGGCGGGGCCTGAGCCGGTGCAGTAGTGCACGGCCACCAGCAGCGCGGGGCGGGCGGGGACGCCGTCGGGGACGTACAGGTGCATGCGGAGGTTGGTGGGGTTCGTCCCGAACCCGGTCACCTCGGTGAGTTGCGCCGAGGAGGCCGGGGGCGCGGTGATGAGACCGGCGACCACGAGCGCCAGGGCGGCTATCACGGCTCCGGCCAGTCGAGCTTTCAGCTTCATCGAGATCCTCTCGCATCGGCAGCCGAAATATTGCGAGTGTCCAAAGAAAATTTCGGCACCGCAATGGGCCTGGTGCGTCCGTCCTGACCAGGAGGCCGTGAGCTGCCGCGAGAGCCCGGCCGAGCGCGGCAGGGCGTGAAACTTTCGACGCTCAGCCGTCGTGGGCGAGCTGCTCCAGCGTGCCGTGGAGCCCGCGCCAGGCCACCTCGGCGTGCGCGCGTGCGGGGCACGGAACCACTGCACGAACTCGGCCACGTCGGCTCGACGGCGGCGAGCACGTCCGCGACGACGTGATCGGCCGCGGCCGGGCGCGCCGCGCCGCCCCCGGGGGCGGCGCGGCGCTCACGCTCGGTCAGCGCAGTTCGCGCTTGAGGATCTTGCCGGTGGCGGTCATCGGCAGCGAGTCGCGGAACTCGATGACGCGGGGGTACTTGTACGCCGCCATGTTCTCCTTGCACCAGGCGATCAGCTCGTCCTCGGTGATCGTGGCGCCCGGGGTGCGGATGACGTACGCCTTGATCTCCTCGCCGTGCGACTCGTGCGGGACGCCGACGACGGCGGCCAGCGAGACGGCCTCATGCGTGACGAGCACCTCTTCGAGCTCGCGCGGATAGACGTTGAAGCCGCCCCGGATGATCATGTCCTTGGCGCGGTCGATGATCGAGTAGTAGCCGTCGGCGTCGCGGGTCGCGATGTCCCCCGTACGGAACCAGCCGTCCCGCATCACCTCGGCCGTCGCCTCGGCCCTGCCGTAGTAGCCCTTCATGATGTTGTGGCCGCGGATCGCGATCTCACCCGGCCCCTCGCCCTCGACCGTCTTCCAGTCACCGTCGACCAGCTTCATCTCCACGCCCCAGATGGGGGTGCCGATGGTGCCGGGCTTGGTGGGCCGGCCCGGCTGGTTGAAGCTCGCGACGGGGGCGGTCTCGGACAGGCCGTACCCCTCGAGGATGCCGACGCCGAACGTGCGCTCGAAGTCGTTGAGCACCTCGACCGGGGAGGCCGCGCCGCCCGCCACCGCGACCCGCAGCGAGCGCGGCACCTCCAGCCCCTCGGCGTGGACCTTCGTCAGCATGCCCCAGTACATCGTGGGCACGCCGGCGAAGAACGTCACGTTCTCCTTTACCATCAGCGCCAGCGCCTCGCCCGGCTCGAACCGCGGCATCAGCACGACGGTCGCGCCGCGCAGGAAGCCGGTGTTCATCACCACCGTCTGGCCGAAGGAGTGGAACAGCGGCAGCACCGCCAGGTAGGTGTCGTGGCCCTCCTCGGGGGCGGGGAACATCTTGTCGCTGACCATGGCGTTCATCAGCATGTTCTGGTGGCTGAGCTCGGCGCCCTTGGGCTGGCCGGTGGTGCCGGAGGTGTAGAGGATCACCGCCGTGTCGTCGGGGGCGGTCTGCACGGTCTCGAACTCGGAGGCCATCCCGCCGAGCGCGGCCCAGATCGACTCGCCGTACGGGGACTCCGTGGCGAGCGGGGTCGCGGGCAGCACGAAGAAGTGCTCGCACCCCTCGGACGCCTCGAACCCCGCCTTGCCGCGCTCGCCGAGCGGCAGCTCCGGCGTGCCCTCGAAGCAGAACAGCGCCTTGGCGTCGCTGTCGTCGAGGTGGTAGGCGATCTCGCGCGACTGCAGCAGCACGTTGAGCGGCACGACGGTCGCGCCGGCCTTCAGGATGCCGAAGTAGACGAACGGGAAGTACGGCAGGTTCGGGCAGGCCAGCGCGACCTTGTCGCCCTTGGTGATACCGCGCGCCACCAGCAGGTTCGCGACCTGGTTGGCCACTGTGTCGATCATGGAGTACGGCAGCCGCATGTCGCCGAAGACGATCGCGGTGCCGTCGGGGGTGTTCCTGGCGCTGTCCTCCAGGACGATCGACAGGTTGAGCATGACGCCTCCCTATAGAACGGCTTCGCGGTCATCTTCGCAGGGCCGCCATACCGGCTGGTAGGTAGAGCAGGTCACAAGTGGATATGGACGCGTTCCCGAGGCGTGGAGTAAGCAGGGAACAAGTTGTCCAGCCCCGTGGAGGAGACCAATGGAGTACGACTACGTCATCGTCGGGGCCGGCTCTGCGGGGTGCGTGCTGGCCAACCGGCTCTCGGAGGATCCGGGGCTGTCCGTGGCGCTGGTCGAGGCGGGGGGCAAGGACGACAAGCTGGAGATCCGCATGCCGGCGGGCTTTCCCAAGCTCTTCAGGACCGGCTACGACTGGAACTTCACCACCGCCAAGCAGAGTGAGATGTCGGGCCGTGAGCTCTATTGGCCGCGCGGCCGGGTGCTGGGCGGTTCGTCCTCGATGAACGCGCAGATGTGGGTGCGCGGCTGCCAGCAGGACTACGACCAGTGGGGCATCCCCGGCTGGGCGTACGACGACGTGCTGCCGTACTTCCACCGGGCCGAGCACCGCGTCGGCAGCAACCGCGGCGGCGTCTACGGCACCTCGGGCCCCCTCTACATCTCCGAGCTGCGCAGCCCCAACGTGACGACGGCGGCGTTCCTCGCGGCCTGCGAGGAGCTGGGCATGACCCGGCTCGCCGAGCTGAACGGCCGCTCCAACGAGGGCTACAGCCCGACCCCCGTCACCCAGAACAGGGGCAGGCGGTGGAGCTCGGCCGACGCCTACCTGCGCCCGGCCGCGAACCGGCCCAACCTGCACGTCGTCACCGACGCCACGGTGACGCGGGTGACGTTCGACGGCAGGCGGGCGACCGGCGTCGAGCACAGCGGCGGCGCCCACATCAAGGCCCGGCTGGAGGTGGTGCTGGCGGCCGGGGCCGTCGGCTCGCCTTACCTGCTGATGCGCTCGGGCATCGGGGCGGCCGGCGAGCTGCGCGACGCCGGGGTGCCGGTCGTGCACGAGCTGCCCGAGGTCGGCAAGAACCTCCAGGACCACCTCTCGACCGGCGTGTTCGTCGAGTGCCTGCAGCCGGTGACGCTGACCAAGGCCGAGTCGGTCCCCAACCTGCTGCGCTACATCGTGCTGCGCTCCGGCATGCTCACCACGAACGTGGGCGAGGCGGTCGCGTTCATCAGGACCTCGGAGGCGGAGCCCGCGCCGGACGTCGAGCTGGTGTTCGCGCCGGTGCCGTTCAAGGACCACGGGCTCACCCCGCCGACCGGG
This sequence comes from Nonomuraea sp. NPDC049419, assembly GCF_040676995.1. NCBI lineage: Bacteria > Bacillati > Actinomycetota > Actinomycetes > Streptosporangiales > Streptosporangiaceae > Nonomuraea > Nonomuraea sp. NPDC049419. The sequence continues at coordinate 944,014 of NZ_JBFAQB010000002.1, read as the reverse complement.
CACGGCCTGACCGTCGGCGTGGTGCTGCTGCAGCCGGAGAGCCGCGGCAGGATCGGGCTGAACGGCCGCGACGTCGTCATCGACCCGGCCTACCTGTCGGCGGAGGCAGACGTCAGGCGGCTGGTCGCGGGGCTGAAGCGGGCCAAGGAGGTGTTCGCGACGGCGGCGATGAAGCCGTACGCGGGCGGGCCGATGGAGCCATACTGGGGTCCGGAGACCGACGAGGAGCTGGCCCAGTGGGTACGCGAGCGCGGCGAGACCCTCTACCACCCGGTCGGCACCTGCCGGATGGGCGCCGACGACGCCTCGGTGGTGGACCCGGCGCTGCGCGTGCGCGGCGTGGAGGGCCTGCGGGTGGCGGACGTGTCGATCATGCCGACGCTCAACAGGGGCCACACCCACGCCCCCGCGATCATGATCGGGGAGAAGGCCGCTGACCTGATCAGGGGGCACAAGGCTTGACGTAAGTGGTCACTTGCGTAGGCTCGTCGGTATGACGCTGCCCGCGGAGCTTGACCTGTCACAGATCCCGTTCTGGGCACGCCCGCAGGCCGAGCGCATGGAGGCGTTCCGGCGGCTGCGCGAGCTCGACCGCCCGGTGTTCGTGCCCGAGCAGGCGGTGCCGTTCGTCGGCGGCGGGCCCGGCTACTACGCCCTGGTCCGCCACGCCGACGTGACCGCGGCCAGCCGCGACGCCGCCGTCTTCAGCAGCGAGCCGTGCTCCAACAGCATCCCCGACATGCCGCGCTGGCTGAGCGTCTACTTCGGCTCCATGATCAACATGGACGACCCGCGGCACGCCAGGCTGCGCCGCATCGTCTCGCGGGCGTTCACGCCGCGCGTGCTGGCCAAGATGGAAGAGGACCTCGCGCGGGCCGCCGCCGAGATCGTGGACCAGGCCGTCGCCGAAGGTCCTGGCGACTTCGTGGCGCAGGTGGCGGCCCGCCTTCCGGTACGCGTCATCTGCGACATGATGGGCATCCCCGCGAGCCATCACGACGCGGTGCTGCGGCGTACGAACGTCATCCTCGGCAACGCCGACCCCGAGTACACCGGCATCGACCCGGGCTTCAGCCGCGTCAAGGTGGCCCGTGGCCTGGCCAAGCTGCTGCGCGCCGGCCACGCGCTCAACAGGCTGGCCGCCCGCCTCGGCGACGAGCGGCGCAGGCGGCCCACGGGCGACCTGGTCAGCCTGCTGGTCAACGGAGACGAGCGGCTCAGCTCGCAGGAGCTGGGCTCGTTCTTCATCCTGCTCGTGGTGGCGGGCAGCGAGACGACCCGCAACGCCATCGCGTACGGGCTGAAGCTCTTCACCGACCACCCGGAGCAGCGCGAGCTGCTGCTGGCCGACTTCGACGGCCGCATCGCGGGTGCGTGCGACGAGATCGTCCGGTACGCGACGCCCGTGATCCAGTTCCGCCGCACGCTGACCCGCGACCATGAGCTGAACGGCGTCCCCTACCGCAAGGGCGACAAGGTGCTGCTCTTCTACACCTCGGCCAACCGCGACGAGAGGGTGTTCGAAGACCCCGACGCCTTCGACATCACCCGCGACCCCAACCCCCACGTCGGTTTCGGCGGCCCCGGCCCGCACTACTGCCTGGGCGCGCACCTCGCGCGCAGGGAGATGACCGTGATGTTCCGCGAGCTGTTCACCCGCCTGCCCGGGATCAAGGCGGTGGGCGAGCCCGACTTCCTGCTGTCCAACTTCATCAACGGGGTCAAGCACCTGCGCTACACGTTCTGAGTGAACCGGGGAACCCCGGTCGGGCGAGCGGCGGCGTGCTAGGTTTCGCAGTCATGGAGATCAGGACGATCCACGCCAACGGTGTGGAGTTCGCGTATCTGACACTGGGGGAGGGGCCGCTGGCGCTGTGCCTGCACGGCTTCCCCGACACCGCGCACACCTGGCGGCACCTGATGCCCGCGCTGGCCGAACGCGGCTACCGCGCGGTCGCCCCCTTCATGCGCGGCTACGCGCCCACCGAGGTCCCCGCCGACGCCGCGTACGAGACCGCCGCGCTGGTCGCCGACGTACGCGCGCTGCACGAGGAGCTCGGCGGCGGTGACGACGCCGTCGTCATCGGCCACGACTGGGGCGCCTTCCCCGCCTACGCCACCGCCGGCCGCTTCCGCCGCGCCGTCACGCTCGCCGTGCCGCCGCCCGGCGCGCTCGGCGCCGCCTTCCTGGAGTACGAGCAGCTCAAGCGCTCGTTCTACATCTTCCTCTTCCAGACGCCGCTGGCCGAGCCGGCCGCCGCCGCGCCCGGTTTCTTCGAGAACCTGTGGCACGACTGGTCGCCCGGCTACGACGCGAGCGAGGACCTCGCCTTCCTGCGGCGCAGCATCGGCGAGCCCGCCAACCTGTCGGCCGCCATCGGCTACTACCGCGCCATGCTCGGCACCGTGCCGCCGTCGGGCCGCTACCCGGAGGCCGACAACGGGGTCACCGGCCCCGTCCTCTACCTGCACGGCGCCCAGGACGGCTGCCTGGCCGCCCACCTCGCCAAGGACGCGATCAGCCGCCTGCCCGAAGGGTCGCGGGCCGAGCAGGTGGCCGGCGCGGGGCACTTCCTGCACCTCGAACGTCCGGCCGAGGTCAACCGCCTCATCCTCGACTGGCTCGGCCCCGCCACCTGACCCGGGCGCGTATCCGGCGGCCCTCGGGCGGGCCGCCGTACGTACGCCGTACGTAAGAACCATTGACGTAAGTGGCCGCTTTTCCCATGATTGCCACATGAGCGTCCTGGACTTCGACCTGTCGGACCGTGACTTCTGGGCCCGGCCCATGAGCGAGCGTGAGGAGGCGTTCGAGCGGCTGCGCCGCATGGAGGGCCCCGCCTTCTTCGAGGAGATGGAGATCTCCTACGCCCCCAAGGGCCCCGGGTACTACGCCCTGGTCAAGCATGCCGACATCCTGGAGGCCAGCCGCAACCCCGAGGTGTTCTGCTCGGGCGACGGAGGCGCGACGAACATCCCCGACATGCCGGCGGAGTTCGCCGAGTACTTCGGCTCGATGATCAACATGGACGACCCCCGTCACGCCCGCCTGCGCCGGATCGTCTCGCGCGCCTTCACCCCCAAGATGATCAAGCAGTTCGAGGCCGACGTGGAGGCCGCCGCCACGGGCATCGTGGACGACCTGCTGGCCAAGGGCCCCGGCTGCGACTTCGTCACCGAGGTGGCCGCCCGCCTGCCACTCAAGATCATCTGCGACATGATGGGCATCCCCGAGCGCGACTACCAGTACGTCTTCGACCGCTCCAACGTCATCCTCGGCGGCTTCGACCCCGAGTACACCGGCGGCGACCTCACCCAGATCGCCGAGCGGCTGCTCACCGCCGGCATGGAGCTGCAGCAGCTCGTCCAGGACCTCGCCGCCCACCGCGCCGAGCACCCGACGGGCGACCTCACCTCGTCACTGGTGAACGCCAACATCGACGGCGAGCGGCTCACCATGCAGGAGCTGGGCTCGTTCTTCATCCTGCTGGTCGTCGCGGGCAACGAGACCACCCGCAACGCCATCTCCCACGGCCTGCACCTGCTCACCACCAATCCCGGCCAGCGCGCCCTGTGGCTGGAGGACGTCGACGGCCGCGCGCCCGGCGCGGTCGAGGAGATCGTCCGGCTCGCCTCCCCGGTGAACTTCATGCGCCGCAAGCTCACCAGGGACTTCGAGATGAACGGCCATCTCTACGAGAAGGGCCGCAAGGTCGTGCTGTTCTACTGGTCGGCCAACCGCGACGCGTCCGTCTTCGACAACCCGCTGCGCTTCGACATCACCCGCCAGCCCAACCCGCACGTCGGCTTCGGCGGCCCTGGCCCGCACTTCTGCCTGGGGGCGCACCTGGCCCGGCGCGAGATCACGGTGATGTTCCGCGAGCTGCTGCGCCGGGTGCCCGGCATCGAGGGCGGCGAGCCCGACCGCCTGCACTCCAGCTTCATCAACGGCATCAAGCACATGGAGTGCCGGTTCTGACGGACGGTGCTAGCCGGCGTTGGTGAGCCTGATCTGGTTCATCACCGTACGCACGTCCGGCAGCAGCTGCTTCTTGTCCGCCGGGATCGACATGAAGACGATGGCCGGCACGTCGGCGCCGGTGTTCACGGCCATCGTCACGATCGTCGCCTTCTCCGTGTCGGAGGTCAGCGAGTACGCGATCAGCCGCCCGGTCTGGTCGCCCACCTTGATGGCCTGCTGGGCGACCTTGCGGACCTTGTTGCCGGTGGGGAAGAAACGCTTGCGCGCGTCCAGCACGACCTGCTTGATCACCGGCTCCAGGTTGTCCTGCTCGTAGTAGGACGCCATCTTCTCCTGCAGCGGGCCCGCCATGAGCACGGCGTACCGCTCGGGCGCGACCTGCACGTACTGGCGGTGCATGAAGTTGTACGTGCCCTTGATGGTGACGGCCGGGCGCTGGTCGAGTTGCCACTCGCCGCCCAGGCGCGGCACGGAGATGCCGGCGTTGGCGACCGGCAGCCGGCCGGTGACGGGGGAGGCCTTGCCCGGGTAGCGCGGCAGCGGGCCGATCGAGGTGGCGGTCTTGGTGGGCGGCGGCTCCTTCGGCTCGCCGGCCGTCGCCGCCGCCTCACCGGTGCTCGCCGCGTCGTCGGGGGCGAGCGGGCCCCACAGGAACGCCCACAGCAGCGCCGCGACCAGCGCCACCGCGACGGAGCCGCCGAGCGCGTAGACCCAGACCGGCTTGCCGGAGCCCTCGTCGAGGTCGTCCTGCTCGCCCATGGCCTGGTAGTTGTCGCCGAAGACGGTGTTCCAGAGCTCCTGCTGGCGCTCGGGCGGGGGCGTGCGCGAGCCGCTGATCTGGCCCGCGGTGACGAACCGGTGCTCCGGGTCGGACGGGTCGCGGCTCAGCTGGGAACCGGGGCGGTTGGACTGGTCTTCGGCGGGGGGTGTGCCGGTATGTGTGGAATCCATGGAGGTGGAGGGGACCGCGCGTTCGTTGAGGAGGTTCTCGGTGTGCTGGGCGTAGGTGACCGTACGCTCGTCGGCCGGGTGATTCTGGCTCTGTGGCTGAATCGGGGGCTGGTCGTGAGGGGGACTTTGCTGCTGCGGAGGTGGCGGCATGTCCTGTCGCGGGGTGCTCTGGTTGTCGTACATGACCGTGCGTTCCGCCGGCGGCGTGCTCGCCTGCGGGTCGGCGGGGGGCCACGGGGCGGGGTTGGACAGGTTGGACCAGGCGCCGGGCGTCGGGGTGGGCGGCAGCGCCCACGCGGGCACGGGGTCGGCGGGCTGGCCGGGCTGCCGGCCGGGCTGCCGGCCGTACGCTTGGTTGGGCGCTTGGTTGGGCGCTTGGTTGGGCGCTTGGTCAGGGGGCGGGGCACCCTTCGAGGAGACCTCGGGCCAGGCGCCGGGGCCCGCGGCGCTCTGCGGGGGCGGCGTCGCGTCGGGCCACGACATCGGCACGTCCTGCGAGTTCGACTCGGGCCAGGAGGAGATGGGCCCGTTCTGCGGGGACGACTCCGGCCATCCGGCGCCGCGCGGCTGCCCGGGCCGCGGCTGCTCCGGCCGGGACTGATCCGGCCGCGACGGCTCGGCGCCGTGCCGGCCGGCGTCGTGCGGGCCGCCGTTATAAGCGCCACTGTTGTGCGGGCCACTGTTGTAGGCGCCCGGGTCGCTGTTGTACGGGCCGGGGTCGCTGTTGTAGGAGCCCGCGTCGCGCGGGCCGCTGTTGTAGGCGGGGGCGTCGGGGCGGGCGGGGGTCTGGCGGGCGGCGCCGGGCGGCTCGGGCCACGAGGGGTCCTTGCGCGGCGGCTCGGGCCAGGACGGCTCGGGCGCCTGGCGTGGCGGCTCGGGCCAGGACGTGGGAGCGTCGGCGGCGGGCGCCTCGGGCCAGGAGTGGGGCGCGGGCGGCGTCTCGCGTCGTGGCGGTTCGGGCCAGGACGAGGGCATATGAGGTCCGGAGTTCTCCGTTGCCATTGCCGCCGGTCCTCCCGAGGTTGTGTCCGGATGTCCCGTTATATCCGGATTTGACGTTCCACGCATGATCTCATGGGATTTTCCAGGAGACCCAGGTGGTTCCGCAGCGAAACGCGCGAAGCCATGTGGATCGGTCGGCGGATCCTGCAGCGGCAGGTCGTCCTCCGGTCGATCTGGCTCAGCTGGGTACACCACGGCGTCAAGGCTATTCTTCTGGGACGAATGAGGTCACAACGGATACATCACCATCAGGTCTCACCGGACCTGAAGGATCCATTGTGCCCGCGGACCCCCTCCGAGTGCCTGCATTCAGCCGAAGAGGTGCGCTAGGCTTGACACATGCGTTCCGCGACCCTGCTTCTTAGCGGGCCGCGACGGCCCTGAAGATCTCGCCGTCGCGGCTCCACCCCTCGTTGTGTGCACGGGGGGTTTTCTTATGGGTCCGAATCAAGCCAGAAGGACAGTAGCCGTGAGTGAGTATGACCCGCAGGCGCTGCAGGCCAAGTGGCAGCAGCGATGGGAGGAGCAGGACACCTATCGGGCGAGCGAGGACCCCGCGGACACCCGCGAGCGCCGCTACATGCTCGACATGTTCCCCTACCCGTCGGGCGACCTCCACATGGGCCACGGTGAGGTGTTCGCCATCGGCGACGTCGTCGCCCGCTACTGGATGCAGAAGGGCTACAACGTCCTGCATCCCATCGGCTGGGACTCCTTCGGGCTGCCCGCCGAGAACGCCGCGATCAAGCGCAACGCCCACCCGGCGGAGTGGACCTACGCCAACATCGAGACGCAGGCCAACTCGTTCCGCCGCTACGGCATCTCCTTCGACTGGTCGCGCCGCCTGCACACGAGCGACCCCGACTACTACCGCTGGAACCAGTGGCTGTTCATCCGCTTCTTCGAGCGCGGCCTGGCCTACCGCAAGGGCGGCCTGGTCAACTGGTGCCCCAACGACCAGACCGTGCTGGCCAACGAGCAGGTCGTGGCCGGCAGGTGCGAGCGCTGCGGCGCCGACGTCATCAGGCGCGAGCTGACGCAGTGGTACTTCAAGATCACTGACTACGCCCAGCGCCTGCTGGACGACATGGAGCAGCTGACCGGCTGGCCCGAGCGGCTGCTGACCATGCAACGCAACTGGATCGGCCGCTCCGAGGGCGCCGACGTCCTGTTCGAGATCGAGGGCCGCGACGAGCCGGTCCAGGTCTACACCACGCGCCCCGACACCCTGTTCGGCGCCACGTTCTTCGTGGTCGCCGCCGACGCCGCGCTGGCCGACGAGATCGTCACCGACGAGCAGCGTCCGGCGTTCGAGGCCTACCGCGCCGAGGTCGCCCGGCTGAGCGACATCGAGCGCCTGGCCACCGACAAGGAGAAGACCGGCGTCTTCCTGGGCCGCCACGCGATCAACCCGGTCAACGGCGAGCGCATCCCGATCTGGGCGGCCGACTACGTGCTGTCCGACTACGGCCACGGCGCCATCATGGCGGTGCCCGCCCACGACCAGCGCGACCTCGACTTCGCCCGCAAGTTCGACCTGCCGGTCAAGGTCGTCGTGCACACCGGCCTGGCCGACCCCGGCGAGACCGGCGAGGCCACGCCGGGCGAGGGCACGCTGGTCAACTCCGGCCCGCTCGACGGCCTGACCAAGGCCGAGGGCATCAGGAAGATCATCGAGGTCCTGGAGTCCGAGGGCAGGGGCACCGGCGCGGTCAACTACCGGCTGCGCGACTGGCTGCTGTCGCGCCAGCGCTTCTGGGGCACGCCGATCCCGATCATCCACTGCCCCGACTGCGGCGAGGTGCCCGTCCCCGACGAGCAGCTGCCGGTCACGCTGCCCGACATGCGCGGCGAGGCGCTGGCGCCCAAGGGCGTCTCCCCGCTGGCCAGCGCCACCGAGTGGGTCAACGTCGAGTGCCCCAAGTGCTCGGGCCCGGCCAAGCGCGACACCGACACGATGGACACGTTCGTCGACTCGTCGTGGTACTTCCTGCGTTACTGCTCGCCCGGCTACACCGAGGGCCCGTTCGACCCCGAGCAGGTGCGCAAGTGGGGGCCGATCGACCAGTACGTCGGCGGCATCGAGCACGCGGTGCTGCACCTGCTGTACTCCCGCTTCTTCACCAAGGTCCTGCACGACATGGGCATGGTCGACTTCACCGAGCCGTTCCTGCGCATGCTCAACCAGGGCCAGGTGATCAACGGCGGCAAGGCCATGTCGAAGTCGCTGGGCAACGGCGTCGACCTGGGCCAGCAGATCGACGAGTTCGGCGTCGACGCCGTACGCCTGACGATGATCTTCGCCGGTCCGCCGGAGGACGACATCGACTGGGCCGACGTCTCCCCGGCGGCCTCCCAGAAGTTCCTGGCCCGCGCGCTGCGCGTGATGTCCGAGGTCACCAGCGAGCCCGGCGTCGCGTTCGACGGCGGTGACGCCGAGCTGCGCAAGGTCACCCACCACACGATCGACGAGGTCACCAAGCTCGTCGAGGGCCAGCGCTTCAACGTCGCGGTGGCGCGCATGATGGAGCTGACCTCGGCGGCCCGCAAGGCCATCGACTCCGGCCCCGGCGCCGCCGACCCGGCGGTGCGCGAGGCGGCCGAGGCGCTGGCGGTCATGCTGTCGCTGGTCGCCCCCTACACCGCGGAAGAGGGCTGGGAGCGGCTGGGCCGCACCGGGTCGGTGGCGTTCGCCGGGTGGCCGGTGGCCGACCCCGCGCTGCTGGTGCAGGAGTCGGTCACGTGCGTCGTGCAGGTGGCGGGCAAGGTGCGCGACCGGCTGGAGGTCTCGCCCGACATCACCGAGGCCGAGCTGCGCGAGCTGGCCCTGGCCTCCGGCAAGATCATCCCCTACCTGCAGGGGGCGCCGCGCAAGGTGATCGTCCGGGCGCCCAAGCTGGTCAACATCGTCCCCTAGGGGTTCACACCTCGCGCAGGGCCGGCAGCAGTTCCTTCTCGGCCCAGTCGAAGAACTGCTGCTGCCGGTCGTGCCCGATCTGCACGAGCGCCACGTGGGTGAACCCCGCGTCGGCGAACTTCCTGACGCTCTCCACCACGGCGTCCACGTCGTCGCCGCAGGGCACGCTCTTCGCCACGTCCTCGGGGCGTACGGTGCCGGCGGCGGCGGCGAAGTTCACCGGCCCTGGCAGCTCGGCCATCACCTTCCAGCCGCTGACACTCCAGCGCCACAGCTCGTGGGCCCGCTGCAGCGCGGCCTCGCGGTCGGTGTCGTAGGAGATGGCGAGCTGGCCGTAGACCGGCTTGCCCTGCCCGCCCGCCGCGTTGAACTGCTGCACGACCTCGGGCATCGGCTCGTTGATGACCAGCACGTCGCCGTACTCGGCGGCGAGCTCGGCCGACTGGCCGCCGGACGCGGCGATGCCGATGGGGACGGGCCGCTCCGGCAGGTCGTACAGCTTGGCCGAGTCCACGTCGTAGAACTCGCCCTGGTGGGTGATGTACTCGCCGCTGAACAGCTTCCTGATGATCTGCACGGCCTCGGCGAACATGCGGTGCCGGGTGTCCACGGGCGGCCAGCCCTCGCCGATGACGTGCTCGTTGAGGTTCTCGCCGGCGCCCAGGCCGAGGGTGAAGCGGCCCTTGCTCAGCACGCCCATCGTGGCCGCCTTCTGCGCGACGACGGCCGGGTGATAGCGCATGATGGGGCAGGTGACGTACGTCATGAGCGGCAGCCGCTCGGTCACCTGGGCGGCGGCGCCGAGCACCGACCAGCAGTAGGGCGAGTGCCCCATCTCCTCAAGCCATGGGAAATAGTGGTCGGAGATGACGGCGTAGTCGAAGCCGGTCCGTTCGGCCGCGGCGGCGTAGTCGACGAGCTCGCGGGCCGGGGTCTGCTCGGACATCAAGGTGTAGCCGATCTGTACCATGCGTCCCGGCTACCCCGCTTTGTGCACCTTAGTGGCCGCAGTACGGAGATCAATGATGGTCGCGGTCGCCCAGCTCCTCGATCACCAGGCTCAACCCGATGCCCAGCAGCCAGAGGTCCTTGGCGACGGCGATGCCGTTCTGGGTCGGGCGCAGGCTGCCCTCCTTGCGCATCCCCGGCGTCCGCAGATAGAGGCCGAGCAGGCCCGCCGCGAAGCCGGTGAGCGCCGCCCCGGCCAGCAGCGACGGCACGAACGGCGCGAGCAGCGCCGCGCCGAGCGCCATCTCCGAGCGGGACAGCAGCCGGACGAACGCCTTCGGCTCCATGCCCGCCAGGAACGGGTAGGTCCCCGACGCCATGCCGTGCAGGCCGGCCGCGGTCTGCTCGTCGGCGCCGGCCTTCTCGACGCCGGAGTTCAGGATGACGGCCGCGGCGGCCAGGCGGGTGGGGAGGTGGTGGGCGCGGGCGAAGATCCTCATCGGTGCCTCACAGACGTCGGGACAGCGGCCATCCCTCTGCCCGTGCGGGCCCGCGGCATCCCGGACTTGGGGTTTTCCATGGCCGGTCGCGTCCGCCGGTGGAAGAATTCTTGGGCTTGGCTTGACGTCGCCGATTAGTGTGCAGGGGTGACAAATGGCGCATACCTGAGATACCCGCACCTACACGGTGACCTGGTCACCTTCGTCGCCGACGACGACGTCTGGCTCGCGCCGCTGGAGGGAGGGCGGGCCTGGCGCTTCACCGCCGACCGCGTCCCGGTGAGCAATCCGCGTTTCTCCCCCGACGGCGGCCGCATCGCGTGGACCAGCACCAAGGAGGGCGCCGCCGAGGTGTTCGCCGCCGAGCTCGACGGGGCGGAGGGCGAGCGGCTGACCCACTGGGGCGGTAACGGCACCACCGTGCGCGGCTGGACGGCCGACGGTGACGTGCTGGCGGTCAGCGAGGCCGGGCAGAGCTCGCGCGTACGGCGCTGGGCGTACGCGGTGCCGCTCGACGGCGGGCAGGCCACGCGGTTGCCGTACGGGTGGATCAGCGAGGTGGCCGTCAACGGGCCGCGGGTCGCCACCGTGTCGTCGATCTGGCGTGAGCCGTCGCAGTGGAAGCGCTACCGGGGCGGCACCGCCGGCAAGATCTGGGTGGACGCCGAGGGGACCGGGGAGTTCGTCCGGCTGTTCGCCGACAGCACGGCGCAGTACTGGTCGGTGAGCTGGGTGGGGGACCGCCTGGTGTTCCTGTCCGACGCCGACGGCACCGGCAACGTCTACTCCGCCCTGCCCGACGGGTCCGACCTGCGCAAGCACACCTCCCACGAGGAGTTCTACGCCCGCCACGCCACCAGTGACGGCCGCCGGGTGATCTACTCCCACGCCGGTGACCTGTGGCTGCTGGAGAGCCTGGACGCCGAGCCGCGCCGGCTGGACGTGCGCCTCGGCGGGCCACGCCCAGGGCGGGCCAGGCGGCCGGCGCCGCTGCGGGTGGGCTCGTACGCGCCGGACGCCACCGGACGGGCGAGCACCGTCGAGATCCGCGGCACCGCCCACTGGGTGACCCACCGCGACGGCCCCGCGGGCGTGCTGCGCGCCGAGCCCGGCGTCCGCGTCCGGCTGCCGCGCGTGCTCGACGCCGACGGCAGAGCCGTGTGGGTCTCCGACGCCACCGGCGAGGACGCCCTGGAGATCGGCACGCCCGGCGGTGAGATCAGCACGCTGGCGGCCGGGCAGCTCGGGCGCGTGCTGGAGCTGGCCGCCGCCCCCGACGGCAAGCACGTGGCCGTCGCCTGCCACGACGGGCGGCTGCTCGTCGTGGACGTGGAGAGCGGGAACGTCAGGGAGCTGGACCGCACCGACCAGGGCGACGTCTCCGGGCTCACGTTCTCGCCCGACTCCGGCTGGCTGGCCTGGGAGTTCCCGCACGACGAGCGGCTGACGCAGATCAAGATGGGCCGCGTGGACGGCAGCGCGGTCATCGAGGTCACCCCTGCCAGGTTCGCCGACTACGACCCCGTCTTCACCAAGGACGGCAAGCACCTGGCGTTCCTGTCCGTGCGTACCTTCGACCCCGTCTACGACACGCACGTCTTCGACCTGTCCTTCCCGTACGGGTGCAAGCCGTACATCGTGCCCCTCCAGGCCACCACGCCATCGCCGTTCGACCCCTCCCTGCAGGGCCGCGGCTTCAACGGCGAGGACGACAAGCCCGCCAAGGGCGACAAGAAGGACGACGAGCCGCCGCGTACGGAGGTGGACACCGACGGCCTCTTCGACCGCGCGGTGCCCGTGCCCGTGCCGGCCGCCCGTTACGGCAACCTGCGCGCCGCCAAGGACGCGCTGCTCTGGCTGCGCCACCCGGTCACCGGCCGGCTCGGCGACGGCTCCGAGCAGAACCACGAGGTCGTGCTCGAACGCTACGACCTCAAGAAGCGCGCCAAGGCTGAGCTGACCAGGGAGGTGCGCTCGTTCGAGGTCAGCGGCGACGGCTCCCGGCTCGTCACCCACGGCAAGAACGGCCTGCAGACCCGTGCCGCGACCGAGGGTGACGACCCCGTCGCCATCGACCTCGACCGGATCAGCGTGCGGATCGACCCGGTCGCCGAGTGGCGGCAGAGCTTCCGCGAGGCCGGCCGGCTCATGCGCGACCACTTCTGGCGCGCCGACATGAACGGCGTGGACTGGCAGGGCGTGCTCGACCGCTACGAGCCGCTCGTCGAGCGCATCGGCTGCCACTCCGAGCTGATCGACCTGCTCTGGGAGACGCAGGGCGAGCTGGGCACCTCTCACGCCTACGCCATCGGCAACGGCGGCGGCGCCGACCCGCGCCGCCGCCAGGGCCTGCTCGGCGCCGACCTGGCCAGGGACGACGACGGCGTGTGGCGCGTCACCCGCATCCTGCCGGGCGAGTCGTCCGACCACGCCGCCCGCTCGCCGCTGCTCGCCCCCGGCGTCGCGGTCCGTCCGGGCGACGCGATCCTCGCCGTCGGCGGCCGTCCCGTCGATCCGGTACGCGGCCCGCTCGCGCTGCTGGCCGGCACCGCGAACCAGCCCGTCGAGCTGACCGTGCGGCCCGCGTCGGGCGGCGACGTCCGCCGGGTCGTGGTCAGCCCGATCGCCGACGAGACCGCGCTGCGCTACCACGACTGGGTCGCCGACCGGCGCGCCCACGTCAAGGAGGCGTCCGGTGGCCGGCTCGGCTACCTGCACGTGCCCGACATGGGAGCGCCGGGGTGGGCTCAGTTCCACCGCGACCTGCGCACCGAGATCGCCTGCGACGGGCTCATCGTGGACGTGCGGGAGAACGGCGGCGGACACCTGTCGGAGCTGGTCCTGGAGAAGCTGTCGCGCAGGGTCACCGGATGGTCGGTCTCCCGCGGCTACCGGCCGATGCGCTACCCCGACGACTCGCCGCGCGGGCCGGTCGTGGCCGTCGCCGACGAGTTCGCCGGGTCCGATGGCGACATCGTCAGCCAGGGCATCAAGAACCGCGGCATCGGGCCGCTCGTCGGCGTGCGGACCTGGGGCGGCGTCATCGGCATCGACCAGCGGTACTCGCTCGTGGACGGCACCGTGGTGACCCAGCCGCGGTACTCGTTCTGGCTGGAGGGGCCCGGCTGGGGCGTCGAGAACTACGGCGTCGACCCCGACGTCGAGGTCGTGATCACGCCGCAGGACCGGGTCGCCGGGCGGGATCCGCAGCTCGACAAGGCGATCGAACTGGCGCTCGCCGCGCTCGACGAGCACCCGCCGGCGACGCCGCCCGAGTTGCCGCCGCTGCCCGCCTGATGGTGGGCCCTGCTGATCGGCCGGGCCGCTCGCGGCGGCCCGGCCGTTCTCAGAGGACGGTCAGCCGGGTGAGGATCTCGGCCAGGATGGCCCGGTGGTGGCGAAGGTGAGCCGTACGTGGTGCTCGCCGCCGGGGCCGAAGCCGGCGCCGTCGTTCAGCCTGATCCTGGCCTCGTGCTCGATCACCTCCACCATGCCCGGCCGCCCCGCCTCCAGCCAGGCCAGGCACGTCGCCTCCGGCAGCCGGTGGCCGGACGTCTCCGGCAGCCGGGCGGCGATCGTGCGGCGGTTGCGGTCGAGCAGGGCCAGGGTCTCGGCCGGCCAGGCGTCCCCGTGCCGCCAGGCCGCGACCGTGGCCTCGGCGCCGAAGACGCTGGGGGAGCCGTACACGAAGGGGGTTGTGCCTCTAAGGCCGCGCGGACGCCCACTTAAGCCCATCGTGTGCTGATTTAAGGTCTATTGGGGGATATGCGTCCTCCACGTGGCCATTCTAGGATTTCTGAATGTGATGAGGCGGTGGCGCGGGTTATGGCAGGCTGGGCGGCCATGACGCCCCACCCGAAGATCGACGCGATCGTCGAGACGTACCTCTCCGTGGCGGACGCGGAGGCCCCAGGGCTGGTGGAGGGGCTCTACCTCGAGGGCTCGGCGGCGCTCGGCGACTACCGGCCCGACACCAGCGACATCGACTTCGTGGCCGTCACCACCGGGCCGCCGGCGCCCGGCGTGCTCGAACGCATCCACACCAGGCTCGGCGCCCACCCCTTCGAAGGCATCTACCTCACCTGGGACGACCTCGGCCACGACCCCGCCGAGCTGGGCGAGCGCCCCCAGGCGCAGGGCGCCAGGCTCAACCGGCGCGGCGAGCCGAACCCCGTCACCTGGCACACCCTCGCCCGCCACGGCCTGACCTGCCGGGGACCGAAGCCGGAAGAGCTGAAGATCTGGAACGATCCCGCCACGCTGGCCACGTGGACCGACGGCAACCTCGACCGTTACTGGCGCCGGCTGGTCCACCGCGCCTCCCGCCTTCTGTCCCCGTGGGGCGTGACCTCGCTCGGCGCGTACGGCACGGTGTGGGTGGTCACCGGGGTCTCCCGGCTCCACTACACGCTGGCCACCGGCGAGATCGCGTCCAAGACGGACGCCGCGCTGCACGCGCTGGAGACGTTCCCCGAGCGCTGGCACCGGGTGGTGAACGAGGCCCTGCGCCTGCGCCAGGACGACTCCGCGCAGCCGTCCTTCGCCGGGCTGGTGTCGTGCTTCGGCGATCACTTCGGCACGCCTCGCCGCTCGCTCTACGGCTCGCCGTTCGAGCGGCGGAGGGACGTCCTGGAGTTCGCCGGTCACGTGATCGTGGCCGGGCATCGGCTGTATCAGGCGCGGGGGGATTGACTGGGCGGCCGGTCCGGGGTACGAATGCGATCCCGTCGGCGCGGAGCCGGGTGGCGTGATGTTAGCGCTAACACTGGCTCCCCTCCGGAAAGGACGTTCATGATCGCCCTCCGCCGGACTGTGGCCTTCGTCCTCATGGCCACAATGCTGCTCGTGATCCTTCCACCGGGCGCCGCCCACGCCTCTCCGGCCGTGCAGTACACCAACCCGATCGCCGCCCGCCGTGCCGACCCGCACGTCTTCCGGCACACCGACGGCTACTACTACTTCACCGCCACCGTCCCCGAGTACGACCGCATCGTGCTGCGCCGCGCCACCACCATCCAGGGCCTCGCCAGCGCCCCCGAGACCGTCATCTGGCGCCGGCACACCAGCGGCGAGATGGGCGCCCACATCTGGGCCCCCGAGATCCACTTCATCAACGGCAAGTGGTATGTCTACTTCGCCGCCGGCCGGGCCGACGACGTGTGGCGCATCCGCATGTACGTCCTGGAGAACGCCGCCGCCAACCCGCTGACCGGCACCTGGACCGAGCGCGGCCGCATCACCACGCCCTGGGACACCTTCTCGCTCGACGCCACCACGTTCGTCGCGGGCGGCGTGCGCTATCTCCTCTGGGCGCAGCAGGAGCCCGGCATCGCGACCAACTCCAACCTTTACATCGCGCGGATGGGCGCCAACCCCTGGACGATCACCGGGACCGTCACCCGGCTGACCGTGCCCACGCTGACGTGGGAGACGCGCGGCTACAAGGTGGCCGAGGGGCCCGCCGTGCTGCAGCGTAACGGGCGGCTCTTCCTGACGTATTCGGCCAGTGCCACCGACGCCAACTATTGCGTCGGCCTGCTCACCGCCTCGGCCTCCGCCGACCCGCTGCAGGCCGCCTCGTGGACCAAGAGCCCGAACCCCGTCTTCGCGAGCAACGCCGCCACCAGTCAGTACGGCCCCGGGCACAACTCGTTCACGGTCTCCGAGGACGGGCAGAGCGACCTCATCGTCTACCACGATCGCAACTACCGGGACATCTCCGGCGACCCGCTGAACGACCCCAATCGGCGGACTCGCGTACAGAAGGTGTATTGGCGCACCGACGGCACCCCCGACTTCGGCATCCCGGTGGCCGACGGGGTCACGCCGGTGCGGCTCATGTCGTACGACGTGGCCGGCTCGGCCGTGCGGCACTGGGACTTCCGCGCCCGCCTGGAGAGCAACGTCACCCCGCTGGCCGACTCCCAGTTCAGGCTCGTGACCGGGCTGTCCGGCGCCGGCACCGTCTCCCTGGAATCAGCCAACTTCCCCGGCTATTACCTGCGCCACCGCAACCATGAGGGATGGGTCCACCAGCGGGACGGCTCGGCCCTCTTCGACGCCGACGCCTCCTTCACCCGGCGCACCGGCCTCGCCGGCAGCGGCACCGTGTCCTTCGAGTCGATCAACTTCCCCGGCTACTACCTGCGGCACCGCGCGGGAACGGTGTGGGTGGAGCGGGACGACGGAACGACCGCGTTCCGCGACAGCGCCAGCTTCATCCTGGAGTGATCAGGGGGCCGCTGGCCGGGGCAGGGGCCGGCGTCGCCACAGCACGCATCGTGAGCGACACCGAGAGCCGCCAGGAGCCGCCGGCCCTGCCACCCTCACCAAGACATTCAGGAACCTAGAGAGCACATCAACCCGCGGGACCAGGGACGGACGGGACGCGCGCGTCGTGCGCCCCGCATGGCGCTCGGACGTGTGCCCGAGCGCCACCCCGCGAGGAGTCGGAGGAAGATCAGGGGTCAGAGGCGGCGCAGGACCGCGACGACCTTGCCCAGCACACTGGCCTCATCGCCGGGGATAGGCTCGTAGTTGGGGTTGTGCGGGACGAGCCAGACGTGGCCGTCCTTGCGCTTGAAGGTCTTGACCGTGGCCTCGCCGTCGATCATCGCCGCCACGATGTCACCGCTCTCGGCGACGGGCTGCTGGCGTACGACCACCCAGTCGCCGTCGGCGATCGCGGCCTCGATCATCGAGTCACCGGTGACCTGCAGGAGGAACAGCGTGCCCTCACCGACGAGCTGCTTCGGCAGCGCGAAGACGTCTTCCACGCTCTCCTCGGCGAGGATCGGGCCACCGGCGGCGATGCGGCCCACGAGCGGGACGTAGGCGGCCGTCGGCCGGTTGACCGTGGGCTCCTCGGCGCCGGCGTCGGGGTCGACCCACAGCACCGGCTCGCCCGGCAGGCGCACCTCGAGCGCGCGCGGCCGATGCGGGTCACGCCGCAGGTAGCCCTTCCGCTGCAGGGCGGTGAGCTGGTGGGACACGCTGGACGTGCTGGTCAGCTGCACCGCCTCGCCGATCTCACGCATGGAGGGCGGATATCCGCGCTGCTGCACCGAGTCGCGGATCACTTCGAGGATCTTGCGCTGCCTGGGCGTCAGGCCCAGGGAGTCTCGTCGGCGCACCGCGAGGTCGCTGACCCCGTTCGCGTCGTCCCGCTCGGTCATGCTCTTCCTCCTCGCCTGGCGGCCCGCCTCACCGGCGGACCTCCCGGTCTGTGGTCCCGATGTCGCACACAGCGACCGTATCGCTGTTGAAGATCATCTTCAAACAATTGTTCGAGTCTTCCTCGAAATTGTCGCCAGTGTGGTGTACAACATCGTACGGGAGTTCGATCGACACCGTGTTCGATTTGCTGATCTTATTTGGCCTTTTCCTCAGGCCGCGCGGCAGGAGGTCATCCATGCGAACGCCCACAAACACGGACACGACCAGCGAAGACGTCAACCGGCTCACCTTGATCGCCGAAGCCACGCGGAGTAACGATCGACGGGGAGACAATACGCGGGCGGGGGGTGGCGTTCGCATGAATTCCGGCAAGAGGTTGGGGCCCCGCGCCCGCCACGGCGGAAGACCCCATTTGCACCTCGTCCCACCTCCACGCCCCGCCAACCCACCCGGCGCAGACACCCTCGGGAACACAGCCGCCACCGGGCCGACGGACCCTGGCCCGGCACCGGGCGGCCAGGGCATGGCGTCGCGCGCAGGTGTGGCGTCGGGCACGGGCGCGACGCCGGACGGTGCCGCGCCGGGCGATGAAGGGGCGCCGGGGAGGGACGGAGTCTGGCGCGGGGGCGCGTCGCTGGGCAAGGGCACGGCTCCGGGCGCCGACATGGCACCGGGCGCCGGCGCGGCACTGAGCAGGAGGCAGGCCGACGCCGGCGACGCTGGCGTGCTCAGCCGAGGCCCGTTGACGCTGATACGGGGCGAGGCGAATGCGCCCGCGCCGGGCGGGAGCGCCGGAGCCGGGCGACGTCCTGTGGGGATCGCCCCGGAACGCGGCGGCGCGTTCTCGCAGGGCCGGACCGGAGGTCCCGCACGGCGAGGGGAGCGCACGGCTACCGGGGAAAATACCACCGGGCGAAAGAAGACCGCCGGCCGGGAGACAGGAAGCGGGCGGGAGAAGGGAAGCGGGCGGGAGAAGGGAAGCGGGCGGGAGAAGGGAAGCGGGCGGGAGAAGGCGGCCAAGCGTAAGAAGGCGCCAGGGCGCGGGATCACCGCAGGACGGGCGGGCATGGCCGGACGGGACGGCGCGCCCGGGCGGCCACGCTTGGCGGGGCGGTCGAATCCAGGCGGGCGGCGAGGTGCGGTCGGGCGCGGAAGCGGAACTGGGCGGTGGGGAAGCGGAGCTGGGCGGGGAAGTGTGGTTCGGGCGGGGAGCGTTGGGTGGCGGGAGCGGGTCGGTGTGCCTGGGCTGGGGAGGGCCGGGGCGCGGCGGCAGGCGGCTCCTGTGCGGTTGACGCGACGGGGGCGGATCGTGGTGGTCGTCGCGATGGCGCTGCTGTCGCTGGGCGGCTTCTGGCTCGGCACTCGGGCGGCCGGTCATGCGGAGGTGCGGGTGGTGGTGGCCGGTCAGGCCGGGCTGCCATGGGTCGAGGTGCAGCAGGGGGACACGTTGTGGAAGATCGCTGATGCTCTTGCGGAGGGCGGGGACCCTGCCGCCCTGGTAGAGGAGATCAAGCGGCTCAACGGTCTGCCCGACTCTCTCATCCGGCCCGGCAGCCGCCTGTACGTACCGGGGGACACCGCCGCCTTACGGTGACGACCGGCCCGGCACCACTGGTCATGGTGCCGCTGCCCACGTCGGCCGCTCGGAGATGGTTTCGGGCTGCGATGGTCCTGTCCTGGCGCGGCTCGGGTCCGGGCTGTCGGTCCGCGGTTGCGGTGCCGCTGCCCGTGGCGGCCGGTGGAGGGCTGGTCTCGGGCTGCGAGGGTTTCGTCCTAACGTGGCTCAGTGATCGTGCGCTGTCGGTGAGTGGACCGAAACGGCGACGTCGTCCCCTGGTGACCTCAGGCGGGTGGGTGGGCATGGGGTGCGTGGGTTCTCTCGGGAGGGATGGAAGTGCAGGTGGGTGGGGTTGTACGAGGTGCCGCGCCGGGTGGGCGGTGAAGTGGGGGTGGGTCTCGCGTTGGAGGCCGGTTGCGGGAGGCGCTTTCGCTGAGAGGGGTTACAGGGGGTCGCGGCGGTGGGTGCGAGTGCAGGGATTGTCCGGTGGTAGGGGTGTGAGAGTTGTTCACGTGCGACCGCTTGAGTAACCGATGTGACGTCTCTACCTGCGTAAAGATCACCACCGATGGGCCGACACGCCCGGGGCGGATGAGGCGAGGGGGCTGATCAGCGACTTCGGCGGGAAGGGGTGGCTCAACTTGCGTTCATGGTCGCGCGCTTCTACGGTTGGACCACAACATCTAGTAGTTACACCGATGTAGTTCACCACACCTTGTGTTTCCGTGACCGCTCCATGGGTTCCCGTGGAGCGTGCGTCAGCGTCCCGTCAGGGCGGTTTCTGCGGTGTGTGGTGGCCGCAGGTCTTGGAGGCGAAAAGCGTGCACTGTCCGTTCTGTCGCCACCCTGACACCAGGGTCATCGACAGTCGCTCGACGGACGACGGTGCGGCCATCCGGCGTCGCAGGACCTGTCCCGAGTGCGGGCGCAGGTTCACCACGCAGGAGACCGTACTGCTCATGGTGAGCAAGCGCAGCGGAGTGACCGAGCCGTTCTCACGTGACAAGGTCGTCGCGGGCGTGCGGCGGGCCTGTCAGGGCAGGCCGGTCAGCGAGGATTCGCTGGCGCAGCTGGGGCAGCGGGTGGAAGAGGCCATCAGGGCGAAGGGCGCGGCCGAGATCCCGTCCAACGAAGTGGGCCTGGCCATCCTGGGGCCGCTGCGGGAGCTGGACGAGGTGGCGTACCTGCGGTTCGCATCGGTATATCGCGGTTTCGAGAGCCTGGCGGACTTCGAGGCCGAGATCAAACAGTTGAAGGCGGAGAAGGGGGAGTCATGACGGAGACGGCCAGCGGTTCAGTGGCGCGCGGGGGCAAGCGTCCGCGTAAGGGCCTGAAGATGAAGCGGATCTTCACCACGCCCGGTGTGCACCCGTATGACGAGATTCAGTGGGAGCGCCGCGACGTCGTCATGACGAACTGGCGCGACGGGTCGATCAACTTTGAGCAGCGGGGCGTCGAGTTCCCCGACTTCTGGTCGGTCAACGCGGCGAACATCGTGACGACCAAATACTTCCGCGGCGCCGTGGGCACGCCGCAGCGTGAGTGGAGCCTGAAGCAGCTCATCGACCGGGTCGTCGGCGTCTACACGAAGACGGGCATCGAGCACGGCTATTTCGCCAGCGACGAGGACGCCGAGATCTTCGACCACGAGTTGAAGCACGCGCTGGCGCACCAGGTGTTCGCGTTCAACTCGCCGGTGTGGTTCAACGTGGGCACGCAGTCGCCGCAGCAGGTGAGCGCCTGTTTCATCCTCTCCGTGGACGACACGATGGAGTCGATCCTGGAGTGGTACAAGGAAGAGGGCGTGATCTTCAAGGGCGGCTCGGGGTCGGGGGTCAACCTGTCCCGCATCCGTTCCTCCAAGGAGCTGCTGTCGAGCGGCGGCACGGCCAGCGGGCCGGTCTCGTTCATGCGCGGCGCCGACGCCTCGGCGGGGACGATCAAGTCCGGCGGCGCCACCCGCCGGGCCGCCAAGATGGTCGTGCTCGACGTCGACCACCCCGACATCGAGGAGTTCATCGAGACGAAGGCGCGCGAGGAGGACAAGATCCGCGCGCTGCGTGACGCCGGGTTCGACATGGACCTGGGCGGCAAGGACATCGTCTCCGTCCAGTACCAGAACGCCAACAACTCCGTCCGCGTCTCCGACGAGTTCATGCGCGCGGTGGAGAAGGGCGGCGACTTCGGGCTGCGGGCCCGCCTGACCGGCGAGGTCATCGAGAAGGTCGACGCCAAGGACCTCTTCCGCAAGATGGCCAAGGCCGCCTGGGAGTGCGCCGACCCCGGCCTGCAGTACGACGACACGATCAACGACTGGCACACCACCCCCGAGACGGGCCGCATCACCGCCAGCAACCCCTGCAGCGAGTACGTCCACCTCGACAACTCCTCCTGCAACCTGGCCAGCATCAACCTGCTGAAGTTCCTGAAGGACGACAACTCCTTCAACGTCGCCGACTTCGTCAAGCTGACCGAGCTGATCATCACCGCGATGGACATCTCGATCGTCTTCGCCGACTTCCCGACGGAGAAGATCGGCGAGACGACGCGGGCCTACCGGCAGCTCGGCATCGGCTACGCCAACCTCGGCGCGCTGCTGATGGCGACCGGCCACGCGTACGACTCTGACGGCGGCCGGGCCGTGGCGGGGGCGATCACGTCCCTGATGACCGGTGTGTCCTACCGCCGCAGCGCGGAGCTGGCGGGCGTCGTCGGCCCGTACGACGGGTATGCCCGTAACGCCGAGCCGCACAAGCGGGTCATGCGCAAGCACGCGGCGGCCAACGACGACCTGCGCACGGTCGGCACGATGGACGCCAAGATCCACGCCGAGGCGTCCCGCCAGTGGTCGGAGTGCCTGAAGCTGGGCGAGAAGAACGGCTACCGCAACGCCCAGGCCAGCCTGCTCGCGCCCACCGGCACGATCGGCCTCATGATGGACTGCGACACCACCGGCATCGAGCCCGACCTGGCACTGGTCAAGTTCAAGAAGCTCGTCGGCGGCGGCTCCATGCAGATCGTCAACCAGACGATCCCGCGGGCGCTCAAGCAGCTCGGCTACCAGCAGGAGCAGATCGAGGCCATCGTCGAGTACATCGCCGAGCACGGCCACGTCGTCGACGCCCCCGGCCTGCGCCAGGAGCACTACGAGGTGTTCGACTGCGCGATGGGCGAGCGGGCGATCGCGCCCATGGGCCACGTCCGCATGATGGCGGCCGCGCAGCCGTTCCTGTCCGGCGCCATCTCCAAGACGGTCAACCTGCCCGAGTCGGCCACGATCGACGACATCGAGCAGGTCTACCTCGAGGGCTGGCGGCTCGGGCTCAAGGCTCTGGCCGTCTACCGCGACAACTGCAAGGTCGGCCAGCCGCTGTCGGCCGGCGACGGCGCGAAGAAGCAGGAGCAGAAGGCTGAGCAGGCGGCGGAGCCCGAGGTCAAGGTCGTCGAGGTCAACCGGCCGACCCGGCGCCGCATGCCCAACCAGCGGCCCAGCATGACCACCCGGTTCACGGTGGGCGGCGCGAAGGGCTACATGACCGCCTCGTCCTACCCGGACGACGGGCTCGGCGAGGTCTTCCTCAAGATGTCCAAGCAGGGCTCGACGCTGGCGGGCGTCATGGACGCCTTCTCGGTGGCGATCTCCATCGGGCTCCAGTACGGCGTGCCGCTGGAGACGTACATGAGCAAGTTCGTCAACATGCGGTTCGAGCCGGCCGGGATGACCGACGACCCCGACATCCGCATGGCCACCTCGGTGATGGACTACATCTTCCGCCGGCTGGCCCTCGACCACCTGCCCTACGAGGAGCGGGCGGCGCTCGGCATCTTCTCGGCGGCCGAGCGGGCGGCGCAGCAGCGCGGCGAGGACCCGGCGGCGCTGCAGGAGACGGTCGATCGTGAGGCGCTGGCCCAGTCGGCGCCGATCGAGTCGGCCGCCGCCGCTCAGCCGAAGGCGGAGGAGGAGCTGCCGGTCGTCAAGCAGGAGCTGACGCTGGAGAGCCACCAGCGCTTCACGGCCGACGCGCCGCTCTGCATGACCTGCGGCACGAAGATGCGCCCCGCGGGCAGCTGCTACGTCTGCGAGGGCTGCGGCTCGACCAGCGGCTGCAGCTGAAAACAGGCCAAGGTGGAGCGAATGCAACGTTCGGCGTTGCCCGTCTAACGAGGTAGCTGCTGGTCAAGAGGGGCGGCGAGGTATGTTGCCTTGCCGCCCCTGGACCTCCCGGCCCCCCGGGCCGGGGAGTGCACGCCCCAGGTGGAACGGGCACCCACCACGTCACCTATGAGCTCGATCTTCCTGATGGCAGGATATTGAGGACTCGGATCTCTCATCCGGTCGATCGCAGCACCTATGGTCCAGGTATCTGGAGCCACATTCTCCGTGATCAGCTTCAGGTGGATGAGGCGACGTTCTGGGGATGCGTTCAGAATGGCGTGAAACCCGATCGAGGAGTGCCCGAACTGCCCTCGGAGGCGTTGCCCGCCGATCTCGTTTTCGTGTTGATCTCGAGGGTGGGTCTGGACGAGATGACCGTCGCGGCGATGAGCAAGGACGAGGCCATCGCCAGACTGCAGAAATACTGGATGGACGGCACCTGATTCGAGGGAATACCGCACTCTCCAGATCAGTGCACTGCCCTAGGATCACAGCGCTGCACCAGCGGTCGGAGCGGGGAGCCGGGAAGATTCCGGTTCCCCGCTCCTGTTTGTCGCCGTGCGGCTCTCAGGAGTCGAGTACGTCGCGCAGGACGTCAGGTTTGTTGCTGATGATGCCGTCCACCTGGTACGTCAGCATGCGCCGCATCGTGTCGGGGTCGTCCACCGTCCAGGTGAGGACGTCCATGCCGAGCTGGTGGACACGGCGCACGTACGCGGCCGTGAGCTCCCCGTACGGCGGGTTGATCTGGTCGGCGAACGAGGCCAGCCCCCGCAGCTCGCTCGTCGAAGGCGTGCCCAGCAGCCCGATCGGCACCTGCGGCAGCAGCCGCTCGAACCGGCGCATCGAGTCCCAGTCGAACGACTGCACGACCAGCCGCCCGGGAGCCAGCCACCACGAGTGGCGGCGCAGCTCGGCGGCGATGCGGGCCTCGATGCCGGGATAGAGGTGCGGCGACTTGACCTCGAGCAGCAGCCCGATGCCCGCGCCGCGCATCTCCTCCAGCGCCTCGGCCAGTGTGGGCACGGGCTCGCCGGTGTAGTCGCCGGACAGCCAGGAGCCGGCGTCGAGCTCGCGGATCTGGGCGAGGGTGAGGTCGCCGACGTTCCAGGGGGACAGGCCGGGGAAGCGGCGTTCGGCGTCGGTGGTGCGGGTCAGGGTGGTGTCGTGCATCAGGACCAGGTGGTGGTCCTTGGTCTCCTGGACGTCCACCTCGAACATGTCGGCGCCCAGGTCGGCGGCGAGGTGGAGGGCGGAGACGGTGTTCTCCGGCGCGTACGCCGACGCGCCCCGGTGGGCGACGGCGGTGACCGTCGCGGTGAAGGCGGCGCTCGCGGGAGCGGCGGGCGCGAGGAGGGCGAGGGACAGGGAGGTGATGGTCAGGACGGCGAGCCGCTGGAACATGAGTCTCCTCTGGTGGGAAGAGATGACGACTCGACGGTGACAAGGCCTTGTGACGGCGAGTTGAGGGCAGGGTAACCCGGCGGTGCCGCGCAGATGAGCAGAACGCGCGACACCGGTTCGCTTGATGGAAAGATCGGCGAGCCTTAAATGCACACGTCAGGTGATATGTCCGCACAAGGCAGCCGACCTGCGGGAAGAGGCGCCGGCGGGGTCAGCCGGTGGGAAGCGTCGTTCCGTAGAGGCGGTTCACCCGCAGCCTGATCACCAGGCGCTGGTCGGTCACCATCTGCTTCAGGAACGCCTCCTCGTCCCCGGGCTCCTGCGGCGCCATGGCCAGCAGTTCCCTGCCCACCTCGTCCCCGGGCTCGCTGCTCACCGGCGACAGCTCCGCCTGCCCCTCGGCGACCACGAAGGCCATGAAGTCGTCGCTGGCGACGTAGAGGGCGCAGCGCGGGTCGTTGCTGAGCTGGCGTACCTTGAGCCGGCCGGCGACGGTGGAGATGCGCGCGACGCGCTGCTCCGGGTCCCAGTGGTAGAGGACAGTGGACACGTGGGGGTGGCCGCTGCTCTTGGTGGTGGCCAGCGCGCCGAAGCGCTGTGAGGCCAGCAGGTCGGAGAGCTGCTCGTCCTGCAGGGAGCGAGGCGCGGGCCCGGCACCGGGACCGTAGGTTTCCGACATGCACCAACCCAATGGCTAGATAATGGGAAATATCACCCTATACCGAGCTGTCGGCCGAACGTCTGGACGTCGGAGATCACCCAGTACTCGGCGAACCTCCCGGAATGCGCCCGCAGAATGTCGTGCCCGCTGAAAGCGATCCTGGCGCCCGAAGGAGCCGTCGCCCCGGGCAGCCCGCCCCGGTAAGTCCCGGCGAACGTCCACCGTGCCGACACCAGATCACCGTCCACGATCGGCCCCACGTCGAGCGTGACGTCCACGTCCGCGAACGGCTCGTGCGCCTGCCGCAGCGCCTCGGCCAGCCCGGCGGGCCCTGAGACGTCCATCCCCGGCCAGTGTCCGGTGAAGTCGGAGGTGACCAGCTCGTCGGCCAGCCCGAAGTCGCCCTTCCACAGCTCCAGCAGCCATCGTCGGTAAAGGTCAGCCAGCATTGAGGCCACCTACCCGGCGAGCTGTAAGTTACAACGCATGAATCTCGCCATCACCAGTGGATACGTTGTGCCCGTCGACGGCGACCCCATCGACGGAGGAACCGTCCTCATCCAGGACGGCAAGATCACCGCGGTCGGCCGTGACGTCAGCATTCCGGAAGGCACCGAGGTCGTGGACGCCGCGGGCCGCTGGGTGCTGCCCGGCTTCGTGGAGGCCCACGGCCACCTCGGCGTGTACGAGGAGGCCGAGGGCTGGGCCGGCCAGGACACCAACGAGATGACCGACCCCAACGGCGCCCGCCTGCGCGCACTCGACGCCATCAACCCGGCCGACCTGGCCTTCGGCGACGCGCTGTCCGGCGGCGTGACCACCGCCGTGATCAAGCCCGGCTCCGGCAACCCGATCGGCGGCCAGACCGTCGCGATCAAGTGCTGGGGCAGGTCGGTGGACGAGATGCTGATCAAGGAGCCGGTGAGCGTCAAGAGCGCGCTCGGCGAGAACCCCAAGCGCGTCTACGGCGACCAGAAGAAGCTGCCCTCCACCCGCCAGGGCGTGGCCGCGGTCATCCGCGACGCGTTCATGAAGGCCCAGGACTACAAGGCGAGGAAGGCCGCGGCGGCGGACGAGGGTAAGCCGTTCGACCGCGACGGCACGCTGGAGACCCTCGTACGCGTGCTCGACGGCGAGCTGCCCTGGTGCCAGCACACCCACCGCGCCGACGACATCGCCACCGCGCTCCGGCTGGCCGACGAGTTCGGCTACCGCCTGGTGATCAACCACGGCACCGAGGGCCACCTGCTGGCCGACACCCTGGCCGAGCGCAACGTGCCGGTCATCATCGGTCCGCTGTTCACCTCCAGGTCGAAGGTGGAGCTGCGGGAGCGCTCACTGCGCAACCCCGGCATCCTCGACCGGGCCGGCGTGGAGGTGGCGATCACCACCGACCACCCCGTCGTGCCGATCCACTTCCTCGTCCACCAGGCCACGCTGGCGGTCAAGGAGGGCCTCGACAGGACCGCCGCGCTGCGCTCGATCACCGTCAACCCGGCCCGCATCATGGGCCTCGACGACCGGGTGGGCGCCCTGCGGCCGGGG
Organism: Nonomuraea sp. NPDC049419; assembly: GCF_040676995.1. Classification (NCBI taxonomy): domain Bacteria; kingdom Bacillati; phylum Actinomycetota; class Actinomycetes; order Streptosporangiales; family Streptosporangiaceae; genus Nonomuraea; species Nonomuraea sp. NPDC049419. The sequence goes on along the minus strand of NZ_JBFAQB010000002.1, from coordinate 917,214 downwards.
CTCGACGGCGACGTCGTGATCTGGTCCGGTGACCCGCTCGACGTGATGAGCCGCGCACTGAGGGTTTTCATCTCGGGCCGGGACGTGTATTCGTACACAGACGGTGAGGCCGTGGTGGCGGATCCTTATTACCGGGAAACGAGCGACCGTTAGGCGTGCGTGACGGCCGGGGCGCATAGCCGGTCGTGGAGACGGGAAGAGAGGGCACCACCATGACTGCACCGCTGCTCGCCCAACGCCCGAGCAAGGCCCTGCTGATCGGGCTCGTCGCCTCCGGCCTCATCGCGCTGATCGTCCTCGCCCTGATGCTGTACGCGGGCGGCCCCGTCGGGTTCGGCCTGTCCGCGCTGCTGGGCCTCGCCCCCCTTCCCGTGCTGCTGGCCGCCGTGCTCTCGCTGGACAGGCTCGAGCCCGAGCCGAAGCTCAACCTCGCCTTCGCCTTCGTCTGGGGCGCGGGGGTGGCGATCGTGGCGGGCATCGCGCTGACCCTCGCCGGTCAGGCGCTGTTCAGCAGGGCCGGCTATGCCGCCGCGACCGTCAAGGACGTCGGCTCCGTCGTGCTGGCGCCGGTGATCGAGGAGGCGCTCAAGGGCTCGGCCCTGCTGCTGCTCCTGCGCAGGCGGGCCGAGATCGACGGGCTGACCGACGGCATCGTGTACGCCTCCATGACCGGCCTGGGTTTCGCCACCGTCGAGAACGTCGGCTACTACCTGCTGGCCTTCGGCGAGGACGGCCCCGGCGCCGCGGTCCAGCTCTTCGTGATGCGCGGCCTGATCGACCCGCTCGGCCACCCGATCTACACCTCGATGATCGGGCTCGGCATCGCGTACGCGCTCACCCGCGGCACTCCGGGCAGGTACACCGCCATCCCGCTCGGCTACCTGGGCGCGGTCGTCCTGCACGGCCTGTGGAACGGCGCCGCCACGACGGGCTCGCTGAACGTGCTCGGCGGCGCCTACCTGGTGATCATGGTGGCGCTGATCGCGCTGATCGTGGTGACCGTGAACGAGCGCCGCCACCTCATCGCCAGGATGGCCCACTACCTGCCCGCGTACCGGCAGACGGGGCTGATCAGCGACGCCGACCTGCGCATGCTCACCACGCTGTCCACGCGCAAGACGGCGCGCAGGTGGGCAAGGGGAGTGGGTCTCGGCCAGGCCATGAGCGACTACCAGCACGCGGCGACCGAGCTGACCATGCTGCACGTGCGGGCCGAGCGCAAGCCCATGGATCCGGCGCGGTTCGCGGCCGAGCGTGACGCGTACCTGGCGGCGATGGCGAGGTCGCGCCGCTGGTGAGGGTCAGGCCCTGACGAGCAGCGCGGCCGCCGCGGTGAGCCCGGTCAGCACGATGGCGGCGGCCACCGAGATCAGCGTCCCCTGCGACAACCCGGCGGCGCCGATCGTGGCCGCGATCCCGGCCGCGCCCAGGGACGAGCCGATGTACCTGGCGGTGTTGTTGGCCCCCGAGCCCATGCTGACCCGGTGGGCGGGCACGCTCTCGATCGCCAGGTGGGTGATGGAGGAGTTGATCAGGCCCGAGCCGGTGCCGCTCACCGCCAGCCCGGCGATGATCAGCGACAACGACAGCGTGGCGGCCAGGCTCAGCAGCCCGGTGTAGCCGGCCGCGCTGAGCCCGAGGCCGAGTGCCAGGCGGGCGGCGGCGCTCAGGCGTACGTGCCGTGACAGCAGCGACGTCACGAACGACAGCCCCGACCAGACCGCGAACAGCAGCGCCGTGTCCAGCGCGGTCAGCCCGTGCGCCTCCTGCAGCACGGTCGGCAGGTAGCTGAGCAGCCCGACCACCGCCGCCCCCACGACGGTCGCCCCGCCGGTCGCGACCAGGAACAGCGGACGCCTGAACAGCTCCGGGTCCAGCAGCGGCTCAGGCCGGCGCCGCTCGACCGCGACGAAGGCCGCGATCAGCACCACGGCCGCGGCGAACGCCCACACCACCACCGGCCGCGACCAGCCCGCCCGGCCCTCGGTGACGCCCGCGACCAGCGCCGCCACGCCGAGGGTGAGCAGCACCACCCCGGGCACGTCGAACCGGCGCGGCACCGCCGCCCGCGACTCGTCCAGCGTCCTCGCCGACACCACGGTCAGGGCCAGCGCGCCGGCTGCCATCAGCCAGTAGGCCGCCCGCCAGCTCGCCGCCGTCGCGACCAGGCCGGACAGCAGCGGGCCCGCCGTCGTCCCGAGGCCGATCATGGCGCCGTAGCGGCCGGTCGCGCGCACCCGCTCCGACCCCGCCGGGTACGCGTGCCCCACGATGCCCAGGCTGGCGGCCAGCACGGCCGCGCTCGCCCCGCCCTGCACGAGCCTGGCCAGGACGAACACCGCCACGTTGGGGCTCACGGCGGCCAGCACGCTCGCGGCGGCGAGCACCCCGCCGCCCGTCACGAGCACCCGCCTGCGCCCGTGGTCGTCGGCGAGCCCGCCCGCGACCAGCAGCAGCGACGACAGCCCGAGCGCGATCGAGCCGAGGATCCACACCGGGCCCGTCGGCCCGGCGCCCAGCGACCGCGCGGTCTGCGGCAGCGTCGCCATCGGCAGCGAGAAGTTCGTCATGATGAGGAACGGCGCCGACGACGCCACGGGCAGCGTCCATCGCCGCAGGAGGACTGTCGGTTCGGTCACTGAACTCATGTCGGGCACGCTAGCACGGTTCGGTGAATGAACTAACATGGGGGTCATGGCGCTCGGGAAGAACTACGAAGGCCAGAACTGCTCGCTGGCCAGTGCCCTTGAGGTGATCGGCGAGCGGTGGACGCTGCTCATCGTCCGCGACGCCCTCTACGGCGTGCGCCGCTTCGGCGACTTCCAGGCCCACCTCGACATCCCCAAGGCGGTGCTGTCGCAGCGGCTGGCCGCGCTGGTCGCCGCGGGCATCCTCGAACGCCGCCGCTACCAGGACTCGCCGCCGCGCGACGAGTACGTCCTGACCCTCAGGGGTCGCGAGCTGTGGGTGCCCGTGCTGGCTCTGGCCGCCTGGGGCGAGCGGCACCTGTCCGAGCGCGGCCCGCGCCGGCTGTTCCACCACGTGACCTGCGGCACCCGCCTCGACCAGGTCTCCTTCTGCGCGTCCTGCGGCAGGAACGTCGCGCCTGAGGAGGTGGAGCTCCGCCCGGGCCCCGGCCTGCGCGACGGAGTCGTACGGGACGATCCGGTCAGTCTCGCCCTCCGGGCACCACACCGGATGCTCGCCCCCATCTCTGACAAGATGGTGGAAACCCCCGAAGGGAGATCGCATGACGTGGACGGAGATCGAGTCAGAGGCTGAGCTGCGCGAGCTGCTGGGGGAGGTCATGCCGCGGGCCGCCACCAAGGACCGGCCCCGCCTGCACCCCCGCGACCGCGAATGGCTGGCGGCCTCGCCCTTCTGCCTGATCGCGACGTCCGACGACACGGGCGCCTGCGACGTCTCGCCCAAGGGCGACCCGGCCGGGTTCGTGCACGTCATCGACGACACGACGATCGCGATCCCGGAGCGTCCCGGCAACCGCAGAGCGGACGGATTTCGAAATGTCCTGAAGAATCCGCATGTAGGGTTGATCTTTCTGATCCCCGGGCGGAACGAGACCCTGCGCATCAACGGGCGCGCCCGGCTCGTCCGCGAGGCTCCGTTCTTCGACGAGATGATCGTCAAGGGCCACCGCCCGCGCCTCGCGCTCGTGGTCGAGATCGAGCAGATCTTCCACCACTGCGCCAAGGCGTTCCTGCGCTCGGAGCTGTGGAAGCCGGAGACCTGGAACCCCGACGTCCTGCCGTCCAACGCGAAGATCATCAAAGAGGTGCAGACGGTGACCGAGTCGCTCGAAGAGCTCGAGCGCTATTACGGGGAGTCGTACAAGCAGCGGCTGTACGGCTGAGCGTGATCAGGTCCGGGCTGAAGGAGCGGCCCGGACCTCCAGGCTCAGGCGGCGGGAGTGGGCCCGCCGGGAAACCGGATGACGTTTCTGCCGGTGTAGGCGCGCAGGTCGACGACCTTGGCGTCGGTGGGCGGCTTGCGGCGGCGGTCGGCCGCCCGGATGTCGCGGATCTTGTGCCTGGCAACGGCTGGCGGCACCACCACAAGCCTCTTCATCGTGAGCCCCCCGTGATATTCCTGTTACCTATGTTATCTACAGATACCCCCGTAAGTTCGGTGTAAGGAGCAAGTCAGTAGGGAAGCCGGCGACCTGCCGGTGACCGCAGGTCGAGCTCCAGCGCCGGCCGGGGGCGCCGTTTGGCCGACTTCGTGACTCTGACGCGTTTCATGGTGTTTCCCCCTTCGGAAGCGCGTCCTTTCTCCTTTCACGACGATGCGCCGCGTGTCGCCGGCGACGTCATGACGGTCGGTTGGCCTCCGCCATGCGCGCCAACCTAATCGGGGCCGCCCGCCCGCTCAACGCATTTGTACGAAGACGGCAGGGCGATGGTCTCGGCGAGTGATGATTCGTCTCAGGGCCGGGGCGGATGTGTCTCCTGGCCTCCTCTTCCGGACCCTACCCCGCACCGGCCACCTCATCAGCCCTTGCAGTTGCCCCACGACTTGCGGCCGCCCCACGCCGTGACGCGGTTGTCCGGGTCGCGCGTCCAGCCCGCGTACCGCACGCACTTCCAGGCCCCCTGGATGTGGCCGGTCTCGGCGTAGTAGCGGTAGCGCTGCTGGTCCTCGCTGCGGCCGCCGCCCTTCACCTCGATGTAGGCGCCCGTGGTCGTACGGGTGCCGGTGAAGGCGGTCTTGATGGCGGCCACGCAGTTCTTGCCGCTGCGCTTGCTGTACATCAGGTAGACGTGGCCGAAGACGGCGCCGCGCTCGGTCTTCATCGCCCGGTGGCCGTCCTTGACGCGGTGGAAGCCCTTACCGCAGACGCGCTCCGGGGTGTACGCGGCAGTGGCGGCGTACGCGGTGGAAGGTACGGCGGCGATCCCGGCGGCGGCCAGCGCGGCCGCGATGATCGTTCGGGTGAGCACGTGGAGCCCTTCTGCGAGGTGTGCATGAGCAAGGACGATCTTTACTGCGCTCTGACCGAAATATCAAGCGAAACCCGTCATGTCGGGGCGCGTGACGATAAGGCGGAATATGGCGGTCCCTTGGGGCAAGAGGACCATAGAACGGGGTATCCCACGAGGCGGATCGACTGACGAGGGGATCACCATGGCCGTCTGCGAGACCTGCGGAAACGACTACGACATGGCCTTCGAGGTGCGCGCGCAGGGAGTGACGCACACCTTCGACTGCTTCCAGTGCGCGATCGAGGCCATGGCGCCCATCTGCGAACACTGCGGCACCAAGGTCATCGGGCACGGCGTGCAGTCCGGCGAGCACTGGTACTGCTGCGCGCACTGCGCCCGCCAGGAGGGCAGCCAGGGCATCGTCGACCGGGTGATGGCCGGCAGCGCCACCTGACCGCGCGTGAAGAAGCCGCCGCGCCAGGAGCGGCGCGGCGGCTGGGTGAGCTGCGGGCTCAGCCGGTGAAACCGATGTCCTCGTACTGGAGGTCGAAGAAGCCGCGCGCCCCCACGTTGGCCAGCGACGCGCGCACGGCCACCAGCTGCGGGCGCTGGTAGAGCGGCAGCACGTTCACCAGCGGCCAGAGCAGCTTGTCGGCCTCGTTCGTCGCCGCACGCGCCTGAGCCGGGTCGAGCGTCTGCGCGGCCCTGCTCATGGCCTGGTCGATCTCGGGCGACCCGGTGCGGCCGAAGTTGGCGTTCCAGTTCTGGCCGTTCGTCGCGTCGGCGTAGATGCCGTAGCTGCTGGAGACCGGGAACGGCGTGCCGATGTACGCGAACGGGGTGATGTCGAAGTTGCCGGGGATGACGTACTTGGTGAAGAAGTCGTCGCTCGGCACCGCCTTGATGGAGAGCTTCACCCCGATCTGCGCGAGCATGCTCTGCGCCAGCTCACCCTCGGCCTTGCTGATCTGCACCCCCGAGGGCACCACGAACCGCAGGTCGAGCGTCCTGCCCTGCTTCTGCCTGACCTGGCCGTCGAGCTTCCAGCCGGCGTCGTCGAGCAGCTTCTTGGCCTTGTCGGGGTTGTAGGCGCCGAGCGCGCCCGCGTTGTCCTGGTAGCCCTCCTGGGTGTTCATGAAGAAGTGGTTGTTCAGCGGGGTGACCGGCCAGTCGAGGCCCTGCAGGTCGGACTGCGCGATGGCCTCCCTGTTGATGCCGAGCTGGAGGGCCTGGCGAACCCTGACGTCGGTGAGCAGCTGGCTGGAGCCGTTGAAGGTGAAGTGCCGGAAGTCGGGACCGGCGGCCTGGCGCACCTGGGCGCCGGTGGTGGACTTGGCGCGCGCGTAGTCGGGCGCGGACGGGCCGATGTCGATGATGTCGAGCTCGCCGTTGCCGAACGCGCTGATCAGGGAGTCCTGCTCGGAGGCGCGGAAGATGATGCGGTCGAGCTTGGCCCGCTCGCCCCACCACGCGTCGTCGCGTACCAGCGTGATCGTCTTGGCCGTCTGGTCGAACCCGCCGAACTTGAACGGCCCCGCCGTCACCGGGATCTTGTTGAGCCAGGCGGTGTTGAACGACTCCGCGTCGCGATTGGTCGCGGCCGGCAGCAGCGGCCCGAACAGCGCCTGCCAGTCGCCGAACGGCCGCGCGAACGTCACCACCACCTCATGGTCGTCCTTGCCCCGCGCGACCTTCTCGATGTCCTGGTAGCCGGTGGAGGAGACGATGCGGTAGTCGGGGTCACGGCCGTTCAGCGCCTGCCACTGCGCCCGGTAGTCGGCCCACGTGATCGGCTTGCCGTCGGACCACTTCGCCTTCGGGTTCAGCCGGTACGTCACCACCTGCTTGGGCTTCGTGCTCGTCACCTGAGCGTCGAGCACGTAGTCGGTCTCGGGCGAGATCTCCGCCTTCTCGTTGGACCGGAACGGCGAGGGCAGCAGCGCGTTGCTGATCACCGCGGCCATCGCCAGGTTGCCGTCGACGTGGTTCCTGTTCCACTGGGTCGGGAACTCGTTGATGCCCCAGCGCAGCGTCCCGCCGTCCTTGACCTTCTCGCGCGGCTGCGGGTTGATGTCGAACGCCTTGATCGTCCGCTCGTCACCGGCGATGTCTGTGGCCCCGGTGCCGCTGCCCTGCTCCTTGCCGCAACCGGCCGGCAGCAGCAGCGTGCCCGCCAGCAGTGCCGACACGACACGACGTGATCGTTTCATCGAGCGATTCCTCCCGGATCGAGCGAGGTCTAGACGACTTCGCGCCTGTCTGCGTAGTGGCAGGCCGCGCCCTGGTCCTCGTCGCCCAGCATGCGCACCTCGGGCTCGGCGTCGACGCAGAGCCGGCGCTCCGCGTCGGTCAGCTCGGCGCGGAACTTGGGGCATCGGGTGCGGAAGCGGCAGCCGGAGGGGGGACGGGCGGGGCTCGGCAGGTCGCCTTCGAGCAGGATGCGCTGGCGGGAGCGCTCGCGTACGGGGTCGGGCAGCGGGATCGCCGACAGCAGGGCCTGCGTGTACGGATGCATCGGCGTGCCGTAGACCGCCTCCACCCGCCCGATCTCGGCGATCCTGCCGAGGTACATCACCGCCACCCGGTCGGCGATGTGCCGCACGACGGCGAGGTCGTGCGCCACGAACAGGTAGGACAAGCCGAGCCTGGTGCGCAGCGAGTCGAGCAGATTGATCACCCCGGCCTGGATCGACACGTCGAGCGCCGAGACCGGCTCGTCCAGCACCAGCAGCCGGGGCTCCAGCGCGAGCGCCCTGGCGATGCCGATGCGCTGGCGCTGGCCCCCGGAGAAGTCCTGCGGGTAGCGGGCGGCGTGGGAAGGGTCGAGGCCGACGAGTGTAAGGAGCTCGCCGACCCGGCGGGCCGGCTCCGGCCTGCCGTGCGTGCGCAGCGGCTCGGCCAGGATGTCGTGCACGGTCATGCGGGGGTCGAGCGAGGCCAGCGGGTCCTGGAAGACGACCTGCATGTCGCGGCGGATCTCGGTGCGCTCGGCCCTGGTGAGGTGCGCGGTGTCGTGGCCGAGCACGACGACGGAGCCCTCCTGGGGCGCGGCCAGCTCAAGGATCTGCGTCAGCGTGGTGGTCTTGCCGCTGCCCGACTCGCCGACCAGGCCGAACGTCTCGCCCTGCCGGATGTCGAAGCTGACGCCGGCCACCGCGTGCACGGTGCCCACCCGGCGCTTGAAGACCGCGCCCTTGAGCAGCGGGTAGTCCTTGACGAGGTGGCGCACCTCCAGCACCGGCCGTTCGCCGCGCGCCCGCAGCCGTACGCCCTCCTCCGGAGCGGCGTGCTTGCCGGGCGGCCTGGGATGCACCTCCTGCCAGCGGATGCAGGCCGCCCGATGGCCCTCGCCGACGTCGTACAGCGGCGGCTCGGCGGCGTCGCACTCGTCGATGCGCATCGGGCAGCGCGGCGCGAACGGGCAGCCGGGCGGCAGCTCGGCGGGCGAGGGCGGGCTGCCCTCGATGGGCGTCAGCGGCTGCCTGGCGCCGGTGTCGACGCGCGGGATCGAGCCGAGCAGACCCACCGTGTACGGCATCCGCGTCCGGTAGAAGACGTCGTCCACGCCGCCCACCTCGACGGGCCGGCCGGCGTACATGACGAGCACCCGGTCGGCGAACCCGGCCACCACCCCCAGGTCGTGGGTGATCATGATGATCGCGGCGCCGGTCTTGGCCTGCGCCCGCTTGAGCACCTCCAGCACCTGCGCCTGCACGGTGACGTCGAGCGCCGTGGTCGGCTCGTCGCAGATGATCACGTCGGGGTCGTTGGCGATGGCCATCGCGATCACCACGCGCTGCCGCATGCCGCCGGAGAACTCGTGCGGGAAGGCCAGCGCCCGCTCCGACGGGTGCGGGATGCCGACGAGGTCGAGCAGCTCGACGGCCTTGACCAGCGCGGTCTCCTTGCTGACCCGCTGGTGCACGCGGACGGCCTCGGCGATCTGGTCGCCCACCCGGTAGACCGGGGTGAGCGCGGACAGCGGGTCCTGGAAGACCATCGACATGCTCTTGCCGCGGAAGGCGTTGAGCGCGCGGTCGGGGGCGCCGATCAGCTCGCGGCCGTGCAGGCGTACGGAGCCGGTGACCCGGGCGCGGGGTGGCAGCAGGCCCATCACCGCGGCGCAGGTCAGCGACTTGCCGGAGCCCGACTCGCCGACGATGCCGAGCACCTCGCCAGGACGTACGGCGTAGCTGACCCCGCGTACGGCGGGCACACCGCCGAACGACACGGTGAGGTCGCCGACCTCCAGCACCGGTTTCATCGCGCCCCCCGGGACGAGGACGGGTCGAAGGCGTCGCGCAGCGCGTCGCCGACGAGGTTGACCGCCAGCACCGTGACCACCAGCAGCCCGGCCACGAACCAGAACGTCCACGGCGCGTAGACCGCGGTCTTGGAGCCGTCGGCGATGAGCGTGCCGAACGACACGTCGGGCGGCTGGATGCCGAACCCGAAGTACGACAGCGAGGTCTCGGTGAGGATGGCGCTGCTGACGTTGAGCGTGGCGTCCACGATGAGCAGCGAGGACAGGTTGGGGATGATGTGGCGGAAGATGATCCGCACCGGCGGCACGCCCATGTAGCGGGCGGCCTGCACGAACTCGCGCTCCTTGAGCGAGATCGACATCCCGCGCACGACCTTCGAGGTCACCATCCACAGGAACAGCGCCAGCATGATCACGAACAGGGGCCACTGGCCTGAGCCGAACAAAGGCGACAGGATCGCCAGGATGAGGAACGCCGGCAGCACGAGCAGCAGGTCGGTCAGCCAGCTCAGCGCCCGGTCGGTCCAGCCGAGGAAATAGCCGGCGAACGCGCCCACGACCGCCGCCAGCGCCGTGGAGACCAGCGCCGCCAGCAACCCCACGACCAGCGACTTCTGCATGCCGCGCAGGGTGACGGCGAAGACGTCCGAGCCCGTTTGGAGCGTTCCGAACCAGTGGCGCGCCGACGGCGGCTGCAGGAACGCGGTGAAGTCCTTGTCGGTGTAGGTCCACGGACTGAACAGCGGCCCCACGAACGCCAGCAGGAACATCAGCGCCAGCACCGCGAACCCGACGCGCCCCTGCGTGGAGCTGAAGAACCGGCCGGCGACGACCCGCGTCCTGGACGGCGCCCTGGCCAGCGTGCCGTCGGACAGCTCTTCCGCCAGCTCCTCCTCCGACAGCGTCATCCGGCCCGCACCCTCGGGTCGAGCGCGGCGTGCAGCAGATCGGCGGCCAGCGAGGCGCACAGCACGGCGATGGCGGCCAGCAGCGAGATGGCGGCCACGGTGTTGACGTCGTTGCTGAAGATGGAGTTGATCAGCTGCTCGCCCAGACCGTGCCAGCCGAAGATCTTCTCGGTGAACGTGGCCCCGGTCAGCAGCGCGCCGAAGGTGAACGCGAAATAGGTCGCCACCGGGATCATCGCCGTGCGCAGCGCGTGGCGGGTCAGCGCCTTGCGCCTGCTCAGCCCCTTGGCCCTGGCGGTGCGGACGAAGTCGGCGTCGAGCACGTCGAGCATCATGTTGCGCTGGTAACGGCTGAACACCGCGATCAGCCCGACCGACAGCGAGATCGTCGGCAGGATCAGGTGTTGCAGCCGGTCGACCACGTGCCCCCAGAAGCCGGTGGTCAGGCCGTCGCTGTATTCGCCGCTGACCAGCAGCACCGGCCGGCCGAACAGGTCTTCGTTGGCCCAGGACGCCACCAGGATCAGCATGTTGGCCAGCACGACCACGGGGATCGCCAGCACCAGGAACGACACGCCGGTGGACAGCCGGTCGAACCAGCCGTACTGGCGGACCGCGGCCAGCGCGCCGGTGAGCACGCCGAGCAGGCTGCCGCACACCAGGCCCAGGATGACCAGCCGGAACGTCACGCCCATGCGGCGCTTGAGATCCTCGTTGACCGGCGAGCCCGCGACCGTCTTGCCGAAGTCGCCGCGCAGCACCCCACCCGCCCACGTCGCGTAGCGCTGCAGCAGCGGCGTCTTGTCGTTGAGGTTGAGCGCCGTGAGCTGGGCGTCCACGACGCCGGGCGGCGGCTTGGGCGTGCGGTCGGCGTAGTTGGAGCGCGGGTCGAGCGCCATGGCCGCCAGCAGGTAGGCGAGACTGGCGGCCACGACGACGAGCACGGCGTAGTTGAGCAGCCTGCGGGCCAGGAACCCCGCCATCGCTCCCCCTCCTACGCGGCCACAGATACGACACGCCACCGAATGTGGCCCATCGTAGTCATATAGCTACACGATGTGAGGGGCGCGGCGCACCTCATGCGTCAAAGAAAGTCAGCGCCCGGCTCTCAGCGTCCGGCCAGCTCATCCACCGCCGTGCGGACGTCCTCGCTGGTGATCGTGGTGAGGTCGGCCGCGCTGGCCGAGCCGCCGCGCGCCGCGTGGGCGGCCAGCCGCACGTCGCGGCGCATGGCCGCGCGCTCGAACAGCGAACGCGCGAAGCGGCCGTTGCCCAGCCCGTCGATCAGCCGCTCCTCGCACACCCAGGCGAACACCTCGTCGAGCCTGCTCAGCGCCTCGTCGTCGAAGGTGTCGCCGGACTTCTCGGCCAGCAGCACCGCGATCTGCGAAAGCTCGGCGGGCGAGTAGCTGGGGAAGGCGACGCGCTGGTTGAAGCGGCTGGCCAGGCCGGGGTTGGTGGCGAGGAAGGCGTCCATCTCGCGCTCGTAGCCGGCCAGCACGATGACGAGCCGGTCGCGGTCGTCCTCGGCCCGCTTGAGCAGGGTCTGCACGGCCTCGGCGCCGAACGCGTCGCCGCCCTGGTAGCCGGGGTTGACCAGGCTGTAGGCCTCGTCGATGAACAGCACGCCGCCGAGCGCCCGGTCGACGAGCTCGTTGGTCTTGATCGCGGTCGCGCCGAGGTGCTGGCCGACCAGGTCGGCGCGGTGCGCCTCGACGACGTCGGGCCTGGCCAGCAGGCCGAGCGCGGCGAAGACGCGGCCGAGCACGCGGGCGACCGTGGTCTTGCCGGTGCCGGGCGGGCCGGTGAAGACGAAGTGGCGCATCTGCTGCGGCGTGGGCAGGCCGCGCTCCTGGCGCATCCTGGCCACCTGGAGCTGGGCGGCGATGGCGTGCACCTGCCGCTTGACCGGGGCGAGCCCGGCCATCCTGTCGAGGTCGGCGAGCGCCTCCTCCAGCGTGGGCGTGGCGACGTAGCCGCGGAAGCGGGCGGTCAGCTCGTCGAACGCCTTGGTGACGTCGGGCGTGGTGGTGGTGACGAGGTCGTGCGTGGTCGGGGTGCCGCCGGCGCCCACCACGCGCACGTCGCGGGCCTGCGCGGCGGCCTCGACCAGGCTGCGCGCGAAGCGGGCGTTGCCCAGCTCGTCGACCAGGCCGCGGCGGTGGACGTCCTCGTAGAGCCCGAGCAGCGCGCGCCGGGTCTCGGGCGCCATCGTGTCGCCCCTGCGGCGCTGCAGCAGCTCGGTGACCTCGACCAGCTCGGCGGGGGAGTAGCCGGGGAAGCGGACCCGGGTGGCGAACCTGCTGGCCAGCCCGGGGTTGCTGGACAGGAACGCGCTCATCTCCTGCTCGTAGCCGGCCAGGATGATGATCAGCCGGTCGCGGTCGTCCTCGGCCCGCTTGAGCAGGGTCTGCACGGCCTCGGCGCCGAACCGGTCGGGCTGGCCGTCGGAGGAGTTGACCAGCCCGTACGCCTCGTCGATGAACAGCACGCCGCCGAGCGCCCGGTCGACCAGCTCGTTGGTCTTGATCGCGGTCGCGCCCAGGAACTCGCCCACCAGGTCGGCCCGCTGCGCCTCGACGACGTAGGGGGTCTCCAGCAGGCCGAACGCGTAGAAAATCTTGGCGAGCGCGCGGGCGACGCTGGTCTTGCCGGTGCCGGGCGGACCGACGAAGACGAAGTGCCTGGTGGGGCGGCCGGTGGTGTAGCCGGCCTCCGCGCGCAGGCGGCCGGCCTCGATGGAGGCGGCGATCGAGCGCACCTGCTCTTTGACCGGCTGCAGGCCGATCATGCTCTCCAGCTCGCCGAGCGCCTCCTCGACGGAGATCTGCGGCGGGGCGCCCTGCTTGTCCTGGGGCGACTCGGGGCGGCCCTCGCGCACCCTGACGCGTACCTGCTGCTCTTCCGCGGCGGCGGCCTCGGCCTTGACCCGGCGGGCCACCAGGAACCGCTGCACGAGCACGGCCGCGGCGGCGGCGTACGCGACCCAGACCGCGACGGCATCGGACACGGGGGAGATCGCGGCGGCGAGCACCCCCGCGGGGGCGAGCGCCGTCAGCGTGGTCAGCCACGGCGTCACCCAGCGGATCAGGTGGGCGGCGCCGGCGACCGGCAGCGACAGCGCGACCATGAGGTGCACGGTCATGGCGCCGGGAGGGAACAGCGTCGCGAAGAGCGGCAGCGCCAGCACCACCCAGCCCGCGACGACCAGCGCGGTCGCGGCGGCCCTGGGGAAGCGCATGGTCAGCGCCACGAAGGCGAGCAGCAGCAGCACCAGGGGGAAGGTCTGGAGAAGGTCCCAGCCGAGTGCCGCGCCCACGCCCATGGCGGCCACGAGCACGACCGCGTAGAGGACCCGGCGCACGGCCGGGGGAATCTGGAAATAACGCAGCCGAACCTTTTCGAACAGATCCCGCGCCGCGGCCCTCCCCGCGGTCTGGGTCCTGCCGGACTCACGCATCACGCCTCCCCGGTCCGCCCCCGGTTATACCGCACCAGGCCGACAGTTGGGCGGTCCTGACACGCTAGGTGGAGGTCACGAAAAGGGCTATCCGGCGGCCGAGCTCCGCGCCCGCGTCCTCTTGCAGGAAGTGCCCCGCGCCTTTGATCTCGGGATGCCGCAGGCCCGCGGCGCCGCGCAGCGACTTCTTGAGCACGGGCGCCATGCCGCCGGTGATCGGGTCGCCGTCGGAGAAGGCCACCAGCACCGGCCGGTCGAGCGTGGTGAGGATCTCCCAGGCAGCGCGGTTGGCGGGCGCCGCGGGGTCGTCGGGCGTGTTGGGCACGAGACCGGGCATGGCGCGCGGCCCCGCCTTGTAGGACTCGTCAGGAAACGGCGCGTCGTAGGCCGCCCGCACCTCGGGCGCCAGCGTGGTCGTGCAGCCCGCCTGTATCAGCCGGGCGATGTCCAGCACCGGCGCCTTGCGCACCGCGTCCCTGAACCGGTGCCACACCTCGGGCATGGGAATGTCACCCGTCGGCAAGCCCGTGTTGGCCGCGACGATCCGCGCCACCCGGCCGGGGTGCTCGGCGGCGATGCGCAGCCCGATGAGGCCGCCCCAGTCCTGGCCGGCGATCGTCACGCCGGTCAGGCCGAGCGCGTCGAACAGCAGGGCCCTGGTCCACTCGACGTGCCTGGCGTAGCTGTGGCCGGTCTGCTCGGCTGGCTTGTCGGAGCGGCCGAACCCGATCAGGTCGGGCGCGATGACGCGCAGCCCCGCCGCGGTCAGCTCGGGAATGACGTGCCGGTAGAGGAAGGACCAGCTCGGCTCGCCGTGCAGCAGGACGACGGGCTCGCCGTCGGCCGGGCCCGCCTCGACGTACGCCATCCGCAGCCCGTCGCCGACCTCGGCGTAGTGCGGCTCGTAGGGGAAGCCGGGCAGTCCGGCGAAGCGCTCTTCGGGGGTGCGCAGAATCCGCATAGAACAACATTCTACTCAGCGGCGCTGGTGCCGCCCGGGGAACTCGCCGACGAGCACCTGCTTGGGCGTCACCCACAGCACGTCGGAGTCGGCCTGCGCCACACCGCGCACCTCCACCCAGAACCGCCGCTGCAACGGGTCCGCGGCGAACACCGCCACGCGCGGGTCGTCCTCGATGGCCTGCCACGCCTCGGTCTCGGCGATCAGCCGCAGCTCGCCGGCCGAGGTGACGGTCGCCACCGCGCCGGCGACGCGGGGCCCGAGCGCGTCGCCGTACGACAGGACGATGCTGCGGGCGTAGGAGAAGGTCTGGCGGACGTCGGAGTCGAGCGGGACCGACGGCTCCGCGCCCATCGGCAGGTCGCACATGAGCATCGAGGAGCGCCACGGGCCGGGGCCGCCGCGCCACCAGGCGAGCAGCGCGCGTCCCGCGAACACCGCCGCCGCCGCGAGCAGCGCGCCCAGCCCGGCGCGCCACGCCTGCCCCAGCAGCCCGCCCGCCGCGCACGCCACCGCGCCCAGCACCACCAGCGCCGACGCGACGGCCAGCGCCCTGTCGCCGTGCCCACGCGCCCGCAGATACGCCCGCACCAGCGGGTACGGCACCGCGACGGCGGCCACCACCGCCCGCGGCTCCACCACCAGCGCCCCGGCCACCAGCGTCACCAGCACCGACCACGTCCTGCCGAGCACGATCCACAGCAGCACGCCGGCGTTCCGCCTGGCCGAGCGCTCGGCCGCCCGCGCGGGCAGCGTCTCGGCCAGCGCGGGCAGCGGACGCCCCCGCCACGTCTCCGCCAGCGCCCGTACGCCCGCCAGCGCCGGCCAGCTCAGCACCACATAACCGGCCAGCCCCGCCCACACCGGGTCGAAGGCCCGCGGCAAAGCCGGCACGGCGCCCAGCAGCAGCCAGGCCGCGAACGCCGGCACCGCCAGGGCCGCCGACACCACCGACCCCCCGAGCCAGGGGTCCCGGCGCAGCATCGCCTTCGCGTACGACCAGACCGCCACCCGCCGCGCCTGCCTGACGGTGAGCGGTACCAGCAGCGCCAGCACCGCGAACCCGCCGAGCCGCGCCTGCGCCCCCCAGCCCAGCAGCAGCGCGCACGCCGCGACGGCCGCCGTGGCCACCGCGAGCAGCAGCCTGACCTGGCGCGACCAGACCTCCAGCGCCCGCCTGGCCCGCCCTGTCTCGCGCGGTCCGACCGGCCAGGCCGGGTCGTGGTGCGCGCGCGGCGGATCCCACCGCAGCAGGGCCAGGCCCAGGTTGACGCGGGCCTGCGGGTCATCGGGGTCGAGCGCGAGCGCCGCCCGGTACGAGCGCGCCGCGCGTAGGTGCTCGCCGCGCAGCAGCGCGAGGTCGCCCAGCATGACCGCGGGCCCCGGCTGCTCGGGCGCGAACTTCCCGGCCAGGACCGCGTGCTCCACGGCCTCCTGCCAGCGGCCGGGAACCCGGCGCAGCACCGCGGCCAGGCGCAGCCGGGCGGGCCACGAGCCGCGCGAGAGTTCCACGGCCCGCTCGGCGGCGGGCAGGGCGTCGGCGTCGCGGCCGAGCCGCTCGTGGGCGAGGCTGATGAGCCGGTACGGCCACTCGGCGCCTGGCTCGCGGTCGGCGGCGTTCTTGGCGGCTTCGAGTGCTGACTCGGGGCGGCCGGCGTTCAGCCTGGTCACGGCCTCTTCGCACCATTCGCGGGAGGACCGGTCGGAGGGATGGGTGGTGGTGTCACGTCCGTCGGTCCCCACACGTACCATGATCGGCTCCGATCCGATCGATGGATAGATGCCGACATATGGCTGTATCTCTCTAGAGAGGTCGGGGCCGGCCGTGGATCGTCCGATACCGCTATGACAAGTGCCTGACATGGCCTAAGCTGCCACGCAAGCCGGAGCGCCGGAGCCAGGACACCCCACCGCGCTTCCGCCCCCGGTCGATCACCAGCACGTGCGGGCCCTGTGATTTCGGATCGGCCTGCAAGGAGGCCCATGACCGTCACACAGGCCGCACCCCTCGTCCGCGTCGCCGACCGGGATCCTCGTGACCGCCGCTGGTCCATCCTGGTGCTGCTCTGTCTGAGCCTGCTGCTCATCACGGTCGACGCGACCGTTCTGCACATCGCGGTGCCCGCGCTCACGGCCGCGCTCGAACCCTCCGCGGTGCAGCTCCTGTGGATCATCGACATCTACTCGCTGGTCGTCGCGCCCCTGCTGATCATGTTCGGCACGCTGGGCGACAAATACGGTCGCAAGCGGCTGGTGCTGTGCGGTTTCGTACTGTTCGGGGTGGCCTCGGCCGGGGCCGCGTTCGCCCCCACGCCGCTGACGCTCATCCTCGCCAGGGCGCTGCTCGGCGTGGGCGGCGCGATGATCATGCCGGCCACGCTGTCGCTGATCCGCCAGGTCTTCACCGACCGGCGCGAACGGGCCATCGCGCTCGGCGTCTGGAGCGCGGTCGCCGCCGCCGGCGCCGCCGTCGGGCCGCTCATCGGCGGCGTGCTCGTCGGCCTCTGGTGGGGCGCGGTCTTCCTCATCAACGTGCCGATCCTGCTGGTGCTGCTGCCCGCTGCCGTACGCCTGCTGCCCGAGTCGCGCGAGCGCCCCGACCGGCCATGGGACGTCGCCAGCGCGATCCTGTCGGTGCTCGGCATCCTGGCGCTGGCCTTCGGCCTGAAGGAGGCCGGCTCCGGCAGCCTCATGCCGCTGTGGGCCTCGGTGCTGGTGTTCTTCTCCGGGGTGGGGTTGCTGGTGGCGTTCGTCCGCCGCCAGACGCGGCTGCGCGAGCCGTTCCTGGAGGTCGGCCTGTTCCGGCGGCGGTCGTTCACGACCGGCGTCACCGGCGTGCTGCTCGGCGTGTTCGCGCTGGTCGGGCTGCAGCTCATGCTCGCCCAATACCTGCAGCTCGTGCTCGGCGACAGCCCGGTGCGCGCGGCGCTGCGCATGCTGCCCCTGGTCGCCTCGGCCATCGCGGGCGGTCTCGCCGCCGCCCACATCCTGCCCAGGATCGGCATGCGGGCCACGATGAGCGGCGGGCTCGGCCTCGTCGCGTTCTCCCTGACCCCCACGCTGACCTGGGGCGTCGAGGGGCATCCCGTGATGCTCGCGTGCTGCTTCGTGGGCATCGGCTTCGGCGTGCAGGTGGCGCTGCTCGCCGCGTCCGACACGATCATGGCCGCCGCCCCCGAGTCGCAGGCGGGTGGCGCGGCGGCGATCGAGGAGACCGCGTACGAGCTGGGCGCCGGACTCGGCGTGGCGGTGCTCGGCACGATCACCGCCATCGTCTACGCCCCCGGGCTCCCGTCCGTCCCCGGCGTGCCCGCGGGCGGCATGGACGAGGCCCGCCAGTCGCTCGCCTCGGCCGCCCACGTCGCGAACCAGCTCGGCGGCCAGACCGGCGGCGCGCTGCTCGACGCCGCCCGGTGGGCCTTCGTCAACGCCCTGCACACGACCGTGGTCGTGAGCGTCGTCCTGCTCAGCCTGACCGCCGTCGTGGTGGCCATGCTGCTCAGCCGTGATTGAGGTGTGCCATGTCCCGATCAGGGCAGACAACTACCGTGAAACAGTCCCTACGTGATCTTGCCGCCCTCGTCGCCCGGTTAGGCGTGGGCGGGATCTTCTTCGCCAACGGCTGGGCCAAGCTCGAAGACGGCCTGAAGATCACCGGGGCGAAGTTCCTGGAACAGGGCGCCCCCGCTCCCGGCGCCTGGGCCACGGTCACCATGCTCGCCGAGCTCATCGGCGGCGCGCTGCTCATCGCCGGGCTCGCGGTCTCCATCACGGGGCTGATCCTCTTCGCCGAGGCGCTGGCCGTCTTCCTGGTCGCGCCCCCGCTCAACCCCATCAGCCTGAACGAGCTCATCCTCCTCGGCGCGGCCAGCCTGCTGCTCGCCGTCGTCGGCGCGGGCCGCGTGTCGGTCGATCACATGGTCGTCATCAGGCGCAGGGAGTCGCAGGCGGCCGACGAGTTCGCCGCCGACACCGAGGCCGATCAGGTGATCGCCGCGCTCAAGGAGCCAGAGGAGAAACCCGAGAAACCCGCCGAACCGGCCCCGAAGACGGAGCAGGCTCCCTCTTCGTCCGAGGACACCGCGCCCCACCCGAAGCCGCGTACCACGGCCAAGGAGCCGGGCAACGGCGAGGAGGTCACGACCGCGCCGGGAGACACGCTGGTGGCGGGCCGCAAGAAGCCCGCACCGCGCAACCGCCGCCCCTCCACCGACTGACAGGGCTCAAAGGTCCGCGGTGAGCCGGGCGACGGTGCGCATCTTGTTCATCGCGTCCAGCGCCGCCACCTTGTACGACTCCGCCAGCGTCGGATAGTTGAACACCGCGTTGACCAGGTAGTCGACCGTGCCGCCGCATCCCATGACGGTCTGCCCGATGTGCACCAGCTCGGTGGCGCCCGTGCCGAACACGTGCACCCCGAGCAGCCGCCGGTCCTCGGAGGACACCAGCAGCTTGAGCATGCCGTACGAGTCGCCGATGATCTGCCCCCTGGCCAGCTCCCGGTAGCGCGAGATGCCCACCTCGAACGGCACCTTGTCGCGGGTCAGCTCGTCCTCCGAGCGGCCGACGAAGCTGATCTCGGGAATGGTGTAGATGCCGATGGGCGGCAGCTCGGCCAGGTCGCCCGACGGCTCGCCGCAGGCGTGCTGCGCGGCCAGCCTGCCCTGCTCCATCGAGGTGGCGGCCAGCGCGGGGAAGCCGATCACGTCGCCGACGGCGTAGATGTGGGGCACCTCGGTGGCGAAGTTCTCGTCCACCTTGATCCGCCCGCGGTCGTCGGCGGACAGGCCGGCGGCCTCCAGGCACAGCTCGGCGGTCTTGCCCTGGCGGCCGGCCGAGTACATGACGCAGTCGGCCGGAATGATCTTGCCGCTCTCCAGCAGGGTCAGCGCGCCGCGCGGGCGGCGCTCGACGGCCGCCACGCTCTCGCCGAACCGGAAGGTGACCGCCAGGTCGCGCAGGTGGTACTTCAGCGCCTCGACGATCTCCAGGTCGCAGAACTCCAGCATGCGCTCGCGCCGCTCGATCACGGTCACCTTGGTGCCGAGCGCGGCGAACATGGAGGCGTACTCGATGCCGATCACCCCGGCGCCCACGACGACCAGCGTCTCGGGCACCCGGTCGAGCCGCAGGATCGCGTCGGAGTCGATCACGGTCTTGTCGTCGAACTCGACGCTCGCCGGGCGGGCCGGCGAGGTGCCCGTCGCGATCACGATCTTGTCGGCGGTGACCTTCTTCTCGTCCTGGTCCTCGCCGGTGATGCCGATCGTGTACGGGTCGAGGAAGCGGCCGGTGCCCTGCAGCACCGTCACGTGGTTGCGGGCCAGCTGCGCGCGGATCACCTGGATCTCGCGGCCGATCACGTGCTGGGTGCGCATGCCGAGGTCGGTGACCGTGATCTCGTCCTTGACGCGGTAGCTGGCGCCGTACAGCTCCCGCTGGTTGAGCCCCGTCAGATAGAGGACGGCCTCGCGCAGCGTCTTCGACGGGATCGTGCCCGTGTTGATGCACACGCCGCCGATCATGTTCCGCTTCTCGATCACCGCCACACGCTTGCCGAGTTTCGCGGCCGCGATCGCCGCCTTCTGCCCGCCCGGTCCCGAGCCCAGGACCACCACATCGAAGTCCGCCACGCCGTCCAGTCTGCGGGGTCGCCCGTGCGGCGGAAAAGACCCCTCTGGGAGACTCCGGGGTATGTCTCGCAGATTCACGCAGGTCGACGTCTTCGCCGCCACTCCGTACCTCGGCAACGCGCTCGCGGTCGTCATCGACGCCGACGGGCTGAGCACGGAGGAGATGCAGCGCTTCGCCCGATGGACGAACCTGTCGGAGACCACCTTCCTGCTGCCGCCCACCAGCGGGGAGGCCGACTACCGGGTGCGCATCTTCACCCCCGACCGGGAGCTGCCCTTCGCCGGGCATCCCACGCTGGGCTCCTGCCACGCCTGGCTGGAGTCGGGCGGCGTGCCGCGCACGGAGGGCGAGGTGGTGCAGGAGTGCGGGGCCGGGCTCGTGCCGCTGCGCGTCACCGGTGACGGCCTGGCCTTCGAGGCGCCGCCGCTGATCCGCTCGGGACCGGTGGACGAGGAACTGCTCGGGCGGGTGGCCGCCGCGCTCGGCATCGAGCGCGCCGACATCGTGGCCGCCGAGTGGGCCGCCAACGGCCCCCACTGGATCGGGGTGCTGCTGGCGGACGCCGAGCAGGTGCTGGCGCTGCGCCCCGGCACGGTGCCGGAGGACATCGGCGTGGTGGGTCCCTACCCCGAGGGGTCGGAGTGCGCGTTCGAGGTGCGGGCGTTCTTCCCGCAGAACGGCGCCACCGTCGAGGACCCCGTGACCGGCAGCCTGAACGCCGCGCTCGCCCAGTGGCTGCTGCGCACCGGCCGGGCGAGCGCCCCCTACGTCGCCTCGCAGGGCACCGTGATCGGCAGGCGGGGCCGCGTGCACGTCTCCACCGACGCCGAGGGCCGGATCTGGGTCGGCGGCGCGGTCACGACCTGCGTCACGGGCACGCTCAACCGCTGAGCGCCGTGTGCGTCACGGGCCGGCCGGGCGGCCGAGCTTCTGCGCGGGCCCCGGCGTGGTGACGATCGGTGTCTTGGGCCGGCTCGGCCTCATGTGCCGGCGCGGCCGCTGCGGCCCTGGGCGAGCGTGAAGCGGACCTGGTCGCCTGGCCGCAGCTGGGCGGCCACCGGCAGGTCGGCGTCCAGCACGACCGCGATCACCGGGTAGCCGCCGGTGGGCGGGTGGTCGGCGAGGAAGACGATCGGCTGCCCGCTCGGCGGCACCTGCACGGCCCCGGTCACCATGCCCTCACTGGGCAGCTCGCCCTCCCTGGCCCGCGCCAGCTCGGGTCCGCGCAGTCGCACGCCGACGCGGTTGCTGTCCTGGCTCACCTCGTACGGCCGCCCGCACAGCACCTCCAGCGCGCCGCCCGCGAACCAGTCGTCGCGCGGCCCCGGCACCACCCGCAGCGCGGCGGGCCGCGGCCCCGGCAGCGGCGCCTGGTCCACGGTGATCAGCCCGTCGGCCAGGCCGACCGGCAGCGTGTCGCCGGCCCGCAGCGGCGGGGGCCCGAGCCCGGACAGCGAGTCGGTCGACCTGCTGCCGAGCACCGGCTCGACCGCGATGCCGCCGCGCACCGCCACGTACGTACGCAGCCCTGTCTCGGGCGTCCCGAAGCTCAGCTCGGCTCCGGCGGGCACCCAGAACGGCGCCCCCATGCCGGGCCGCACCCCGGAGGCGCCCGCCACCCGCACCTCCAGCGGCGCCCCCGTCACCGCCACCCAGGCCGCGTCCGTGAACCGCAGCCGCGCCCCGCCGAACGTCAGCTCGATCCCGGCCTGCCACTCGGTGTTGCCGACCAGCCGGTTGGCCAGCTTCAACGCGGAAGCGTCGGCCGCGCCCGAGCACGGCACGCCCAGATGCGCGAACCCCGGCCGCCCGAGATCCTGGACGGTCGCGTAGGGACCCGGCGCCACGACCTCGATCATGCGGCCTCGAACCGCACCCGCGTGCCCGGCCTGAACAGCGACGGCGGATCGGCAGAAACGTCCCACACCCGCACCGACGTTCGCCCGAGCAGCCGCCACCCGCCGGGCGACGCCGTCGGATAGACCGCCGAGTAGGGCCCCGCGACGGCCACGGACCCGGCGGGCACCGACGTGCGCGGCGTGTCGAGCCTGGGCATCTCCAGCACCGGGTCGAGCCCGGTCAGGTAGGCGAAGCCGGGGGCGAACCCCAGCCACCCCACCACCAGCTCGCGCCCGGTGTGCCGGTCGATCACCTCCGCCACGGAGATCCCGGCCAGCTCGGCCACGGACTCCAGGTCGGCCCCGTCGTAGACGACGGGAATGGTCACGACAGGCCGTTCGCGGCCTTCGCCCGCCGCCGTCTTGCCGCTCTCCTCGCGTACGACCGACTCGAGCCGCGCCCGCAACCGCCCCTGATCCGCGCCCGGCGCCACCACCAGCACCGTCGCGGGCCCCGGCACGATCTCCACGACGCCCGCCGGCCGCGCCGCGCGCAACGCCGCGTCGACGCGGTGCGACAGCTCCAGCGAGCCCGTCTCCACGAGCAGCCCGTGCTCCCCGGCCGTGCGGATCACGCGAACGCCTGCAGGACCACTCCGGCGGCCAGCAGCGCGTCGCGCACTCCCTGCGCCAGCCTGACCGCGTCAGGCGTGTCTCCGTGGACGCAGATGGAACGCGCGGAAAGAGGCACGGAACTGCCGTCAGCGGCCGTCACAGAGCCTTCCACGGCCATCTGGCGGGCGCGGGCGGCCACCGCCCCGGGGTCGTGGATGACCGAGCCGGGCTCGCGGCGCGGCACCAGCATGCCCGCCGGCGTGTACGCCCGGTCGGCGAACGCCTCGCTCACCGTCGGCACCCCCTCGGCCGCCGCCACCCGGTGCACCACCGAGCCGGGCAGGGTCAGCACCGGCAGCGCGGGGTCGTAGTCGGCGACCGCCTCGATCACCGCCGTGGCCTGCTCCTCGTCGCGGCAGATCCGGTTGTAGAGCGCGCCGTGCGGCTTGACGTAGGAGACCCGCCCGCCCATCGCCCTGGCGATGCCGTCGACGGCGGCGAGCTGGTAGAGCACCTCGGCGCACAGCTCCTCCGGCTCGACCTCCATCTCCCTGCGCCCGAAGTGGGCCAGGTCGCGATAGGACACCTGCGCCCCGATCGACACCCCGCGGTCCACGGCCGCCGCGCACGTGCGCCTGATCGTCACCGGGTCGCCCGCGTGGAAGCCGCAGGCCACGTTGGCGCTCGTGACGATGTCGAGCAGCGCGAGGTCGTCGCCGAGCCGCCAGATGCCGAAACCCTCGCCCAGGTCAGCGTTCAGGTCGATCACCATGGCATCCATCATGGCGGGTAGGGCTACCTCGGCGCGACGAACAACGTCTGCGTGGCCGCGCCGATCTCGCCGCTCTCGTCGTACAGGGTGCTCCGTGTCAGGCCGCGGCCGGACGGGCCGACGACGGTCTGCGCGTCCATGCAGACCCATTCGCCCGCCGGCGCGCGGAACAGCGAGATCGTCAGATCGACGTTCACGAACACGTGCGTGTCGAAGCCGAGGGCGGCGCTGATGCCGTTGCCGCTGTCGGCGAGCACCGCCACCCGCTCGAACGGCGCCGGCTCCTCGCCCTCGACCAGCGGCACGCGCAGCCTGCCCCACGCGGTCGCGGGGCCCGTCTCACCGGGACCGCCCGCGACGAACCGCCACTCCATCGCCCGCCCGTAGCCGAAGTCGGTGGCGAGCCAGGAGCCGTCGGGCTCGACGGGGTGCGGGGGAGCGGGCGGGGCGGCCCCGCCCACCGGGGCCATCTCCTCCGTACGGATGCGCCAGGCCGTGGCCCTGACGTATTCGCGGCCGCCCGACGACACGCTGGCCGACAGGCACTGCACCCGCTTGCCGTCGCGTACGACGTCGGTCGTGACCTCAAGCTCGGCCACCGGCACCGGCGCGAACACGTCGGCCACCAGCCGGGACGGCTCCAGCCCCGGGCGCGGCGCGGTCTGGGCCAGCTCGTGCGCGATCAGCGCGGCGACCGGCCCCATGTGCTGCGTGCGCGGATCCCAAGGACCTTGGGTGTGCTCCGACGCCAGGTAACGGCCCGCATGATCAGCACGGGTGAGTCGCCGGTACATCGCCATGGAAGAAGACTCTAGAACTCGTCGGGGATGTCCGCGATGTCGTCGAGCGCCGCCGCCAGCTCGTCGGGATGGCCGCCGATCCGCTCGACGATCTCGATCAGCACGTGGAGCACGTCGTGGCGGTCGTGGCCGAGGTCGAGCAGCCGCTGCGCGGCCTCCCACAGCTGCGGCGGGTCGCCGTCCCACAGCCGGCTCGCGATCTCCTCGTGCCAGGCCAGGTGCTCCTGGTCGATCACGGTGCCGTGGTCGATCTCGAGTAACGTACGGCGGTCGGCGGCGTCGGCAGGGTCGAGCCGGTCGAGGTCGATGCCGTTGTGGGTGCCCTGCAGATAAGGGAAGGCGAAGGCCCGCCTGGCCAGCGCCGACAGGTCACCGTCCGGCAGCAGCCGCTCCAGCAGCGGCCGGTCGAGCCCGAACGTCGTCGGGTCGCGGTAGGCCTCGGGGAACTTGCCGATCGCCTCCCACACCGCGTCGAGCGTGGCCTTGAGCCCCTGTTCGGGCAGCCCCGTGCGGCGCGCCGCGAAGCGCACCCACGCCGCCAGCACGTGCGGCATCGCCTCCTGCTCCGCCTCGCTCAGCATCACCTTGCGCGGCAGCCAGTCGAGCAGGAACGTCTCGCACTTGGTCGGGCTCACCCGCAGCGGCCGGTTGAAGTCCTGGTCGCAGCCGTAGTCGATGATGTGGTCGGCGCAGCGCGAGGCCGCCGAGGGGTCGGACAGGTGCTCAGCGGCGTCGGAGGCGAGGAACTCCGCCGCCAGCATCGCCCGCCGCTCCCTGCTGTAGGGGGCCTCGGTGTGCAGCGGCGCGGGCCGCTTGCGTCCCGGCGGCAGCGCCTTGAGCCTGGCCCTGGCGAAGGCGTGGTAGGCGCTGTAGCTGTCGCTCACCGGCGGCGGCGTCTTCGGCTCTCTGGTGGCCTTCATCGCCGACTCCAGCAGCGCCCTGGCCTGGTCGGGCTCGATCTCCTCGAACAGCAGCAGCGGATTGCCCGCCGCCTCGGCCCTGGCCTGCTCAAGCAGCTTGTCGACCTGCGAGGAGACCCAGGCGTCGCGGGCCATGCCGCTCATGTTGTAGTCGACCACCAGGACCAGCGCGTGGCGGTCCATCGGCTGCTCGCTGTCGTTCCAGCGGTAGGCGAAGGTGCAGATCACCGTGTCCTGGTCGCCGTAGGCGTCGCGGGAGACGTAGCAGCCGGCCGGTTTGACCGCGCCGACCCGGTCGGCCCAGCCGGGGCGCGCCACCCCCGACTCCATCATCGCCAGCGCCGCGCCCTCCGCCTTGGCGCCCTGGCGGGCGGTGCCGAGGTAGGCCAGGCAGATGAGCAGCGTGAGCGAGGCCGGGGTGCCGGCCTTGGCGGCGTAGTCGACCAGCCCTTCGCCGAGCACCTGCTCGACGTCGCCGCCCCTGACCCGCCTGCCCCACCAGGCGCCGATCATGTCGGAGACCATCAGCTCCGCGTCGAGGGGAGTGCGTACGGCCAGCAACTCACGAGCCGCCTGCACCATCTCCTTGAACACGTCGTCAGGAGGGGTGCTCTCCCGGGGATCTCGTCGGTGTCGGCGCACACCCTCACTCTCTCGTATTCCGGGCGCGGACGGTGCGGAGAACACGGCCCGGTGACCTCGATGTTATCGGCGGCGGCCATCGAGAAGGACACGAGACGGACACGCCGATCAGGACACTTCACGCTCGTCACGCCGTCTCGGGACGCCGTGCGCCGGCGCCCCGGGGTCAGCGGATGCCGCGCGGCGGCGGCGCGGAGTTGACGATCGCGAGCAGGTGCTCCCGGGCGATGCGTTCCACGATCTCGGGTGTCGCCGAGATGCCCAGGTGCTGCGCGCACGCGCACACGTCGGCCACGCATCGGTCGATCGTGTCCACGGGCACGGTAAGGAACTCTTCGGCCAGCCTGAGACTGACCGGCTCCCGCAGGAACCGTGTGGCCAGAGCGAGCATAGGAGTGAGATTCCTCTGGAACCGTAGGGGCAAACCCCCAGGAATGTCTGCAGGGCGACTTGCGCTCCCATTCCACCTTTTCTCGGGCGCGTGTCAAGGCTCCGCGCGGCCTGTGTTCACTTCACCGGGTGAGCTTTCATGCAAAGCTGTCTCCATGCGCATCCAGCTCGCCCAGCGGAGCGAGGCGAACGAGCTCCTCGGCCGCAGCCCGTTCGCCCTGCTCGTCGGCATGCTGCTCGACCAGCAGATCCCCATGGAATGGGCGTTCACGGGGCCGTACACGATCTCCGAGCGGCTCGGGCGCGACCTGACCGCGCAGGAGGTCGCCTCCTGCGACCCCGAGGCGTTCACCGCCCTGCTCGCGGACAAGCCGGCCGTGCATCGCTACCCCAAATCCATGGCGGCCCGCATCCAGCAGCTGGCTGCCTATATCGTCGAGCACTACGACGGACGGCCCGAGAACATCTGGGCCGACGCCGCCGACGGTCAAGAATTGGTGAAACGACTCATGGCCCTGCCGGGATACGGCAAGCAGAAGGCCCAGATCTTTTTGGCATTGCTGGGCAAGCAGTTGGGGGTCCAGCCATCAGGCTGGCGTGAAGCAGCCGGACTCTACGGCGAGGAGGGGTCGTACCGGTCGGTGGCCGACGTGGTCGACGCCGACAGCCTGGCCCGCGTGCGGGCGGCCAAACAGGAGGCCAAGCGCGCGGCCAAGGGCCAGTAGGGGCCCAGAGGTCGTGGCGGGATCCGCCCCGGCGATCTGGCGCTGTAACCTGATCTTGCTGCGCAATGTGGAGCGACTTTGACAGGATGCGTAGACCCTAAAGGCGACAGGGCCGCGGCGGGGGCTTCCGTCCGTACATGCCCATCGTCGATGATGTACTGCAGAATCCGGTCGCCCGGAGCTGCGCTACGCCGATACACAGTTATGGAGATGTGCCGCGTGGGAGACCCTGGCACGCGACGGAGGTGCGGACCATGAGCGCCGAGACCTCCGTTCCCCGTCCCCGGGAGTCGGATGTGGACATCTCAGACTCCGCCCTCTTCAAGGGCATGTTGTCGGAGGCCGAGTTCGCCTTCGCGTTCTTCGACGCCGACAGCCGCATCCAGCGGGTCAACGACGTCTTCAGCGACGTCGTCAACGTGCCCGCCGACCGCATGATCGGCAGGCAGCCGGTCGAGGTGCTGTCCGCCGACCTCAGCCAGATCATCACGCACGCCGTGCAGGCGGTCATCGAGGGTGACGCGCCGGTCACCGAGGGCCGCGTCCGCGTGCGCTCCGCCGAGGGCGACACGCGCCACTGGTCGCTGTCGTTCTCGCCGGTCCACGACGACGCCGGCGAGCTGCGCGCGATCGCCCTGGTCGGGCTCGACGTCACCGAGAGCCGCCAGACAGAGGAGGCGCTGCGCCGCAGCGAGGAGCGCTACCGCTCGCTGGTCGAGGCGCAGTCCCAGCTCGTCTGGATCACCTCGCCCACCGGCGCCGTGGTCGAGGACGCCCCGCAGTGGCGCGCCATCACCGGCCAGGGCCTGGAGGAATACCTCGCCAACGGCTGGCTGGAGGTCGTCCACCCCGAGGAGCGGCAGCAGACCGAGGAGGCGTGGCGCGAGGCGCTGCGCGGCCGCACCATGTTCGAGTGGAACTACCGGGTGCGCACCCGGGCGAGCGGCTACCGCCACTTCGAGGTGCGGGCCGTGCCGATCATCCGCCACGGCAGGGTGGTGGAGTGGGTCGGCGCCAACACCGACGTCACGCCGCAGCGCGAGGCCGAGGAGATGCGCGGCAGGCTGACCGACCAGCTCGGCGCCGCCGCCCTGCGCACCGCGCGGCTCCAGGGCGCCACGGCCATGCTGGCGGAGGCGCTGACGGTCGAGCAGGTCGTCCAGGTCATCATCGACGTGGGCCGCACCGCGCTGGCCGCCGACCGCTCGGCCGTCGCGCTGCTCGACACCGACCGCGCCGCGCTCAAGCTGATCAACGGCGAGGGCATCCTCGAGGCGTCAGGGGCCACCGGCGACGAGATCCCGCTGTCCCACTCCAACGTGATGACCATGGCGGTCAACAGCCGCCGCCCGGTCTTCGCCGAGTCGCCCGAGTCGCTGAAGGCGCAGCTCCTCGAGGCCGGTGGCGACGAGGAGGTGCTGGCCCAGTTCCTCGCCCACGGCGACGAGCGGGCCTGGGTGGGCCTGCCGCTGCTGGCCGCCGGGCGCGCGCTCGGCGCCCTGCGCTTCTCCTTCACCAGGCCACAGAAGATCTCCCAGGAGGACGGCGTCTTCCTGGAGGCACTGGCCGGTCAGTGCGCGCTCGCCGTCGAGCGGGCCACCCTGTTCGAGCGCGAGCACCGCACCGCCGAGACGCTGCAGCGCAGCCTGCTCCCTGACCGCCTGCCGGTGATCAAGGGCTTGGTGCTGGCCCAGCGCTTCCGCTCGGGCAGCCGCCACGTCCAGGTCGGCGGCGACTGGTACGACGCGTTCGAGCTGCAGGACGGGCGGGTCGCGGCGGTCGTCGGCGACGTCATGGGCAAGGGCGTCAAGGCCGCGGCCGGCATGGGCCGCATCCGCAACGCCATGCGGGCGCTGGCGCTGACCAACCCGCCGCCCGCGGCCGTGCTCACCGGTCTCGACCGCGTCTTCGACGCGACCGAGGAAGAAGAGCAGGTCACGACGCTGGCGTACATGGTGGTCGAGCCCGTCACCGGCGAGGGCACGCTGGCCATGGCGGGACACCCGCCACCCGTCCTGGTCTCTCCGCAGGGCACGGCGATCCTGTGCGACGCAGAGCCCGGCACTCCGCTAGGCTGGCCGACCAGCCGGAGGCAGTTCAGGTTCGTGGTGCCGCCCGGCCATACCGCCGTGCTCTACTCCGACGGTCTCGTCGAGAACAGGAAGCGCGGACTGGATGCCGGGCTCGCAGAGCTTTGCAGTGTTGTGACCGAAGCGCCGCCTGAGGTGGTGAGCAGTCCGCACATGCTGCTGGACTTCCTGGTTGACCGGATGTTGTCTGGATATGAACAGGATGATGACGTTACCGCGCTCGCAATCCACGTCCCACCAGCCACGAAGAGTGACTGAATGAAACAGTCATAACGGTTGCTTTCGGGTATCAGTGCCCCGCTTACGTACGCACTACTGTCTTGGTCGGCCTAGGGTGGAGGTCAACCGCCGGGAGGTGGCCGTATGGATCGCGGGGTCGTGCCACAATGCTGTGCAGGTCCGTCGCGGTCCGCACGGCCTCACCGATCTCCGAGAGAGGCAACAGCCCCCCAGCGGGCATCTGGGTCCATTGTCGCCACGCGTTCGTTCGAGAGGTGTTCGTGTCGCCTGCAAGTTCGACTCGCTCGAAGCCACAAGAGCTGAACGAGCCCGTCATTCAGCGACTGCTCGAGCGTGGGCGCTCGCAGGGTTTCCTCGAGTCTGAGGATGTCCGTCAGGCCTTCGAGGAGGCGGACATCCCCATGTCGCACGCCGCCGCGTTCTTGCGGAACCTCAGCAAAGAGGGCGTGACCGTGGTGGTGACCGCCGCGGATTCGGCTGCGCCGAAGAAGTCTCGTCCAGCAAAGCGCCGCACCGCCGCCCCCGTCAAGACCAAGACGGCGGCGGCCGCCAAAGAGCAGCAGCCCGAGACCGTGACCGCGGTCGTGGGCACCGCTGAAGCCGAGCCGGCCGCCAAGAAGGCGGCCCCTGCCAAGAAGGCCGCTCCGGCGGCGAAGAAGGCCGCGGCATCCGCCGCCGCCAAGAAGGCCGAGCCGAAGAACGCTGGGCCTGCCGAGACCAAGCCCAAGGGGCCCGACGCCGCGCGCGACGCCGACGACGACGAGGACCTCGAGCTCGACGGCGACGTAGTGCTCGACGAGCTCGAGGACATCGACGTCGACGACGACGAGATCGTGGCCGAAGGCGACTCCGAGGGCGACTCCGACGACGACACCGAGTCCGACGACGAACCGAAGGCCGCCGAGGTCGCCGTGGAGAAGAGCGAGGAAGAAGTCCTCATCCTCTCCGACGACGACGATGACGCCCCGGTCGCGCAGGTCGCGGCCGCCGGCGCCACCGCCGACCCGGTCAAGGACTACCTCAAGCAGATCGGCAAGGTCCCCCTGCTCAACGCCGAGCAGGAGGTCGAGCTGGCCAAGCGCATCGAGGCCGGCCTGTTCGCCGAGGAGCAGCTGGGCGGTGGCGAGGCCGAGGGGCTCCCCGTCGACGTCAAGGCCGAGCTTGAGTGGATCGCCGAAGACGGCCGCCGCGCCAAGAACCACCTGCTGGAGGCCAACCTCCGGCTCGTGGTCTCGCTGGCCAAGCGCTACACCGGGCGCGGCATGCTGTTCCTCGACCTGATCCAGGAAGGCAACCTGGGCCTCATCAGGGCCGTCGAGAAGTTCGACTACACCAAGGGCTACAAGTTCTCCACCTACGCCACGTGGTGGATCCGGCAGGCGATCACGCGTGCCATGGCCGACCAGGCGCGGACGATCCGCATCCCGGTCCACATGGTCGAAGTGATCAACAAGCTGGCCCGGGTCCAGCGGCAGATGCTGCAGGACCTCGGCCGCGAGCCCACGCCGGAAGAGCTGGCCCGCGAGCTGGACATGACGCCCGAGAAGGTCGTCGAGGTCCAGAAGTACGGCCGCGAGCCCATCTCCCTCCACACCCCGCTGGGCGAGGAGGGCGACAGCGAGTTCGGTGACCTCATCGAGGACTCCGAGGCCATCGTGCCGGCCGACGCCGTCAGCTTCACGCTGCTGCAGGAGCAGCTGCACTCCGTTCTCGACACGTTGTCGGAGCGGGAGGCGGGCGTCGTGTCCATGCGCTTCGGTCTCACGGACGGCCAGCCCAAGACGCTGGACGAGATCGGCAAGGTTTACGGGGTCACCCGTGAGCGCATCCGCCAGATCGAGTCCAAGACCATGTCGAAGCTGCGCCACCCGTCCAGGTCCCAGGTCCTGCGCGACTACCTGGACTGACCCGCATCAGGGCCCTGGTTCGCTGGGGCTCACCTCGTTGTGCGAAACGCCCCGCCGGAGTTCCGGCGGGGCGTTTCGGCTTCTCCGGTGAGCTCAGGTGTTCCTGGGGTTCCAACTTTCTACAGGTGAATGTCCAGCACCCAGGGGCGCTTGGAGTTCGTGGGAGCCGTGAGGTGTGTGGTGTAGCCGAGGGAGTCGAGGGTCTTGACCAGCTCCTCAGGCGTGGACGGCTGCGTCGGCTGGTGAAGCAGGGCGCGGGCGATCTCGCCGCGGGTGGCCTTGGCCATGTGGCTGACGACCTTGCCGTCGCGGAACACGCGTACCGTCACCGAGCGTGACCCCGGCTGCCAGGCACCCGCGTACGTGGCCGAGCGGAGATCCACCACCAGCCCCGGCAGCCGGTCGAGCTCCTTGGAGATCACCGGACGCCAGAAGGCCGCCAGACCGCCGACCGGCGGCAGGTTGACGCCCATGGACAGGCGGTAGGGCGGGATGCGGTCGGTGATCCGCACCGCACCCCAGAGCCCGGAGAAGATCAGCACGGACTCCTCGGCCCGCGCGAGCGCCTCCGCGTCCAGGGTCGCCAGGCCGAGGTTGTCGTACAGGACGCCGGTGTAGAGGGCGGCGGCGGGCAGGGTGGGCGCGGCCGCCAGCGCGATGTTCTTGGCCAGCTCGCCCGCGAGGCCCGGCGTCAGGCCCAGCACGTCGAGGGCGTCGCGGCGTTTGGAGGCCCGGACGAGCGCGGTCATCACCCGCTTGCGGGACTTGCCGAGGGAGGGGAAGGACAGCTCGCCCACGGGCGGGCCGTCGCCCTCCGACGCCTTGCCTTCGGACGGCGGCAACAGAATCAGCACAGTCCTCTACCCTATTGGCCCTGGCCAGTGGCCCTTTCCCAGGCTCGGGTCGCTAGGCTGCGCGGGTGGATGTCGACCTGCTCGTTCATGAGGCATGGCCCGCTTTCGAGGTGCGGGCGTACGACGGATGGCTGCTGCGACACGCCGGCGGGGTCACCAAGAGAGCCAATTCCGTGCTGGCGCTCGAGCGGCCGTCCGACCTGGACCGGGCGATCTCGGCGGCTGAGGACTTCTACCGGGAGCGGGGGCAGCGGTGCTTCTTCTCCATGGGCCCTGGCACCATGCCGGGGCTGGACGAGGAGCTCGGACGCCGGGGATACGAGGTGGTCGACCCCACGGTCGTCATGTCGGGGACGCCCAAGGGCGAGCCCGCCCCCGAGGTCAGGGTCGAGGAGCGGCCCTGGCCGGGCTGGCTGGAGACCTGGTGGGCCGTGGACGGCCGCTACGCCGACGGGCTCGCCGTGGCCGAGCGGATCTGCACCGGCGTGCCGGCCCTGTACGCGGCGTACGAGGAGGGCGGCCGGGCGCTGGCCGTCGGCCGGGCCGTCCCGCAGGGCGACATGCTCGGCGTCTACTGCATGGCCACGCTGCCCGAGGCCCGGCGCAGGGGACTGGCCAGGACGGTGCTGCGGGCACTGGTCGCCCGTGCGGGCGGCGGCGAGGCGTACCTGGTGGTGACGGCTCAGAACGCGGCCGCCCAGTCCCTCTACCGAGGCGAGGGCTTCACGGCGACGGACCGCTACCACTACCGCGCCGCCCCCCTCTGACCCGCACCCCCTACCCCGGTATCACCGCGATCGGGCTCCCCGGTATGTCGCCACGGCGGCATGAGCCTGCCCCGAGCGGCCGGCGTGCGCTCAAGTCACCACGTGGCGGGCTTCGTCGCGTACGAGCGCGACGCCCGTGGTTTCGTCACCGCGAACCAGGACCTGGTGGGCACGGGCCGCGCCACCCGTGCCGACCACCGCCGAGGAGCGAGCCCGGAGCGGCCGCCCGAGGACGGAGAATCACGGGCGGATGAAAGCACGACGGCGACTCCGGGTGGACCCGGAGTCGCCGTCGTGCGTTTCGCAATATGTGGTTATCTCACACGGTGAACGCTGTGATCAGCGCTCACCGCTGGGGGCGGTTGCAGGGGTTTCGCTGAGCCGAGCCGACTCGTCCAGGATGTCGGCGCCCTTTTCACGCAGCGCTGCGATGTGCTGACGCCCGTGGTGGGCGCAGAACAGCAGCTCCCCACCCACAGGCAGGGTCGCGCGAATGTAGGCCTGGGCGCCGCAGCGGTCGCAGCGGTCGAGGGCCGTCAGCGGCTTAACGGGGGCGAGAGCTCCAGTCACGTATCGCCTTTCGGGTCACCCCCGCCGAAGCGAGGATCTGGCGTCAGTCACTTGGAACAACATCTAACCGGACGTGGACGTTCCCAACCGCCCCCTCTCTACGCCCAGAGCGGAATGTGCCCGAAAGTAATGACGATCAGCCGGTTGGTAACGGCAAACGAGCGACCATGGCAAGCTTGTACGCGCGCGTAGGGGAAGAACGGTAGGCTACGCACACGTGTTCGATGACGAGAACAGGGGAGCTGGAGTGACGCTAGTGGAGGCGGGTTACACGGCTCGTCACCTGTCGGTGCTTGAGGGTCTCGAGGCCGTCCGCAAGCGCCCGGGCATGTACATCGGGTCCACCGACAGTCGCGGGCTCATGCACTGCCTCTGGGAGATCGTGGACAACGGCGTCGACGAGGCGCTGGCGGGCCACTGTGACCGCATCGAGGTCGAGCTCTACGCCGACGGCTCCATCGAGGTGCGCGACAACGGCCGCGGCATCCCCGTCGACATCGAGCCCAAGAGCGGCCTGGCCGGCGTCGAGCTCGTCTACACCAAGCTCCACGCGGGCGGCAAGTTCGGCGGCGGCTCCTACGGCGCCTCCGGCGGCCTGCACGGCGTGGGCGCCTCCGTGGTCAACGCCCTGTCGGCGCGCGTCGACGTCGAGGTCGACCGTGACGGGGTGATCCACGAGATCAGCTTCAGGCGCGGGGTCCCCGGCGTCTTCGACGGCGATGGACCCACCGCCAAGTTCAAGAAGAAGTCCGGCCTGCGCATCGGCGACAAGATCCCGAAGAACGTCTCGGGCACCCGCGTGCGCTTCTGGGCCGACAAGCAGATCTTCCTCCCCGACGCCGAGGTCTCGCTCGACGAGATCCACGTACGCCTGCGGCAGACCGCGTTCCTGGTCCCCGGCCTGACCCTGGCCGTCTACGACAGCCGGCACGAGGAGCGCCTGGAGGAGGAGTTCCGCTTCGACGGCGGCATCTCCGAGTTCACCGAGTTCCTGGCCCGCGACGAGGCGATCTGCGACGTGCTGCGCCTGCAGGGCGTCGGCCACTTCCACGAGACCGTGCCGGTCCTCGACGACCAGGGCCACATGACGCCCACCGAGGTCCAGCGCGAGCTGACGGTCGACGTGGCGGTCCGCTGGGGCAAGGGCTACGAGTCCACCGTGCGCTCGTTCGTCAACGTCATCGCCACGCCCAAGGGCGGCACCCACCTCACCGGTTTCGAGCGCGGCCTCGTCCGTACGATCAACGAGCTGCTGCGCGAGACCCGCCTGCTGAAGAACGGCGACGACCCCGTCACCAAGGACGACATCTCCGAGGGCCTGACCGGCGTGGTCACGGTCCGGGTGCCCGAGCCGCAGTTCGAGGGACAGACCAAGGAGGTGCTCGGCACCTCCGCCGCCACCCGCATCGTCTCCCACGTGGTCTCGCGCGAGCTCAAAGAGCTGTTCACCAACCCGCCGCGCGGCTACAAGCAGCCGCTCAGGGCCGTGCTGGAGAAGATCGTCGCCGCCGCCAAGGCCCGCATCGCGGCCCGCGAGCACCGCGACAACCAGCGCCGCAAGAGCGCGCTGGAAAACTCCGCGCTGCCGGCCAAGCTGGTCGACTGCCGCAGCGACGCCGTCGACCGCAGCGAGCTGTTCATCGTCGAGGGCGACTCGGCGCTCGGCACCGCCAAGCTGGCCCGCGACTCCGAGTTCCAGGCGCTGCTGCCGATCCGGGGCAAGATCCTCAACGTCCAGAAGGCGTCCGTGAGCGACATGCTCAAAAACGCCGAGTGCGCCGCCATCATCCAGGTGGTCGGGGCCGGGTCGGGCCGCACGTTCGACATCGACTCCGCCCGCTACGGCAAGGTCATCCTCATGGCCGACGCCGACGTCGACGGCGCCCACATCCGCTGCCTGCTGCTGACCCTCTTCCACCGCTACATGCGGCCGATGGTCGAGGCCGGGCGGGTGTTCGCCGCGGTGCCGCCACTGCACCGCATCGAGCTGACCAACCCGGGGCGCGGCAAGGACAAATACATCTACTGCTACTCCGACGCCGAGCTGCAGAAGGTGCTGCGCGACCTGGAGCGGCGCGGCAAGCGGTGGAAGGACCCGGTGCAGCGCTACAAGGGTCTCGGCGAGATGGACGCCGACCAGCTGGCCGAGACCACCATGGACCCGCGCCACCGCATCCTGCGCCGGGTCCGCATCGAGGACGCCGAGGCGGCCGAGCACATCTTCAACCTGCTGATGGGCAGCGAGGTCGCGCCGCGCCGCGAGTTCATCGTCAACAGCGCCGCCGAAGTCGACCGCGACCACATCGACGCCTGACCACCCACGCTTTCGGCCCGGCCCCGACCGCCCACGCGCGATACGGCGGCCGGGCCGCTTGAGTGACCGCGGTGTGTGAGCGGGGGCGGACCGGCCCGAGACGGACAAGCGGCGGTCATGGCGGCGCGGCACCCGCGGATGGTCATCGCGAACGTGTGCGAGGGGCCCCTTGGCGCTCGCCCTCCTTTGCGTCTGAGGGGTGTTCGCCTCGG
This sequence comes from Nonomuraea sp. NPDC049419, assembly GCF_040676995.1. Taxonomy (NCBI): domain Bacteria; kingdom Bacillati; phylum Actinomycetota; class Actinomycetes; order Streptosporangiales; family Streptosporangiaceae; genus Nonomuraea; species Nonomuraea sp. NPDC049419. The sequence continues at coordinate 881,391 of NZ_JBFAQB010000002.1, read as the reverse complement.
CTCGTCATGGTGGGTGGGCGGGTGGGCGGCATCGCTGTCCCGATGAGGCGCCTGCGCGCCCGATGACGCGTCGCGCGGCTCGAACGGGAGGGCCTGAAGGGACTGGCGGGGTCTCAGCGGCCCTGTGCGGCTTTCCAGGCCCACAAAATCCCTTCATGCCCCCTTGATCGTCTCGGCGCGTCATCCAGGCGCTGAGGCCGTCTGAGGGCCCTTCAGCGCGTCCGACGGCGAGGCGGGTGTTGCGTCGGACGCGCGGAGGCTCGCTGCGGCGGGTCCGGTGCCGCAGCGAGCGGTGGGCGGCCGTGAGTAAGGGGGCGTCGGCGTGCTCGTCAGTCCGGGAAGGGGGACAGCAGGCCGGTGTGGACGTCGTAGAGGGCGCCGGCCACCGGCATGCCCGGGGGCAGGAACGGGGTGCTGCGGATCCGGGTGAGGTCGTGGCGCATGGCCCCGGCCTGGTCGGAGACGGTGTGGAAGTCCAGCATGCGGGTGTCCACCCCGTGGGTCTGAGTGAGGTCGTGCACGTCGTCGTCCGTCACCTTCGACATGCCGCAGTCCGTGTGCGCCATGACGAGCACCCGCTCCACGCCGAGCAGGTAAACGGCCAGCACCAAAGTACGCAGGACGTCATCCGTTACGCGGGCGCCCGCGTTTCGCAGAATCTTGGCGTCGCCGGGTTTGAGCCCCAGCAGGCCGAGGGGGTCGATGCGGGAGTCCATGCAGGTCACCACCGCCAGACCACGGGCCGCGCGGCCGGTCAGTTCGGAGGTGCCGAACTCCTTGGCGAACGTCGCGTTGGCGGCATACAGATCGTCGAACGCACTCATGCCTCAAATAATCCCCCACCCCGCAAAAGTCATGTTCGCGGGGGCCCGACTGGCCGTAGTTGGCAAACGTCCCACGAGAGAGCCTCACCTTGAGTGATGATGTCGTAGCCGTACGTACGTGATCGAAGAAGGTTTGTCGTGAGTAGGTCAGAATCGCTCGCTGAGTACCTCCGTGCTCAAGCCCGGCGTCGCCTCGACCGCGTGGAGTCCAGGGACGAGGGGCGAAACGCCAGGTGCGCGCTCGCGCTCCTCGACGCCGCCGCGTACGCGGCCGCCCTGCCCGACGACGATCCCCTCATCCTCATGCTCGACCAGGCCGGCTGCTTCGGCCCGCTGGGGTGCGAGGAGTTCGATCCGGGGGAGGCGGGCACCACGCTGATCCGGCACTGGCAGGGCGGGGAGCCCCACGACCTGCTCCTCGCCCTTCCCGCCGCGATCGCCGCCGCCACCTCCTGACCGGGACGGACTCGTCGGGATCGGGCTCGTGCCCTGGTCCGGGCCCTGAGCAGGCAGCTGCCCAGGCGTGGGTCAGGCCGGCCGCTCGGCTCAGGCGGGCTGCTCGGGGTCCGGCAGGCCGCGTCGGGCGAGGGCCCGCCGTCCCGCGTACGGTCAGGCGGGCTCGTTGCCCGGCCGCCACTTGATGCCGCAGCCGATCGACGGCCGCTGGTCCTGCGGCACCGGCAAGCCCTCCAGCACCGCGTCGATGGCCGCACGCAGCGACGCGCCTGTCACGGGCCCGTGGTTCCCCGGCCGCGCCCCGTCGAACTCGCCCCGGTACGCCAGCCGGAGCCGCCCGTCGTACAGGAAGAAGTCGGGCGTGCAGGCCGCGCGGAAGGCCTTGGCCACCTCCTGGGTGTCGTCCAGCAGGTACGGGAACGTGAACCCGGCCCGCGCCGCCTGCTCCGCGAGGTGTGTCGGGTCGTCGTCGGGGTAGGTCACGCTGTCGTTGCTGCAGATGGCGACGATCGACAACCTCGCGCCGTAGTCCTTGGCCAGGGCGGCGAGGCCGTCCTCGATCCGCCGTACGTACGGGCAGTGGTTCGACAGGAAGATCACGAGGGTGGCGGGCGACCCCTCGAGGTCACCCAGCGACACGCTGCCGCCGTCGATGGCGGTCAGGTCGAAGGCGGGTGCGGGAGTGCCGAGCGGAACCATGAACGAGTTGGCAGCCATGACACCCATTGTCGTCACGGAGAGGCTGGACAGGATGGGCGGCATAGCCGTTTTCCGAACCATCGTCATCGATTGCCGGGACCCGAAGGGACTGGCGGAGTTCTACTCGCAGCTGCTGGGCTGGCCGATCACCTCGGTCGAGGACGACTGGGTGGTGGTCACGAACGGCGGCTCGCCCGAGCGGCTGGCCTTCCAGCTCGCCGCCGACCACCAGCCGCCCGAATGGCCGAGCGCCGAGCGCCCGCAGCAGATGCACATCGACGTGACGGTGTCCGACATGGACGAGGCCGAGCGCCAGGTGCTCAAGCTCGGCGCCCGCAAGCACGAGCACCAGCCGAGCGAGAACGACTCCTTCCGCGTCTTCCTCGATCCGGCCGGCCACCCGTTCTGCCTCTGCCACGACTGACCACGCCGCCCAGAGCCGCGACCGACCACGCGGCATCGAAGCCCGGGCCGGGCGAAGGGGACTGCTCCCGGCCCGGATGAGGGGCTGACCCCGCACTCCGCGAGGTCAGCCCCGGGTCCTGTCAGGACGCCGTGAAGGAGAAGAAGGATCGGTGAGCGAGGCCGTCCAGGCCCGCGACCTCGTGGTGACCATGCTGGACGTCTCCGCGCTCGACGCCGGCTTCGACGTGGTCGTGGCTGATGACGACGTCTCCACGCAGCCAAGAGGCGTCGCGCCTCGATGAGCTTCAGGCCCCCGGCCAGGGGCCTGAAGGGTCAGCGGGTGGTTCGGGTCAGGAGGTCCACTGCCTTGCGGACGTTGCCGGACGCCAGTTCGTGGTCGGCCAGTGCCTGGAGGTCCGGGCGTTTTCCGGACTTCTGGGCCAGGTCGCGGGCCACCGAGACCACGGCGTCGGCCACCTCGTGCGGCTCGTTCTTCGAGCGGTCGAGCAGGGTGGCGGCGGCCGCCAGCCCGTCCAGCACCCTGCGCTGGTCGCGGACCGAGCCGTCGGCGTTCCAGTTCCGGCCGGACAGGGTGGCCGAGAGCGTCAGCGCGGCCGCCCCGGACGCGACGTCTCCGCGCGCGAGCCGGTCGCGGGCGTCCTTGAGCCGGTCGCGGGCCCGGTCGGTACGCAGCCCCCACCCGTACGGGAACAGCGGATCGTACGACGTGTCACCCACGTTGATCGGCAGCTGCGCGACGCTCCTGAACCAGGTGAACGGCAGCCGCCCCGTGTACGGGACCGCGCCGAACAGCGGGTCGGCGACCCCGTCGCCCTCGGTGCCGGGCAGCCACGACGCGACGACCGCCTCGACGCCCGACAGGTCGCCGAGCAGCAGCGGCCGGCCGGACACGACGAGGACGACGCACTTCATGGCCCCGCACACCGTGTCCACGGCGGCCCGGTCGGCGGCCGACAGGTCGAGTGTGCGGCCGGCGCGGCCGACGTCGCCCTGACCCTCGGCGTACGGCGTCTCGCCCACGACGACCACGCCCACGTCGTGCCCGGCGAGGTCCGCGGAGGCGTCGCGGGAGTAGGTGACGGAGGAGGCACGCGAGCGGACGGCCTCAAGAATGGTCGTGCCGGGCGTGATGGGCCCTGAGGAGCCCTGCCAGGTGATGGTCCAGCCGCCGCTCTGGTTGCCGATGTCGTCGGCGTTGGAGCCGGCCACGTACACCTTGGCGTCGCGGCGCAGCGGCAGCAGCCCGCCGTCGTTCTTCAGCAACACCTGCGACTTCGCGGCGGCCTCGCGAGCGACCGCGCGGTGCGCGGGCGAGCCGACGTCGCGCAGGTGGGAGCGGTCGGCGTAGGGGCGTTCGAACAGGCCGAGCCGGAACTTCTGGTTGAGGATCCTGGCGACGGCGTCGTCGATCCGCGACATGGGCACCCGCCCGGCCTCGACCTCGGCCTTCAGCGTGCCGGTGAACTCGGGATAGGCGTACGGCACCATGATCATGTCGAGTCCGGCGTTGACCGAGGTGCGCACGTCGGACGGATAGTCGCCGGGGATCTGGTCGATGGCCTGCCAGTCGCTGATCACGAACCCCTTGAACCCGAGCTTGCCCTTGAGCGTCCCGTTGATCAGCTCGTCGTGGGCGTGCATCTTCAGCGGCCCGCCGCCGAAGTCCACGCTGGAGAACGACGGCATCACGGTGGCGACGCCGCGCTGCACCGCCTCCTTGAACGGCGCCAGGTGGATCGCGGCCAGCTCCTTGCGGGTGGTCGTGGTGACGCCCTGGTCGATGGTGTAGTCGCCGGTCGTGGACGAGCCGAACGCGGTGCCGCCGTCGCCGACGTAGTGCTTGGCGGTGGCCAGCACGCCGTGGTCCTGCAGCCCGTCAACGACGGTGGCCATGCGGGTGACCAGCGCGGGGTCCTCGCCGAACGACTCGTACGCGCGGCCCCACCGGTCGTCGCGGGCGACGCACAGGCAGGGGGCGAAGTTCCAGGGGATGCCGGTGGCCTTGACCTCCTTGGCGGTGATCGCGGCGGCCTGCTCGACCAGGCGCGGGTCGCGGGCGGCGCCGAGCCCGGCGTTGTGCGGGAAGATCGTGGCGCCGACCACGTTGTTGTGGCCGTGCACGGCGTCCACGCCGTAGATGAGCGGCACCTGCAGGCGGGTCTGCCGGGTCTGCAGCTGGAAGGCGTCGATCATGTCGGCCCACGCCTGCGGGGTGTTCTGCGGGGGCGTCGAGCCGCCACCGGACAGCAGGGAGCCGAGCCGGTAGGCCGCGATGTCGCTCTGCTTGGCGAGGGCGCCGCGCTCGGCCTGCGTCATCTGCCCGACCTTCTCCTCCAGCGTCATCCTGGCGAGCAGATCGGCGACGCGCTGCTTGACCGGCTTGCGGGCGTCGAGGTAGGGCAGGCCGTGGGCGTTGATGACGACGACGGGCGGCTCGGCGGGCGGGCGGGCGCCCTCGCCGGACAGCTCGATCGGGATGGTCTCGGCCACCTCGTTCTGGTGGTCGCGCAGCGTCCTGACGGTGATCGTCCTGGCCGAGCCCGAGGCAGTGCCGGCCGGGAATCTCAGCGTGCCCTGGACGGGGGTGTAGTCGGCGCCGGGGGTGGCGGTGCCCGTACCGGTGCGGTAGTCCACGGCCAGGTCGGCGGGCAGGGGTGCGCCGTCGGCGGTGGTGACGGTGACGCGCAGCTCGGCGCTGCCCTTCTCGTCCACCGGCAGGACGGGCCGGTCGGCGCTCAGCCGGACCGGGCGCGGGGGAGCGGTGCCGTAGAGGCGCACCTCGTCCCAGGTGAAGGTGCCCGTCCCGATGGGCAGGCGCATCGCGTAGCCCCAGATCTCCACGAGGTCCAGCTCGCCGTCGGTGGGTGCGCCGCCCGGCTGATAGTCGGTGCGCCGGGTGAAGTCGGCGAACGGCACCCGCACCTCGCGCCAGCCGGCGACGTCGTCGGTGAAGGAGGACTCGAACAGCTCGGCGGTGCCGGGACCGCCGCCGCCGTCCTTGAGCTCGAAGAAGACCCGCTGTCCCGAGCCGGTGCCCTTGACGTAGAAGGAGAAGCCCTCGTACGCCGACCAGTCCGCGGTGGCGGGCAGGTCGTGGGACCAGCCGCCCCACTGGCTGATGGTGAAGGCGGAGGTGAGCACCCGGTTCGTCGCGGGCGCGTCGGGACGGTCGGCGCCTGGTTCGACGGTCAGGGCCGGGGTCGAGGCGGTGTCGTTGCCCCAGGCGTACACGCCGGCGGGCACGCCGTCAGACTCGAAGTCGGTGACGGTCAGCGGCTCGGCGGCCTGCGCGGGAGCGGGGGCGACGATGAGCGAGGCGGCGAGGACGAGGGCCGCCCATAACGGGGGTTTGAGTCGGGACACGTTTCCTCCAGATCAGGACACTGAGAGCGCTCTCTCAGAGGATCGGTGGCGGGACGTGTTTCATAACAGGATCGCGGTGACCGAAGTAAGACAGGCGTGGGGGACGCGGGAGCGCCCCCCGTTCGCCCGCTACTCGTCCTCGGCGGGCGCCTGGCCTCCGCCGCCGCTCGGCAGGGCGTCGGGCGTGGAGGCGAGCGCGCCGCCGATGGCGCCGATCGTGTTGGTCAGGCGTACGCCGGAGCCGTCGCGGCGGCCCAGCTCCTCGGGCAGCGGCACCGGCTTGCCCACCGCCGAGACCGCCTTGGCCGGCGCCGGGCCCGCCCAGGCCAGCAGCAGCTCGTCCTCGCCCTTGAGGAAGCGCTGGGCGCGTACGCCGCCGGTGGCCCGGCCCTTGGCGGGGAACTCGGCGTAGTCGGACATCTTGCCGCCGCCCACCTGGGTGCCGGGCAGCGCCGTGGAGGAGCCCGCGATGGTGACCACCCGGGCGGGAACCTGCGGATCGACCACGCCGAACCAGATCACCCTGGCGCCGTCGTCGAGCCTGATGCCGGCCATGCCGCCCGCGGGCCGGCCCTGGGGGCGTACGAGCGAGGCGGGGTAGCGCAGCAGCTGGGCGTCGGAGGAGATGAACACCAGGTCGTGGGACTCCGACACCAGCTCGACCGCGCCCACCACGCGGTCGCCGTCCTTCAGCGTGATCACTTCGAAGTCGTCGCGGTTGGCGGGATAGTCGGGCACCACCCGTTTCACCACGCCTTGAGCGGTGCCGAGCGCCAGGCCCGGGCTCTCGGGATCGAGCGAGCCGAGGCCGACCACCTTCTCGTCGGGCTCCAGCGAGACGTATTCGGACACCGGGTGCCCGCCCGACAGCGACGGCGGGTTGGCCGTGGACGGCAGCGTGGGCAGGTCGACGACCTGGACGCGGATCAGCCGGCCCAGCGAGGTGACGACGCCGACCTCGCCGCGTACGGACGTGCGTACGACGCTGACCAGCACGTCGTGGGCCGCCCGCTCGCCCTCCCCGGGCAGCGGCGAGGCGTCGGAGGTGCGGGCCAGCAGGCCCGTCGAGGACAGCAGCGCGAGACACGGGTCGTCGGCCACCTGCAGCTCCACCACGGGGGTGCGGGTGACGCCCGGCGACTCCAGCAGGACCGTGCGGCGCGGCGTGCCGTATTTCTTGGCGACGTCGGCCAGCTCGCCCGAGACCACCTGGCGCAGCTTGGTGTCGGAGGAGAGGATCTCGGTCAGCTTCGCGATCTCGTCGGTCAGCGTCTCCTTCTCCCGGTCGAGCTCCAGCTTGTCGTAGCGGGTCAGGCGGCGCAGCGGCGTGTCGAGGATGTAGGCGGCCTGGGTGTCGGTCAGGTCGAAGACCTCCATCAGGCGGGTGCGCGCCTGGGCGGAGTCGTCGCTGGACCGGATGACCTGGATGACCTCGTCGATGTTGAGCAGCGCGATGATGAGGCCGTCGACCAGGTGCAGGCGCTCCTCGCGCTTGCGGCGGCGGAACTCCGAGCGGCGGCGCACGACCTCGAGCCGATGGCCGACGTAGACCTGCAGCAGCTCGCGCAGCCCGAGCGTGCGGGGCTCGTCGTCGACCAGGGCGACGTTGTTGATGCCGAACGTCTCCTCCATCGGCGTGAGCCGGTAGAGCTCCTCGAGGACCGCCTCGGGGATGAAGCCGTTCTTGATCTCGATGACCAGGCGCAGGCCCTTGTGGCGGTCGGTGAGGTCTTTGAGGTCGGCGATGCCCTGCAGCTTCTTGCTCGTCACGAGCTCTTTGATCTTGGCGACCACGCGCTCGGGACCCACGTTGTACGGCAGTTCGGTGACGACGATGCCCTTGCGCCGCGGCGTGATCTGCTCGATCGTGCACTTGGCCCGCATGCGGAACGTGCCGCGCCCGGTCTCGTAGGCGTCGCGCACGCCCTGCAGCCCGATGATCTGCCCGCCCGTCGGCAGGTCGGGCCCCGGCACGAACCTCATCAGCTCGTCGAGCGTCGCGTCGGGCTTCTTGATCAGGTGGCGGGCGGCGGCCACGACCTCGACGAGGTTGTGCGGCGCCATGTTGGTGGCCATGCCGACCGCGATGCCGCTCGTGCCGTTGACCAGCAGGTTGGGGAAGGCCGACGGCATGACGACCGGCTCGGTCTCCTGGCCGTCGTAGTTGGGCTTGAAGTCGACGGTGTCCTCGTCGATCGACTCGACCATGAGCATCGCCGCCGGGGCCAGCCTGGCCTCGGTGTAACGCATGGCGGCGGGCAGGTCGTCGGGGGAGCCGAAGTTGCCGTGGCCGTCGACGAGCGGCAGGCGCATGGAGAACGGCTGCGCCAGGCGGACGAGGGCGTCGTAGATCGCGCCGTCGCCGTGGGGGTGCAGCTTGCCCATGACGTCGCCGACGACGCGGGAGGACTTGACGTGGCCGCGGTCGGGCCGCAGGCCCATCTCGCTCATCGAGTAGAGGATGCGCCGCTGGACCGGCTTGAGCCCGTCGCGTGCGTCGGGCAGCGCGCGCTGGTAGATCACCGAGTAGGCGTACTCGAGATAGCTCCTGCGCATTTCGGAGGAGACGTCGATGTCGACGATCCGCTCCTCGAAGTCCTCGGGCGGGGGTGCTGTCGTGCGTCGGGCCATCGTATGCTGCGCGGCTGCCTCGGCCGTCGCGCCGAGGGGAAGCGCATCCTCCTTCTGTTCTTGTGCTCTAACGGTAGCCGTCAGCCCGCTGGAGAAGCGTCAGATCGGCGTGCGAGACGGCGATGCGACCCGTCTCCCGAGCCGGCGCGGCCACGCGACCGGAAGGGGTGGGGACGTCTTCGCCTATGGCAGATGATCGCACGAGCCAGGTCTTCTGTGGCGTATCCATGGTGTCGCTCACGCTTCCGGTGCCCTGGGAGGGATCCTGCCGAGGCTCAGATCCTACTCGATCCGTACGAGTTATCGCTGACTTGTTCGAGCGGGACGAGTGGCTTGACCAAGCAATTGCTTGGGTCGTACGTTCGATCCGAGGGATCCGCATCTGTCTCCGGAGGGCGTCATGATCGAGTTCCATCCCGTGACCAAGCACATCGGCGCCGAGGTCACCGGGGTCGATCTGCGCAAGCCCCTGTCACAGGAAGAGGTCGCGACCCTGCGGGCGGGCTGGCTCAAGCACCTCGTGCTGTTCTTCCGCGACCAGCCCATCGACGACGAGCAGCACCTGCAGTTCGCCCTGAACTTCGGCACGCTCAACCACCCCGCGTTCAAGAAGGACGCCACCAGCCCCATCCACGTCCTCGACCAGACCTCGCCCAAGGGGGAGGGCGGCGACGAGTGGCACAGCGACAACACCTTCGAGCCGACGCCGCCCATGGGCTCGCTGCTGCGCTGCGTGCAACTGCCCGGTGTGGGCGGCGACACGTGCTGGGCGAACACGTATCTGGCCTACGAGACGCTCTCGCCCTCCATCCAGCGGCTGTGCGACGAGCTGACCGCCGTGCACGACATCACCATGTCCATGAAGAAGGCCATCGCCAAGGGGCATCCGTTCGACCTGGCCGAGATCCAGGCCAAGTGGCCGCCCAGGGAGCGCCCGGTCGTCCGCGTGCACGCCGAGACCGGCCGCAAGGCGCTGTTCGTCAACCGCGCCTCCACCACCCGCCTGGTCGGGCTGACCGACAGGGAGAACGAGGCGCTGCTGCCGCTCCTCATCGACCACATCCGCTCGCCCGAATTCCAGGTCAGGCTGCGCTGGCGGCCCGGCACGCTGGCCTTCTGGGACAACCGGCCCACCCAGCACTACGCCGTCGCCGACTACACCGAGCGCCGCCGCATGCACCGCGTCACCATCAACGCCTTCCCCGAGCACGCCGACCCGGCCTGAAAGGCGTTTCCGTCGCGGTAGCGGCGAATTTCGTCGCCCGGAGCTGGTAACAAGGGAGGCATGATTGATGCCCCCGATGCCGCGATGCTGCGGGAAGAGGCCGAAGAGCGGCTGCAGGCGCTGGCCGGCGAGCACGCCAGGCTCCGCGACGACCAGTGGTCCGCCATCGAGGCCCTGGTGCTCGACCGCCGCAGGGTGCTCGTCGTGCAGCGCACCGGCTGGGGCAAGTCGGCCGTCTACTTCGTGGCCACCGCGCTGCTGCGGGAGATGGGCGAGGGCCCCACGGTCATCGTCTCGCCGCTGCTCGCCCTCATGCGCAACCAGATCGCCGCCGCCGAGCGCGCGGGCATCAGAGCCGTCACGATCAACTCCGCCAACCCCGAGGCGTGGGAGGAGATCTACGGCCAGGTCGCCGAGGGCATGGTCGACGTGCTGCTGGTCAGCCCCGAGCGGCTCAACAACCCCGACTTCCGCGACAACGTCCTGCCCGAGCTGGCCGAGAGCGCCGGCCTGGTCGTGGTCGACGAGGCCCACTGCATCTCCGACTGGGGCCACGACTTCCGGCCCGACTACCGCCGGCTGTCCACGCTGTTCGCGCAGCTGCCGCCCGGCATCCCGGTCCTGGCCACCACCGCCACGGCCAACGCCCGCGTCACCCGAGACGTCGCCGAGCAGCTGAGCCTGCCGCCCGAGCTGCGTCCCGAGGGCGACGACACGCTCGTCCTGCGCGGCCCGCTCGAACGCGACAGCCTCCACCTCGGCGTCGTCCGCCTGCCCACCGCCGAGCAGCGCCTCGCCTGGCTCGCCCAGACGCTGCGCGAGCTGCCCGGCTCCGGCATCGTCTACACCCTCACCGTGGCCGCCGCCCACGAGATCGCCGGCTACCTGCGCGAGCAGGGCCTCGAGGTGGCCGCCTACTCCGGGCAGACCGAGCCGGCCGAGCGGCTGGCCGCCGAGGACGCGCTGCTGGGCAACAAGATCAAGGCGCTCATCGCCACGAGCGCGCTCGGCATGGGCTTCGACAAGCCCGACCTGGGGTTCGTGATCCACGTCGGGGCGCCGCAGTCGCCTGTCGCCTACTACCAGCAGGTCGGCAGGGCGGGGCGCGGGGTCGAGCGGGCCGAGGTCATCCTGCTGCCCGGCGTCGAAGACCGCGACATCTGGGCCTACTTCGCCTCACTGGCCTTCCCGCCCGAGCCCGTCGTGCGCACCACGCTCCAGACGCTGGAGGAGCGCGGCGTCATGTCCACCCCGGCGCTGGAGACGGCGGTCGACCTGAGCCGCGGCCGGCTGGAGATGATGCTCAAGGTGCTCGACGTCGAAGGCGCCGTACGCCGGGTCAAGGGCGGCTGGGAGGCCACCGGCGAGCCCTGGGCATACGACACCGAGCGCTACGCCCGCATCGCCGCCGAGCGCCGCGCCGAGCAGGAGGCCATGCTGGCCTACCTCACCACCACCGAGTGCCGCGAGCAGTTCCTGCGCCGCCACCTCGACGACGACACCGCCACGCCCTGCGGCCGCTGCGACAACTGCACCGGCAGGCACCGCTCGCCCGAGATCGCCGCGCAGGCCGTCGAGACCGCCCGCGAGCGCCTGAGCAGGCCAGGCGTCGAGATCGACGCCCGCAGGCAGTGGCCCACCGGCCTGCCCGACCTGTCCGGGCGCATCAAGCCCGAGCTGGGCGCCGAGCCGGGCAGGGCGCTCGGGCGGCTGACCGACATCGGCTGGGGCAACCGGCTGCGCGAGCTGTTCGCCGGCGACGACGGGCCGATGCCCGACGACATGTTCGCCGCCGTGATCAAGGTGCTGACGGCGTGGGAGTGGCGGGAGCGGCCCGTCGCGGTGGTCAACGTGCCGTCGGCGAGCCGGCCCAAGCTGGTGCGCGGGTTCGCCGAGCGGCTGGCGCAGGTGGGACGGCTGCAATATCTGGGGGAGCTGGGCTACCGTGCGGGCTCGCCGGGCAGGCAGTTCAACAGCGCCAAGCGGGTGCAGGCCATCAGAGGCACCCTCGCGATGCCGAAGGATCTCAGTGCCGCGATCGCGCAGTGCGGCGGGCCGGTGCTGCTGGTCGACGACCGCGTCGACACCGGCTGGACGATGACGCTGGCGGCGGCGCAGGTGCGCCACGCGGGCGCACCGGCCGTGCTGCCGCTCGCGCTCGCAGTGACCAGCTGAGTGACCGGCTGAGTGACCGGCTGGAGGAAGGTCTAGAACGGCGGGCGGGCGCCGAGGTGCATGATCGCCTTCGACGCCAGCCGGCAGCCGGAGGCCAGCGCCTCGGCCGGGGGCTTGCCCTCCAGCCACGGCGGCAGGAACCCGGCACAGAACGCGTCACCGGCCCCCGTGCCATCGACGATCTTGTCGACCGGCTCGGCGGCCACCCGCACGGGGTCGGGGCGCCCGTTGCTGAACCACAGCGCGCCCTCGGCGCCCATCTTGATCACGACCTGCGGGAACCACGCCGTGAGCACCTTGGCCGCGGCCTCGGGGTCGTCGCGGCCGGTCAGCACCTTGGCCTGGTCGATGTTGGCGAACAGCAGCTTCGCGCCGTTGGTCCACTCGAGGAACGGCTCGGCGCCCGTACGCTCAAGGGGCGCAGACGACGCGCAGTCGACGGAGATCGACATGCCGGTGTGCCTGGCCATGTCGAGCGCCGCGAGCCCGGCGTCGCGCGAGCCCTCGTTGATCAGCGTGTAACCCGACAGATGCAGGTGGGAGCCCTGGACGAAGAGGTCGCGCGGGAGGTCCTCCGGTGACAACGCGGCGTTGGCGCCGGGGTCGGAGAGCATCGTGCGCTCGCCCTTGTGCGTGACCAGCACCACGCACGTGCCGGTGGGCCGCTCGGGGTCCATGACGAGCCGGGCGTCGACGCCGTAGCCCATCAGCTCCATGTCGCGGTTACGCCCCGTGATGTCGGCGCCCCTGCGGCCGATGAAGGCCACCTCGCCGCCCTCGACGGCCAGCCAGGACGAGATGTTCGCACCCGAGCCGCCGCCGTGCATCGTCACGATCGCCGGGGTGTCGCTCGCCCTGGCGAGCGCATAACGGGCGCGCGCCACCGCGTCGGTCATGAGATCGCCCACCACGACGACCCGCGTCATGATGTCACCACCTTGCTGCCTTCAGATCGAGCCTGGCCACGGCAAAACGCCACGGCAAAACTAACAGCTTCCGAGCTGCTCGTGGGGCGTACCCCGACACCGGGCAGGAGTCGATGCACAAGCGTTGCCCAACAGGGCCCCAGCGTCTTGGCATGTGGGATGCGGGTTTACGCTCATTTGTGTGGAGGCACAATATCCGGCCCATTGGGAGGCCGATGTCGTCCTTGCCGACGGCGGCACCGCGCACGTGCGCCCCATCAGGCCCGCCGACGCCGACCGTCTCCGTTCGTTCTACTCCCGTCTGTCCGACGAGTCGATCTATTTTCGGTTCTTCGGGCCGCGTCCCCGGCTGTCCGACCGCGAGGTCGAACGCTTCACCAACGTCGACTACGACAACCGCGTCGCGCTGATCGCCACCATCGGCACCGAGATGGTGGCCGTCATCCGCTACGACCGCACCGGCCCTGGCGAGGCCGAGGTCGCCTTCCTCGTCGAGGACGCCCACCAGGGCAGGGGCGTGGCCTCCGTGCTCCTCGAACACCTGGCGGCCACCGCGCGCGAGCGCGGCATCGAGCGTTTCATCGCCGACGTGCTGCCCGCCAACATGCGCATGACCGGGCTGCTGCGCCAGGCCGGCTACACCGCGCAGAGCCAGTTCGAGGACGGCGTCGTCCGCATGACGCTCGACCTCACGCCCACCGACACCTCCGCCGAGGTCACCGCCGCCCGCGAGCACCGCGCCGAGTCCCGCTCGATCGCCCGGCTGCTCACCCCCGGATCCGTCGCGGTGATCGGCGCATCGCGCGAGCCGGGCGGCGTCGGCCAGACCGTGCTGCGCAACCTGCTGGCCGCCGACTTCACCGGCCCCGTCTACCCCGTCCACCGCGAGGTGCGCGCGGTGGCGGGCGTGCGCGCCTACCCGAGCGTCACGGCCATCGACGGCGAGGTCGACCTCGCCGTGGTCGCCGTGCCCGCCGAGGGCGTCATCGACGTGGTCAAGGAGTGCGCGGAGAAGGGCGTGCACGGCCTGGTCGTGGTGTCGTCGGGGTTCGGCGAGACCGGCGCCGAGGGCCGGGCCAGGCAGGACGAGCTGGCCCGCATCGCCCGCTCCTACGGCCTGCGCGTCGTCGGCCCCAACTGCCTCGGCATCGCCAACACCGACCCCGCCGTCAAGCTCAACGCCACCCTCGCCGCCACCGTGCCGGGCCGCGGCAACGTGGGCTTCTTCAGCCAGTCGGGCGCGCTCGGCACCGCGCTGCTCCAGCGCGTCGCCCAGCGCGGCATGGGCATCTCGACGTTCGTCTCCGCCGGCAACCGCGCCGACGTCTCGGGCAACGACCTGCTGCAGTATTGGGAGGAGGACGACTCCACCGAGGTCATCCTGCTCTACCTCGAGTCGCTCGGTAACCCGCGCAAGTTCACCCGGCTGGCCAGGCGCATCTCCCGCCGCAAGCCCGTCGTGGTGGTCAAGAGCGGCGGCACCCCGTCCGGCCACTCGGCCGCCGAGCTGGGGCTGCCCGACTCGGCGATCAGCTCGCTGTTCGAGCAGGCGGGGCTGATCAGGGTCGACGACCTCATCCAGCTCTTCGACGTGGGGCAGCTGCTGGCCTACCAGCCGCTGCCCGGCGGGCCGCGCACCGCGCTCGTCACCAACTCCGACGCGCTCGGCCTGCTCGCCGCCGACGCCTGCCTGGCCGCCGGGCTCGAACCCCGCAAGCCGGTCAACCTCGGCCCCGCCGCCGGGCCAGCCGAGTACGGCGCCGCGCTCGCGGGCGAACTGGCCTCCCCCGAGGTGGACGCCGCCGTCGTCATCTACATGCCGCCGATCCCGGGCGAGACCGACGAGGTGGCCGCCGAGCTGCTGCGCGCCTCCCAGGACTCCGGCAAGCCGGTGCTGGCCACGTTCATGGGGCATCTCGGCATGCATCCCGCGCTGCGCGTCCCCGGCGACGGGCCCGCGCGGGGGTCCATCCCGTCGTACGCCGCCCCCGAGGAGGCCGTACGCGCCCTCGCCCACGTCGTCCGCTACGCCCGCTGGCGCGCCCAGCCGGTGCAGCCGCCGCCCGAGCTGAGCGGCATCGACACCCACCGGGCCCAGACGCTGGCCCGCGAGACGCTGGCGGGCACCGCGCCCGACATCCCGCCCGGCGGGTTCGCGCAGCAGGGGCCGCCCGTCGAGGTCGACGCGGCCGAGCTGCTGTCCTGCTACGGGCTGACCGTCTGGCCCGCCGAGATCGTCCGCTCGCCGGACGAGGCCGTGGCCGCCGCCGAGCGGCTGGGCTGGCCGGTGGTGGTCAAGGTGGCCGATCCCGCGGCCTCGCGGCGGGCCGGCACCGTACGCCTCGGGCTGACCGGCCCCGACATGGTCCGCCACGCCTACGCCGAGCTGCTGGGCGAGCACGCGGACCTGGCCGTGCAGCGGATGGCGCCGCAGCCCGCGGTGCCGACCGTCGTGGGGGTGGTCGAGGATCCGGCGTTCGGGCCCGTGGTGTCGTTCGGGCTGGGCGAGGTGACCGCGCGGCTCCTGCTCGACCAGAGCTTCCGCCTCGCGCCGCTCACCCCTGAGGACGCCTCCGACCTGATCAGATCCGTACGCGCCGCGCCCCTGCTCTTCGGCCAGTACGGCTACCCGCCGGTCGCGGTCGACGCCCTGGAGGACCTGCTCGTACGCGTCGGCCGCCTGGCTCACGATCTGCCCGAGGTGGCCAGGCTCGACCTCGACCAGGTGCTCGTGGGGGAGTCGGCGGTGATGATCCTCGGGGCCCGTGCCACCCTGCGCACCCCGGCGGGCCCGCGGCTCGACGGGGGCCCGCGACGGCTGTCCTGACCGGCCCGCCCGGCTGGTCGGGGGCCCTCGCTCAGCCCTGAGCGAAGGGAGGGGATCGAGTGCCCCCTGATGACCCGGCATAAGACGTTATAGAGCGTTATATCCGGCGGGTGAGTGTACTGCCCGTCCCTGGCAGGATGGACCCATGAGGGAAACCCGAGTCTCAGCCGCGGGCCTGCGCGAAGCGATCGAGCGCAGCGGCTACTACCCCGACCTCGTCACCGATGCGGTCGAATCCGCGCTGGGCAAGGAGGCCGTGACCGCGTTCGTGGTCCACCACGAGGCGACGTTCGATCCCGCGATGGAGGTGCGCCGCCACGTCACCGTGCTGGTGCTGACGGGCACGCGGCTGCTGGTCTGCCACACCGACGAGCACCCCGCGGTGGAGGGGGTCTCGGCGTCCCATGCCTCCACCACCACCGAGGCGGTGCGGCTGAGCCGCGTCCAGTCGGTCGCCGTCACCCGCGTCGTGCCTGACCCCGCCTCCTACGTCCCCGGCATCCCTCCCACGGAGGTGACGCTCACCATCGGCTGGGGCGCCATCTCCCACGTCGACCTCGAGCCGGCCACGTGCGGCGACGAAAACTGCGAGGCCGACCACGGCTACACCGGCGCCATCACCGCCGACGACCTGTCGCTGCGGGTCAGCGAGGCCGCCGACGGCCCCGAGGCGGTCACCCACGTCCTCGCCTTCGCCAAGGCCCTCTCCGAAGCCACCGCCCGCGCCACCACCTGACCCCTTCACCAGGCACGCCCGCCTGAGCCGGCCCATGTCACGCGGTCCGCGCGCCCGCCCCTGCCGATGCGTTCGCCGGCGCCGGGTCGGTGATCGGGGGCGGGGCTAGACTGAGGGGCATGCTGGTGCCCGGATATGGTGGCGCGTCCCTGGCCGACCTTCCGGGTTCGCTGCTGGCCGCGCTCGGCATGCGCGAGCCCAACCCGCTGGCCCTCGACCCGGCCGACCGCGTCTGCCTGTTCCTGGTCGACGGCCTCGGCGCCGAGCTGCTCGACGCCCACCCCGAGAGGGCCCCGTTCCTGGCGGCACACCGCACCTCCAAGCGGCTCACCGCCGGCTTCCCCGCCACCACCGTCACCAGCCTGACCTCACTCGGCACCGGCCTGACCCCGGGCGAGCACGGCATGGTCGGCCTGCTGCTCGCCGTGCCGGGCACCGGCGCCATGCTCAACTGCCTGCGCTGGACCTTCCCCGGCGGCGAGCCGATCGACCCCGAGACCTGGCAGCCGGCGGCCACCGTCTACGAACGCGCCGCCGCCGCGGGCGTCGAGCCCGTCTACGTCGCTCCTGCAGAGTTCGAGGGCACCGGCCTGACCAGGGCCGTCTACCGCGGCGTCCGCTACGTCCCGGCCGCCACCGTGGACGACCGGGTGGCCCGCGTCCACGAGGCGCTGCGGGCCCGCCGCCGGTCCCACGTCACCGTCTACTACGGCGACCTCGACGCCGCGGGCCACCTGCAGGGCTGGGGCGGCGAGGAGTGGCTGCGCCAGCTGGAGATCGTCGACGACATGGCCCGCCGCCTGGCCGAGGGCCTGCCGCCCGGCTCCGCCCTCTACGTCACGGCCGACCACGGCATGATCAACGCCACCGAGAAGATCGACGCGGAGAGCGTCCCCGAGCTGACCGAAGGGGTGGCGATGCTGGGCGGCGAGGCCAGGGCGCGCCACGTCTACGCGCAGCCGGGGGCCGCCGCGCAGGTGCTCGACGCCTGGCGGGAGACGCTGGGCGAGCGGGCCTGGGTGGTGTCGCGGCAGGAGGCCGTCGAGTCGGGCTGGTTCGGCCCCCGCGTACGCGAGCCGTGGCTGGCCCGCATCGGCGACGTCGTGGCCGTCCCCCGCACCGACCTCGCCATCACCGCTCCCAGCAGACATCCCGTCGAGGCGGCGTTCACCGGTTACCACGGCTCGCTGACGTCGGCGGAGCAGCACGTCCCGCTCCTGGAGGTACGCCCGTGACCAGCCCGCTCATCACCCCGGCCGCGCTCGCGGAGCTCCTCAGGCAGGCCGAGGTCACCGTGCTCGACGTGCGCTGGCGGCTCGGCGGGCCGCCCGGGCTCGAGTCCTACCGCGAGGGCCACATCGAGGGCGCCGTCTACTGCGACCTCGACACCGACCTCGCCGCACCGCCCGGCGCCGGCGGGCGCCACCCGCTGCCCGACGCGGCGGCGTTCCAGAGCGCGATGCGCCGGCTAGGCGTCTCCGCAGGCCGCCCGGTGGTCGTGTACGACGACACCGCCGCCACGGTCGCCGCCCGCGCCTGGTGGACGCTGCGCTACTTCGGCCACCAGGACGTACGCGTCCTCGACGGCGGCCTGCCCGCCTGGCTCGCGGCCGGCTTCCCCGTCACCAAGGAGGCGCCGGCCCCGGCCGAGGGCGACTTCACGGCGAGGCCCGGCGGCATGCCGGTGCTGTCGGCCGACGAGGCGGGCGAGCTGGCCGGGCGCGGCGTGCTGCTGGACGCCCGCGCGGGCGAGCGTTACCGCGGCGAGGTGGAGCCGGTCGACCCGGTGGCCGGCCACGTCCCCGGCGCGGTGAGCGCCCCCACCACCGGCAACGTCGCCCCCGACGGCCGCTTCCTCGCCCCCGATGACCTGCGCTCCCGTTTCGCCGCGCTGGGCGTGGGCGACGGCGTCGAGACGGGCGCATACTGCGGCTCGGGCGTGACGGCCGCACACGAGGTGCTGGCCCTGGAGGTGGCGGGCCTGCCCGCCGCCCTCTACGTCGGCTCCTGGTCCGACTGGGTCACCGACCCCGCCCGCCCGATCGCCACCGGCTGACCACCGAGCGTCCCGGCTGTGCGGGCTCAGTAGACGGGCAGGTCGCCGGCGCCGAAGCAGGTGAAGCCCAGCTCGCCCGTCTTGGCCGCCGCGCAGGCCAGCGCCGCGTCGGGCGCCTGTCCGGCGGTGAGCAGCTCGTGGAAGGCGCTCATCAGGGCCCGCGCCGACTCGTCGCCTATCGGCAGCATGCCGGCGATCACGCACGACGTGCCCTTGGACAGGAACGTCCCGGACAGCCCGAGCGGCGCCCCTTCCATGGGCGTGCGCGACATCCCCGAGTTGCACGCCGACAGCACCACCAGCCCCGCCGTACGCGGCAGGTCCAGCAGGTCGTACGCCATCAGCGCCCCGTCCTCCAGCGTGATGCCGGACACCAGCGGGCTGCGCGAGTGGAACACCCCGTGCGCCGCCAGGTGCACGACGTCGGCCGTGGCCAGCGCCTCCATCACGGGCCCCACCCGCCCGGGGGCCGAGCGCCCGCCGGGATGGCAGCGTACGACGTGCTCCACCTCGGCGTGCGCGTGCGAAAGCGCGGGCCCGGCCGCGGCGACCAGGGTGGGCGGGACGCCGGCACGACGGGCGGACGCGCGGGCCCGCAGCCAGGCCGCCGCCCCGGCGGCCACGCTCACCGGCCGCTCGCGCAGGCCGGGCAGCGCACCCCAGGGCAGCGTGTGCAGACTGGCCACCGGCACCGCCACCAGCGGCCGGTCACCGATCGCCGGAGCCAGGGGCCGCAGGACCAGCTCTTCGAGCGCGACGGCGGCCGCCTCGGCGTCGTGCCGCTGCGCGGGCCGGCGCAGCGCGTACCGCAGTCGCAGGATCGCCTCGCTGACCTGCCGCAGGTCGCCGATGCGCCGCAGCAGCAGGCGCTCAGCGGTGATGAGGACGGCGAGCAGCGTGTCGCGGTCGGCCACGTATTCGACCAGCGCGCCCCGCCCCAGCTCGGCCCGCACCCGGTCGGGGTCCGCGAGCGCGCACGCGTGGGCGGGCGCGGCGACGGCCCGCCACCGCTCGGCCCACTCGAACACGGCCCGGGCGCTCCCGTCGCGTACGGCCAGCTCAAGCCCGAACGCCGCCAGCCGCTCACCCGCCCGCGCCGCGTGGGCCCGCAGCGACGGGTCCTCCAGCCCCTCGACGCACCCGCTGACCTCGGCCAGCCCGTCGCGTACGGCGGCGAAGGCCCCCGCGACGTCCTTCTGCAGCGCCGACCTGAGGGCGAGCGCGTGCTGGCGCACCGGCACCGGGATCGGCGACGTACGGGCGAGCTGCCTGGCCTGCGGCTCGGAGGCGAGGCGGGTGAGCCGGGTGCCCGCGGGCGGCCGCCGCTCCTGAGGCCCGGCGTTGCGGGTGAGCCGGGCGAGCTGCGCCATGGCCGTGCCGCGGTCGTCCACGGCGAGCGCCGCCTCGGCCGCGACCAGCCGCAGCGCCGCCGCACCCGCGTCGTGCTCGTCGCACTCCTCCAGCTCGCGGGCGCACTCGACCAGCTCGCCCACCAGCTCGCACGTGACGGGCCCGAGCGCCAGCCGCGAGCGCAGCACGACTTCTCTGGCCAGCGGCAGCCACGACATGCGCTGCTGCTCCGACAGCTCGGCCGCCGCCTGCTCGGCCACCTGCCAGGCCCTGGTGGGGTCGCCGGTGAGCAGCTCGACCTGGGCCAGCTTCAGCCGCGCCTCGGCCAGCGCGACCCTCGCCCCCGACGCCTCCAGGTCGGGCACCGCCAGGCTCAGCATCGCCCTGGCCTCGCCCGGCTGGTGGGCGGCCAGCAGCGCGCCGGCGAAGTCGGCCCGCATCGTGGCCAGCCGCTCGGGATAGCCGAACAGGGTGTCCTCGGCCTCGTGGTAGTGCTTGAACGCGGCGGCGAGGTCGCCCCTGCGTACGGAGAGAAACGGCAGGTTGGCGGCCGACAGCCGCTCCAGGTGCCGCAGCCCGGCGTGCTTGGCGATCTCCAGGCAGGCCGTGAGGTCGCGCAGGGCGGCGTCCCAGTCGCCCCGGCAGGAGTGGATGAGCCCCCGGTTGAGCAGCCCGCCGGCCAGGAACCTGCGGTCGTCGAGCGTGCCGGGCGCCTTCACCAGCGCCCGCAGCGCGCGGTCGCAGGAGGCGATGGCCTCCTGGTGCCGGCCGAGCCGCGCCAGCGCCACCGCGCGCTGCGTGTCGAGCTTGGCCTGGTCGAGCGGCGACAGGTAGGCCCAGGCGAGGGCCGCCACGCGCAGCGCCTGCAGCGGGTGGCCGCGCTCGGTGCGCACGGTGACCAGCGACAGCCTGGCCTGCGCGACGCGCTCCGGCGGGATGTCGGTCATGGCGATCGCCGCCCGCAGGTGGTGTTCGGCGCCTTCGAGGTCGCCCAGCTCGCGCGCGGCCAGCGCCATCGAGCGCAGCGCGACGGCCTCGGCCTCGCGGCACCCGTCGCGCCGCGCGGCCTCCCGGACGGTACGGGAGGCCCGCAGCGCGTGCTCGGGGTCGATCAGGGAACGCGTCATGGCGGCCTCGGCCGCCCTGACGAGCGGATGGAGGTCGTGGGGGTCCGATGATGCGCTCATGGCCGGGCCTCGGAGGAGAAGACGGCCGGGAGAAATGCGCGGCTCTCCCGGCCGGGTCATTGGCGGGTCAGGGGCGGATGCGCACCCACGTGGTCTGTACGGGTGCGTGGCCCGGCCGGTGGCACACCACGCTCAGCCAGCCGGGCGGCAGCCCCGTGGCGACGAAGTGGCCGGTGGGGGCGATGCGCCTGGTCAGCGTCAGGTGCGGGGACCGCACGTCGACGAGGGCGCCCTCGCCAGGGTAGGGGGAGATGTGGCCGGCGACGTCGATGAGCCCGTCGCCCTCCGTCACCTCCAGGTCGAACGTGAGGCCGGCGGCGACGAACCTGACCAGATGCGAGCTGTCGTCGTCGCGCACGCTGCGGATCGTGGCGGACTCGGCGTGGGCGGCGGCGGTCACCGCCATCGGCACCCGAAGCCGGTAGGCGTCACGTGCGGCGGCGGACACGTGACCCGGGATCGGGTCGTTCCCGGCACCCAGCCGGAGGGCCGCCAGGAAGTATTCGTCGTTGATCATTGCGCTGTCTCCTGTAGTGAGAGCAGGGTGCGCAGTTTCTCCAGGCAGCGTGCCTTCGTCGGGCCGACGCTGCCGGCGGGCAGCCCGAGCCGCGATGCCACCTGCTGGTTGCCGGCCTCGTTCGCGACGAGTTCGAGGATCGAGCGGCAGGGTTCGTCGAGCGTGGAGACCGTCTGCCAGAGCCGGCGCCGCCCGTCGGCCTCCAGGACGGCGGCGGCCGGGTCGGGCTCGCCGACCGGCTCGGTGGCGGAGACGAGGGGCGGGTCCTTGCGCTGCATGAGCAGGGCCTCGCGACGCACCGTCGTCACGAGCCAGCCGCCCACGCTCGCCGGGTCTCTGATGTCGGTGAGGTGTTGCAGCAGGCGGAGCCAGGCGCCCTGGACCGCGTCGGCCGCGTCGACGGTGCTCAGGCCGCAGGCCCTGGCCACCGCCCACATGCGCGGCCCGAACCTCGCTTCGAGCTCCTCCCATGCCGCCCGGTCGCCCTTGGCAGCGGCCGTGAGCAGCTCCGCTGGATCACGCAGATCACGCATACGGCCTCCTTCCGCCCGGCCAGGGGAGGCGATCATGCCTCCCCGTGATGGTCCGGGGACTGAGCGTAAACTCTACAGACTCGCCGGGAAGAGGACCCCCAGATCCTGAATTTGCGGCGTCTCCTCGGAGTCGAGCAGCCGGTCGATCCACTGCCTGGCGGGCTCGTCCCTGGCCGCGTCGGCGATGGCGCCGCTCACCAGCGCGGTGGCGAACGACGTGCCGCTCCACGCCGCGTACCCGCCGAACTCGCCCACGTCGAGATAGCTGCTGGTGAGCCAGTCGCCTCGGGCGCAGGCGTCGACCCAGGTGCCGTAGCCCGAATAGGGGGCGCGGCACTGCTGGGAGGCGTCCACGGCCGCCACGCCGACCACGAAGGGCAGCGCCGCGGGCCAGAACGGCCGGTCTGATGCGGTGTTGCCGGCGCACGCCACGGTCACCGTCCCCGTGGACGTGGCGCCCAGCGCGCTGATGGCGTCGGACAGCAGGGGCGGCGGCCGGTCGTCGAAGGTGTGGCCGCCGAAGGAGAGGTTCAGCACGTGCGGGGGACGTTCGCGCATGCGGTGCAGGGCGCGGACGACGGTCGCCTCGTCGGTCACGCCGTCGGCGTCGAGCACCCGCTCCACGCGCAGCGACACGCCCGGGGCGCGGCGGGTCAGCAGACCCGCGATGAACGTGCCGTGCCCCGCCTGCTCGCCCTCCATGGCGTCGGCCTCCTGGGGGCCGAGGCGGGCGTACCATTCGCTGCCCGACCACCAGGGGTGCTTGGACACGCCGGTGTCGAGCAGGCCCACGACCACGTCGGAGCGGGATCTGTGGGTCCTGCCGCCGATCGGCGGCGTGGGAAAGGGCCGTGAGGCCGGGCCGCCGAAGAACAGCGGCTGGCCGCGGAAGACGTGGTTGGGAGAGGCCCGCAGGCCCTGCTCGCGCAACTCGGCGGTCAGCTCGCACGGATCGGCGCCGCCGGCCAGATGGAGCACGCAGACGCCGTCCGCCTCCGAGACCGCCTGCGTCCAGCGCCGCGCGGCCGACAGCGCCGTCCGATCGGTCAGCACCTGGCGCGGGCGGACGAACGCCTCCCCGACTGATTGGATTTCCATGAGCGGGTATGTTTCCTGCGGAGACGACCTGTCACCCGCCACTTGCGCACCAACTTGGTATGGCCCCCCTCTGGTGCCGGATAGCGACCGACGGTAGTCTCTCCCTAGTCACTTGTGATCATCCCGGGACGAGGCCGTTGGGGAAGGCGCACCTCGTACCGAACGGGAGGTCCGGTGTCTGCTCGTGGCGTCCTTTACGTCCACTCGGCTCAGCCCGCGCTGTGCCCTCACATCGAATGGGCAGTCGCGGGTGTCCTCGGCGTGCCCGTAGACCTGACGTGGACTCCGCAACCCGCCGCGCCCAACGTCGTGCGGGCCCAGGCGGAGTGGGAGGGTCGGCCGGGCATCGCGGCGGCCATCGCCTCCTCCCTCATGGGCTGGCAGCGCCTCAGGTTCGAGATCACCGAGGACGCCTCACCCGGCGTCGACGGCTCCCGCCATGCCTACACGCCGACGCTCGGACCCTTCACGGCCGTGATCGGCGTCAACGGCGACATCATGATCCCTGAGGACCGGCTGCGCTCGGCGATGATGATGGCCGCGCAGGGCCGGTGCGTGCTTGAGGACGAGCTGGACAAGATGCTGGGCCGGCCGTGGGACGAGGAGCTGGAGCCGTTCCGGTACGCCGGCGACGGCGCCCCGGTCAGGTGGCTGCACGCGGCCGTCTGACCCCGGAAGCGAGCACCCGGCCGCGAGCACCGGGTCGCGAGGGAGGCGCCCCGAGCACCCGACCGGCCACGTGAGCCCGTAAACGCCTGACCTGCCGGTGACGAGCGCCCGAGACCCGTGAAGGGCGCCCGAAGACATGGCAGAGGCCCCGCACCGATTCCGGTGCGGGGCCTCTGCCATGTGGTCGCGTGTTAAAGCGGGATGTTGCCGTGGGCGCCCCTGGCCGGCGTGGCCTGGGACAGCACCTTGGCGATCGCGCCGCGCGTCTCGTCCGGCTTGATCACCTCGTCGACGACGCCCAGCTCCTGAGCCCTGACCAGCCCCCCGGACTCCTGCTTGTGCTCCTCGGCCAGGCGCAGCTCCAGCTCGGCCCGCTCCTCCTCGGGGACGGCGGCCAGCTGGCGGCGCTTGAGCACGCGCACCGCTGCCACCTCGCCCATGACCCCGATCTCGGTGGTCGGCCAGGCGAAGACCTTGGTGGCGCCGAGCGCGCGGGAGTTCATCGCGATGTACGCCCCGCCGTACGCCTTCCTGGTGATCAGCGTGACCCGCGGCACCGACGCCTCGGCGAAGGCGTGCAGCAGCTTGGCCCCGCGCCGGACCACGCCGTCGTGCTCCTGCCCGACGCCCGGGAGGTAACCGGGTACGTCCACCAGGACAACCAGCGGCACCCCGAAGGCGTCACACATACGGACGAACCGGGCGGCCTTCTCGGCGGACGTGGCGTCGAGGCAGCCGCCCAAGCGCATCGGGTTGTTGGCGATGACACCGACCGTGCGGCCGCCCATGCGGCCGAGCGAGGTGACGATGTTGGGCGCCCACTTGGGGTGCAGCTCCAGGCCCGGCTCGTCGAGCAGCCCGTTGACCAGCGGCTTGACGTCGTAGGCGCGGCGGGCGGAGTCGGGCAGCAGGGACGAGAAGTCGACCTCGCCGATCTCGCCGGTGCGCATGCGGCCCTGGTGGCCGAGCAGCGTGGCGAGCTGGCGCGCCTTGACGAGGGCGTCGGTCTCGGACTTGGTGACGATGTGGGCCACGCCGCTGCGCTTGCTGTGCGGGTCGGGCCCGCCGAGCGCGGCGGCGTCGACGTCTTCGCCGGTGACGCTGCGCACGACGTCGGGACCGGTGACGAAGATGCGGCCGGTGTCGGCGAGGATGACCAGGTCGGTGAGCGCGGGCCCGTAGGCGGCGCCGCCGGCGGCGGGGCCGACCACCACGGAGATCTGCGGCACGATGCCGGACGCCTTGGTCATGGCGGCGAAGACCCGGCCGACCGCGTGCAGCGACTCGGCGCCCTCGGCGAGCCGCGCGCCGCCGGAGTGCCAGATGCCGATGACCGGCACCCGCTCACGGACGGCGACGTCGTAGGCGTGGACGATGTGCTCGCATCCCTCGCCGCCCATGGCGCCGCCCTGGACGCGGGCGTCGCTGCAGAACGCGACGACGGGGACGCCTTCGACGCGGCCCATCGCGGCCAGCGCGCCGCTCTTGTCCTCGGGCGTGATCAGCCGCAGCGAGCCCTCGTCGAGCAGCGCGGTCAGGCGGACGACGGGATCGCGGGGATCAGCGGGCTCCTGATCGGAGCCCTCGCTCACCACCCGGTTGTCGAGCACGGTCATTTAAGCCCCCTTAAACACGACGGTCACGTTGTGGCCGCCGAACCCGAACGAGTTGTTGACCGCGGCGATGTCGCCGTCAGGCAGCGCGCGGTTCGCGTCGTGGACGAGGTCGACCTCGATGCCGTCGTCGAGGTCGTCGATGTTGATCGTGCGCGGGACGGTCCGCTCCTGCAGAGCCTTGATGGTGAAGACGGACTCGATGCCGCCGGCTCCGCCGAGCAGGTGCCCGGTCATGGACTTGGTGGAGGTGACGAGCGGGTGGGTGCCGATGGCCTTGGCCACGGCCTGCACCTCGCCGATGTCGCCCGCGGGGGTCGAGGTGGCGTGGGCGTTGACGTGCTTGACGTCGAGGCCCGTGATGTCGGCGTCGTTGAGCGCCATCGTCATCGCCATGATCTGGCCGCGGCCCTCGGGCTCAGGCTGGGTGATGTGGTGCGCGTCGGCGGAGTAGCCGACGCCCGCGCAGTACGCGTAGATGCGCGCGCCGCGCGCCTTGGCGTATTCCTCCGACTCCAGCACGACGACGCCCGCGCCCTCACCCAGCACGAAGCCGTCGCGGTCGCGGTCCCACGGGCGGGAGGCGCCCTCGGGGTCGTCGTTGCGGGTGGACATGGCCCGCGCGGCGGCGAAGGCGGCCATGTTGAGGCCGTGGATCGCGGCCTCGGTGCCGCCGGCCACGACCACGTCGGCGCGGCCCGCCCTGATCATGTCCATCGCGTAGCCGATGGCCTCGGCGCCGGACGCGCAGGCCGACACCGTGGCGTGCACGCCCGCCATGGCGCCCAGGTCGAGCCCGATCCAGGCGGCCGGGCCGTTGGGCATGAGCATGGGCACGGTGAACGGCGACAGCCGGTTCCAGCCGCGCTCGCGATAGGTGTCGTACGCCGACAGCGTGGTGTTGATGCCGCCGATGCCGCTGGAGACCACGACGCCGAGCCGCTCGGGCGCCACCTCGGGGGCGCCGGCGTCCTGCCAGGCCTCCCGGGCGGCGACCAGCGCGAACTGCTCGCTGCGGTCGAGGCGGCGGGCCTCGGGCCGCGGCAGCACCTCGGCGGGATCGACCGCCGCCGTCCCCGCGAACTTCACGGGGACGGTGTCGATCCAGTCCGTGGTCAGGGTCTTGACGCCCGACTGACCGGCGAGGAGCGCCGACCAGGTCGAGGTGACGTCTCCACCGACGGGCGTCGTCGCGCCAAGCCCGGTGACGACGACACGTACCCGGTTCGCACTCACGTTTCGCGCTCCTTGCTGGAATCAGTCATGGATGGATCGGATCGGTGATCGATCGCTCAGTTCTGGATGAAGGTGAGGACGTCCTTGACCGTCTTCAGGTTCTTGAGCTGGTCGTCGGGGATCTCGACGCCGAACTCGTCCTGGGCGGCCACGGCGATCTCGACCATGGACAGGGAGTCGATGTCGAGGTCGTCCACGAAGCTCTTCTCGGGGGTCACCTCGGACGCCGGGATGCCGGTGATCTCGTTGATGATCTTGCCGAGGCCCTCGAGGATGTCCTGCTCGGTGGCAGCCATGTCGCTAGTTCTCCTTTGGTTTTCTGGGTTCTGTGCGGGCGATGCCGCACAAGTACGGAAGGGTGGGCGAGCTCCCTACGGGATCTCGATCACCTGTCCTGCGTACGTCAGGCCCGCGCCGAAGCCGAGCACCAGCGCCAGGCCACCCGACTGCACCTCGCCACGCTCCAGCATGCGCGAGAGCGCGAGCGGGATGGAGGCGGCCGAGGTGTTGCCGGCGAGGACGATGTCGCGGGCGATGACGGCGTTGTCGGCGCCCAGCTTACGGGCGATCGACTCGACTATGCGCAGGTTGGCCTGGTGAGGCACGAACGCGGCGAGCTCAGACGGCTCGACGCCGGCGCGCCTGCAGGCCTCGATGGCCACCGGGTGCAGGGCGGTGGTCGCCCACCGGAAGACCGTCTGGCCCTCCTGGTGGAGGCTGTCGTTGCGGTCTTTGATGATGATGGCGTCGGACTTGTCGCCGGCGCTGCCCCACACGACGGGGCCGATGCCGGGAGTGTCGGACGGGCCGACGACCGCCGCGCCGGCGCCGTCGGCGAAGATCACGGCCGTGGACCGGTCGGTCCAGTCGACCCACTGCGACAGCTTCTCGGAGCCGATGACCAGGACGTTCTTGGCCGAGCCCGCACGGACGGCGGCGCTGGCGGTGCCGAGCGCGTAGCAGAACCCGGCGCAGGCGGCGTTGACGTCGAACGCGCCGGGGGCGTTGATGCCCAGGCGGTGGGCCACGACCGCGGAGGCGTTGGGGATCTGGGTCTCCAGCGTGCAGCTGGCCACGATGACGAGGTCGATGTCGTCGGGCGACATGCCGCAGGCCGCCATGGCCTTGCCGCCGGCGATGGTCGCCATGTCCTCGACGGACTCGCCGGCCGGGGCGACCCTGCGCTCCTTGATGCCGACCCGCGACTGGATCCACTCGTCGTTGGTCTCCATGGTCTTGGCGAGGTCGTCGTTGGTGACGACGTTGGCGGGCTGGTAGTGGCCGAGCGCCAGCACCTTCGCGCCGGGAACGATGTCGGGAATCTTCACTGGATCAGCTCCCTGGCCGCGTCGAGGTCGTCGGGGGTCTTGAGCGCCGCGGTGCGCACGCCCCGCAGGCCGCGCTTGGCCAGCCCGGTCAGCGTGCCGCCGGGCAGCAGCTCGATCATGTCGGTCACGCCGAGCGCGGCCATGGTCTCCATGCAGGAGTCCCACCTGACGGGGTTGCTCACCTGCTTGATCAGCCGCTGCAGGAACTCGGCCCCGGACGCGACCGCCTGGCCGTCGGCGTTGGACAGCAGCGTGACCGACGGGTCGGCGGGCTCGACGGCCGCGGCCGCCGCGCGCAGGCTCTCGACCGCGGAGGCCATGTGGTCGGTGTGGAAGGCGCCCGCGACCTTGAGCGGGATGAGCCTGGCGCGGGCGGGAGCGTCGTCCTTGAACGCGGCGAGCTGCCCGAGCGTGCCGCCCGCGACGATCTGGCCGGCGCCGTTGATGTTGGCCGGGGTCAGGCCGTGCTTCTCGATGGCGGCGAGCACGTCCTCCTCGACGCCGCCGAGCACCGCGGTCATGCCGGTCTCGGTGGTGGCGGCCGCCCTGGCCATGGCCTGGGCGCGCTCGCGGACGAGGCCGAGCGCCTGCTCGGGGGTGAGCACCCCGGCGAGCGCGGCGGCGGCGAACTCGCCGACGCTGTGGCCGGCCAGCACGTCGGGGGCCGCCCCGAGCGCCTCGGCGGCGGCCAGCGCGGCGGCCACGAGCAGCGGCTGCGCCACGGCGGTGTCGCGGATCTCGTCGGCGCCGGCGGTGGTGCCGTAGGCGATCAGGTCGAGCTCGACGGCGTCGGACCAGGCGCCGAGTCTGTCGGCCAGGCCGGGCAGCTCGAGCCAGGGAGTCAGGAAGCCCGGTGATTGGGCACCTTGGCCCGGGGCGACGAGTACAAGCACAAAAACCACTTTGCCCTGTAGAACTTCGACACGCGGATGGAGATCCGTACGAACTTTGTCCGGGGTGATTTGTAGGTTCCCCACAGTGGGGATTTCGGCGGCGTTACGTTAGCGCTCGCCACGTTTCGGCGCTCTCCGAGAGCCTGCCGAGGATGAGACCCACCTGGAGGGTGAAGGCGGACCTGCCCTCCGTCGGCTGGTAGCCGGTCAGCTCGGTGATCTTCTTCAGGCGGTAGCGCACGGTGTTGGGGTGCACGAACAGCAGCCGCGCCGTCGCCTCCAGGGAGGTGCCCTGCTCCAGGTACGTCGCCAGCGTGTCGAGCAGCGGCGTGCCCGCGAGCGGCAGGTAGACGTTCTCGATGAGCTGCTCCCTGGCGTCGGCGTCGCCGTCGAGCGCCCGTTCGGCCAGCAGGTCCTCGGCGTGCACCGGGCGGGGCGCGTCGGGCCAGCCGCAGGACGCCTTGAGCCCGGCCAGCGCCGCCCGCGCGGACCTGGCGGCGGCGTGCAGGTCGGGCACCTCGGGCCCGATGACGATGGGACCGACGCCGAACCTGGCCACGACCTGCTTGGCCGCGTGGTTGGCGTCGCTCGCGCCGCCCACGATCACGATCAGCCGGTCGGCCTGGACCCCGGCCAGCAGGTCCATGCCGATGCGGCGGCCCTTCTCGCGCAGCCCGTCGATGACCGCGCGCGGGTCGTCGTCGGGCGCGTTGCCGGCGATGACGACCACGGGGGAGGAGGTCCAGCCGAGCGCGGCGGCCCAGGAGTGCAGGCCGTCGTCCACCTCGCCGCGCACCAGCGCGTCGACGATCAGCGCCTCGAGCCTGGCGTCCCACGAGCCCCTTGCCTCGGCCTCGCGGGCGTAGACCTGGGCGGCGGCGAACGCGACGTCGCGGGTGTAGCGCAGCATGGCCTGCTGGAGCTGGTCCTCGCCGCCGGGGGCGGCAAGCTCGTGGGTCTGCGCCTCGACCACCTCGACCACGACCCTGACGACGTCGACGGTCTGCTGGAGTGAGATGGAGCGCTTGAGCTCGCGCGGCGCGGTGCCGAAGAACTCGATGCTGGGCGTGAGCCGGCCCTCGCCGGCGTGCTGGAACCACTCGACGAACGCGGCGATGCCGGCCTGGGCCACCAGTCCCACCCACGAGCGGTCCTCCGCGCTGAGCGCGCGGAACCACGGCAGCTGCTCGTCCATGCGGGCCATCGCCGCGGTGCCGAGCGCGCCCATGGCGCGCTCAAGGCGGCGGGTGGTGTCCTCCCGGGTCCGGTCTGTCACGCCTCCTAGAGTGCCAGGTCCCTCCGGATGTCCGGAACGGCGGTTAGGAGCGCGGCACGTTCGCGGCTCAGATGACCGCGACCGCGGTGATCAGGCCGATCGCCACATGCGTGACCGCGAGCAGGCGGGCGCCGGGCTGCAGCTCCTGCTCCTTGACGAGGTCGCGGACGGAGATGCCGGCCACCTTGTCGAAGAGCAGCATGGCGAGCGTCTGGACCACGATGCCGACCAGGCCGAACACCGCCGTGCCCGCGAGCCCCTCCCCCAGGCGGCCGCCTGCCGACCAGATGGAGGCGGCCACGATGAGGCCGATCGCGGCCAGGGCGGAGGTGGCGAGCAGGGTGGCGTTGGGGTTGCGCTCGGAGCGGATGACCTCGCTCAGCTTGCCGGGCGTGGCCCAGTCGATCACGTAGAAGCCGATGATCAGCAGGATCACGCCGACGGCGGCGTACGCGGCGATGGCGCCCGAGCCGCGGGCGAGGGTCTCAAGGAGGGTCACGGAAGATCCATTCGAAACGGGTCGGTAAGGGGTCAGGTCTGGATGCGGTGCGGGACGAAGGAGGAGGTGTCGTCGGTGATGTAGCCGGTCGTCTCCCTGATGCCCAGACCGGCCGCCTCGTCGGCGACCATCCAGGCGCCGAGCACCGGCCGCTGGCCCTCGAAGACGGGCAGCGCCTCGAAGCCCTGGTGGACGTAGCCCTCGCGGCCGTACTGGCCGGGCGTCTCCTGGACGCCCTCGGGGGTGACGATGCGCATCGATGCGCCCTCCCTGCCGAGCAGCGGCTTGCTGATGAACGAGGTCAGGTCGCGGGGCCCGTCGAGGTAGGCGGGCAGCAGGTTGGGATGGCCGGGATTGAGCTCCCAGAGCACGGCGAGCAGCGCCTTGTTCGACAGCAGCACCTTCCACAGCGGCTCGATCCAGGTGGAGTGGCGTACGGCGTGGCGTCCGAACTCGTCGGACAGCATCCACTCCCACGGGTACAGCTTGAACACCGAGCGCATCACGCGGCCCTCGGTGTCCACGAACGTGCGGTTGAGCGCGTCCCAGCCGATGTCCTCCATGGCGACGGCCACGGTCGCGAGGCCCGCCTGCTCGGCGGTCTCCTGGAGGTAGGCCACGGTCATGGCCTCTTCGCCGGTCTCGTCGGCGCTGGTGAAGGCGAAGTGGGCAGGGCCGGACGGCAGGCGCAGCTCCCGCCAGCGGTCGATGAGCCGCTCGTGCACCGAGTTCCACTGGTCGTCGCCGGGGAAGACGTCCTGCAGCCAGAACCACTGCACGACCGACGACTCCACCAGCGACGTGGGGGTGTCGGCGTTGTACTCCAGCAGCTTGGCCGGGCCCGTGCCGTCGTAGCGCAGGTCGAAGCGGGCGTACAGGTGGCCGTCGCGGCGCTCCCATGAGCGGGCGACGTCCTCCCACGCCCATGCGGGGATCGCGAAGTCGGCGAAGCGGCCGGTCTCCACCACGTGCCCGGCGGCGTGCAGGCACATCTCGTGCAGCTCTTCCACCTGGCGTTCGAGCTCTTCGACCTCGTCCATGGAGAAGACGTAATGGACGGACTCGTCCCAGTAGGGGCGGCTCAGCCCGGCCGGGTGGGCGGCGCGGTGGTAGGCCAGGCCCTGGCCTTCGATGATCTTCTCCCAGCCGTCCCTGGGAGCGGCGTGCTCGCGGCGCATGGCTCAGCTCCCGCCGCTCCAGCCGCGGCCGAAGCCGCCGCGCTGGATCGACTTGCCGCTCCTGCTGCTGATGTTGACGTCGGACGGCTTGAGCGTGGTGCCGCCGCGTACGCGGGTGCCGACGCGGTGGCCGCCGTAGTACCAAATGTAGGCGCCGTGGGAGCCGCCGTAGTGGTGGCCTCCGGTGGCGGAGGAGCGGCTGTCGTCGTCGCAGTAGGAGTCGTCCACGACCTGGTAGGAGCCGTCGGAGGAAGTGCTCGTGGCCGTGGGGCTGTTGGTCGGGGTCGGGGAGGCGGTCGGGGTGGCGCTGTCAGTGGCGGTCGGTGTGGCGGTCGGGGTCGGGGTCGGGGTGGGGGTCGGTGTGGTGGGGAAGTCGCCGCTGCCGGTCGGGCTGCCCAGCAGGACGCAGTCGGCCGTGACCTCCTCGTCGTCGTCGACCGCCGCGCAATAACCCACGACCATCACCGAGAGGACACCGAGGACCGCCAGCGGAACGATCTTGGACGATTTGCGCGGCGGTTGCTTCGGTGCCTGCGACGGGTGTGGCATGAAACTCCTGCTTTCCTGGGCCGATCAGACTAGCGGCGGCCCTCGGCCCTGATCAATGGTCCCTGGCCGATCTGCCCTGATCAGGGTTGGTGCTCCCGGTCGCCGCTTCCCTGGGGTAGGACTGGACGCATGGATCCGGTCGAGGCCCTGCGCGAGATCGCCTTTCTGCTCGAGCGCGCGGATGAGCCCCCGTACCGCGTGCGTGCCTTTCGCCGCGCCGCCGCGGTGATCGATGAGCTGTCCCCCGTGGAACTCGCCCGTCTGGCCCGTGACGGCGGGCTCGGTGATCTGCCCGGCATCGGGAAGGTCACCGCCCTTGTGGTTAACGAAAGCCTTATGGGTGAGGTTCCAACTTATTTGCGGCGAATGCGGGCAACTGCCGGGATGGAGCTCGACGCGGAGACCGCGGAGCTGCGCGCGGCGCTCAAGGGCGACCTGCACAGCCACTCCGACTGGTCGGACGGCGGCTCGCCGATCGAGGAAATGGCGCGGGCGGCGATCGCGCTCGGGCACGACTACCTGGCTCTGACCGACCACTCGCCGCGGCTGACCGTGGCCAAAGGGCTGTCGGCCGAGCGGCTGGAGCGCCAGATCGACGAGGTGGCCGCGCTGAACGAGCGGCTGGCGCCGTTCAGGATCCTGACCGGCATCGAGGTGGACGTGAACCTCGACGGCTCGCTCGACCAGGAGCCCGAGCTGCTCGACCGGCTGGACGTGGTGGTCGCCAGCGTGCACTCCAAGCTGCGCATGGGCGCGGAGGACATGACCCGCCGCATGGTCACCGCCATCGCCGACCCCCGCGTGGACGTGCTCGGTCACTGCACGGGCCGCGTCGTGCGGGCGGGCGGCAAGCGGGGGGTGAAGCGTCCCGAGTCGGAGTTCGAGGCGGAGCTGGTCTTCGAGGCGTGCCGGCGGTTCTCGGTGGCGGTCGAGATCAACTCCAGGCCCGACCGGCTCGACCCGCCCAAGCGGCTGATGCGGCTGGCGTACGAGATGGGCTGCCTGTTCGCGATCGACTCCGACGCGCACGCGCCGGGGCAGCTCGACTGGCAGCGCAACGGCTGTGAGCGGGCCGCGAGGTGCGGGATCGAGGCTGACAGGATCGTCAACACCTGGCCGCTCGACCGGCTGCTCGGCTGGACGCGCGGCTGACTGCGGTGCTGACGGTTCGGCTGACGGGAAGAACCGCGGATCGTCACGCGGCGGAAAGGCGAGCAGGGCTCACATGTCGCCTGGAAGGTCGTTCCGCTTCTCTCCAGGGTCCCCGCGGTGGTGACGCGGGCGTCAGACCCCTGTGGCGGCGCGGTTAGGTGGGTGTCGCGGGGCTGCCGCGCGGCCCGCGATTGTCGGTGGCGGCGCGTAGCGTTCCGCTTGTGAACCGTACCGACCGGCTCTACGCGCTCGTCGAAGACCTGCGCGCCATCGCGCCACGCTGCCGCTCCGCCCGCGAGCTGGCCGCGCGGTTCGAGGTGAGCGTACGCACGATCGAGCGTGACATCACCGCGTTGCAGGAGTCGGGCGTGCCGATCTACGCCGAGCCGGGTCGCAAGGGCGGCTACGCGATCGACAGGAAGGCATCCCTGCCCCCGCTCAACTTCACGCCGACCGAGGCGGTGGCCATCGCGGTGGCGCTCAGCCGGGCCGGCGACCAGCCGTTCGGCCGCCAGGCGCGCAGCGCGTTACGCAAGGTGGTGGCCGCCATGCCGGGCGCCGAGGGCGAGCTGGCCAGAGAGCTGGCCAGGCGCGTGCAGCTCGCGCGCCCGCAGGACGAGCCGGAGGTCCGGCCGATGGGCGGCGAGGGCATCTCCAGGGCCATCGAGGAGGCGCTGCTGCGCCGCCGGGTGCTCAGGCTCGACTACGCCGATGCCAAGGGGGCGCTGACCTCGCGCGACGTCGAGCCTGGTGTGTTCCTGGGCGGGCGTGGCGGGTTCTGGTATCTCGTGGCGTGGTGCCGGCTGCGCGACGACGTACGCGTCTTCCGCCTCGACCGCATCGCGGCCGCCACCGTCACCGGCGAGCGCTGCCCCGACCGGCCCCTTGAGGGCTTCGCCACCGACGTGCCCGAGATGGTCGTGCACGGCACGGTGCTCGACTGACTGATCCGAGAGTTTTTTCGAAAACACCGACAGGGGGTTGTCGCCATAGGGATACATCCTTGTGGTGTTCGAACAACGAGGAGCGCATGATCTTCCATCCCAGGTGATCATCCGCTCGCCGGCCGGAGAGAGCGCCTTCCCCGCGAGATCCCGGTCCCGGCGAGCGGGCCGCCCCGCCCGTGCGGGGCGGGTCACCCGTCGCCCTGGACACGCCGCCGATCGCCGAGCGGCGGCGCGTCCAGGGCCCTTGCGCTCGCGGCGATCGGGCGGTGCCCGGAGTCGATCCTCAGAGTCGATCCTCAGAGTCGGTGCTTGGAGGCGGTGCTCAGAGTCGGTGCTTGGAGGCGGTGGTCAGGGAGCAGGGCGGTGGTCAGAGGGAGGCGGCCGACAGCCAGCGGTCGAGGAGGTCCTGGTCGCCGTGCACGGTCACCGCGGCGGGTGAGCGGCGGCCGTAGAGCACGAGCAGCAGGTCGGCAACCGGGCCGCGCACGGCCACGTCGCCCTTGGCGTGCCCGCGCTCCCAGGTGATCGTCCCGGCGGGGCCCTGCGTGATGGTCCACTCGCCGTCGGCGTCGCTCGCGTGGAGGTGGATCGTGGCCCCCTCCAGGCCGAGCTCGGCCAGCGGCTTGGTGACCCACCTGGCGGACGGCAGGTTGTGCAGCAGCTCTTCGATGCCGTCGATCGCGGTCTCCGCCGGGATCTCCGGGTCGATGCCGAGCGCGAGCTCGGCGTCCACCCGGTGGATCAGCAGCTCGAAGAACATCCGGCGCGGCCACCACGACGCCTGCTTCTCCGGCCCCCACGACCACACGGGCGTCGAGGGGTCGGTGGCGCGCAGCGTCTCCAGCAGCTCGCGGGCCCCCGCCGTCAGCCACGCCGCGTCGCCGGGGACGCCCTCCGGCAGGCCGGTCGGCACCTGCAACGACCAGATCCGCTCCTGCACCTGGTTGCCCAGCACGTGCACGCTCCAGCGGTGCAGCCGCCCGACGTGGGTGACCAGGTCGGCGATCGTCCAGCCAGGACAGGTCGGCACCGGCACCGACAGATCGCCCGACAGCGCCGCCAGCCTGGTCGTCTCGGCTTCGATCTTCGCGAGGTAGTCAGTCACCCGATCTACATTAGGCCGCGGGGCAAGTCGTGCCCTTCTGCGGCATCTTGCCGTCGATCAGGTACGCGTCCACGATCCCCTGCACGCACTTGCTGCCCGACAGGTACGCCCCGTGCCCCTCGCCCTCGTACGTCACCAGCGTCGCGGTCTTGAGCTGGGCCGTCAGCTTGGGTGCCCACTCGTACGGCGTGGCCGGGTCGCCCTTGCCGCCCACCACCAGGATCGGCGCGGAGCCGGTGGCGTCCACGTGCCTGGCCTCGTCGCTGCCCTTCGCCGGCCAGACCCGGCACAGCCCGCCCGAGCCCTCGCTGCCGAACAGCGGCGAGATCTTCAGCGCCGCCGCCTCCGTGCGGCGCAGCGTCGCCTCGTCGGGCCGCTCGGCGGTGTCGACGCAGGTGATGGCGGGGAAACTGGTCATCTGCGTGGAGTAGTTGCCGTTCTGGTCGCGCCCGGTGTAGGAGTCGGCGAGGTACATCAGCGCCTCGCCCCGCCCCTTGAGCGCCTCGCCCAGCGCCTGCTCAAGGAACGGCCAGGTCAGCTCCGAGTAGAGCGCGGCGGCCACGCCGGTGGAGGCCAGGCCCTGGGTCAGCGCACGGCCGCCCACCTGCAGCGGCTTGGTGGTCAGCTGGTTCATCAGCCGGGCCACGTTCGCGTTGGCCTCCTCGGGCGTCTTGCCGACCGCGCAGCTGCCCTCCTTCACGCACGCCTTGAGGAAGCTCTCGTACGCCTGCTGGAAGCCGCGCGTCTGGGCCAGCGTGCGCTGCTCGAACGTGACCGTCGGGTCGAGCGGCGCGTCGAGCACCATGCGGCCGACGTTCTTCGGGAACAGGGTGGCGTAGACGCCGCCGAGCTGGGTGCCGTACGACATGCCGACGTAGTTGAGCTTGGGGTCGCCGACGGCCTCGCGGATGCGGTCCATGTCGCGGGCGGCGTTCACGGTGCCGACGTAGGGCAGGATCTTGCCGGAGTGCTCCTGGCAGAGGGCGGCGAACTCCTTGTTGGCCGCCTCGGCCGCCTGGTGCGTCTGCGCGTCGGCCGGCAGCGTGTTGAGCGAGGTGAACCTGTCCATCTCGGCGCCGTCGCCGCAGCGCACGCCGGAGCTGCGCTCGACGCCGCGCGGGTCGAAGCTGATCAGGTCGTAGCGGGCGCGCAGCGCGGTCAGAGCCTTGGCGGCCTGGTCGAGCGTGTCGACGCCGGAGGCCCCTGGCCCGCCGAAGTTGAACACCATCGAGCCGAGCTTCTTCGCCTTGCCGGTGGCGGGCAGCTTGATGAGCGCGAGGTCGATCTTCTCGCCGTCCGGCTTGGCGTAGTCGAGGGGCACCGCGAGCTTGCCGCACCGGACGGAGGCGTCCTGGCGGGCGGGCGGCTCGCCGTCGGGACGCTTGATGTCGGTGCACGGCCCCCAGGCGATCGACCCTGATGCGGCGGGCCCGGGGCTCGTGCCGTCGAGGGCCTCCGAGGCCGGCTGGGCGGGTGCGGTGGAGCAGCCGGCGGCCGCCAGGACCAGGGCGGCGGCTATAACGCGACGCATGACGAAACTTCCCCTCACATCTCTTCAGGGGGAAGTAGTGCCCACAATACGGCAACGTGCACCAATGGTGAGTGAGGCGGCACGTACCCCCTCCTGAACCTGCCGCCTCAGATGCCCGGCGGCCGGGACGGCCTGATACGACGGCGCTCCCGCGAAGATCTTCGCGGGAGCGCCGTATCTCGGTCGGGTCAGACGCCCATCGACTGGGTGTCGTTGCTCTCCGCGCCGCCCGCCTCGGTGACGCCGTTCTTGAGGTGGTAGCGGGCGATGGCCTCGCGCAGCACCTCGCCGTCGAGCTCGCCCCGCTTGACCAGGCTGCTCAGCACGGCCAGCGTGATCGAGGCGGCGTCGACGTGGAAGTGGCGGCGCAGCGCCGACCGGGTGTCGGACAGGCCGAACCCGTCGGTGCCCAGCGAGGACCAGTCACCCGGCACCCACTGCGCGATCTGGTCCTGCACGGCCTTCATGTAGTCGCTGACGCCCACGAACGGGCCCTGTGCCTGCGACAGCACCTGCGTGACGTAGGGGACGCGGCGCTCGGCGTCGGGGTTGAGCAGGTTGTGCTCGTCGCACGCCAGCGCGTCGCGGCGCAGCTCGGACCACGACGTGGCCGACCACAGCGTGGCCGACACGCCCCAGTGCTCGGCCAGCAGCCGCTGCGCCTCCACGGCCCACGGGCCCGCCACGCCGGAGGACAGGATGTTGGCCTTGGGCCCCTGCGTCTCCGGGCCGTCGGCGAACTTGTACAGGCCCTTGAGCAGCCCCTGCACGTCGAGGTCGGCGGGCTGGGCCGGCTGCAGGTAGGGCTCGTTGTAGACGGTCAGGTAGTAGAAGACGTCCTCGGGCTGGTCGCCGTACATGCGCCTGAGCCCGTCCTTGACGATGTGGGCCACCTCGAACGCCCACGACGGGTCGTAGGAGACGGCGGCCGGGTTCGTCGAGGCGATGAGCGGCGTGTGGCCGTCTTCGTGCTGCAGGCCCTCGCCGTTGAGCGTGGTGCGGCCCGCGGTGGCGCCCAGCAGGAAGCCGCGGCCCATCTGGTCGCCCATCTGCCACATCTGGTCGCCGGTGCGCTGCCACCCGAACATCGAGTAGAAGATGTAGATCGGGATCATGTGCTCGCCGTGCGTGGCGTAGGAGGTGCCGGCCGCGATCGCCGAGGCCATCGAGCCCGACTCGCTGATGCCCTCGTGCAGGATCTGCCCCTGCGTCGCCTCCTTGTACGACAGCAGCAGCTCCCTGTCGACGGCCTCGTACGTCTGCCCGTGGGGCGAGTAGATCTTGGCCGTCGGGAACATGGCGTCCATGCCGAACGTACGGGCCTCGTCGGGGATGATCGGCACGAACCGGTGGCCGATCTCCTTGTCGCGCATGAGGTCCTTCAGCAGCCGCACGAACGCCATCGTGGTGGCGACCTGCTGCTTGCCCGAGCCCTTCTGGAAGGTGGCGTAGACCTCGTCGCCGGGCAGCTTGACCGGCTTGGCGCGGATGACCCGCTTGGGCAGCACGCCGCCGAGCGCCGCGCGGCGCTCCTTCATGTATTGGATCTCGGGGTCGTTCTCGCCCGGGTGGAAGTAAGGAGGCAGGTCGCCCTCCAGCGCGGAGTCGGGGATCGGCAGGTAGAGCCGGTCCCTGAACTCCTTCAGCTCGGCCTTGGTGAGCTTCTTCATCTGGTGGGTGGCGTTGCGCGCCTCGAAGTCCTTGCCCAGCGTCCAGCCCTTGATGGTCTGGGCGAGGATCACCGTCGGCTGGCCGACGTGCTCGCGGGCCGCCTTGAACGCGGCGTAGACCTTGCGGTAGTCGTGGCCGCCGCGCGACAGCTTGCGGATGTCGTCGTCGGTGAGGTGCTCGACCATCTTGCGCAGGCGCGGGTCGGAGCCGAAGAAGTGGTCACGGATGTAGGCGCCCGACTCGACCGAGTAGGTCTGGAACTGGCCGTCGGGGGTCGTGTTCATCTGGTTGACCAGCACGCCGTCGACGTCGGCCGCCAGCAGCGGGTCCCAGTCGCGGCCCCAGACGACCTTGATCACGTTCCAGCCGGCGCCGCGGAAGTACGACTCCAGCTCCTGGATGATCTTGCCGTTGCCGCGTACCGGGCCGTCGAGCCGCTGCAGGTTGCAGTTGATCACGAACGTGAGGTTGTCGAGCTCCTCGCGCGCGGCCAGGCCGATCGCGCCCAGCGACTCGGGCTCGTCCATCTCGCCGTCGCCGAGGAAGGCCCAGACGTGGCTGCGGCTGGTGTCCTTGATCTGACGGTTGAACAGGTAGCGGTTGAACCGCGCCTGGTAGATCGCGCCGATCGGGCCGAGACCCATCGACACCGTCGGGAACTCCCAGAAGTCGGGCATGAGCCGCGGGTGCGGGTAGGAGGGCAGGCCGTGGAAGCCGTGTGACAGCTCCTGGCGGAACGCGTCGAGCTGGGCCTCGTTGAGCCGGCCTTCGAGGAACGCGCGCGCGTAGATGCCCGGGGCCGCGTGACCCTGGAAGAAGACCTGGTCGCCGGACTCGCCGTGGTCCTTGCCGCGGAAGAAGTGGTTGAAGCCCACCTCATAAAGGGAGGCGGCCGAGGCGTAGGTGGCGATGTGGCCGCCGACGTTGGTGCGGGCGTTGGCCCGGGACACCATGACCGCCGCGTTCCAGCGGATGTAGGCACGGATGCGGCGCTCGACGTGCTCGTCACCCGGGAACCAGGGCTCGCGCTCCGGCGGGATGGTGTTGATGTAGTCGGTGCTGCGCAGGCCCGGCACGCCGACCTGGTGCTCGCGGGCCCGCTCCAGCATGCGCAGCATGAGATAGCGGGCTCTGGTGCGGCCCTCGGTCTTGACGACGTTGTCGAGAGACTCGAGCCACTCGTTGGTCTCGCTGGGATCGACATCAGGCAGCTGGCTGGGTAGGCCGTCGCTGATGATCGAGAATCGCTGGCGTCCGGAAGCCACTGGGTCTCGCCTTCCGAGATGGACTGATGTCTGGTCTGGGTCGCCTTCCATCCTGGTCGCTAGCCGGAGAAAACGCATCTCTACTAGCCAGTAACCAGAGTGTCCCTGCTGGCAGGGCCGCCCCTGATGGCCTAGACCACCGATGGTAGGACGAATCGCCACCAAAGGTTACATCCCGGGAGCAATTTAACAAGACCAGAAAACCAACGAAATTTCGCTCGATTCCCGGCTGCTTCCGCGATGTCTCCTCCGTAGCCTTAGCCTCCCCTCGGGGGAGGCTTCTCACTCGCGGCGGGCGAGTCTATCCGGCCAGGTCGGCCGGGCGCTCAGAGCGGGATCGCGCCGGTCCGCCGGCCGCTCCTGGCCGGACCGTTCCTGGCTGTGATCATTCACGTGGCCAGGGCGGGATCACGCGCCGGCTTTCGGCGCCGGCGGGCGGCGGGCTCGGCCTGTTCCCGGGCTGCCCGCCGCGGCCTTCCTTCCGCTGTGGGGCCTGGCGCCGGTGCGCCCTGGAGGCTTCTCCTCGCCCTCTGCCCGGTGCCCCACAGCCCGGGCGCGTCGCCGCCGATCGGGGCTCCCAACCGTCGCTCTCGCGGTGGCGACGTTCGCTCCATGCACCGTAACAATCCGGTCATGATTCTGGAGCGCTCTCCAGACCCGGCAAAACTTAGGAATCTCACTTTTCGTACGGCATTCCACGTACCAATGTGAGAGGTATGAACGCGACGGTTGGCGACCGCCTCTTGGTACATGGCAATACCGTGGGCGAAAGGGACAGGAGTGGCGTAATCACTGAGGTCCAGGGCGTGGACGGCGCGCCCCCGTACCGGGTTCAGTACGACGACGGGCACACCTGCCTGGTCTTTCCCGGGCCCGATGCCGTGGTGCTGCATCAGTAAGATTTTCGCGTGAGATCTGAAATCATCGCTGTGGCCACCGGTTCCCGGGAGACCGTGCACGACATCACGGCCGAATGCGCCGAATTCGTACGCGGTCAGGGCGGCGACGGGCTGCTGCACGTCTTCGTGCCCCACGCCACGGCCGGGGTCGCGCTGCTGGAGCTGGGCTCGGGCAGCGACGACGACCTGCTGGCCGCGCTGCGCGACCTGCTGCCCGCCGACGATCGATGGCGTCATGCCCATGGTTCGCGCGGTCACGGCAGGTCCCACGTGATGCCCGCCCTGATCCCGCCGTACGCCACGATCCCCGTGCTGCGCGGGCGAATCGCACTGGGCACGTGGCAGTCGGTCGCCTTGATCGACCTGAACGTCGACAACCCGCAACGCCAGGTTCGGCTGTCGTTTTTGTCTGATTGATTCTGGCCGACCAGGGCCGTACCCGTGGCGACCGTTGACGACTGAGGGTCACAGCGTGTGGACTGTGCCGAAGCGATAAACCGCATAAGCGGGGCCACTCAAGCAGGAGGGATAAACGTGAGCGCGACCGCGGGTCAGGCGCAGGGCGAGCGCGGCCTGGCCGAACGACTCGGCCTCAAGCCGGGTCAGGTGGTGCAGGAGATCGGTTGGGACGAGGACGTCGACGACGAGCTTCGCGACTCCATCGAAGACCTGACCGGCAACGAGCTGCTGGATGAGGATAGTGATGACGTCGTCGACGTGGTGCTGCTGTGGTGGCGCGACGGTGACGGCGACCTCTTCGACGCTCTGACCAACGCCATGCGAGCACTCGCCGACGGCGGCCAGATCTGGCTGCTGACTCCCAAGGCCGGGCGCGATGGCCACGTGGAGCCGAGCGACATCGGGGAGGATGCCGCTACCGCGGGTCTCTCGCAGACGAGCAGCATCTCCGCCGCACCCGACTGGTCCGGGACCAGGCTCGTCCCGCCGAAGGGCAGCCGCCGGTAGGAGCCTCGAGCGCCTGCCGTACGGCAGGATGGACCTGTGAACGCACATCCTGCCGAGGTCGGCGCCCAGGCTCCCGATTTCGAGCTACAGGACCAGCACGGCACCCCGGTGAGCCTGCGACAGTTCCGGGGCGAGAAGGTCGTGCTGGTCTTCTACCCGCTGGCGTTCAGCGGCATCTGCGGCAGCGAGCTGTCCGCCCTGCGCGATCAGCCCATCGAGGGCGCGCGGTTGCTGACCGTGTCCGTCGACTCGGTCTTCACCCACCGTGCGTGGGCAGATCGCGAGGGTTACACATTCCCCCTGCTCTCTGATTTCTGGCCACACGGACAGGTCGCGCAGGCGTACGGTGTGTTCGATGAGGCGAAGGGGCTCGCGCAGCGGGGGACCTTCGTCATCGACGGTGAGG
Source organism: Nonomuraea sp. NPDC049419 (assembly GCF_040676995.1). Classification (NCBI taxonomy): domain Bacteria; kingdom Bacillati; phylum Actinomycetota; class Actinomycetes; order Streptosporangiales; family Streptosporangiaceae; genus Nonomuraea; species Nonomuraea sp. NPDC049419. The sequence continues at coordinate 839,179 of NZ_JBFAQB010000002.1, read as the reverse complement.
GCGTGATCCGGTGGTCGGTGGTCAATCCGATCTCCTCAGCGCGTGACGTCGCCGACTATGTCAAGGCGCTCGCCGATATCGCATGACGTTCAAGGACATCGCCGACTTCGGAGGAAACGATGCCCTGCTTCCGGTGCGGGGCCCGGCAGACGGACCCGGTGCGCGGAGCCAGCCCGTGGCAGCGCGGGGTGCGCCACGAGTCCCAGGTGCTCATCTGCCCTGACTGTCAGCGGCTGCACGACCTCGACCTCGACTCCTGCTCGACGTGCGGGTCCACGGCGCTGTTCTGCCGGCTGGGCGAGGTGGAGTGCCGGGGATGCGGCGCCGTCTGGATGGCCCGCTCGTCCACCGACCCCGTCCATCCACCCACCGTCGCCGCGCCCCCAGGGCTGTCGGCCGAGGTGGAGGCGGCACTCAACCGGGTCCTCGGGCGGGCCTGAGGGGGCTTGTGCGGGGTTGTGGGTGTGTGGCGGGCTTGGGGGGCTCCACTTGGGTTCGCGGAGCTGTGTGATGGTCTGGGGCGTCTTGAACGGGATGCGCGCCTCAGCTTGATCGTGTCCGGGACGCCGCGCCGAACCTGTCCGGGACGCCGCACCGAACCTGTCTCGGAGGCCGCACCGAACCTGTCCGGGACGCCGCACCGAACCTGTCCGGGAGGCTGCACCGAACTTGTCTGGGGCGCCGCGCCGAACTTGTCTGGGAGGCCCTGCCCTCGGACCCCGCACAGGGTCGTGGGACCCCTGCCACGGACCCCGGTTCGGCTGGTTGATCAAGGTCGTGGTCGGCGGCCGATCGATGTCGCGTTCACGTGCTGATCTTGTGCCTGGGGCCGGACACCCTTTCCGGACATTTGCTGAGCTGCGCTATCGTCTCCTTCCGTGTCCGCAATGAGTTCGTTCGTCGTCGCGCTTGACGTCGGTGGCACGTCCATGAAGGGCGGCCTGGTCAGCGAGTCCGGCGCGGTGCTGCTGAGCGAGCGGCGCCCCACCCCTCGGACCGAGGGACCGGAGGCGGTCGTGGCCGCGATCTCCGACTTCATCAGCCACCTGGCCGGATCGGGTGACGGCATCCCCGCCGGCGTCGGGCTCGCCGTACCGGGGCTGGTGACGGAGAGCACCGCCGTATACGCGACGAACCTGGGCTGGCGCGACGTCCCCGCCACGAACTTCACCACCCTGGACATCCCGGTCATGCTCGGGCACGACGTACGCACCGGGGGCCTGGCGGAGAGCATCCTCGGCGCGGGCCGCGGCGTCTCCGACTTCCTCTTCCTCCCCATCGGCACGGGCATCGCCGGCGCCTCGATCATCAACGGCGAACCGTACGGCGGCGCCGCCGGCTGGGCGGGCGAGATCGGCCACACCCCCGTCTTCCCCGACGGCGAACAATGCGCCTGCGGGCAGTTCGGCTGCCTGGAGACGTACGCGTCGGCGGCCTCCGTCGGGCGCCGCTACAGCCAGCGGGCCGGCGTCGAGGGCGTCAAGGCCGAGCAGGTGGTCTCCTCCGACGACCCCATCGCCATCGAGGTCTGGGACGAGGCCGTGGAGGCGCTGTCGCTGGCGCTGGCCACGTACACGCTGCTCCTGGACCCGTCCGTCATCGTCCTCGGCGGCGGCCTCGCCGAAGCCGGCCCCGCCCTGTTCGACCCCGTACGCACGCGCCTGATCAAGCGCCTGGCCTTCCGCGAGGCGCCCCCGCTCGTCCCCGCCGCACTCGGCGTGGACGCCGGCATGCTCGGCGCCGCCCTCCTGGGCTGGCGCGCCGCCGGCCGCCCCGAGCTGGGGCCCGGGTGGGTGGTGGATGTGCGATCGGGGCCGTTGGTGTCGTAAGGTGTAGTGCCGATCAGGGGCGGTTAGCTCAGCGGTAGAGCACTCGCCTTACAAGCGAGGGGTCACTGGTTCGAACCCAGTACCGCCCACCTGCGAAAACATTGGATATCTGATCTTGAAAACGGCGTCTGAGTGACTAAGTGAGTGACTAACTCCCAAAGATCTTGTCCATCGCCGCAGCCCCTGCATGATCACGGGCCTGATCTGGTGCCGGTAGACGGTCTCGGTGACCACCGTGTTGGAGTGCCCGACGAGGCGCGAGATGTCCTCGATGGGGACGCCGGAGTCTGACAGCACGGACACGAAGCTGTGCCGCAGCTCGCGAGGCGACCACTCCCGCCCGGTGAGCCCTGCCGCTTCCACGACCTTCCGGAAGTCACGCCGTACGTTGTGGGCCGTGACGGGGGTGCCGGTCCGCGTGCAGAAGACGAGGTCCGTGCCCTTCCACTGGTCCCCTGCCTTCTCCTGAGCGATCTCTTGGGCTTCCTTGAGCAGGCGTAGCGCTTCCACGCAGCGCCTAGGCAGTTTGAGAGACCGGCGGGACTTCACCGTCTTGGTGTCGCCCTTCTGCCGGACGGACCGCCAGACGTAGATCGCGAACTCCTCGTGTTCCCAGCCCACCTCGCCCACCGGGAGCCACGCGGCCTGAGCCTCGTCGTAGGCCACGACGTGCGACCAGAGCAGCGCCCTAAGCTCCTCCGTACGCGCGCCGATCAGGAGTGAGAGGACGATGTAGGCCCGCATGCGCTCGCCGCTCTTCTCTGCCTGTGTGAGGATGGCGAGAGCTTGAGCCAGCGTCAGGGCCTTCGACGGCCGACCCGTGCGCCCCTCCGGGATATCGCAGAGATCCACGACGTTCCGCTTGACCTTGTCGCGGCGCATCGCGCTCTTGACCGCCCGGTTGAGGATGCCGTGGATCAGCTTGAGCGATCGGGTGCCCAGTTCGCCCGTCTTACTGGCCAGCCACTTGTCCACGTCCTCCACGGACAGGTCTCGCAGCTTGCGGGCGCCGAGGGCAGGTATCACGTGCGTGTCGGCGTAGGTGTTGTACATCTTGACGGTTGCGGAGGAACGCCCGCCGAGGCCGTGCTGAAGCCAGTAGCGGACGGCGTCGGCCACTGTGTAGTTGGTAGGCACGATGGCGAGGCCGTCCTCATGGTCGCGGACGATCTCTTTGAGCTTGGCCTTGGCTTCGGTCTTGGTCTTGCCGCTGGCCTTCTTGACGATGCGCTTGCCGGCCGGGGTGTAGCCGACCGTCACTGAGGCGATCCAGCGTTGCCGCTGCTCGTCCCAGTGCAGGCCGCCGTCTCCTCGGCTGCGTCGTTCGGTCATGAAGCCTCCTGTTCGAGTAGGGAGATGTAGTCCTCTATGGCTGAGGCGGGGATGAGCCGGGTGCGCCCCTGGGTTACGGAGCGGAGGCGTCCTGAGCGGATGAGTTCGTAGATCACACTTCGACTGAGGCTGAGCAGGTGCATGGCCTCGCAGACGCGGTAGAGCCGCCGGTCGTGGGCGGGTGGGGGTGGGGTCATCCATCCGCCTGCTCTGCCGCGATCTTGCGGGCGGTCTGGACACGCTGGCGGATGTGTTCGGCCATGATCGCTTCGCCCGGGGTGTAGCCGATTCCGGCGAAGCGCCAGTGGCCCAGGACGAGCGTGGTGGCGTCACCGAGGGCGGGCAGGCCGTGGCGTTCGCGGGCTTCGGCCGCGCGATGGGCGGCGCGGGCGTTGCGCAGGTCGGTGAGGTTGAGCGAGTAGGCGCGGCTCTTGCTGGAGAAATGGCCGCGAAAGCCGAGCGTGTGCGCCCACGGACGGAGCCGCAGCGCCCTGAACTCAGGACGCGCGCCGAGGTCCCAGCAGGTGCGGATCATGCGCCGTGCGTGGTCGGTGACTGGCAGGCGTCGAGGCTCAGGCCGGGCTTGAGGCCCGTGCCGTGGCAGTGCCCGCAGGCGGCCATCAGGCTCAGCCGTCCGCGTCCGGCGCAGGCTCGGCAGGACAGGCGGTGATCGACGGTGCCGGAGGCTTCGGCGCCCTTGGTGGTGTACTTGGCGATATAGGAGGCGACGGCTCGTTCACTGAGCCCGTCGGCGCTGGGGTCGAGCAGGATAGGGCGGATGTCGAGTTGATCGCCCCAGGTGAGGGTCCACCGGCCGAGATCGCTCGGCGGTGTGGTGACGGTGACTTGATGGGCGGCGGGTGGGATGGCCTGGGTGAGCAGGTGGTGGTCTGCCCAGTCGGGTGGCGGCTGGCTTGGTCCGGCGGGGCCGTCGAGGCGGATGATGGCGTGGAAGTGGATCAGGCCGCGCCGCTGGTACTCGGCGACCTTGGCGAAGGACACCTTGACATGCTCGGCGAAGGCACGGCGGGTCATCCCGGTCTGGTTGGCCAGCTCCTGACGGATGGCCAGAGTGAAGCGATGCCACAGCGCACCCGCGTGCGCCTGCCACAGCACCGCGCCCGGGTAGTCGTAGCAGTCGGGGCAGATCGGCTGGCCGAGCCGTTCGTCCTGGGGCTTGTGTAGGAGGTGGCAGCCGACTGGCCGCCCGTGCCCGCACAGCCTGTCGCGATGGCGGGGACGGCAGGGACGGCCGTCGCGGTGGGAGTGGACGGGGCCGAAGGAGGGGGCGGTCAGGGTGACGAACGCCCGAGGGTGTGCGCTGACCGTCTCGGGTACGCCCTTGCCGCCCGACAGGCCCGCCCGGATCAGGTGGAAGGTGTCGGCCTGGTAAGTCTGCGAGCACGCTGGGCACACCAACGCGCGGCGGTTGCCGCAGGCCACCAGGAGATGTCCCGCGGGTTCCCCATCGGTGGTGTACGCGTGCAGGATCTCGCCCGTGCCCGCGTCCACGATCATCGACTGTCCGGCCAGGTGCACTGGATGGGCGCATCCGCCAGTCGCCGCGACCATAGAGCGCCACCGCGCATAGCCTGGCGCGTTGACCAGACGGGCCAAATCGGCCATCCACCCGGTGCCGGATGGCTGATCGTCGCGCTGTTCCTCCTTGCTCATAGGGCACCACCTCCTTCGCATAACTACTTGTACTACAGGTTGACAGACATGGCGCTTGCTCGTCAACCTGTAGTACAAGTAGTCCTGAGGATTTACCGAGGAAGGCCACCATGGACACCAACCCCGACGACAAGGACGCCCGCTGGCGCGTCATCGCCACCGACCTACGAGCCGCCATCCTGGATGGCCGCTATCCCCCCGGCGGCGCACTGCCCAGCGAACCCGAACTCGTCAGGAAGTACGACGTCTCCCGCCCCACCGTCCGTAAGGCCATCGAAACCCTCGTCTCCGAAGGACTGGCCTACGTCATGCGCGGACGCGGCTCCTTCGTCCGCCCCATGCCCGAACGCCGCACCATCCTCATCACTGACCGAGACCGACCCGACCTCGCCGCCCCCGGCAACCATCCCGACATCCAAGCATTCGGCTGGGACCTCGCCCAACGCGACCGTGAAGCCCCGCTCTTCACCGGCGAGAAGACCCCCGCCAATCGCGACGTTGCGATCATGCTCAGCGTCCGCCCCGGACACCTGGTCATCCACCGCCGCAGCATGTGGCACCGGGGCCACACCGCCGCCATCCACGGCGCATCAGCCCGCCTGGAGATCAACTCCTACACCAACGCCGACATGCTCCCCGACTGGGACGACCCCAAGCGCCACGCCCAGTACCGCAAGCGCCCCGCCCTCTTCTACCAATCCCTCATCCGCGAACACGGCCCCGTCCGCTGGATGACCCTCACCACCGCCCGCATCGCCTACGAAGACGAACGCACCGCACTCGGCATGGACTACGCCGAAGCCGTCCTCATCATCCGCCGCACCATGGCCCACCCCAACGGCCACCCCATCGAAGTCACCGAGGTCAAAGCCCCCGCCAACCGCTATGAGATCGGCTACCACCGCGAACTCTCCGACGCCCCCGAAGCCGACCTCACCCCGCAGGAACTCAGCGACAACGGCATAGACCTGATGATCTAGGCTCGAGTGCTGCGCCACTGCGAAGTCATCGCGATCAACGTGGCCTGCTACCGCTTCAAAACCCTTGCTGCCATCTTCACGACAGCCCCACCGCCGACAACCGGACCCCGCGCTTGGACTGCTAGCCATACGATCGCCCATCCCGGCAAGCACGCCACAACAGCCGAGAGGAGATGCCTTGAACGCACATCACGAACGCCTTCGCGCCCGGTTCCGCAACGTAGCGCCTCAACCTCCACCGCCACCGTGGCGTCCCCTTCCCCCGATCGCGGTCGGCGGCCTGACCGGTGTCGGATTCGGCCTTCATCCGGATTCGAGCGAAGATCTCATTCTCGTGACCTCTCATCAGGGGAGAGGCGTCATCGACTGCATCACCGGACAGCGAATAGCGCGCGATCCTGACCCAGAACATGCCTGGCCTGACGACTCCACCCTGACTTGCGTAGGGATAGGCCCTCTCGCAGACATTGCCATCCCGATCGCTGGTCTTATGGGTGGCGGGCTGCACACAACCACCGTGAACGGATGGTCACTGGACGTCATAACGCCCGACTGGCCCGACGAAAGCGTCCTGCTGTCCAAAGGGGGCGATCCCTACCGCGACGAGGCTGGATCGACCTGGTGGCACATCCACCGCGAAGAGAGCTGCGAGATCCGCGCAGCGGGCTTCTCACCCACCGGTCATACTCTGGCCGTCGCTTCCAGTTGCGCTCTTACCCTCTTCGCCCACCCTTGACGATCTCTGCACTATGGGGGCCCGGACTGGCTCAGAGTTTCTTTACTGGTTTCAAGGGCTCGCTGCGCTCGCCACGGGGCCGTCGGCCCGCTTAGCGGTCTGGCGGGCTTGCGCGTGCGGCCTGGGGGCCGTTCGCGCCCGCCACCGCACGCGGGCCGGCGGCCCCGACGATGAGCTTTCAAGATTCTGCCGCCCCGCTTCCGGTGCTCGGGCCTGGAGGCCCTGCGCTCCGGGTCGGGTTGCCATCGATTCACCCGGGTTGCTGCCTATGGTGGTGCCCGGCGTGGCGCAGGGCCGTTTCAGACCGACCCGCGAAGAGACCTCTGCTTGTTCCCTAGCCTGGTCTCCGCTTGCAGGTTCGCAGCCAGTTCATCCAACGTCGCCCCACAACGGACGTTGGACTGCCCGCTTGTACGGGGAACGGACTGTTTCCGAATGGCCGCCCACCCTGCTGCCATGTCGTGAACCTGCCACTCCGGGTACTCGGCGATCAACTTCGCCAAGGTCATGGGCACGGTTGGACTCCGGCGAACGGCGTACAGAGTGGCTGAGTCTCTCGGAGTTGGGCGTAGCGGAGAGCGATTCGGTGGGCGGCCCGAGTGGGCTCGGTGAGGGGGTGCCAGGCGTAGGTGACTCGCTGTCGTCTCGCGTCCCATGCTGAACGCCACCAGTACCGCTCGCCGTGACACCTGACGACCGGTCCGACCCAGACGGACACCAGCGCAAGCGTGCCTCTGCGCAGGATCTCCTTCACCGTTCCGCGCTGCCCCAGCAGCAAATCGCCAACGGCCCAAGTGCGAGCGGGACTGTGCAGCATGGCCACGAACTCGATCCGACATCCCGACTTTTCGCGAGTCTCCTTCACTGAGGGCTCGCTTCCGTGGATTCCGGGCGCAGACTGCGGATCGTCTCCGAGAGGGGGTGGCGTCGCTGAAGGTCCGCGTAGCGGAAGGCGACCCGGCGCGCGGCTCTCGACGGTTCGATGGCCGGATGGCGGGCGTACAGCACTCGTTTGCGGCGGTCGTCCCAGCCTGCCCGCCACCAGTACCAATCGCCGTCGCACCAGACGACGAGCCCGACCCACACGGACACCAGGCTCAGGCCATAGCCGTCATGAACGTCTGCGGATACGCCGTGAGCGGCGAGGGCGTCGGCCAGGGCATCGGCGGCGTGCTTCTCTGGTGTGGGGTGTCGGTTCTGCGGTTGCATGAGTGACCTCCCATCACGTACAGCAGTGACGTAGCGTGACGGTATGTGTCGGCTGAGCTGTGAGGCCGGAAAGAAATTCAGGGGTCCGTCGTAGGCATCCGATGAGGATGAAGTGCATGCGAGGAATGACCAGCAATCTGTCCATCGGCCAGCGCGTGGCCTGGTATCGGCGACGGCGTGGGATGTCGCAAGACGTACTGGCCGGGCTGGTGGGACGGACTACCGATTGGCTGAGCAAGGTAGAGAACGACCGCATCACCTTGGACCGTCTGTCCGTCATCAAGTCCCTGGCGAGCGTGTTGGACGTGTCCCTCGGTGATCTGCTGGCCGAGCCGCACCTGTTCGAGTGGACGGACGGAAGCGGCGATCAGACCATCCCCGCGCTGCGAGCCGCGATCACCGACTATCGGCAGCTCTCGCCGATGGCCGGGCTCGTGGAGAACGCGGAGCCCTCCGGGCAGGCCGACCTGCGACGTGCTCTTGCCGAGGTGTGGCGGGCGTACCAGGGCGCCCGGTACAGCTACGTGATACGGACTCTGCCTGGACTCCTCGGGAAGGCGCATCATGCCGCGCGCGTCGCGAACGGTGACGCGCGCATGGCGGCATCGGGAGTGCTTGGGCAGGTCTACCACGCCGCTGCCAGCATCCTTAGCAAGGTTGGTGAGGCTGATCTCGCGTGGATCGCCGCCGAGCGCGGTCTGTCCTTTGCACGGGAGTCCGGTGATCAGCTCGTTACGGCCTCCTTGCTTCGCTCCGTGACCCACGCCCTTCTGTCCAACGGCCGTTACGAGGCAGCCAAGCAGCTCACGATGGACGCCGCCGACCTGCTGTCTCCTGACCTCCCGCACGCCACGGCTGAGCTGCTTTCGGTGTACGGCACGCTGTACCTCGCCGGGTCGATGGCGGCGGCGCGAGACGACGACCGCAGCACGACACGCGCGTTCCTCGCCGAGGCGCAGGAAGCGGCGGTGCGGCTCGGCGGTGACGCCAACCATGTCTGGACCGCGTTCGGGCCGACGAACGTGCGTATCCATCAGGTGGCCACGGCAATCGAGCTGGGAGACATCCAGGTGGCTGTGGAGCTCGGGCCGACGCTGGATACCAGCGGGCTTCCGATCGAACGTCGCGCTCGTCATGGCCTGGCCGTGGCGCATGCCCTGAGCCTATGGAACCGTACCGAGGACGCGATGGCCGCGCTGCTGGAGGCCGAGACCATCGCTCCCGAGCAGGTGCGCCATCACTACCTCAGCCGCCAGCTCACGATGTCGTGGATCAGAAGGCAGAAGGGTAAACCCAGTTTCCAACTCGCAGCTCTCGCGCGGCGACTGCACATCGTGTGAAGGCAGTCCCTGTGGCGTAAGGTCGGGGCTGTGAACGATCAGGAGGCTCCGCCGTTCGCCCGGGCCCGTGCCGCTGCCGGTGCGCTGTTCTTCGATGACAGCAGTCGTGTGCTTCTCGTCCGTCCTACGTACAAGCCCTCCATGGACATCCCGGGCGGGTACGTTGAGCCGGGGGAGACCCCGTACGAGGCGTGCGTTCGAGAGGTGCAAGAGGAGCTGGGCATTCAGCCGGCCATCGGTCGCCTCCTCGTGGTCGATTGGGCGCCTCTCCCTAAGGAGGGCGACAAGGTCCTGTTCGTGTTCGACGGAGGCACCTTGGACGGCGAGTTGCTCAAGCAGATCAGGTTTGTGGACAACGAGCTGAGCGCCTACGAGTTTCATCCCGTCGAGGAACTGGACGGGCTGTTGATCGAGCGGCTTGCTCGTCGCGTCAAGGCCGCCGCTACTGCACGCGAGCTTGGCAGGACCGTCTATTTGGAGCACGGCCAGGCCGCTCCCACTGAGTGACTATCTGAGTGACAACGGCCCAGGACGAGCGTGGACGGTCGAGGACCAGGGCGGAACGTTCGCCGAGGTGGGACCCCGAATCACCCGAGGTCCCACCCTCTCGCGGCGAGCCTTACAAGCGAGGGGTCACTGGTTCGAACCCAGTACCGCCCACCTGCGACATCAGCCCCGTCTCCGATCACGGAACGGGGTTTCGTGCCAGTAGCGTGCCTTCCCGTGTTCCCTGTGCGGGACCGGGGTCTTCACGGCCGCTTCAGAGGGCGAGTGCCGAGGTCCATGTCCCTGACCCGGCACTGACCGTCTTGCTCATCTCGGAGGTAGGCCGATGCAGCACTCTGTCAGCGAGGCAGATGTTCTGCGAGAGCCGACTGGGGTCACCGCGCATGCATACTAAGAGGTTGTTAGCTGTTTCCATCCGGGCTGGGCTGATGTTGGTGTTCGCCCTGATGGGTGGAGGCGTGCTCACTGCGTTGGGCATAACGGCCGGCGACTTTTTCGGTGCCTCCTCCGGGAAAATTCTTGCGCTTGTCGGCGTCGGGGTGGTTCTGGTGATGCTGGTCTGTTGCGCACTTCTGGCGGGCGTCACCATACGGCTTTCGAGGTGGCTTCTAGAGCACTTCGTCAATTCCGGTGACAAGGAGATGTGACCCGGCATCGGGGACTCGTTCTGTGCTTCTTCTGAGCCTACGACGCGTTGAGGCCGCCGTGGACATGCTGACCAGCGGCCACTGGGCCGTGTCCTTTACCAGCGGGATCACGGGCTGAGCCGAGCGACGAAGAGCAGGTGACTCCAGCCGGCAAGGCGTATGAGGGGTACCGCTCCAGGCGCTCGCCGTCGGTCGGGCTGATCCGGAGTTTCCGATCCTCTTGCTCGCGGCTATTCGCGAGACGTCCTCTTGGAGATCGTGTCATCAGGCCCCCGGGCGCGGCCCTCGCCCGCCTGGAGGCGGGGGCCCGTTCGCCGCGATGACCCGGGACGTACGGGCACTCGAACTCGTCGGCAGGCCCGCCGCTCCCCCCAGCAACAGCCGCAGCGCCCTGGCCGAGCTGCCCCTGCGCGCCGTCCGCTCATGATCCATACTTTTCCGACAAGATCCATAATCGGGGATTTTCTAGATCAAAAAGCCGTAGCGTGAGGTCATCCGTACGGGCGGCGCGTGTGTCGCCCATAGAGAAAGGACGATGTCATGCGACGCAAAGCCGCACGTTTCGGCGTGACACTGGCCATGGCCGGCGCTCTCGCCACCGGTACCCTCACCGCCGCCCCGGCCAGCGCCGCGGCTGCCGGCTGGTTCCCGTACCAGGGCTTCCGGACGCTGACGACCTGCGTCCAGGCGGGGACGGCCAAGCTCATCATGGAGAATTACAAGGAGTACGACTGCCGCTGGGACAGCCCGTTCTACATGCTCTGGCTGAGGAAGTAGCGGGATAGGATCTCCGGGAACGTGCCCGGTGCGCAGGCGAGGAATTCTTCTCCCGTGTGTCGCAGGTTCGAGTCCTGCCCGCAGGCTTCGGCCTCGGTAGCTCAGATGGCAGAGCATCGGTCGTGACGCTTCGCCGCTTCGATCTCGGGCACGTTCTCCTGACCTCGGGCTACGTTCGGGAGGCATTTCGTGGTGCTCGACCGTGGCACGTCTCCGGCCGTGACGGAGCGGGAGCCGTCCTCCGGCACGTACGAGGGCGCCTCCGGCTACGTACGCGACCCCGAGAGCGAGCTCTTCCTCATCGCGGTCTCGAACATGGTCGGCGAGGACACCTTTTACGAGCGGGCCGATGATCGCGACGGCCGGTTCCGGCGGCTGGTCCACCGGGTGGCCGTCGAGGACGGTGAGTGGCTGGCCCGGTTCCTGCCGTGGCTGCGCTCTGAGGCGAACATGCGCTCCGCGTCGCTCGTCGCCGCGCTCGAAGCGGTCAAGGCGCGGCTCGCCGCAGGTCAGCATGGGCTGAATCGGGGGCTCGTCGCCAGCGTGCTCCAGCGCGCCGACGAGCCAAGCGAGGCGCTTGCCTATTGGACATCCACGTACGGGCGATCCATCCCGAAGCCGGTCAAGCGCGGCGTCGCGGACGCCGTCCAGCGGCTCTACACCGAGCGCAACCTGCTCAAGTACGACACCGCCTCCCAGCCGTACCGCTTCGGGGACGTCATCGACCTCGTCCACCCGGCCCCACACCCGGACAAGCCGTGGCAGGGGGACCTTTTCCGACATGCCCTCGACCGGCGTCACCATCGGGACAACGCCCTTCCCGACTCGCTGGCGATGCTGCGGCGGCGCGCGTACCTGATGGCGATCCCCATCGCCGAGCGGCGCGCGCTCATCACCCAGGGCCGGCCCGCGGCGACGCTCGCCGGCGCGGGCATGACCTGGGAAGCGCTCGCCGGATGGCTCCAGGGGCCCCTGGACGCGCAGGTGTGGGAGGCGATCATCCCGAGCATGGGGTACATGGCCCTGCTCCGGAACCTGCGCAACTTCGACGCGGCCGGCATCAGTGACGCCGTCGCCGAACAGATCATGGCGAAGCTCGCGGATCCGGACGAGGTGGCCAGGTCGCGGCAGTTGCCGTTCCGGTTCTACTCCGCGTACCGGGCCTCCTCGTCGTCGCGGTGGGGGCCCGCGCTGGACCGGGCGCTCACGCTGGCGACCTCGAACGTGCCGTCGTTCAAGGGGCGGACGCTCGTCCTCGTCGACACGTCCGCGTCCATGACGTCGGGAGCGGTCGCGGCGCGTTCGTCGGTCTCGCCGATGCAGGCGGCGGCGCTGTTCGGCGTCACGCTCGCCGTCCGGGGCTCACAAGTGGATCTGTACGGCTTCGCCGACGGGGTCTTCGAGCACGCCGTTCCTGCGGATGGCTCGGTGCTGGCGGAGGTGCGGCGGCTCTGCCGGCGAATCGGAGCGGTCGGGTACGGTACGCGGATCGCGGAGGCCGTGCGGAGCACCTACCGAGGGCATGATCGCGTCGTCATCCTGTCGGACATGCAGACCATGACCCGCTCCATCGGGCCCGGCGTCACGTCGGCCGTACCTGAGCATGTCCCCATGTACGGCTTCAACCTTCAGGGTTATCGCTACGCCGCGATGCCGACCGGGCGGGGGAACCGGCACGAGTTCGGCGGTTTCTCCGACTCCATGTTCGCGTTGATTCCCTTGCTGGAGGCCGGGAGTGACGCCGGCTGGCCGTTCTAAGCGGTCGGGACCCAATAGCGGCGCTTGTGGTCGGTGAGGTCGATCAATTGCCCGCCGTTGGCTTCGATGACCCGCCGGGAGGCGATATTGGTCTTGTCGCACATGACCAGCGTCTGGGAAATGCCCAGGCTTTTGGCGATCGGGAGTGCCGCCGCCAGCATGGCCGTCGCGTGGCCCTGGCGGCGTGCGCTGGGCCGGACGTCATAGCCGATGTGACCGCCCCACTTCTCCAGAGCCGGAGTGAGGTGGTGGCGGATGGCCATTCGTCCGAGGAACTGCTCGCCGTCGGCCCACCACAGGGTGGTCATCGGCACGAATCCTGGGCGTACGCCGGATGCGGTCCGCTCGTTGATGACGCGCATGGTGTACGCCTCGAAGGCCGCCGGATCCACGAGAGCCTGTGGGTCGACGTCCTCGACGAACCACGGCACCGGATAATCCTGGTCCGCGCGGAACTCTTTCACCGCGGCCACGAACGATGTCCTTAGCCTGCTGGTCGGGTCGATGAGTTCCGGCATGGCGACCATGATGCCCGGAGGGGTGTGGGGAACCAAGCGGGTTACGGCGGCGTGGGAAAGGACGGGACGTGCGGATCTGGGTGGAGTCCTCGGGCGGACCGCTGGCACTGGTGCCTGCGGAGGCGTTGCACGAGTGGACCGGTGTGAACGGCGCCGACTACGACGCGGTCATCGGGTTCGGAAAGGACCAGTCGGCATTGATTCTCTGGGATGAGCCTGCGCGGACCACGTTCTCGGGTGGACTGCGGCGAAGTCAGCCCGGACGAACGCACCTGCTTTCACTGTTACCGCTTCGAGGCAACTGCCGTAGGACGTAGCGGCAACTTCGGTTACTCCGGAAGTCTCCGGTAGGTCGTCGGCCGTCCTTTGCCGCCCAATTGCTCAACGAGACCCCTCGATCTCAGTTCTCGGAGTGCTTTGCGGATGTTGGGTGCGGACAGGTTCAGCTCTTGTTTGAGGTCCGCAACACTGCGTGTGCCAGTAGCCAAGACGTCGTAGACGCGTAGCTGCGTCTCGTTCAAGCCATTGCCGGGATATGCGCCGGCAACAGTCTGCTGCTTGAGGACGACGGTGAACCGGATGGCGGAGTCGATGTAATGCGCAGGGGGAAGACCGGCCTCAGCCAGAGCGTCGCTCACTATCGGTATACCGGTCGCCAGGGCCTCGACCACCCGCGCGCCTGTTTCTGGTGAGCGAGCGTGTTGGCAGATGGCGATGAGCCGCGCGTTACGGGCGGACGTAACGGCATCCCGGCCGAGCCGATCGACCGTGATGCCGTACAGGCCGCCAGGGTTCGAGACGATCAACCGATCACGCCGGAGCCGGACTTCGACGGCCATACCCGCCGACCAATGATCGAGGTCACGATGGAGAAGGGCGTTCGCGATGATCTCGCGAAAAGCGATGTATGGATAAGCCGGTCGGTCACGGACGGTACCGTCCGGCGCAGATACGACGCTGGTGTCGAAGGTTCGGCGAGCCCAGTTCAGGGCCTCCTCCAACATCCTTGGAATCGCGCCCGTGATCGTCGTCTGGTTCCTGGCGCGTGATCCCGCAGGATCAGTCGGCAATGGCTCGGCCGAAGCCTGGATGACAAAGCGTGGAAACCACTCCTGTGGATGAACTCCCAGGGCCAACAGCCCTGCGACCGTTGGGGTTCCGTCTGGCAGGGTGACTCCGGCGCGGCGAAGCAGCTCCGCATCGTCAGAGAAACGGCCCAGACCATGGGGATCCCGTTCCCGGACCGAACGAAGGTACGTTTCCACAAGGTCGCTGTCCAGGTCGGCGCGGGTTGCGCCCGTCACGGGCTGCCGGTCGAAGAGCGGTGGTCTCCTAGCAGCGAGGAATGCCTGCTCTTCCAGGACCGACAGTGGGAAGTCGCCGTCGTACCCGCGCATGTAGGCCGTCCCCGATGCTGCGATCCGACACGGCTTGGCCGACGGATCACACTCATGAATTCTGGCGACGATGACAGGTACCCCATCCACCTCCGCGTCACTGATCGTCATCTGGACAGGCGGTGAGAAGGAGCGCGCCTTATGAGCGAGGCCCTGCTTGAGGGCTTGCGGATCCTGCAGCTGGACTGGACGAAAGCCCGTGGCCTCGTCCAAACCGAGGATGATCGTTCCGCCGCCCGGAAGGTTGGCGAGCGCACTCAACGTCGAGGTCAACGACTGTGGCAACCCGCCTGCCGCGGACTTGACCTCGACATCGTCGTAGTCGCCCCCAGATGCTCGAAGACGCGCGATCAACTCGCTCAGGTGCCGGTCCATAGGCAAATGTAACCACGACCTGGTTACATTTGCTCGGGATCTGGTTACATTAGGTGGCCCCTGCGAAGGGGTGCGGAGCTGTCACAGGGAGGCGGCGTAGGGTCGAGGGTGTGAGTGATCAAGGGGGTGTGCGGTTCGCTTGGGCTCGGGCTGCCGCTGGGGTGCTGTTCTTCGATGAGGGTGGCCGGGTGATGGTGGTCACGCCTACGTACAAGCCCACGCTCGACATTCCGGGTGGGTTCGTGGAGCCGGGGGAGACCCCGTATGAGGCGTGTGTCCGGGAGGTGCGGGAAGAGCTGGGGATCGAGCCCCGTATCGGGCGGCTGCTCGTGGCCGATTGGGCGCCTGATCCGGTGGCGGGCGAGCTGGTGTTGTTCGTGTTCGACGGCGGGGTTGTGCAGGGCGAGGTGCTTGAGCGGATCACCTTCGTGGACGGCGAGCTGAGCGCCTTCGCTTTTCATTCCGTTGAGGAGCTCGACGGGTTGCTGATCGAGCGGCTCGCTCGTCGGGTCAAGGCCGCCGTCACCGCACGGGAACGTGGCCTGACCGGCTATCTGGAACATGGCCGGGCCGTTCGGTAGCGCTACCTCTCGTGGTCGCGGATGATCGAGTGCGTGTACGTGAGGTTTCAGAGCCCTGTCCCGAATGCGCGGGGCGTCTATCCCGGCGTGTTCGGCCTCGTCAATGTGCTGGCCAAGCATGGGCGGTTGTCTCCCGAGGAGCAGCGCTTTCGGGACGAGAACCATGCGTGGTTCCACGCGAATCTGGTCGATCCGAGCGACGTCGACCCCCACGTCTACGATCGAGTGTTGAACCCGAAGGCCATGGCCTGGTTCAAGCTGGCGGCCACCCATTTACTTGAGCGGGTGCCCGGTTATCTGGCGATTCTCGCCGCTCATGGTGTGGAATGCGTGCGCGTCGAGATGGCCGACCCCGGAAAGGTCATTTATGAGGACGCTCATCAAGTCGTCGTGATCCCCTACGAGGCCAGGTAACTTAGCGGCGTCGGCCTCTGCGGTTTTTGGGGGCAGGGGTGCGGCGGTTTTGTGCCGGCTTTTTGGGTTTTTCGGGGGTGGTGGGGCGGGGGCGGCCGCGGGAGCTGTTGACCGTGCGGCCGCGGACTATGCCGATGAAGTCCTCCATCATGTCCGTCGTCGCGTCCGTCAGCCAGGTCAGGCCGATCTGGGATTGCGGGGCGTCCGTCACCGGCCGGTACGTGAGGTCTTTGCGGTGGTGCAGGCGCGCCAACGACTGGGGGACCAGGACGAGGCCGGTGCCGGAGGCCACCAGCGGGATGGTGTCGGCCGTGGTGGGCGGGCGGGTGAAGGCGGGGCGGCCGGGGAGTGTCGTCCACTGGAGGGCGTCGTCGAGCGGGTGGAAGATGTCGTCGTCGGCCAGGTCGGCGAGCGTCACCTCGTCGGCGGCGGTCACCGCGTGGTCCTTCGGCGTCACGACCACCGTGGTCTCGACGTAGAGAGGGATGACGTTGAGGCCGTCGCGGTCGATCGGGAGCCGGACGAAGCCGGCGTCGGCGCCGCCGTCGCGCAGGAGCGCCACCACCTCGGGGGTGGGCGCCATGGACAGGGTGATCGGTACGTCGGGCAGCCGCTCGGTCCAGACGTTCACCCACTTCGCGGGGGTCACGCCGGGCACGTACGCCAGCCGGAACGTCTCACCATCGGTCACCGCCACAGCGTACCGATGTCAGCGAACCCCTCCCGACTGGCTACGCTTGGCGCCATGACCTCGTCCAAACCGAAGAGCATTCAGACGATGAAGCCCGAGACGGCGGCCAAAAAGCTGGGTGTCCTCTTCTCGGCCACCCCCGCCGAGTTCCGCGCGGGCGTCGTCTCCAGGGACGAGCTGAACGCGCTGCAGGCCAACCCGCCCGCCTGGCTCACCGACCTGCGCCGCAACGGCCCGCATCCCAAGCAGGTCGTGGCCGCCAAGCTCGGCGTCTCCATCTCCGGCCTGGCCAGGGCCGGCATCACCGAGCCGCTCACCACGGCCGAGATCGAGCAGCTGAAGGCGGAGAACCCGGAGTGGCTGGAGCGCGAGCGGGAAATCCACGCCGAGGCCCGCAAGGAAGCCGCCCGCCTCAAGCAGCGCTGATCGTCCGGCCGGCCCCTCCCGTGGGCGTCCGGCCGATGGCCTTGCGGTCGCTCAATGTCGTGGGTGGACGGTGAGGAAAGGGCCGCTGGCCTTGGTGCCGTCGGAGTTGGACCAGGGGCCGGTGATGTGGCCGGTTGTGGCCGGCGGGGCCGCGGGCTGGAGGACGCGGTGGAGGCGGAGAGCTGCGCCGGACGGGCCGGGGAGAATCGTGCCGTCTCTGTCGTCGGTGGTGCCGGTCTCAGCGGGGCCTGCCGGAGTCGCGGTGTAGGAGACGGTGATGGTGGGGTCGGGGGTGTCGGTGGTGTTCTGGTCTTGGGCTGTCACCTGGCCTTCGAGGAGGGCCGTCAGCTGGGCGATCAGGACGGGGTCGTGGCAGCCGTCGTAGACCCAGCGCCGGCCCAGCACGCCGTGCTCGGCGGTGCCGATCAGGGCGTGTTCGGCGTCCGCGAGCGGAGCTCCCCGGTACGTGAGCGGCACCAGGTACGCCGTCGCCCGGCCGCCTGACGTGTCGTTGACCACCATGAACTCGATGCCCACCGCGCCCTCGGGATCGTCCAGCCGGAAGCCGCCCGCCTTCGACAGCTCGGGCGCGATCGAGCCGCGGTACCACGGGCGGGTGGGGAGCCAGGCGGTGAGCAGCTCCAGCTTGGTCGGCTTGAGGGTGGTGTGGTGGATGACGGCCATGGCGGGGGTCTCTTTCGTCGCGTCGTACCTGCACCAGGATCTTCGCATGCTACGAGAGAGGGTTTTCCGGTAGCTTCTCCGCATGTGGGCGGGCAGGGTGGGGCTGGTGCTCGTGCTGCTGTTCGCGGTGGGTTGTGCCGCTGCTCCCCAGGCCGGACGGGCCACGGAGAGCCCACGGCCGAGCGGAATCCGGTTGCTGGTGGGCGGCACGAGGATCGTGGACGTGGACACCGGCGCCGCGACGCCTGTGACCGGGCTGCCGGCGGATCGAAGGGTCACCCTCGCGGCCACCGTCCACGGGCCGCACACGGTGATCGCCGCGAGCGGTCCTGGCGCTAACCAGGTGCGGCTGTACCTGCTCAAAGGGTCAAAGGCGGTCGAGCTGGCCAGCGGCTGGAACGCGTTCCCTGCTGCTGACGGCTCGGGCTTCTGGGTGATGGATCAGCCGGAGTACGGCGGTCCTTGCACCGTACGCGAGCAGGCCGAGGACGGGACGATCCTGCGCCGCCCCAGGTGGAGCCCCTGCGGTGCCCTGCCCTACGCCGACACGCCTTACGGGCTGCACGCCAGGCACCGGCGCGAGTCGCTGCTCCTGACCCATGACGGTCTGCGGAAGACCGCCCGCTATCCGCGGATCGTCGCCGCGACATCCAGGGAACTGCTGGTCGAGCGGAAGGACGGGCGGCTCGCCTTGGTGGTGCCAGGTGAGAAGGAACGGCCGGTCGGCAGGCCGAGCGGCACGGGCGTGGTGGCCGAGGGCGAGGTGAGTTCGGACGGCACGTACGTCGCCGTTCCGTTCCTCACCCCCACCCCCGGCGCGCACGAGTCGCTCGACGTCTGGGTGCTGGACACGCGCTCGCTCGCATGGACGCACGTCCCGTCCATGCCCCTTCCCGTGGACGTCAAGAGCCGCCGCATGAGCTGGACGCCGGGCGGTCGGCTGGTGCTCGCGGGCGGCTTCGTCACCACGGCGGACGACCACCCCCGCGAGAGCGACCACGCGGGTGTGGTCGTCCTGTGGAGGCCGGGCGAGGCGAGCCTGACCAGGTACGAGATGCCTGTGGACTGGCGGGAGAGCTTGGCGATTCTCAGGCCGTGACGGGGACGCCGTTCGCGGTGACGTTCTCGAGGACGAGGTTCTCGACGTTCTCGAGGACGTTCGGGGTGGCGGTGGCGCCGAAGTCCACGTCGGTGAGGGTGACGTCGCGGATCGGCGCCTCCGGGTAGCCGCGCAGGTTGAGCGCGCGCCTGGCGGTCCGCACGGTCACGTGCCTGACGTCGATCCCGCGTACGGACGGGTTGAACCCGTGCCCAGGCCCCTCCTCGTAGAAGAAGTTCACGTCGATCACCGAGCCGCCGACCTGCCCGATCTCCAGGTCCCTGGCGTGGAAGCCCTCGATGAACCCGCCGCGTACGGAGTTCGTCTTGAACCGCAGCGCGATGTCGAGGTTGGGGCTGGACATCGCGCAGTCCCTGATGAACACCTCGCGTACCCCGCCCGACATCTCGCTGCCGATCGTCATGCCGCCGTGCCCGTCGCGGAAGGTGCAGTTCTCGACCAGGATGTGCTCGCTGGGGACGTTCAACCGGCGGCCGTCGGCGTTGCGGCCCGACTTGATCGCGATGCAGTCGTCGCCGGTGTCGAACGTGCAGCCCCTGATCACCACCATGCGGCTGGACTCGGGGTTGCAGCCGTCGTTGTTGGGGCCGTGGGAGACGACGGTGACGTTCTGGACGAGGACGTTCTCTGACAAGGTGGGGTGGATCTCCCACATGGGGGAGTTGACGATGGTGACGCCCTCGATGAGCACGTTGCGGCACCGGTACGGCTCGATGAAGGAGGGCCGCAGGTAACCGCCCTCGCCGTAGCGGCGCTGCGCGACCGGCACCCCCTGCTCGGCCTGGGCGAACAGGGCGGCCCGCGCGGCGGCCTGGGTCGGCTCCCCAGGCTCCCAGCCGTGGTCGCCCGACCCCTTCCACGGCCACCAGTGCTCGTCGCCGGCCTGCCCGTCGAGCACCCCCGACCCGGTCACGGCGATATCGCTGCGGCCGTAGGCGTAGATGAGCGGCGAGTAGTTGAGCAGCTCGACGCCCTCGAACCGGGTCGGCACCAGCGGCAGGTACGCCTTCGGGTCGCTGCTGAACAGCAGCGTGGCGCCCTCCTTGACGTGCAGGTCCACGCGGTCGAGCAGGTGGATGGGGCCGGTGAGCCAGCGGCCTTCCGGCACGTCCACGTGGCCGCCGCCCGCCCGGTGGCAGGCCCTGATCGCGGTGCGGATGGCGGCGGTGCAGTCGGTCGTGCCGTCGCCGCGCGCGCCGAAGCGAGTGATGTCGAAGCGGCGGTGCGGGAAGGCGGGCGGGCGGACGCGCGCGGCGATGCGGTTCGCACGAGTCCAAGCAGTGAGCGTTCCAGGCGTTCCGGACTCGCGGGCGAGGGCGGCTTCGGGGGTGAGGATGGGGACGGCGATGGCGGACATCGCCAGGGCACGCATGGCGGCGCGGCGGCTCAGCACGGGCGACTATCCCTGTCACGCTCGGGACCGCCTGGAGCATATGCCGACCCATTGCGGTGATCCAGACGCTCGCCGCCTGTTTCCGCTGGAAACGCGGTGCAACCGGTTGCAGATCACGGCGAGGCCAGGCGGCCTCGCCGCGCTCACGAGGTCAGCAGGAGTTGGCGCCGTCGAACGTACGGACGCCGCGGGCCACCTTCGACCAGATCGTCCCGCCGGGGCGGACCGTGTGGCACTGGCCGTCGGTGCCGTGGGCCCACACGATCTTCAGGCGCAGCGTCCTGCTGCAGTCGTTGCGCGCGTAGCCGGTCTTGGTGATGGTGCCGGTCGTCTGCCAGACGACCACGCAGGAGGGCGCGTTGCCGGCGGGGGCGGCCTGGGCGGGGGCGGCGGCCGCGCCCAGGGCGCAGCACGCGGCGGCGAGGGCGGTGAGAGTCTTGCGCACGGAACGTGTCCTTCCTGCTGCCATCAGTTACCCAACGAGTAGTAATCGATTGACTACACAAAGTCAATGTAGCGATGGCGCAGCGGAACGGTCCGCTTATCTTCACAAAACGGACATGAAGCTACTAATCTGGCATCGCTCCAGTGGGGGCCCTGGAGCGCCAACGTCCGTCGGACGTCGGGGTCCCTCCTTGTCGGGAGGGATCCCGACGTTTGGCAGAAAACCGGATGTGTCCGAGTTCGCCGGACCTCTAGGGTTGATCCGTGACCAAGCTCAACCAGATCCTCGCGGTCGAGAAGGGCGTGAAGTCGGACGTCCAGCGCAAGGTGACGGACGCCTACCACCAGATCCAGAAGGCGCCCCTGCTGTCCGGCCTCTCCCGCACCTACCAGCCGATCGACGACGAGGGCGAGCAGCTGCCGCCCGAGTCGACGCGCGTGCAGGTGCAGGCCGAAGAGGTGCTCAAGGGAGTCGGTGCGACGCTGACCCGGCTGTTCGACGTGACCGCCACCAAGGACTGGGCCAACTGCGAGGCCAAGGCCAGCGTGCGGGTCGACGGTGAGGTGCTGCTGGAGGACGTGCCGGTGACGTACCTGCTCTTCCTGGAGAAGCAGCTCACCGACGTCTACACGTTCGTCTCCAAACTGCCGACCCTCGACCCGGCCGAGACCTGGTCGCGCGACGAGGCCACCGACACGTGGCGCACCGACCCGGTCAAGACCACCCGCACCAAGAAGGTGCCGCGCAACCACGTGCTCGCCGAGGCGACGGAGAAGCATCCGGCGCAGGTGCAGGTGTACAACGAGGACGTCGTGGTCGGATACTGGACGAAGGTCGCCTTCTCCGGCGCGCTGCCGCAGCGGCGGGTGAACGAGCTGCTGGCCCGCGTACAGAAGCTGCAGGACGCGGTGAAGTACGCGCGTGAGGAGGCGAACGGCACGCAGGTCGTCGACCGTAAGATCGGCGACAAGGTGTTCACCTACCTGTTCGGGTGAACCCTCCCCAAGACCCCCTCGCCTTCGGGCGGGGGTGCGCCAGGAGCGCAAGCTGAGGCTGACGCCTGAAGCTGATCGGCGGTGACATGGAGGTTCGAGTCCTCCCCGGGGCATTCACGCGCCCCGGTGGCCCAATTGGTAGAGGCAACCGCCTGAAACTCAGATTCTCGCTCCAGATTCAGCATTCGCCGCCAGGTGCCAGATCGACCGAGGACGGGCTGTGATGGTGAGATACCGGTTCGAATCCGGTTCGGGGCTCTTTTCCTGCCCCGATGGTTCAATGGTCGAGCGCACGTCGTGATGACTGACCCGTCCTCTTAAACGCCGCCGGCACCGCGATATGGCGGCCTCTCTCAGGCCCCCCGGTAGGGTAACCGGGGGGCCGCCGCCTTTCACCGCGGCGTCAGCTTTCCGGTCGCCAGGTCGAGCGAATAGGAGCGGTCCTCGTACGCGCTGTGCAGCAGGAATCGCCCGCCCTTCGACCAGCCCGGCACATTCTCCAGCCAGTCTTCACCGGGAAAGCGATACGTGACCGCCGACAGGCGTTTTCCGGTGGCCGGGTCATAGGTTTCCGCGCGATCCTTCGCCCACCGGATGACGACCAGCCGGCGGCCGTCGGGGCGCAGGTGATAGTCGTCGCCGCGTTTTCCGGCCGGGAGCCGCATGCGTACCCTGCCTCTGAGGTCGAGGACGAGCACCCGATCGCCCTTGGTGACGACGACGCCGGCCGCGTTGACGTCGTGGACCTTCCGCGCGCCGGCGAGCATCAGCGGCGTCCAGGTGCGGGTGTCGACGATCTGCGCGCCGGCTCCCGACATGATCACGAAACGGTCTTTGAAGGTGACGGTCGGCACATCGGCGTCGGCCAGGGGCGGGGTGAGAGGGCGGCTGCCGCCGGCGTCCTGGTACGTCAGACGGCGGTCCTCCGCGTGCAGGTAGACCACCGCCTTGCGGTTCGGGGCGACGGCGAAGGGGGCGCTACGGGGTGCCTTGCCCGCCTCGGCGACATAGAGGGCGGCCTGCGGGAACGGCTCGCCGTTGACCTGCCAGAACCGGCACGGGGCCACGGTCTCGTCGAACCACGGGCAGGTCGGGGCGTCGTGCTCGTCGACGGTCTCGAACGTGGCCGGGGTCGCCCGCACCTCGGCGGGCCCGTTGTGACCGGGCGGTTCGTCCTGGGGCGGGCGTCCTGGGGCGAGCAGGACGCTCGCCAGCACGACCGCGCTGCCCGCGAGGTGCACGTTCCGCGCCGACCATGCCGCCAGCGCCCGCGCGGCCTGATCCTGGTCCGGTACGCGCGGCCTCCGGTCCGCGAGCGTCACGGCTGCCGCGACGGCGAGGGCCACGGCGGCGTGCGGCAGCAGGGTCCGGCCCGGGTCCTCGGACACGACCAGGTGGACGCCGGCCAGCGCGGCGGCGGTCAAGGACGTCAGCCACAGGGCACGCGGCACATTCATCGCGAAGAACGGCACGCGCCGCGCCGCCAATAGCGGTCCTGTGCACCAGCCGGCGACGAGATAGAACGGGTCGCCGGTGAGACCCGCCACCGGAACGGCCAGGACGACGGCGGCCAGCCGCCGGCGGCGTAATCGCGAGAAATAGTCGATGACCTGCGGCGCATTTTCCATGGTGACCGGATAACCGCTCAGCGTGGCGAACCTCGTGAGCATTTCCCGCGACACCGTCATCGCCGCCGCGGAAATGGCGGCGAGCCCCAACACCCAGATCATCACCGGGCCACGATATAAGGTGCTGTGCCATGCATCCTGATGAAATATGGCGGCGATTAGGCATCGGTAGTCGGCGCTTATCCGGGTCCGGGGCGGTGGGCTGGAGTGGTGCGGTGCTCGCCGTCGTCGCCGCCATTCTGTCGTGGGCGGGCGCGACGGAGCCACGGGCCGCCTGGACGGCCGACGAAGGGTTGTCCTACCGCGACGAGGCCGGGCGGCTCGTCACCTCCATGACGCTCGAAGTCTGGAACGAGGGGCCGGTCCCGTTCACGGTCACGGGGATCGCGCTCGACGTCCCCGGCCTGCGCCTGCTGCCTCCTGACGGGACGAAGCGCGAGCGGGCGACGGTCAGGGTGGCGGCCTACGAGTTGGTCTCGATCTCCAGAAGCGTGCACGTCGGTGACTGCGCGAAGGTGCCGAGGGAGCCGCGGCCGGTGCGGTTCACCTACCGGACCCCGCTGTGGTCGGGGGAGTCGGAGGCGGTGCCGGACTCCTGGCGCTATTCCGGGCTGGGGGACGACGTGACGCTGGCCTGGCAGCGCGGACTCGCGGCCGAAGCGTGCAACGAGGCGGTGAACGACGAATGGTCCTGACGCGGCCTCTGCACCCGGCGCCGCCCGCACGGCCGGGCTTGAAGATCGCCATGGGGCTGGTGTTCGCCTTCGTGGCCATCCGGTTGGGCGCGTTCGATCTGCTGCTCGACCCGATCGGCTGGTGGTTGTGCCTGCTCGGGGTGGGCGACCTGCGGCCGGGCAGCAAGGCCGGGTGGCTCGCGCTCGGCATGGCCGTTCTGTCGGCTTTCGCGCTGATCGATACGGAACCCATGGCCGGGAGCCCGGCGGCCGGGGCCCTGTACACCGCCGGGTCGTACCTCACGGTCTGGGCGGTGGTGGACGTCGTCGTCGGGCACGTCCACCGCGCCGGCGACTCATCCACGGCCGCGCTGCTCGACGTGCTGCGGTGGGCCGTCGTGGGGCCGGGGGCGATCGCCGTGCTCTCGGGGCTCGGCTACGCCCGGCTCGGCGAGGTCGCGCTCATCGTCTCGTTCGGTGCGCTGGCCGTGCTGATCGTGGCGCTCTGGCGGCTTCGAGCATGAAGGCCCTTGCCGGGGCGGCGTTACGGGACGAAGGTGGAGGGAGACCCGGCCGGGGCGTGGCCCCGGCGGGTAGTCCCGCCCGGACGGCGAGATGGGTGGCGGTGACCGGCGAGGTCACCAGACCTGCCGCCGCTTGACGGTGCCTCTGCCGCTCCGGGCGGGACGCCGAACCGCCCTTTCACCAGCGGTCGTGGACCTGGGGGCGGATGAGCTCGTCGTAGACCTCGCGGACCGTCGAAAGCGCCGCGTCGTCCAGCGGGGTGAGGGCGTCGGCGGCGGCGTTGGCCTGGGCCTGGGCGGGGTTGCGGGCGCCCGGGATCACCACCGAGACCCCTTCCTGGTCGAGGATCCAGCGCAGCGCGAACTGCGCCATCGTCGCCCCCGGCGGCACCAGGGGCGCCAGGCGGCGGACCGCCTCCAGGCCGGTGGCGAAGTCGACGCCCGAGAACGTCTCCCCGACGTCGAACGCCTCCCCGTGCCGGTTGAACGAGCGGTGGTCGTCGGAGGAGAACGTGGTGTGCTCGTCGTACTTGCCCGACAGCAGGCCGCTGGCCAGCGGGACGCGGGCGATGATGCCGACCCCGGCGGCGCGCGCGGCGGGCAGGACCTGCTCGAGCGGCTTGAGCCGGAACGCGTTGAGGATGATCTGCACGGTCGCCACACCGGGACGGGCGATCGCGGTCAGCGCCTCCTCGCAGGTCTCGACGCTCACGCCGTACGCGGCGATCTTCTTCTCCGCCACCAGCGTGTCGAGCGCGTCGAACACCGCGTCCGTCGAGTAGACGGGCGTCGGCGGGCAGTGGAGCTGCACCAGGTCGAGGGTGTCGACGCCGAGGTTCTGGCGGGAGCGCTCGTTCCAGGCGCGGAAGTTGTCCATCACGTAGTTGGCGGGGATCTGCTCCACCCGCCGGCCCATCTTCGTGGCCACCGTGAGGCCGGGGTGGTTCTTGGCGAAGCGGCCGACGATCTGCTCGCTGCGGCCGTCGCCGTAGACGTCGGCGGTGTCGATGAAGGTGACGCCCGCGTCGACCGCCGCCTCCAGCGTGGCGACCGCGTCGGACTCCGTCACCTGGCCCCAGTCGGCGCCGAGCTGCCAGGCGCCGAGGCCGACCACACCGACCTGGCGTCCGGTACGTCCCAAAACGCGCTGTTCCATGGGTGTCTGCCTTTCTCGAACGTGACCGGCACCAGTCTTCCGGATGCCGATACCCACCACGCACGCCGGGGCCTCGGCGAGGCACGGGCGATGGACCGGGGCACGTACCCTGTCTGCCATGATTCGTCCCGCCACACCCGCTGACGTGCCCGAGATCGTCAGCATGATCCACGAGCTAGCCGAGTACGAGAAGGCCGCACACGAGGTGCGGGTGACCGAGGAGCAGCTCCACGACACCCTCTTCCGCGACCACCCCGCGGCCTTCGCGCACATGGCCGAGCAGGACGGCGAGGTGGTGGGCTTCACGCTGTGGTTCCTGACGTACTCCACCTGGCGCGGCGTGCACGGCGTCTACATGGAGGACCTGTACGTCCGCCCGCGGCACAGGGGCGGCGGCCACGGCGTGGCGCTGGTGCGCGAGCTGGCCCGCATCTGCGCCGAGCGCGGCTACGAGCGCCTGGAATGGGCGGTCCTCGACTGGAACGAGCCGTCCATCGCCTTCTACGAGAAGCTCGGCGCGGTCAACCAGAACGAGTGGTACCGCTACCGGCTGACCGACGAGCCGCTGCGCCGCCTGGCCGGCTGAAAACACCCCCGCACACGGCCACGCAGGTCACGCACGGTGACGTGACCTGCGTGACACAAACGGTTCAGACGCCGGCGTGCGTCCTGCTCCGCGTGCTCTCGGACTGATCGAACATGCCCATCTCGGACTCGTCGAGCTCGCGGTGAGTCTCCTCCATCCGCAGCGCGACGCCGATCGCGAAGAACGTCGGCGCCCACTCGCCGACGAAGATGCCCCACCGGTCGGCCCGGTCGAGCCCGGCCTTCTCGGCCTTCGTGGACACCGCCCAGCTGGCGAAGGCCAGCGCGATCGACGCCAGGCCGCAGGTGTACATGTGGCCCGACTTCACGCCCATCTTGTGCAGCTGTTTGATCATGTTTCCCCCCTTGTCTGAGTGCTGTTACCCCAGCAAGAGGCCGATAACCGATCATTAACATCATGTTTCGCGGGTGACGGTTGTGCGGAGCTTGTTACCGCGGTGAATCACCCGTAACGAACGCACAGCCACGCACGGTCATCGTGCGTAATGAGCCCTTCCTACCTTGGGGATCCCGGACGCCGAGTGTAGGAGAGGTCGATGGCGCGCTGGATCGCCGAGTGGCACCCCGATGACCCAGCCTTCTGGGAGAGCTCAGGCCGGCGGGTGGCCCGGCGCAACCTGGTCTTCTCGATCGTGGCCGAGCACCTCGGCTTCACCGTGTGGACGCTGTGGAGCATCGTGGCGACCAAGATGGGGTCGTACGAGTTCTCCACCGACCAGCTGTTCTGGCTGGTCGCCCTGCCCAACCTGATCGGCTCCGTGCTGCGGGTGCCCTACACGTTCGGGCCCGCCAGGTTCGGCGGGCGCAACTTCACCGTGGTCAGCGCCGTGCTGCTGCTCATCCCCGCGGTGCTGCTCGGCGTCGCGGTGAACAACCCGGCCACGCCGTACTGGCTCTTCCTGGTGATCGCGGCCCTGGCCGGGGTGGGCGGCGGGAACTTCGCCTCCAGCATGGCCAACATCACCTACTTCTACCCGCGCGACAAGCAGGGCGTGGCGCTCGGGCTGAACGCGGCGGGCGGCAACGTCGGCGTCAGCTCGGTGCAGCTCGTCATGCCGCTGGTGATCGGCTCGCTCGGGCTGGCCGCCGCCGGGTGGTTCTGGATCCCGTTCATCGTGGTGGCCGGAGCCTGCGCGTTCTTCTTCATGGACAACCTGACCAGCGCCAAGGCCGACCCGCGGGAGCAGTTCGCGGTGGCGGGCAAGGCGCAGACCTGGGTCATGTCGTTCCTCTACATCGGCACGTTCGGCTCGTTCATCGGCTACTCGACGGCCTTCCCGCTGCTGAGCCAGAACCTGTTCCCCGACGCGCCGTACGCGGCGGTCGCCTTCGTCGGGCCGCTGCTCGGCTCGCTGATCAGGCCGGTCGGCGGCTGGCTGGCCGACCGGCACGGCGGCGCGCCCGTGACGCTGTGGAACTTCGCCGCGATGGGCGGCGGCGTGCTGCTGGTCTGGCTGGCCGGCACGGGAGGCAACTTCTGGCTGTTCTTCCTGGCCTTCCAGCTGCTCTTCGTCACCTCGGGCGTCGGGAACGGCTCGACGTACCGGATGATCCCGGCCATCTTCCAGGCCAAGGCCGTGGCCGAGCGCGGCGAGGGCGAGGAGGCCCTGATGCACGGCAAGCGCCAGGCCAGCGCCGCCATCGGCATCATCTCGGCGGTCGGGGCGCTCGGCGGGTTCCTCATCAACCGGGCGTTCGGGATGTCGTTCGCCGCCTCCGGCAGCCCCGCCGCCGCGTTCCTCGCCTTCGGCCTGTTCTACGCCTCCTGCTTCGCCCTGACCTGGTGGTGCTACGTGCGCACGGTCGGCGTCAACGTGGTGGCGAGCCTCGCCCATGCCAGGGTCTGACGTGACGGCGACGCACTGCCCGTACTGCGCCCTGCAGTGCGGCATGAAGATCGGACCCGGGCCGGCCATCAGCCCGCGCACCGACATCCCGGCCAACGCACCGGGAGCGCTGTGCCAGAAGGGGTGGACGGCGGGTGAGCTGCTCACGAGCACCGAGCGCCTGACCACTCCGCTCCTGCACGGCGAGCCCGTGGACTGGGACGTCGCGCTGGACTACGTGGCCTACCGGCTGTCCGCCATCCGCGCCGAGCACGGCCCCGACGCCGTGGCCGTGTTCGGCGGCGGTGGGCTGACGAACGAGAAGGCGTACTCGCTGGGCAAGTTCGCCAGGGTCGCGCTCGGCACCAGCCAGATCGACTACAACGGCCGGTTCTGCATGTCGTCGGCCGCCGCCGCGTCCATCAGGGCGTTCGGCATGGACCGGGGCATGCCGTTCCCCGTCACCGACCTCGCGGAGGCGGACGTCGTGCTGCTGGCCGGCGCGAACGTCGCCGAGACCATGCCGCCGTTCGTCCGCCACCTCGACGGGCCGCGGCTCATCGTCGTCGATCCGCGCCGCTCGCCGACCGCCCGGCTGGCCTGGCTGCACCTGCAGCCCACCCCGGGCACCGACCTGGCGCTCGCGCTCGGGCTGCTGCACATCGCGGTCGCCGACGGGCTCGTGGACGAAGCGTACGTGGCCGCG
Source organism: Nonomuraea sp. NPDC049419 (assembly GCF_040676995.1). Lineage (NCBI taxonomy): Bacteria > Bacillati > Actinomycetota > Actinomycetes > Streptosporangiales > Streptosporangiaceae > Nonomuraea > Nonomuraea sp. NPDC049419. The sequence continues at coordinate 810,231 of NZ_JBFAQB010000002.1, read as the reverse complement.
CGGACCACCGGCTTCGACGACGTCCGCACCTCGCTGGCCTCCTGGTGGCCCGAGCGCGTCGAGCGGATCACCGGGGTGCCCGTGCACCAGATGCGGCAGGCGGTCAGGGCGCTCGCGGCGGTGGAGCGGGCGTACATCCTGACGGGACGCGGCGCCGAGCAGCACGCCAAGGGCACCGACACGGTCACCGCGTTCATCAACCTGGCGCTCGCGCTCGGCCTGCCCGGCACCCCGGGCTCCGGGTACGGCTGCGTGACCGGGCAGGGCAACGGCCAGGGCGGCAGGGAGCACGGGCAGAAGGCCGACCAGCTGCCCGGCTACCGCAAGATCGACGACCCGGCGGCCCGCGCGCACATGGCCGGCATCTGGGGCATCCCGGCCGAGGACATCCCGGGGCCAGGGCGGTCGGCGTACGAGCTGCTCGACGCGCTGGGCACCCCTGAGGGGCCCAGGGCGCTGCTGCTGTTCGGCTCGAACCCGATCATCTCGGCGCCCGCCGCCGAGCACGTCGCCGAGCGGATCGGCTCCCTGGACCTGCTGGTGACCTGCGACTTCGTGCTGTCGGAGACCGCCGCGCTGGCCGATGTGGTCTTCCCGGTGACGCAGTGGGCCGAGGAGACCGGCACGATGACCAACCTGGAGGGCCGGGTGCTGCTGCGCCGCAAGGCCCTGGACCCGCCGCCGGGGGTGCGCAGCGACCTCGACGTCATCGCCGCGCTCGCCGAACGGCTCGGCCACACCTTCGGGACCGAGCCTGTCGAGGTCTTCGACGAGCTGCGCCGCGCCAGCGCGGGCGGCCCCGCCGACTACTCCGGCATCACCTACGAGCGCATCGCGGACGAGACCGGCGTGTTCTGGCCGTGCCCGTCGGAGGAGCACCCGGGGACGCCGCGGCCGTTCCTCGACCGGTTCGCACACCCCGACGGGCTGGCCAGGTTCGTGCCCGTCCAGCACCGGCCCGCCGCCGAGGAGATCGACGCCGACTACCCCGTCTACCTCAGCACCGGCCGGGTGCTGGCCCACTACCAGAGCGGCGCCCAGACCCGCAGGATCGCGCCGCTCGTCCAGGCCGCCCCAGAGCCGTACGTCGAGCTGCACCCCGACCTGGCCGAGCAGCTCGACATCACGGCGGGGGACGTCGTCCGCGTCAGCAGCAGGAGGGGCGAGAGCAAGGCCGTGGCCAGGATCAGCGACGCCATCAGGCGCGACACCGTGTTCATGCCCTTCCACTGGGAGGGCGCCAACCGGCTGACCAACCCGGCACTCGACCCCACGTCGAGGATGCCGGAGTTCAAGGTCTGCGCCGTCAGGGTGGAGAGGGACTCATGAGGCTCGTCGTCGTGGGCAACGGGATGGCCGGGTCGCGCCTGGTCAGCGAGGTACGCACCCGGGACCCGCACATGAAGATCACCGTGTTCGGCGCCGAGGCGTGCCGGCCCTACAACCGGATCCTGCTGTCCAACGTCCTGGCCGGCAGCTCCCGGCCCGAGCAGGTCCGCCTGGTGGACCCCGCCTGGTACGACGCCCACGACGTCGAGGCCGCGTTCGGCAGCCCCGTCGCGCACGTGGACAGGGAGACCAGGCACGTCGTGACCGAGGACGGGCGGCGCGAGCCGTACGACCTGCTGGTCCTCGCGACCGGCAGCGACGCGATCGTGCCGCCGATCCCCGGCGTCGAGCGGGCCATCCCCTTCCGCACGCTGGACGACTGCGAGCGCATCCTGGGCGAGGCCGAGCGGGCCCGTACGGCGGTCGTGATCGGCGGCGGGCTGCTCGGCATCGAGGCCGCCCGCGGCCTGGCCGGGCGCGGCCTGCCCGTCACGCTGCTGCACCTGGCGGGCCACCTCATGGAACGCCAGCTCGACGTGGAGGCGGGCGAGGTGCTCGGCGAGACGCTCGCCGGGCTGGGCGTGCACATCCGCACCGGCGTCAGCGCCGCGGGCATCGAGGACGACGGCGTCAGGCTCGACGACGGCGAGCTGGTCGAGGCCGACCTGGTCGTGCTGGCCTGCGGGGTGCGGCCGGTCACGGGCCTGGCCGCCGACGCCGGTCTCGAAGTGCGGCGCGGCGTCGTCGTGGACGACGAGCTGCGCACCGACGACCCGTCGATCTTCGCGATCGGCGAGTGCGCCGAGCACGACGGCACCGTGTACGGCCTCGTCGCCCCCGCATGGGAGCAGGCCACCGTGGCCGCCGAGGTCATCACCGGCGGCAAGGCGCTCTACCGCGGCTCCCGCCTGGTCACCAGGCTCAAGGCCAAGAGCGTCGAGCTGGCCGCGATGGGCGAGACCCAGCTCGGGGAGGAGCACGCCGAGGTGGTGCGCTTCAGCCACCGCGCCCGCGGCACCTACAGGAAGCTCGTCATCAGGGACGGCCGCCTGGTCGGCGCGATCCTGCTGGGCGAGAGCGACGCCGTCGGCACCCTCACCCAGCTCTTCGACCGCGGCGGGCCGCTGCCGGGCGACCGCGCCGGGCTGCTGTTCCCCGGCCTCGCGGCGGCGCCCGTGGCCGACAGCCCGACGCTGATGCCGGACGCGGCCATCGTCTGCCGCTGCAACAACGTGACCAAGGGCCGGATCAGGGCGTGCTGGGAGGCCGGCGCCCGTGACGTGGCCGGAGTGGCGGCCTCGACCAGGGCCACCACCGGATGCGGGACCTGCCGCGACGCCGTGGAGGGCATCGTCGGCTGGCTGTGCGAGCAGGAAGGGATCTCAGTGTGAACAGGATCGTCGTCGTCGGGTACGGCCCGACCGCCCACCGGCTCGTCGAGACCCTCACGAGCAAGGGTTTCAGCGGCAGCGTGACCGTCATCGGGGAGGAGCCACGACCGGCCTACGACCGGGTGCACCTGACCTCCTACCTGAACGGCACCTCGGCGGAGGACCTCACCTACACCGTGCCCGGTGGCGTCGTCACCCGGCTGAACACCCGGGTCACCGCCATCGACCGGCAGGCCAGGCAGGTCACGCTCGCCGACGGCGGCAGCGAGCCGTACGACGTGCTCGTCCTGGCCACCGGATCCGCGCCGTTCGTGCCGCCGGTGCCCGGCGCCGAGCACGCCTTCGTCTACCGCACCATCGAGGACCTCGACGCCATCAGGACCGCCGCCAAGGACGCCGAGCAGGGCGTCGTCGTCGGCGGCGGGCTGCTCGGCCTGGAGGCCGCCGACGCGCTGCGCGCGCTCGGGCTGAAGACCCACATCGTGGAGATGAGCCCGTGGCTGATGCCGCGCCAGGTGGACGAGGGCGGCGGCTCGGTGCTCAAGTCGCACATCGAGGGGCTCGGGCTGACCGTGCACGCCGGCGCCGGCGTGCAGGAGATCGTGCACGCCGGCGGCGAGGTGAGCGGCCTGCGCAAGCCCGACGGCACGCTGATCGACGCGCAGGTCGTGGTGTTCTCCGCGGGCATCAGGCCGCGCGACGAGCTGGCCAGGGACGCCGGCCTGGAGGTCGGGCCGCGCGGCGGCATCGTCGTCGACGCCGCCATGCGCACCTCCGACCCCGCCGTCTACGCCGTCGGCGAGTGCGCGCTGGCCGGCGGCATGGTGTACGGGCTCGTCGGGCCCTGCCAGACCATGGCCGAGGTGGCCGCCGACCAGATCATGGGCGGCACGGCCACGTTCGGCGGCGCCGACCTGTCCACCAAGCTCAAGCTGCTCGGCGTCGAGGTCGCCCAGTTCGGGGCCATGGAAGGGGCGCTCGACGTCACCTACCTCGACCCGGTCGCCGGGGTCTACAAGAAGCTGTTCATCAGCGACGACGCCCGCACCCTGCTCGGCGGCATCTGCGTGGGCGACGCGGCGCCGTACACCTCGCTGCGGCCCTTCGTGGGCAAGGAGCTGCCCGCCTCGCCGTCGGACCTGCTCTTCTCCGGCGCGGGCGTCGGGCTCGACCTGCCGGACGACGCCCAGGTCTGCTCCTGCAACAACGTGTGCGCCGGCGACATCCGCACCGCCATCGCCGACGGCTCCGCCACCGATGTGCCCGCGATCAAGGCGTGCACCAGGGCCGGGACGACCTGCGGCAGCTGCGTGCCGATGCTCAAGCAGCTGCTGGAGAAGTCGGGCGTCGAGGTCAGCAAGGCACTGTGCGAGCACTTCACGTACTCGCGGGCCGAGCTGTTCGACATCGTACGGGTGCGCGGCATCACGACCTTCTCCGAGCTGATCACCCAGCACGGGCAGGGCCGCGGCTGCGACATCTGCAAGCCCGCCGTGGCCTCCATCCTCGCCTCCCTGCACAACGGGCACGTGCTGGAGGGCGAGCGGGCCGCGCTGCAGGACACCAACGACGCCTTCCTCGCCAACATCCAGAAGAACGGCACGTACTCGGTCGTCCCGCGCATCCCCGGCGGTGAGATCACCCCCGACAAGCTCATCGTGATCGGCGAGGTGGCCCGCGACTTCGGCCTCTACACCAAGATCACCGGCGGGCAGCGCATCGACCTGTTCGGCGCCCGGGTCGAGCAGCTGCCCGAGATCTGGCGGCGGCTCGTGGACGCCGGGTTCGAGTCGGGCCACGCGTACGGCAAGGCCCTGCGTACCGTGAAGTCCTGCGTCGGCTCCACCTGGTGCCGCTACGGCGTCCAGGACTCCGTGGGCATGGCCATCGCGCTGGAGCTGCGCTACCGCGGCCTGCGCTCGCCGCACAAGCTCAAGTCCGCCGTCTCCGGCTGCGCCCGCGAGTGCGCCGAGGCCCGCTCGAAGGACTTCGGCGTCATCGCCACCGAGCAGGGCTGGAACCTGTACGTCGGCGGCAACGGCGGCTTCAAGCCCCGCCACGCCGACCTGCTCGCCAACGACCTCACCACCGACGAACTGCTCAGGACCATCGACCGCTTCCTGATGTTCTACATCCGCACCGCCGACCGGCTGCAGCGCACCGCCGCCTGGATCGAGTCACTGGACGGCGGCCTCGACTACCTACGTGAGGTGATCATGGAGGACTCGCTCGGCATCTGCGCCGACCTCGACGCCCAGATGGAGCACCACATCGCCACGTACACCGACGAATGGGCCGCCACCCTGGACGACCCCGACAAGCTGAGCAGGTTCGTCAGCTTCGTCAACGCGCCCGGGGTGCCCGACCCGTCGATCGTGTTCGCCAGCGAGCGCGGCCAGATCAAGCCGGTGATGGCCCGATGAGCTGGACCGCGATCTGCGCCTACGACTCCCTGCCGCCCGAGCGCGGCGTCTGCGCCCTCGTCGAGGGCACGCAGGTGGCCGTCTTCCGCACGTACGACGGCGAGCTGCACGCGCTCGGCAACCTCGACCCGTTCAGCGGCGCCTACGTGCTCTCGCGCGGCATCGTCGGCACCAGGAAGGGCGAGCCGACCGTCGCGTCGCCGCTGCACAAGCAGGTGTTCTCCCTGCGCAGCGGCCGCTGCCTGGACGACCCGGGCGTCTCGGTGCCGGCCTATCCGGTACGCGTGAACGCCCTCGGCCACGTCGAGGTCACGCTGGAAGCCGCACGGGAAGTCACCCGGGAAGAGCCCGCCTACGCGCTGGCCTCCACGGCGGGCGCCTCGACCGGTGGGTAGACGTGGGGGCTGCGATGCGCCACCGGGAGCACGCAGCGCCGTCCTGCTTCGACACTGTCGCAGCGTTCGGCGTCTTCGCGCTGGGGGAGGGGGTCGGCGTTCGCCATGATTCGCGGCACTGTAGGCACGCTATCGGCGCTCTCCGGGCCGCTGGTATCAGGACGGCAACGATCGAACCTCTGACGCGTCTCTCCCTGATCCGTTAACCGTTACCGTCCGGACCACCCCGACCAGGTAAAGGCGTCGTGCGGAGTGCCTAAACCCCGCATTCGCCACTCATCGGCGGGGGCATCAAAGCGGCCATGAGCAAGATTTCTCAGCGCAGGGCACTCCTGCTGGCCGCGATCGTCCCCGCCCTCCTGGTTGCGGGCTGCTCCGGCAACACCCAGGCCATGAAGGGGGCGGCGAGCCCCACCGACATGGACTCCATGGCGCCCGACACCTCACCCGACGACTCGCCCGAGGCGTCACCGGGCGGCGGCCAGGCGGAGACCGCCGTCCAGGGCTTCTTCGACGCGCTCAAGTCGGGCGACGTGGACCAGGTCACCGACACCTTCGCCGACGACGCGGTGGTCCTGCTCGCCGGGCAGCCCACCGCCGAGGGCGGCGAAGCCATCAAGTCGCTGTTCCAGAAGCAGCTCCAGGGCGGCAACGGCATGAAGCAGGCCACCCACACCATCGACGAGACCCGCACCGCCGGCCCCGACGACGCCATCGTCAGGGCGACCAGCAAGCAGGGCAACGACAACATGCGTGAGCTGTTCGTGCTCACGAAGGAAGGCGAGGAGTGGAAGATCTCGCAGTTCATGAACAACAAGGGCTGACGAGGCCGGTGACGCCCTGACGGGTTTTCCGAGGGCGGGGGAGGCGGCGGGTCGCAGGCGACCGGCCGCCGACCGGACCCGCCCCTCGGGGAGCGGTTGAGCGGCCCGCCCCTGCTGGCGCGACGAGCGCCGGAAGTATGCACTTTTCGAGCCAATGATGTGGAGTATCGCCGGGGACGCGGGGGCTGATGCGGCGCTGGACCACCAGCGCGGGGTAGACCGCGAAAGCACCCCGCGTCCACGCGTCGGCCTGCTGATCCCCCGGTCGATCCCCCGGTCGATCCCCACGGTCGATCCCCACGGTCGATCCCCACGGTCGATCCCCACGGTCGATCCCCACGGTCGATCCCCACGGTCGATCCCCACGGTGGACCAGGAGGGGCATCGGGAGCCGGAGCGGCCATGATCTGGGTCCGGAAGACGATCGTCGGGCGCTGGGCGGGGTGATCAGGGTTGAAGAAAGTCGAATTCTCGCCCTCGCCCTCTTGAATTCCGTTGTGCGTGCCCTTGTCAGGAAATGTCGCCCGCTGATTACGCGGCCTCCAGAACCTCCGGCACTCCTGCGGTGTATGCACACCGGAGGTGGCTTTCATGCGAAAGACGATGGTCGCGTTGGCGGCCCTGGCACTTGCGGCGGCCCCGGTCCTCGCGCCGGTGCCGGTGTCGGCGTCCCAGACGGCATCCCGGACGGGGGCCCAAGCGGGGGCCCGTGGGGGATGGGCGGTGACGTACCTGGATCCGGTGCCGGGGCGGTTCGAGGCCGGGCACACGTACACGGTGGGGTTCTGGGTGTTGCAGCACGGCACCCATCCGTTCGAGGGCGTGCTCGACCGTGTCGGGCTGCGGCTCACCCGGGCGGACGGCCGCAGCGTGACGTTCGAGGCCACGCCGCTGCCCGAGGCGGCACACTACGCGACGTCCCTGGCGGTCCCGCGCGGGGAGTGGAAGGTGGAGGCGCTGCAGGGCTGGTTCCCGACGTACGAGGTGGGCGTCCTGAAGATCCCTGGAGACATGCGCGTCGCGCCCGTGCCCGCCGAGATGGTGGGAGGCCAGCGTACGGAGGAGCGCTGGGGCGCGATCCGGCCCCCGAAGGTCGTCCCCGGCGAAGTCCCCACCTTCGTCCCCGCCTCTCCCGACCAACTGGCGACGGCGCCCAAGCCAGGAGCGGCGACCTCGCAAGAGACAGTGCCCACGAACGGAACAGCGAACGGAACAGCGGCCGGAACCGGCGGCGAGGCGGCTGGGACAGGTGGCGACGTGGTCAAGGCCGGCGCTCAGAGCGCGGCCACCAGCGCCGGGATCCCCGCCTACACCCTGCTGCTCGCCGCCGCCGGAGGTGCGGCACTCGCGGCGGCGGCGCTGTGGGTGACGGCCCGCCGCCGGTCGCGTCGCTGAGGGTCAGAGGTCGCGTTCCTGCTTGTCGAGGAGGGCGATGGCAACGGCGACCGCTTCGGTGGCGTCGCGGTTCTCGATGGCCTTGAGCAGCTCGGCGTGCCAGGGGTCAGGGTCGAGGGCCGCCTGTTCCTGATCTCTGACGCTGTCGCGCAGGGCCGCGCTCATGCTGCGGTAGAGGTCGCCGAGGAGGGCGTTGTGTGCTGCATCAGCGACGCTCAGGTGGAAGGCCACGTCGGCGTCGGCGAAGCCGTCGAGGTCGCCCGCCTGGGCGGCGGCGTCGCGGCGGGCCAGGGCGGCGCGCATCGCGGCCAGGTCGTCGTCGGTGCGCCGGCCCGCCGCCAGCCGGGCGGCGACGAGGTCGAGGCCGCGGCGTACGTCGATGATGTCCATGGCGGCCGCCGTGTCGAGCCGGCGGCGCAGCGCGACCTCGGACTCGTCGGTGGCGGTGACGTACGTGCCGTCGCCCTGCCGGGTGTGCAGCAGCCCCGCGTGGGCCAGGACGCGTACGGCCTCGCGTACGGACAGCCGGCTCATGCCGAGGCTCTCCGCGAGGCGGCTCTCCGACGGGATCTTGGTGCCGACCGGCCACACCCCTTCGGCGATCTCCCGGCGGAGCTCGGCGATGGCGGCGTCCACGAGCGAGGTCCGAGCGACGTTACGCATCCACCTTCTCCTCAACGGCTGACGCCCACCACCCTAGATGCTGCGGGGCGGGGGCGGACGATCACCCCGGGGCGGCGGCGAGTTCGGCGGCCAGCCGTTCGATCGTCTCGCGGCCCTCCAGCGGACGCAGCCAGGCGGCGGGCAGGGCGTCCGTGCCGTACAGGGCGCCGACGAGGTTGCCGCACACCGAGCCGGTCGAGTCGCTGTCGCCCGAGTGGTTGACCGACAGCAGCAGGGCGCGGTCCACCTCGGGCTCGGCGAGGGCGCAGTAGACGCCGATGGCGAGCGCCTCCTCGGCCACCCACGCGCCGCCGAGCGACTCGATCGCCTCAGGGCTGGGCTGTCCCTTCGCGGCCAGCTCCAGGGCGGCGTGGAGGGCGGCCGTGGTCTCCTCGTGGCCGGGGTAGGTGGCGAGGAGGGCGAGGGTGCGGCGTACCGCGGGCTCCAGAGCCTCGCTCGCCATGAGCTGCGCGATGATCGCCGCGAACGCCCCGGCGGCGAGGTACCCGGTCGGGTGCCCGTGCGTGATCTGCGCGCACACCGCCGACAGCTCGAACGCCTCCCGCACCGCCCGCTCCCCGCTGTCGGCAGGCGCCTGATGGGCGAGGGCGGCGAGGAGGCCGAAGGGGGCGGAGCGCATCACGGTGCCGCAGCCCTTGGAGTCGGGGTTCACCGGGCCGGGCTCGCCCCACGCGGCCGGGCCTGGGAAGGGCCGGTGCAGGCCGGACAGGCAGGCGTTGCCGGGGGCGCGCCGCGAGTACAGCCAGCCCTCCTCGCGCAGCCGTCCCGTGTGGTGCGGCAGGCTCGCCGGGGGCGGCGCCTTGTGGTCCTGCGTGTCCAGCCACCGCAGATAGGCCGCCCGTACGGCCTCCACACCCGCAGAGCCACCGTCGGTCAGAAGTCCCTCGACGGTGAAGAGGGTCATCTGGGTGTCGTCGGTGATCAGGCCGGCCTTACCGCGCCAATCCGTGACGTAGTCGCTGACGCCCTCTTCCCCGTACGCCCTGCGGATCTCCCGCAGCGACTGGAACTCGATCGGCGCCCCCAGCGCGTCACCGATCGCGCCGCCCAGCAGACAGCCCAGCACCCGATCCAGAACATTCATAGTCGGATCTTGCCACCTCTCAGGCCGTCTGAGACGGTGGCGTTTGTTGTCAAATGTCCCGGAGGTCACGCGTGTCACAATTACGCCCAGCCCTCTTCGCCGTCGCCCTCACCCTCGCGATCGCGACTCCGGCCCAGGCCGCCGCCGGCCCGGCCCTCACCGTCAAGAACGGCCGGACGCAGCCGGTCTTCTCGTACGCGGCCGCCGTCCGCGAGCACGTGTACGTCGAATCCACCGTCGACAGCGACCTCGACGGCGCCCTCGACAAGGTCAGGGTGGACATCATCCGGCCCAAGGAGTCCGGCCCGGGGTTCAAGGTCCCGGTGATCATCGATGAGAGCCCGTACTACGACAACTCGGGCCGCGGCAACGAAGGCGAGCGGAAGGTCTACGACGCCGCCGGAAATGTCGTGAAATTCCCGCTCTTCTACGACAACTACTTCGTCCCCCGCGGCTACGCCGTCCTCAACGTCGACATGCTCGGCACCACCAAGTCCGACGGCTGCCCCGACATCGGCGGCAAGGCCGACGTGCTGGGCGGCAAGGCCGTCATCGACTGGCTGAACGGCCGCGCCAAGGCTTTCTGGGCGGACGGCAGCCCCGCCGTGGCCGACTGGACGACCGGCAAGGCCGCCATGATCGGCAAGTCGTACGACGGCACCCTCGCCAACGCCGTCGCCGCGACCGGCGTGGACGGCCTGAAGACCATCGTGCCGATCTCGGCGATCAGCTCCTGGTACAAGTACCAGCGCTCGAACGGCGTGATCTACAACTACGACTACGCGTCCTGGCTGGCCAACTACGTCGACACGGACCCGGAGGACAAGTGCCGCCAGGTCCGCGACAAGATGGACGCCGAGGACGGCGACGACACGGGGAACCACAACACGTTCTGGGCCGAGCGCGACTACATCAAGGGCCTGCTCGGCGACGTCTCCAAGGTCAAGGCGAGCGTTTTCGTCATCCACACGGTCAACGACCTCAACGTCAAGCCCGACAACTTCTCCGTCTGGTGGAAGGCGCTGGCCGACAGGAACGTGCCGCGCAAGATCTGGGTCGGCCAGACCCAGCACGTGGACCCGTTCGACTTCGAGGGCCGCAGGGACCTCTGGGTGGACACGCTGCACCGCTGGTTCGACCACTGGCTGCACGGCGTGCGCAACGGGATCACGAACGAGCCCCGCGCGGACGTCGAGGTGGCCCCGGCGAAGTGGATCACCCAGCGCGACTGGCCGGCGCCGTACGCGCTCAAGGTGCCGCTGCGCCCGTCGGCCGACGGCACGCTCGGGCTCAAGCCCGCCAAGCGCAACAGCACCGCCTCCTTCACCGACGTCCGCATGAGCGAGAACGACATGGTGGCCGACGTGGGCACGGCGAAGCCCGGCCGGGTCGCGTTCACCACGGGCCCGCTCCCGCTGAGCCTGCGCCTGTCCGGCACACCCACCGCCGACCTGCGGGTCAAGCTGGACAAGCCGACCGCCAACCTGACCGCGCTCCTGGTGGACTTCGGCACCGACACCCGCGTCGACTGGCGGACCGGCCAGGGCATCACCACGCTCACCGAGGAGTCCTGCCACGGCGAGAGCACCGCTGACGACGACGCCTGCTACCGCAAGGTCGTCACGAACGTGGCCACCCGCCCGCTGGAGATCGTCGCCCGCGGCTGGATCGACGTGCAGAACCGCGACTCGCTCAGCCAGGCGAAGCCGCTGACCCCCGGCACCTACGGCACGGTCAAGTGGCTGACGCTGCCGCAGGACTACACGTTCAGGAAGGGCCACCGCATCGGCCTGATCGTGGCAGGCACCGACGGCACCTACACCGGTGAGCAGGGCACCGGCGCGAACGTCACCCTCGACCTGACCAAGAGCAGCGTCAGCGTGCCGTTCGTGCTCGGGACGCCGCTCGCCGACGTGCCGAAGGACGCCACCACGTTCCGCGGCCCCGAGAAGCTGGACCTGCCGGAGCCCGAGCCCGGGTTCCACTTCTTCTAAGAAGTCCCTGGTAGGGGGCCCGATCCCGGGCCTCCTACCCGCAGCTCGCGTCGGGGGAGGGCGTCCAGGTCACGTTCATGGTGAGCGTGCCGCTCGCGGTGGTGGTGCCGCCGGTGCGCTCGCCGTCGCCCTTCGCGGTGCCCGCCCACTTGACGGTGATCTTCCCGCGCCGTACGGCCGGTGCGGGGTCGCAGCTCTCCAGCCGGTCGGCGACGCGGAAGCGGGTGCCCGACACGGCGACGCCGGCGGTGCCGGCCGCGGAGACGACCTGGCAGCGGCCGGTGCACGCCAGCGCGAACGACCCGGTGCGCCGCTCGCCCAGCCACGCCGACGACGGCGACAGCCTGGCCACCGGCGCGGCCGGCTTCGGCAGCGCGCTCTTCCTCGGCACCGCCGTCAACCCGGACCCGGCGCTCTCCTCAGCCCCGCCTCCCGAAGCCTCCCGCCCGGACGCCTCCCGCCCGGACGCCTCCCGCCCGGACGCCTCCCGCCCGGACGCCTCGCGCCCGGCGGCGTCAGAACCGGCCGCCTCGCGTGCCGGCTCATCGGGCTGGGCGCTGCTCTGCGGCCCGCTCTTGGCCTCGTTCCCTGCTCCGGCCTGGGCGCCCGTCCGGGCCTCGGGGTCGGCGCTGGACTGGGCGGCGGCCTTGGTGAGGGCCGGGGCGCCGGCCTGGCCGTTCATGATGGCCCAGATCAGCCCCGCCGCCAGCAGCCCCACACCGAGGATCAGCGCCAGCCTGGCGACGGCCCTGATCGGGGTGCCCTGATCGGGATCGTCGTCGGGCGGCTCCCGCCAGTACTCCTGCCACTGCCCGCCGTCCCCGCCCCCGGGCGGCTGGACGAAGTTCGACACCGTGATCCCGCCGTACCGGATGACCGGGGCGTCGTGGGGCACGCCGTTGCTCTCGCCCTTGAGCGCGGTGCGGTAGACGAGCTTGTCGCCGCCCACGCCGCCGCGGAAGGCCCTGGTACGGCTCGGCGGCGTGAACGGATGCCGCCCCCGCACGGCCGGCGCCGCGATGGGCTCCTCGGCGGCCTCTTCCGGCGCCTCGGTGTCGTACTCCGCGTACGTGGGAGCCGCCAGCGGCATGGACATCGGCCGCGGAAGGGACTCCAGCGGCAGCCGCGCCGCGGGAATGGTCGGGGGCTCCTGGTCGGAGGCGGCCGCGCCCGCCTCCGACCAGGGCTTTCCCGTGGTCGCCGTCGTGGGGCCGGCGACCGGGGCGGACGGCATGGCGTCGGCGGCCGGTGGAGCCTGCGACGAGGAGGTCTCCACCAGCGTGCGGGCCTGCACAGGAAAGCCGTCGGCCCGCCAGAGTGGCCCCTCGCCGGGCAACGGCTGCGCCGACGCCAGCCGGTTGGGAAGTGTGCCGGGCAGTGTGGCGATGGGCAGCCGGCGCAGCAGCGCCGCCGCCGTCATCGTCCTGGGCGCGGCCCGGCAGGTCGCGCACGCTTGGATGTGCCGGCCGATCCTGGCCCTGGCCCGGCGGCCCGGCGCGGCGACCCACGCCTCCATCCGGGCGGTCAGGTCGGGGCAGCCGTCGGGGGAGCGGGCCGCGACGATCGCGGCGAACCACTCCTCCAGGCCGGACGCGGCCCTGGTGACGATGGCGTGCACCTCGGCCGCGGGCAGCTCGAAGATCGCGGCCAGCTCGGGGTCGGACAGGCCGTGACGTACGGACAGGTCGAGCAGCTCCCGCTGGGGCCGCTCCAGGGACAGCAGGGCCTCGGGCAGCAGCTCCGACATGCGGCCTGGCCGCGACCACGAGCCGATGCTGGCCGGCTGGGCGACGAACGCCCGGTGCGCGCGGGCCACCGCGTACAGCCAGGGGCGGCGCAGGGCCGGGTCCACCACGCGGTCCGCGTACAGGTGCGCCGTCATCGCGGCGCCGGCCACGGCCTGCTCGGCGTCGCCGGCGGCGAGCTCGGTGCGGCAGTAGTCGTAGAGCCGGGCTCCGTGCTTGTCGCACAGGTCACGAATGGCCTGGCGCGCGTCGTCTGACAAGGTTCGCCACATCCGGTGTCACCTCCTCCATTCGGTACGCGGTCGGGTGGTGTTCAAGCGTCAGGCCCTCCCCACGGCCTTCCGCACGGGCACCTGGTTCGGCACCTGGTTCGGCACCTGGTTCGGCACCGGGTCGAGCAGCGACGCCTGCGCCAGGTAGGCGCGGGTGGCGTCGGGGTCTCCTGCGATGGCGCGTAACCCGGCCATGGCCGCGGCGAGCCGGGCACTGTCACGTTCCCGTACGCCCGCGGGACGCGTCTCGCCGCGCGGGATCACCCGGTGCATCAGCACCGAGCGCCGCCGCCAGGCCCACGCCTCCAGCGCGGCGGCCGGGGCGTACCCGCCGATCACCGCCGCGATGACCTGGGCGGCCTCGGCGGCGTCGTGGATGCCGGCGTTCATGTTCAGCCCGCCGATGGTCGAGGTCAGGTGCGCCGCGTCGCCCACGAACAGCACCCGCCCGCACCGGTACGAGGTCAGCACCCCCCGGTTCAGCCCGAACCGGTCGCCCCCCGTGACCCTGATGGGCTCGGTGGCGCCCGGCAGGGACCGGCGGACCAGCAGCGACAGGTTCGACGGCGACAGCGGCTCGTACGCCTCGCAGGGGATCTTGAAGATGATCCGCCAGTGGTCGGGCAGCTTGAGCAGGGTGCACGACTGCTGCACGTCCCGTACGTACGTCAGCGGCGCCAGGCTCGGCAGCAGCCGGTCCAGCGGCGCCTCGGTGAAGACCCGCAGCGCCTGGGCCGGGCAGGCGGCCCGGGGGAACGGCAGCCCCAGCGCCCCGCGCACGCTGCTGTCGGCGCCGTCGGCGGCGATCATGTACCGGGCCCGCGTCCAGGTGTGGCCGACGCGGACCCGGACGCCCGTGCCGCCCTCGGCGACGCCGTCCACCTGCGCGCCGAAGCGTACGTCCACGTCGGGGTAGACGTTGAGCGCCTCCAGCAGCAGCGGCGTCAGCGCGCTCTGGTCGGCGTGGATCCTGAAGGGATGCTTGGTCAGGCCGTCCAGGCGGTTCATGCCCATCTCGGCCAGCACGAGCCCCGACCTGTCGCGCCACTGCACCCGGTCGACCACCCGGCCGCCGGCGACCAGCCTCGCGGCCACGCCGAGGTCGTCGAGCAGGTCGAGGGTGGCGGGGTGAAAGGTGCAGGCCCGGGGCTGCCGGGGCAGCTCGCTCTCGCGCTCCAGCACGGTGACCGGGATCCCGGCCCTGGCCAGAGAGAGCGCCGCGGTCAGGCCGGCCGGCCCGGCTCCGGCGACGATGACGCCGTTCATGCGCGGCCTCCCGTGTGCGCCACCCTCCGCGCGGCCGTCCTGCGGTGGGGGAGCGGGCTGAGCGTCACCTGACGGCCGAACGCCCTGGACAGCGCCCACCAGGCCAGGCAGAGGTTCGTGGTGAGCAGCCGCCGGTCGTTGCCGGTGGTCAGCGGCCCGAGCACGGGCAACGTCGGCAAACCGGTGCCGGTGAACAGCAGCGCCGCGTCATCGGGCGGCTCGGCCGACTCGACTTGGGAGATCAGCTCCTCGGGGGTGACCGCGTACGAGGAGTAGCCGTCGCCCGCGCGGATCTGCACGACCTGCGTGACGGTGACGCCGGCCGTCTTCCAGAACCGCTCGGCGAGGTCGGTCACCCACGGCTCGTACGGCGAGACCAGCACGATGTCGCTCACGCCGAGATGGTCGAGCGCCTCGTGGGTGGCCAGCGTCGCCGAGGCGATCGGCAGCTTGGTCGCCGTGGTCAGCTCCGTGCACTGCCGGCGGTCCTCGTCGGGGCCCAGCAGGTAGCGCGGCTCTGTGCAGGCCATGACCAGCGCGTCCAGCCGCAGGCCGCCGAAGGCGCGCGCCATGGCGGGCAGCGCGGCGTTGTAGCTCTCCAGGCGGTCGGTCAGCGAGGGACGCGGACAGATGGGGAGGCGGGCGACGTACATGTCGGCACGCGAGCCGAACAGCCGGGTGAGTTCCGGCTCGGCGGAGGGGTTCTCCGGCGCGACGATCACGCCGACCCTGCCGCGGCTCATAGCGTGCCCCGGACGGTGCGCATGGTCTTCCTCCTGTGCGGGAAGGCGAGAGAAAGGGTCACGAGGCGCGGTGCCGGAGCGCCTGGTCGATCTCGGTGATGGCGTCGACGGACACCTGACGGATGCGGCGCAGCCGGTGCACGGTGCGCGCCGTCGCCTGCGGGGGCGGAGCCGGCCTGTCCTCGTCGCCGTAGGGTGGCGGCGGGCCGGGCCTCACGCCTCGCGGGTGCATTTCATGGGGTTGTGACCTGCGCGTTTCGTCGGTGAGCATGATCGCTCCTGATCTATAGCGGGTGTCCTGAACGGTTGCGGGCTGAGTCGGGGGCCTCCGCGCGGGCGCGGCGCGTGGCCGCGTACCGGGAGGAGGGCCGCGCGTCGTGCGGCGAGGAGCCGGCGGGCGATCGCCGGCCCCTCTTCCGCCGCGCGCTGAGATCGACGTCCGGTCTCATGTCCCGACGCCACGGCGACCCGCACCAGCGCCGTGGCGGCGAGCAGAACGGCGGCCGGCGGAACGGTCACGGGCGCACGCCCGGGCACCGCTGCCCGCCGGGACGGCCGGTCGATCGGCTCAGTGGCGCCCGCCCTGCCGATCGACCCGCCGAAGCCGTGTTGGAACACGTTGAGCCGACCCCAGGCGCTACCCCTCGAGTTGGCCAGCACGCCAGCCGCTACCGCGCTGGCCAACAGCACCGAACCGACTGAGTCGGGCACGTGCCGCACGGTGCCGGGGGGGCGGGGAAGCGCCGGGGCCAGCGCTTTGCGCGCTGCCACCGTTCCCGCACTGAAGGCGGACGGGCCGGGCAGGCCGTGCGCGGCCCGCCACCTCCCGCCGCCGGATGGCAGCGCCGGCATTCCGGCGCCTGCGCTCACGCGCGTCGGCGCGGTGCCCGGAGGCACGCGTCCGGTGGACCGCTCGCCGGCGAACGGCGCGAGCGAGACGGGGGACTGCGTCGCGGCTCCGATGCAGGGATCGGGCCGTCCTCCCCGCGGTCCTGGCCCTGGCGCGGCCGTGATGACCGCGGTCGCGCCCTGGCGGCTGGTGTTCGTCATCGGGCCGTCACCGCACTCTCGGCCACGTTCGGGACGCTGACGCAGACCATGCGCTCCGTCAGCCCGGCACGCTGTGCCGCCGATCGGGGCCCGGCCGTCCGCGTCCGTGCCGGTCCCGCACCACCGGCGACCGTACGCGCGACCTTCGAGGCCAGGACGAGGTGCTCACCGCAGCGCCTGGCCACCTTGGCCTCCAGGCCGGCCACCTGGGCCAGCCTGAGCCGCATGGGCTCCAGCGACGACCGGCGTTCGAGCCCTTCGAGGTCGGCCAGCCGGGCCGGCCAGCGCAGCGCGTCGGCGCAGCGAGCCTCGACCTCGGCGGGCACGTCCGCCATCGGGAACCCGTCGTGACACAGCCGGGTGGCGAGCATGACGGCGGTGAACGCCGTCTGGTCGAAGTCGGCCAGCCGTCCCTTGAGGGCCGCGCCCAGCATCCTGACGCGGTGGCTCAGGCAGACCGCACTCCACCCGAGCAACAGCAGCCGTTCCGGTCCCGTCTCCGTGTGCCAGCCGGCCAGCCGCAGCTCGCGGGCCATCCGGTGGTAGAAGCGCCAGCGGTGACGGGGGCTTTCCAGCCAGACCTGGAGACCGCCCAGCGGCAGGCCGGCGACCTGGACGTCGTCGCCCGCCTCTGGCCCGGTCACGCGGGCACAGATGCGGCGCACCGCCTCTTCCTGCCCGGCGGAGACCGGATCGTCCATGAACCGGGAACCGTCCCGATGCTCCATGGTCATGTCCGGCCACCTCCTTGCCCGGGGAA
The DNA here is from genome assembly GCF_040676995.1 of Nonomuraea sp. NPDC049419. Lineage (NCBI taxonomy): Bacteria > Bacillati > Actinomycetota > Actinomycetes > Streptosporangiales > Streptosporangiaceae > Nonomuraea > Nonomuraea sp. NPDC049419. The sequence goes on along the minus strand of NZ_JBFAQB010000002.1, from coordinate 792,876 downwards.
TCTCTCCAGAACCCGTAGGCTGTTAAGCCACAGTTACCACGCGCTTCCGATAGTCCGCTTTCGAGGGGGACTATGTCAACTGGCAGTTTGCGAATAAGTTGATACCTCATCGCGGGGCAGAGCTTGCCCGCATGGCAGGGGACACCGGGCCCCGCGTCCCTTACGCTGGAAAAGTTCACGGGCGGTAGGAGGTGTGCCGTGGCGAACTTCGCCGAACGGCTCGATCTCGCGCTGACCAAGCGCGGTTTCACCGGCGCGCAGGTCGCCTCCGCCCTGACGGAGGCGGGCATCCCCATCACGCGCGCCTACGTCAGCCAGTTGCGCACGGGCAAGCAGACCAACCCGACGCTCCAGGTGCTGCGGGCGCTGGCCTCGTGCCTTCAGGTGAGCGTGGGCTGGCTGGTCGGCGACGACTACCTCGAGTCAGGGTCGGTCGAGGACCTCCAGCTGCGCGCCGCCACCATCGGCCTGTCCGCCTCAGGGCTGTCGGAGAGCTCGCTGGCCGTGCTGCGCGGCGTGGTCGAGATGGCGCGCAAGGCCGAGGGGCTGCCCGACGAGCCCGAGCCCAGCTCCGAGATCCCCGAGGCGGTCGCGCCGCTGAGCGGGCCGCAGCGCAGGGCGCTCGGCAAGCGGCTGCACGGCCTGCGCGTCTCGGCGGGGCTCTCCGTCGAGCAGGTCGAGACCGCGATCGGCAAGGGCGCCGCGGCGATCCCCGCCATCGAGGAGGGCCGCATCGCGCCAGCCCCCATCACGGTCGAGCGCCTGCTGACCGTCTACGGCGTCTCGTCGCCGCCCATCCGCGAATACGTGCTGAGCCTGGCCAGGGGCGAACGCGCGGCCGCCTGGTACGACGCCCAGTCGGTGCCCGTCTGGCTGGCCACCGGCTACGCGCTCGAACAGCGCGCCACCGTGATCCGCAGCTACCACCCCCAGTTCGTGCCGCCGCTGCTGCAGACCGAGGAGTACGCCAGGGCCGCGCTCACCGTCGCGGGCCCCGCCACCCTCGGCCAGCAGACGGTCGACGAGGCGCTCGCCCTCGTCATGGCCCGCCAGGAGGCGCTGCCCCGCGACAACGGCCTGGTGCTGTGGGCCGTGATCGACGAGAGCGTGCTGACCCGCTCGATCGTCGGGCAGCACGTCCAGCTCCGCCAGCTCGAGGTGCTCCTTGAGCACGCCAAGCGGCCCAACGTCTCGCTGCACGTGGTGCCGACGGACGACCCCGTCTACGTCCCGCGCACCGGCCCGTTCACGATCTGGCGCTTCGCCGAGGCGTTCGAGCCCGACGTCGCCTGCGTCCACGGCATCGAGTCCGACCGGCTGACCGGCGACGCGGCCGAGGTGGAGGTCTACCACCAGGCGTTCACCAAGCTGTCGGTGACGACCACCACCCGCGAAGAGACCTTCGAGGTGCTCAACCACCATCGCGAAAGGCTTTCGCGTTAGTTCGGGAAATGAGCCCCTTCCCGCCCGCGAGATCATTTATGCCGGCGAGTGGTTAGTGACATATACCCAAAACTAATGGCTTTTCCGGTTGTCTTTCCCCGTGTGGCGAGGATCATATGGTCTGGGTCATCGAGTGGGGTCCGAAAGGATCATCTTTTCCCGAGATTGTGGGCGAGGGGAAAGGGGCAACACTCAATGCGTCAGCGTGCCATCCGAAATCTGGCGAAGCTGGAGCTGGCCCAAGCGAGAGTCACCCGGATTCTCGACGCGGCCGCAGGTGGGAAGAACCACTTCACGGCCGATCGGGACGCCGTGCGGCGCTACGACCTGGCCGCCCCCGTCACCACGACGGCCGCCCGTGCCGTGCTGCGGTTCTTGTGCCGGGTGGTCCGTCACCTGGCCGTACGCGGTGTGGACCAGTTCGTGATCGTCGGCAGCGGGGTGCCCAGCGGGCTGCCCCCCGGCCGGCAGCTGCACGACGTCGCGCGCAAGGCGCTGCTCGACTCGGTGCCGCGCGTGGTCTATGTCGAGAACGATCCGATGGTGCTGGCCGGCGCGCGGGCCACCATCGAGCCCGTCACCGATCTCGTCCGCGTCGTCGAAGGCGACCTGCGCGAGATCGACGAGGTGCTCGACGACCGCGTCCTGCAGACGTTCCTCGATTGGGACCGGCCCATGGCCGTGTTACTGCTGTCGGCTTACAGCCTCAACGACGACGAATACTTCCATTACGTGATCAAACGCATTCGGCAGGTGGTACCCGAGCGGAGTTATCTGTCGCTGGTGCAGACCACGTTCGACGCCATTCCCCCCGAGTTGCTGCCGGCCATTCACGACCTGCTGGCGATGACGCTGCCGGGGCACGCCGTACGCACCAGGGAGGAGGTCAAGGCGCTGCTCGAAGGGCTCGTACTGGTCGAGCCGGGGCTGGTGTGGGTCCCGGACTGGCGGCCCGACGGCTCCGACGACGCCTGCGATCCCGGCGCGTCCGGCACGTACGGGGTCGTGGCGCGCGTCCCCTGACGCGGACGACGGGGCCGGGACGGCACGGAAACCGGCCCCCGCGCGTCAGGGGCGCCTTGAGCGCTCAGTCCCACCAGAACGACCAGGCGTGCCCGCCGATGATCTGCTCGGCGTACCCCTGCAGATCGCCAGGACCCTGCACCACGTTGTCCGGGCAGAACGTCCAGTGCTCGGCCGCCACGTGCAGCGCGTGCTCAGGATCGACCGGCGGCGCCGCGACGCTCAGGTCGAGCGTGTTGAACCCGACGCTCACCACCCGCGCCCCGAAGCGGTCCTCCCAGCTGCGCACCACCGCCGCCATCGGCACCATCCACTCGTTGTGGTGCAGCGCCCCCTGCCAGCCCATGACGGCCAGCGCGTCCGCGCCGCGGCCCGCGGCGACCAGGCCGAGCGGCATCCCCTTCGCCGCCAGCTCGCCCGCCAGCCACGCCGCCACCGCCTCGGGATCGGCCCGCAGCACGCCGGGCGGGGCCGGACCAGGACAGATCGCGCCGTACGGCTCCAGCTCTCCGAGCGCGTCCGCCGGCATCTGCGCCACCCACTCCTCCCACACCTCCGCCATGAACCCCTCGGCGGTGAAGTGGTCGATCTGACGGGGATCGTCCGGCACGACCTGCCCGACCGCCCACGGCTGCGCCGACTCGTCCAGGAGCAGCGGCCATAACCCGCTGTGCGGGTGCCACTCGCGCAGCAGCGCCCAGTCGGCGCCGCTCGCCTGCTCGTCGCTCATCCAGAACGCCGGTCGCGGTGCCTCCCCCTGCCCGGTGTAGCCGGGATCCGGCCATACGACGTCGCCGGGAGGCAGCGCCACGGGCAGCCTCCTCCCCTTGCCGCCGTCGGCGAACAGCTGGCACAGCTCGCGTGGCAGCCGGTGATCGCTCATGCCCTACCGTTCCGATACCGAATCCTGTCTCGGAGATGGTAGTGCCGCGGGTCCCCTCAGCACCTGTGGCAGGGGGACGGGCTTGCGCGCACCGGGCAGAACGGTGGGCTGTGATCCCCTACGACGCGGTTCTCACCGACTTCGACGGCGTGCTCCGCCACTTCGACCACGCCGCCCAGGCCGAGATCGAGGCCCGCTACGGGCTGCCGCTCAGGAAGACGGCCTTCGACCCCGAGCTGATCATGCCGGCCACGCTCGGCGAGCGCACCGAGGCCGAGTGGGCCGAGTCGGTCGCCGTGGCGCTCGGGGGAGACGAGCGGGCCAGGCGGGCGGTGGCCGAGTTCGTGGAGATCAAATTCTGGGTGGACGAGCAGGTCAGGGAGCTGCTGGCCCGGGTGCAGGAGCACGTGCCGGTAATCATCGTGACCAACGCCATGGACACCTTGGAGTCGCATCTCGACCTGCTGGGTCTCACGTACTTCGCCGACGCCGTGGTCAGCAGCGCCAGGGTCGGCGTGGCCAAGCCGCACCGGCGCATCTACGAGATCGCCGCCGAGCTGGCCGGGGCGGCGCCTGAGCGCTGCCTGTTCGTGGACGACCGGCCGCAGAACGTCGAGGCCGCGGTGTCGCTCGGCATGACCGGCGTCCACTACCGCACCCTCGCCGACCTGACCGCCGCCCTCACCTGACCGCCCTCACCTGACCGCTCTCACCTGACCGGCCGCGCGCTGGTCCCGAGATCGAGGGGTGGAGCGGGCGTCTCCGGCGCGGCTCGCGCCGGCCGCGCCGGAGACCCCCGACCGCCGCCCCCTCGCCCATGTGGGCGAGCTGCGCTCCTCGCCGGGCTGGAGGGGACGGCGGCGGCTGAGCGCCGGTCAGTACCCGCCGTAGGGATTCTGGGAGGGGGGCCGGGTCGCTGGGGCGCTCGTCTTCTGGCCCGACGGCTTCGGCGCCGCGGCCGCCCCGTTCGAGCTGACCTTCGTGCCCTTCGGCGCGATCACGCCGATCAGGCCGTGCTTGGTGCCGTCGATGCCGGCGGAAAACCACAGGGCCTTCTCGCCGCCGGTGGCGGCGGTGCCCGGCTCAAGGTCCCAGAGCCCGGGCAGCACGATCTGCCTGCCACCGGAGTCACGCAGGGCGCCGAGGTGCCGGCCCCGCTTGTACGCGTGCACCGTGCCGTCACCGAAGTTGCCGACCAGCAGCGAGCCCGCGTACTCGCGGCCCCAGCCCTTGGGCGCGGCGGTCAGTCCCCAGGGGGCGTTGAGCCCGACCCGGGAGATGCGCCCGGTCAGCCGCCCGTTGGCGTCGAACCGGCTGACGAACCCCTTGCCGTTGCCGAAGACCGGCTTGCCGGTCGCCGGGTCACGCAGGGCGTAGGCGACCCAGATGTTGCCGTTGGCCACCGCCACGTTGTAGGCGTTGTAGCCCTTCGGCAGCGCCGGGTCCCTGAACTGCCAGCGCGCCAGCTTGATGCGCCGGAAGTCCTGGTCGAAGGCGTGGATGCGCCCACCGGCGAAGTCGGCCGCCAGCAGGAACGCCTCGTCCTCGGTCTGGACGAGCTCCAGCCCCTTGTAGTCGGCGCCGCGGGTGAAGGCCGCGATGATCGCGTTGGCCGGGTCGACCTCCGCGTTCCAGCCGCTGATGGCGCCGCTCGGGCTGGAGAAGATGAACGCGGCCGGCTTGCCCTTGACGGTGAAGCCCTGGCCGGGGTTGAACACCTGCCCGGTCGGGGCTCCGCCCGGGATCGCCACCTCCGTCTTCTCCTTCTTGCCCGTGCCGGAGTAGACGGTGGCGGTGCCGGTGCCGGTGTTCGAGACCCACAGAGTCTTTCCCATGGCCAGGCCCCACGGGTTGACGACCTTGGGGTCGGTGACAGGGGCTTTGCCCTTGACGTCCGACACAAGGTTGATGACGTCGAAACGCGTCCTGGTGGTGGCGTGTGCGGGAGTGGTGAGAGTCGCTCCCAGAACGACCGCAACAGCGCAGAGTGTGATGATGCGTGGCCGCATCCGGTGCCTCCTAATGAGCGCTTGTGACGCGAGATACGTATGCGGGCGGGACGCGGGTTCAGCCGGACCGGAAAGAGAGTTCGTCGGCGTCGTAGCGGGGAGAGGAAGAGCATGGACGTCTTGGGCATCGACATCGGCGGCTCCGGCATCAAGGGCGCGCCGGTCGACACGGAGTCAGGAGAGCTGCTGCGGGAGCGGCTGCGCATCCCCACGCCGGAGCCGTCGGGCCCGGACGCGGTCGCGGGCGTGGTGGCTCAGCTGCGCGACCATTTCGGGTGGAACGGTCCGGTAGGAGTCACCTTTCCCGGTGTCGTCGTGGACGGCGTGGTGCGCTCGGCGGCCAACGTCGACCGCTCGTGGATCGGCGTGGACGCGGGCCGGCTGTTCGGCGGGGCGACCGTGCTCAACGACGCCGACGCGGCCGGCCTCGCCGAGATGCGCTTCGGCGCCGCCCGCGGGCACCAGGGGACGGTGCTGGTGCTCACCTTCGGCACCGGCATCGGCAGCGCCCTGTTCGCCGGCGGGGTGCTGGTGCCCAACACCGAGCTGGGGCACCTGGAGCTGCACGGCAAGGACGCCGAGCACCGCGCCGCCGCCCGGGTGCGCGAGGAGCACGACCTCAGCTGGGAGAAGTGGGCCGAGCGGGTGGAGGAGTACCTGCGGCACGTCGAGATGCTGTTCTCGCCGTCGCTGATCGTCCTTGGCGGGGGAGTGAGCAAGAAGGCGCAGAAGTTCCTGCCGCACGTACGGCTCGACACGCCGATCGTGCCGGCCGGCCTGCAGAACCAGGCCGGCATCGTCGGCGCCGCCCACGCCGCCGCCGACGCCGCCTCCCACGCGTAGCCCGCGCCGCTCCTGCCTGTCTCCTGCCGGGCTGCCTGGCCCGGGGACGCTGTGCGTAGGGCTGGGGTGTCAGTCCGCGAGGGCTTCGGCCATGCGGGCCAGCAGTCGCGCCAGCTCCTCCGCCTGGACAGGGGTCAGCGGGGAGTTCATCCGCCGCTCCACGGCCAGCACGTCGGCCTTGGCGGCGGCCAGGCGGAGCCGCCCTGCCTCGGTGAGCCGGGCGGGCAGCGCGCGCCCCGAGGGGGCCGTCGACGGCCGCTCGACCAGACCGGCCTCCTGGAGGTGCTGCAGCAGCACGTTCATCGACTGCCGGGTCACGAACACCGCTCGCGCCAGCTCCGCGTTCGACAGCCCTGGCCGCTGCCCGAGCACGTCGAGGCACGAGTACTGCGGGGTGGTGAGCCCGTGCACGCGCAGCACGCCGTCCATGGCCGCCCGCAGGGCCGCCTGCACCCGTTTGAGCTGGTATCCGACGCTGCGCCCAAGCTCATCTTGCGTCATGTCAACATTCTGACATACAGTTCCCTATGTCAATGTTCTGACATATGAGGAGAAACCATGACCGCCACCGGCATCGACTTCGTCGCCCTCCAGGTCCGCGACCTCACCAGCGCCGCGGACTTCTACGAGCGGCGCCTCGGGCTCAAGCGCGCCCCCGCCGGCCCGCCCGGAGCCGTGGTGTTCGCCACCGAGCCCGTCCCCTTCGCCGTACGCGAGCCGCTCCCCGGCGTCGAGCTGCCCGAGCGCCCCGGCACGGGCGTCGTCCTGTGGTTCGAGTGCGGCGACGCCCAGCGGCTGCACGACGAGCTCCAGGCGGCCGGCGTGCCGATCGTGACCCCGCCGGCGGACGGCCCGTTCGGCCGCTCGTTCAGCTTCACCGACCCCGACGGCTACGTGGTCACCGCGCACAGCCGCTAGTCACGGCGATATTGGGATGCGCGCGGCGGGCGGGTCGGGCACCATGGGCGGTTGGCTCCGGCGAAGCGGAGCTCAAATATCCTGAAAGCAGTATGGGAACGTCTTCGTTGTCCTCGCCGTCCTCGCCGTCTCCGGCCTCGCCTTCCCGGCCCGCGCGGGCCTCCGGGTCACTCGCGGAGCTCCAGTCGCGCCTGCCCGACCTCATGCCGCGCGACCAGCGGCGGCTGCGGCGCAGGCTCGACGGCATGCGCAGGGTCCGCTCCCGCGACGCGCGCGACAAGATCGCCGCCGAGATCCTCGCCGACGTCGAGCGGGCCGAGCAGCGGCTCGTACGCCGCCGCGACGCCGTCCCTGCGGTGACCTATCCGGACAACCTGCCGGTCTCGCAGCGTAAGGACGACATCCTCGCCGCCATCCGCGACCACCAGGTCGTGATCATCGCCGGTGAGACGGGCTCGGGAAAGACCACCCAGATCCCGAAGATCTGCCTGGAGCTGGGCCGGGGCGTACGCGGCCTGATCGGCCACACCCAGCCCCGCCGCATCGCCGCCCGCACGGTCGCCGAGCGCATCGCGGAAGAGCTCGGCACCGGGCTCGGCGAGGTGGTCGGCTACAAGGTTCGCTTCACCGACCAGGCGAGCGACCGCACCCTCGTCAAGCTCATGACCGACGGCATCCTGCTGGCCGAGCTGCAGAACGACCGCATGCTCGACCAGTACGACACGCTGATCATCGACGAGGCCCACGAGCGCAGCCTCAACATCGACTTCATCCTCGGCTACCTCAAACAGCTGCTGCCCAAGCGCCCCGACCTCAAGGTCATCATCACCAGCGCCACCATCGACCCCGAGCGCTTCTCCCGCCACTTCGACGACGCCCCCATCATCGAGGTCTCCGGCCGCACCTACCCGGTCGAGGTGCGCTACCGCCCGCTCGATGACGACGACGACCAGACCCAGGGCATCGTCGACGCCTGCCGCGAGCTGATCAGCGAGGGCCCTGGCGACATCCTGGTGTTCCTGTCGGGCGAGCGGGAGATCCGCGACGCCGCCGACGCCCTGGGCAAGGCCGACTTCCGCAGCACCGAGGTGCTGCCGCTCTACGCCCGGCTGAGCGCCGCCGAGCAGCACCGCGTCTTCCAGCGCCACACCGGCCGCCGCATCGTGCTGGCCACCAACGTCGCCGAGACGTCCCTGACCGTGCCGGGCATCAAATACGTGGTCGATCCCGGGTTCGCGCGCGTCTCCCGCTACAGCCACCGCACGAAGGTGCAGCGCCTGCCGATCGAGCCCATCTCGCAGGCCAGCGCCAACCAGCGCAAGGGCCGCTCGGGCCGCACGTCCGACGGCATCTGCATCCGGCTCTATGAGGAGGACGACTTCCTCAGCAGGCCGGAGTTCACCGACCCCGAGATCCTGCGCACCAACCTGGCCTCGGTCATCCTGCAGATGACCTCGATCGGGCTGGGCGACATCGAGGCGTTCCCGTTCGTCGAGCCGCCCGACCGCCGCCAGGTCAAGGACGGCGTCAACCTGCTTCATGAGCTGGGCGCGTTCGACGCCCACAACAAGCTCACCCCCATCGGCCGCAAGCTGGCGCAGCTCCCGGTCGACCCGCGGCTCGGCCGCATGGTGCTGGAGGCCGAGAAGAACGGCTGCCTGCGCGAGGTCATGGTGATCGCCGCGGCGTTGTCCATCCAGGACCCGCGCGAGCGGCCCGCCGAGAAGCAGCAGCAGGCCGACGAGAAGCACCGGCGCTTCGCCGATCCCGAGTCCGACTTCATGGCCTACCTCAACCTGTGGAACTACCTGCGCGACAAGCAGAAGGAGCTGTCGTCCAGCGCGTTCCGGCGGCTGTGCAAGGCCGAGTTCCTCAACTACCTACGCGTACGCGAGTGGCAGGACATCTACAGCCAGCTCCGCCAGACGCTCGGCGCCCAGCCCGGCTCCCAGCCCGCCGAGCCGTACCACATCCACGCCTCGCTGCTGGTGGGCCTGCTGTCGCACATCGGCGTGAAGGACGTCATCGACAAGCAGCGCGGGCAGGACGGCCGGCGGCCGATCCAGGAGTACATCGGCGCCCGCAACGCCCGCTTCGCCATCTTCCCCGGCTCCGCGCTGGCCAAGAAGCAGCCGCAGTGGGTCATGTCGGCCGAGCTGGTCGAGACCTCGCGCCTGTGGGCCAGGGTCAACGCCAAGATCGAGCCCGACTGGGTCGAGCCGCTCGCCCAGCACCTGGTCAAGCGCACCTACTCGGAGCCGCACTGGGAGAAGAACCAGGGCGCGGTGATCGCCCTGGAGAAGGTCACCCTCTACGGCGTCCCGCTCGTCGTCGGCCGCAAGGTCGGCTACGGCCGCATCGACCCCGACCTGTCGCGCGAGCTGTTCATCAGGCACGCGCTGGTCGAGGGCGACTGGGACACCCACCACAAGTTCCTCAAGGACAACCGCCGGCTGCTCGGCGAGGTCGAGGAGCTGGAAAACCGTGCCCGCCGACGCGACATCCTGGTGGACGACGAGGCGCTCTACGACTTCTACGACCAGCGGGTGCCCGCCGACGTCGTCTCGGCCCGCCACTTCGACTCCTGGTGGAAGAAGGCCGGGCGGGAGCAGCCCGACCTGCTCACGTTCTCGCCCGAGATGCTGGTCAACGAGGGCGCCGACATCAGCACCCGCGACTACCCCGACACGTGGAAGCAGCTCGGTCAGCGGATGAAGCTGACCTACCAGTTCGAGCCGGGGGCCGACGCCGACGGCGTCACCGTCCACGTGCCGCTGGCGGTGCTCAACCAGGTCAGCTCCGACGGCTTCGACTGGCAGATCCCGGGCCTGCGCGAAGAGCTCATCACCGCGCTCATCAGGTCGCTGCCGAAGCACCTGCGCCGCAACTTCGTGCCCGCGCCCAACTACGCCAAGCAGGTGCTGGGCGGCGTCAAGCAGGGCGGCGAGCCGCTGCTGGCCGCGGTCGAGCGCGAGCTGCTGCGGCTCACGGGCGTCCGGGTGCCGCGCGAGGCGTGGCAGCTCGACCAGGTGCCCGATCACCTGCGCATCACGTACCGGGTGATCGACGAGAAGCGGCGTACGGTGGCCGAGGACAAAGACCTCGACGCGCTCAAGCGGCGGCTGGCCCCGCGCCTGCGTCAGACGCTCTCCCAGGCCGGCGACGACCTCGAGCAGACCGGCCTGCACACGTGGAGCTTCGGCACCCTGCCCAAGGTGTTCGAGCAGGGCCGGATGAAGGGCTATCCGGCGCTCGTCGACGCGGGCGACTCCGTCTCCGTCAAGATCTTCGAGACTGAGGCCGAGCAGCGCCGCTCCCACTGGCCGGGCCTGCGCCGCCTGCTCCTGCTCAACGTCACCAACCCGGCCAAGTCGCTGCTCGGCGGCCTGTCCAACCAGGCCAAGCTGGCGCTGTCGCGCAGCCCGCACGGCGGGGCGGTGGCGCTGTTCGACGACGTCGTCAACGCGGCGGTCGACAAGCTCATGCTGGAGGCGGGCGGCGTCGTCTGGGAGCCGGTCGGCTACGACCGCCTCTACCAGCACGTCCGCGCCAACCTCTACGACACCGCCCGTGACGTGCTGGGCAAGGTCGAGCAGATCCTCAGCGTGTGGCACGAGGCCGGGGCCCGGCTCGACTCCCTGCGCGCGAGCGCCGCCACCGACGACGTACGCGAGCAGCTCGGCAAGCTCGTCTACCCGGGTTTCGTCACCGCGACCGGTCACGGGCGGCTGTCCGACGTCCTGCGCTACCTGCGGGCCATCGACCGCCGCCTGACCAAGCTGCCCGAGGACCCGTGGCGCGACCAGGAGTGGATGGACCGCGTCCACAAGGTCGAGGATGACTACGACGACCTGCTGGCCAAGCTGCATCCGGCGCGGCGGGGCGACCCCGACGTGGTGGAGATCCGGTGGATGATCGAGGAGCTGCGGGTGAGCTTCTTCGCCCAGACCCTCGGCACGCCGACCCCGGTGTCGGAGAAGCGCGTCGCGAAGGCGATGGACCGGCTGGCGCCCTGAGACGTGTGGTTCGCGGCCGTCCCGTGAGAAAATCACCCGTGCACCGTTTGTCCGGGTCTGTCGGGCCGGCCGGTGCGCCTAGCCGCCAGGTGAGCAGGGGGATCAATGATCAGGTCAGTGGTGTTCGACGTCGGTGAGACGCTCATCAGCGAGGGCCGCATCTGGCACCGCTGGGCCGAGCGGCTGGGCGTCAGCCCCTTCCTGCTCATGGGCGCCCTGGGCGGGATGGCCGCCCTCGACCGGCCGCACAGCGACGCCTTCCGCCTCGTCCGTCCCGGCATCGATCTCGACGTCGAGGAGGCGGCCTGGGAACGTGACGACCCCGACGGCCTGCGCAACCACTTCGACGCCGACGACCTCTATCCCGACGTACGCGAGGCGCTGGCGGCCATCAGGGCCGCGGGACACCAGGTGATCATCGCCGGCAACCAGCCGCGCCGCGCCTACGACGCGCTGGTGGCGATGGACCTGCCCGCCGACTCCGTCCACACCTCCGACGGCTGGGGCGTCTCCAAGCCCGACCCCGGCTTCTTCGCCAAGGTCGCCGCGGTGGCCGGGTGCGCGCCCGGCGAGATCCTGTACGTCGGCGACCGGATCGACAACGACGTGCTGCCGGCCGCGGCGGCGGGCATGCGCACCGCGCTGCTGCGCCGCGGCCCGTGGGGCTACCTGCACGCCGAGCGCCCGCAGGCGAAGGCCGCCGACGTCATCGTCGACGACCTCCACGCCATCCTCCCCGCCCTGCGCCGCCTCGCCTGAGGCCGCCTGACCGCCGCCTGAGCGCCGCCTGAGGCCGCTTCACGCTAGGTGAGGTCGTCCTCCGAGTCGATGCGGATCGCCCGCTCCTCGGCCGAGAGGTCGTCGGCGTCGGCGGAGTACTCCGTGGCGATCTCCTCGTCGTCCAGGTCGGGGCCGAGCCCTTCGTCCGGCTGGGTGAGCCGGTGTTTGGGGCGGGGCCCGCGCAGGCGGTCGGGGGCCTCGCGGCGCAGGCGCTCGTCGAGCGAGTCGTGGTGCCGGGGGTCGTCGGGGACGACCTCGTGCCGGAACCCGAGGTCGTCGGTCCACTCCTCGACCTCGATCTCCTGCTCGTCAGCCAGGCCGAACCGGTCCGGAGGCAGCTCCGTCATACGGGTACCCCTACCCTCTGAACGGGCCGGAATCCTAGGATCCGGCCTTCTTCAAAGCCCGTGCCAGCTCTTGCTCGTCCATCTGCGACCGGCCGGGGACGCGGCTCAGCGCCCGATCGCGGCGCCGACGAGAGAGCGCGGGTCGGCGGCGCCCGCCAGCATGCCGTCGGGGCGGACGTCGATGAGGTGGGCGTGGCCGAACGAGCTCCCGTACGGCAGCGCCGCCACCCGGTGCCCGAGCGCGGCGAGGCCGTCGGACCAGCCGCCGCCCCCCTCCAGGTCGAGCACGGCGTCGTCGGGCGCGTCCCAGGTGTCGAACCCGGTCCCGCCGGTGCCGAGCCGCCAGCGCGGCGCGGCGATGGCCCGGCCCGGCTCCTCGCCGTGGCGCAGCAGGCGGGTGATGACCTGCAGCAGGATCTGGGGCTGGGCGTCGCCGCCCATGGTGCCGACGACGGACCTCAGCGAGCCGTCGGGGCGGGTGATGAGCGCCGGGGTGAGCGTGTGGGGCGGGCGGCGGCCCGGCCCGTATTCGGCGGGGTGGCCGGGCTTGAGCGAGAAGCCGATGCCGCGGTTGTGCAGGTTGATCCCCGTACGGGGCTCGAACACCATGCTGCCGAACCCGGACGCGTTCGACTGGATGAGCGAGACCCCCATGCCGTCGCCGTCGACCACGCACAGGTACGTCGTGTCGCCGTCCTGGACCGGCCCGCCGAGCCGCAGCCGGGACCGCGAGTCGATCCGCGACCGCCGCCGGGTGATCTCGGCCGGGTCGAGCAGGTCCTTGGCGTCCTCGTGCAGCACGTCGAGCCGGTCGTGCCCGGCGATCCTGGCGGACTCGGCCAGCAGGTGGGCCCAGACGGCATGGGAAGGGGAGGCGGGCAGGTCGAGCCCCTCGGCGATGGCGAGGGACATCAGCAGCAGGTAGCCCTGGGAGTTGGGCGGCATCGACCAGACGTCATGGCCGTGGGCGCGGGTCCTGAGCGGCTCGACCCAGTCGGCGCCCGGCGCGGCCAGGTCGGCCTCGACGTACTCGCCGGCGCCCGCCTCGATCAGGCCCTGCCCGAACTCGCCCAGGTAGAAGCCGTCACGGCCGTGCCCGGCCACGGCCTGGAGCGCGCGGGCCACGCCGGGCCTGGTGACGCGGTCGCCCGCCGCGCGTACGGAGGCGAAGTCGCCGCCACCGGGCCGCCGGGCCGCGTTGGCGGCGCCCGCCACCATCAGCGGCGAGGCGGGGAACCCGGCGGAGGCCAGCCTGATCGCGGGCGCCAGCAGCTCGGCCATGGGCAGCCTGCCGTGCCTGCCGTGCAGCGCGGCCCAGCCGTCGACGCACCCTGGCACGGTGGCGGACCTGATGTCGTGCAGGTGGGGCATGCGCGTGTGGCCTTCGGCGCGCAGCCGGGCCGGATCGGCACCGGACCCCGCGCGTCCTGAGGCGTTGAGCGCGGTGACGGTGGCGCCGTCGTGGACCAGGGCGAACAGGTCGCCGCCGAGGCCGCACATGTGGGGGGCGACGACCGCCAGCACGGCGTTGGCGGCGATCGCCGCGTCGGCGGCCGAGCCGCCGCGCTCCAGCATCGCCAGCCCGGCCGCCGAGGCCAGGTGGTCGACGCTGCACACCATGCCGGAGGGCGCGTATCTCGTGTTGTGCACGCCACGAGAGTACGCGCCCCGCCGATCTCCGGGCCGATCTCCGGGCCGATCTCCGGGCCGATCTCCGGGCCGATCTCCGGTGTCACTCCTGCTCGCGCAGCCGTGCCCGCGTCTCTTCGAGCTCCTGGCGCAGGGCGGAGACCTCGCGCTCCAGCTCCAGGATGCGGCGGATGGCGATGAGCGTCATGCCTTCCTCGGCCATGCGGGTGACGTGCTGGACGATGACGATGTCGCGCCGCGAGTAGCGCCGCTGGCCGCCGCTCGACCTGCTGGGCCTGATGACGTCGTGCTGGTCGAGCCGGCGCAGGAAGGCGTGCTGCACCTGCAGCATCTCCGCCACCTGCCCGAGGGAGTAGAGAGGTGCGTGCTCGTCGTCGAAGGGCAGGTCCGGCATGTCATCTCCGCACGGGTCGGGGGCGGGCGGTCAGGGACGCCCGCCCCCTGGACCGCGTGTCAGGCCCTGATGGCCTTGGGCTCGCCGCGCTGGATCGCCACCTTACGCGGCTTGGCCCGCTCCAGGACCGGGATGCGTACGGTGAGGACGCCGTTGGCGTAGCCCGCGTCGATGTTGCCGGCGTCGAGGTGCTCCGACAGGTAGACGCGGCGGGTGAACGTGCCCATCCTCCGCTCGTGGACGAACAGCCGCTCGTCGTCGGTGACTTCCTGCTCGCGGCGGGCGGTGACGCTGAGGACGCCGCGGTCCACGGTCACCTCGATGGAGTCCGGGTCGATGCCGGGCAGATCGAAGCGCAGGATGACGTCGTCATCGCGGCGCAGCCCGTCCATCGGCATGATCGCGCTGCCGTTGTCGAAGGTGTGACGGGCGAGACGGTCGAACTGCCGCTCGAACTCCTGCAGGAACGGGTCGATAGAGGTCAGAAGCATTTCCACCCTCCTCTTGGTTGCGCGCTCGCAGCTAACCTCCAACTTCAGTTATAGGTTAACTGCTCGCTGACATGCAACTCGACGCGGGGAAAAACTGTTCCAACGGGTGGTCAGACGTTCTCCAGCTGCGGGCGCAGCCGGATGGCCTGCCGCACCGTACGCCCGGAGAGCCGGGCCAGCCCCACCGCCGCGAGCAGCGCGGCCGACAGGCACGCCACGCCGCCGACCTCCAGGGCGACGCGCGGCCCGAGAGTGTCGCTCAGCCAGCCGAGCAGCGGCCCGCCGACCGCGCCCGCGGCGGCGCTGACGATGGACAGCGCCGCGATGACCCGCCCGCGCATCGCGTCGGGGCTGTCGAGCTGGGCGCGGGCGGAGACGGTGGTGTCCAGCGCCACCGCGCCCGCCGCGATCGGCACCATCAGGGCCGCGAACGACCACAGCGACGGCATCAGCCCGCTCAGCGCCTGCACCAGCCCGGTCAGGAACGCCATGATGAGCAGCAGCCGCAGCGTCAGCCGGGCCCGCGCGGCGGCGAGGAACCCGCCCAGCACCGTGCCGACGGCGAAGACCGTGGACAGCAGCCCGTAGCCGCCCGCGCCCGACTCCAGCGGGCCCGCGCTCATGGCGGCCATGGTGACCTGGTAGTTGCGCCCGACGCTGCCCGAGACGAACCAGAGCGCGAGCACCACGAGCAGCCAGGGCGTGCGCAGCACGTACCGCAGGCCGTCGAGCACGGCGCCGGGCTGCCGGCCGGCGGCGGCCAGCCGGTGGAACTCGCGCCGCCGCATGCCCAGCACGGCCGCGATCACCACGAAGAAGCTGGCGGCGTTGACCACGAACAGGCCGCCGTTGCCGGTGAACGGCAGCAGCGCGCCGGCCAGGCTCATGCCCAGGATGCGACCGGCGGAGTTGAGAATCGAGCCGAGCGCCATCGCGTTCGGCAGGTCATCGGGCGGCACCACCTCGGCTCCGAAGCGCCCGAGCGCGGGCCCGCCGAGCGCGTTCACCACGCCGCCCGCCAGCGCCACGCCGTAGATGGGCAGCACGGACGTCACCTCGCTCAGCGCGATCACCGCGAGCACGGCGGCGAGGCCCGCCTGCGCGAGCTGCGCGGCGATCACGACGGGCCTGCTGGGCAGCCGGTCGGCCAGCGCCCCGCCCCACATGCCGAGCAGCAGCGTCGGCAGCGCCTGCATCACGAGGCTCAGCCCCACGCTGGTCGCCGAGCCCGTCAGGGTGAGGATGAGCCAGTTCACCCCCAGCACCTGCATCCAGGTGCCGGTCACGGAGACGATGTCGGCTCCCGCCCAGAGCCGGTAATTGTGATGACGCAGGGCCCTGAACGTGGAGGAGGACAGAGACACGAAGAATCCTTGCCTTGGGGAAGCACCGGGGGGATGAACAAGTGCTTCCGCGAAGCGGATTCCGGTCTTACCGTAATGTGAGGCAAAGCACGTTTAGAACGCGGTCAGACGAGTTCCACGGGATGGTCGCGGCTCACCAGGGCCGCGTAGTGGCCGCCGCGGGCGATCAGCTCGTCGTGGGTGCCGCGCTCCACGACCCGCCCGTGGTCGAGCACCACGATCTGGTCGGCGTCGCGCACGGTGGACAGGCGGTGGGCGATGGTGATCGTCGTACGCCCCCGCGCCAGCGCGTCCAGCGCCTCCTGCACGGCCTTCTCCGTCTGCGTGTCCAGCGCGCTGGTGGCCTCGTCGAGCACCAGGACCGGCGGGTCGCGCAGCAGCGTACGGGCGATGGCCAGGCGCTGCTTCTCGCCCCCCGAGAAGCGGTAGCCGCGCTCGCCCACCACGGTGTCGTAGCCGTCGGGCAGCGCCGCGATGTGGTCGTGGATGCGCGCCGCCCGCGCCGCCGCCTCCAGCTCCTCGTCGGTGGCCGAGGGGCGGGCGAAACGCAGGTTGTCGGCGATCGAGGCGTGGAACAGGTACGTCTCCTGCGACACGACCCCCACGGTGTCGCTGAGCGTCTCGAACGTCAGCTCCCGCACGTCCACGCCGTCGATGGTGACCCGGCCGGCGGTGACGTCGTACAGGCGGGGGAGCAGGTAGCTGAGCGTGGTCTTGCCCGAGCCCGTCTCGCCCACGATGGCCAGGGACGAGCCCGCGGGCACGGTGAGGTCGACGCCGGTGAGCGTGGGGGCGTCGCCGTACGCGAAGTCGACCTGCTCGAAGCGCACCTCGCCGCGCACGTCCATCAGCTTCCGCGTGCCCGGCCTGATGTCCACCGGCAGGTCGAGATACTCGAAGATGCGCCCGAACAGCGCCAGCGAGGTCTGCACCTCGACGCCGAGCCGCAGCAGCGACACCATCGGCCGGAACAGGCTCGTCTGCAACGTCGTGAACGCCACCAGCGTGCCCACCGAGATCGCCGCGGTGTGGCCGGCGGCCCAGTAGATGGCGGCGGGCATGGCGGCCATCACGAGCTGGATCGACGCCTGCCGCCAGCGCCCCGCCATGCTGGTGGCCACGCCCAGCTCGGCCAGCTCGTGCGAGGCCGTGCCGAAGCGCTCGGTCAGCCCGGCGGAGCGGCCCATCGTGCGGCCGAGCAGGATGCCGCTGATCGACAGTGACTCCTGCACCATCGAGGCGATGCCGGCGAGCTTGCGCTGGCGCTCGGAGGTGATGCGCTTGCGTTCCGAGCCGACCTTGCGGCTGATCCACACGAACACCGGCAGCAGCGCGAGCGAGACGAGGGTCAGCCGCCAGTCGAGGGCGGCCATGGCGACGACCGTGGCGATCACCGTGGTCAGGTTGGAGACCAGGGACGCGGCCGTCGAGGTGACGACGGCCTGCATGCCGCCGATGTCGTTGGCGATGCGCGACTGCACCTCGCCGGTCCTGGTCTTGGTGAAGAAGGCCAGCGACATGCGCTGCAGGTGGCTGTAGACCGAGACCCGCAGGTCGTGCATGACCCGCTGGCCGACCGTGGTGGAGACCAGCGTCTGCAGCACGTCGAACACGGTCGTCGTGACCGCCACGAGGATCATGCCGAGCGCGAGCAGGGTGAGCAGCCCGGCGTCCCTGGCCGGGATCGCCACGTCGAGCACCTCGCGCAGCAGGAACGGCGAGGCCAGCCCCACCAGCGAGGACAGCACGATGAGCGAGGCCACCACGGTGAGGCGGCCGCGGTAGGCGCCGAACAGCTTGATGATGCGCCCGATCGGCGCGCGCGGTTCCTCCGCCAACGTGGAACCTCCTTCGGCTGCCCATTCGAACAGAGGTTAGCTCATATTTGTTCCGGCTAAACTTCTCGGCATGGCGGACAAGGAGCTCGCGGAGCTCTTCTACCTGGTCGGCAAGCGCGTGCGGCACGGCTACGCCCACCGGCTGGTCCCGCTGGGGCTCAATCCGGGCCAGGCGCGGGCGCTGCGGGTCCTGGCCGACGCCGGGCAGCCCATGCGCATGGTCCGGCTGGCCGACGAGCTGCGCATCGTGCCGCGCTCGCTCACGCCCGTGGTGGACGCGCTGGAGGCGGCGGGCCTGGTGCGCAGGCAGGTCGATCCGGCCAACCGGCGCTCCACGCTGGTCGTGCTCACCGGCGAGGGGCGCGCGCTGGCCGATCGGGCCCGCGACGCGCGCAGGGAAGCGGGGGAGGAGCTGTTCGCGGTGCTCACGCCCGAGCAGCGCGCGTCGCTGCGCGAGCTGCTCGAACGCGTCGAGAGCGGAGGTCAGGACGGGCCGGGCGGCTCGCGCGGCAGATAGCGACCGGACAGGCGGGCCAGTTTCAGGCTGAGATGCAGCGCCAGCCGCTCGCCGCCGTCCTTCAGATCGGTGCGGGCCAGCTCCTCCACCCGCTGTAATCGGTAGTACAGCGAGGTCCTGTGCAGCCGCAGCGCCTTCGAGGTCGCCACCGCGCTGCCCGCCAGATCCAGGTACGTCTCCAGGGTCTCCAGCAGCGGCAGGTACTGCGCGTCCGCCAGCAGCCCTTCGAGCCCCGGGTGCAGCTCCTGGTCGGGCAGCTGGGTGAGCATCCGGTAGACGCCCAGCCTGGCCCACTCCGCCGTACGCCCGAGGCCGGGCACCCGCGCCGTCACCTCGGCCGCGTGCCTGGCCTCCCGGTACGACTCAGCCGCCAGCGCCAGCTCGGCCCTGGGCCGCCCCACCCCGACCACCACCGGCACCGGCATGGCCGCGTGCAGCTCGTCGGCCGGGACCGGCGGCCCCGCCGTGAGCAGCACCGCGTGGTCATAGCGCATCAGGTGCAGCGGATGATGCCCGCTCAGCCGCCGCCGCAGCGCCAGCAGCCCCTGCTCCAGCGCCAGCCGGAGCGCGTCGTCGGGCTCGGCCGTACGCGGCCTGGCCACCTGGACGGTCACCGGCTGCGCCTGCGGGAACGCGCCCGCCTCGATGAGCTGCCTGGCCGCGTCCCGCTCGCCGAGCAGCAGCCCGGTCACCGCCTCCAGCTCCCGCTGCGAGGCGAGCCCGCTGGCCAGGCTCTCGTGGAACAGCGCGAGGGCGAGCCCCGGCACGGCGCGGGCGGCCTCGGCGACGGCCGGCTCGGGCATGGGCGGCTCGGCGTCGATGAACCACAGGAAGCCGAGCAGGCCGTCGGCGTGCCGTACGGGGACGCAGACCCGCGGCAGCAGCCCGAGCTGCGGCGCGCCAGGCGTGCGCAGCGGCCCGGTGGCCTCGGTGATCCCGGCCGCGCGCAGCCACCGCCGCACCTCGGGCACGGTGTGCCGGCGCAGGATCGAGTCGCGGCGGACGTCGTCCATCGCGCCGTTCTGCTCGCTGTAGGCGACCACGCGCTGGTGGCGGTCCTCCAGGAGCAGGGGGCGTTCGAGGCGGGCGGCGAGCTCGTCCACGGCCCGCTGAAGATCCGCCACAACCATCCCCTTACGTGGACTTTTCGACAAATGACGGAAATGTCAGTACAGGTCTTCCCTACAACTGCTCGGTGATCTCCGTCAACAACGTCTATACGGTCAAGCCGTGAACGCCCCGAAGAAGCTGCTGAAGGGTTTGCTGGCGGCCATCGTGCTGATCCCGGTGAGCCTGATGGCGACCCCTGCTTCCGCAGCACCCCCCGAGAACCCCGAGCACCCGTGGCGGCAGAACCACTGGCCGCAGACCCAGCCCTGGCAGCTCGACGAATCCCTCGACGCCCCTGCCGATGAGCGGGCCCTGCGCAAGACTCCCAGCGCCGGCCTCAAGCCCATCGACCCGCAGAACTGGGTGAACCCCGACAACATGACGTGGGCGGAGTACAAGAAGCCCCCAGGCACGAAGTGGAACGACCCCGCCGTCAAGGGGTCGCAGCGCACCTTCAAGGGCGCGCTCGTGCTGCTCGACTACCCCAACCAGCCGTTCGTGGTGACCCAGCCGCAGAACTCCACGGTGTACGCCAACCCGAGCGCCGAGGCCCACGACATCCCGCGCGACCAGGTCGCCGAGTTCTACCAGGACTTCCTCAACACCCCGAACGACCTCAACAAGGGGCACACCATCCACGAATACTGGATGGAGGACTCCGGTGGCCGCATCGGCGTGGAGCTGACCGGGTTCGGCCCGTACACGATGCCGGGCAAGGACCACGAGTACGCGATGGAGTACCAGCGCCAGTCGTGCCCCTCCGGCGACACCTGCAACAAGAACCTGCGCGCCGACGGCAACGCCGCCTGGCTGGCCGACGTCGGCCAGGACGTGGCGGCCCAGTTCGACTTCGTCTTCTACCTCAGCGCCGGCCAGGACGAATCGGCCACCTGGCAGGAGTTCGGGATGATGAAGTTCCCGACCAAGGAGGACGTCCCCGACGAGTGGGGCCCGGACGACCCCGCGCTGCCCAACTGGTCGCCGACCCGCTACGTCGAGTGGACCTCCTGGCAGGCCGGCTCCAACTTCTGGCCCAACGCCCGCTTCGGCGTCGACTCGGTGCAGGCCGAGAGCTCCGGCATGGGCGTCTACGCCCACGAGCTGAGCCACATCTTCGGCATCGCCGACAACTACAACAACCCGTACGGGGTGCCGCCGCGGCGGTCGTACACCGGCATCTGGGAGATGCTGAGCCGCGGCAGCTTCAACGGCCCCGGCGGCCCGCACTCGCGCTGGCTCATCCCGCCCACCGCGGGCGGGTCGATGGGCGCCCAGCACATGCTCCGCAACAAGATCAAGCTGAACATGGTGGACGAGGCGAACGTGCTGCGGCTCAGCCGCGAGGCGCTCGCCGAGTCGGGCCTGGTGACCGCCAAGGTGACGGCCCGCGTGGTGCAGCCGGGCAAGAACGGGCTGTCCGGCGTCAACATCGCGATGGACCAGGACCGCAGCACCTGTGACAGCGGCGATCCGCTGTGCGACGGCGGTGGTTACGACAACTACACCGTCGAGGTCGTCGACCGGATGGGCGCCGACTCGTTCACGCCCGACTCCGGCGTGCTGCTCGCCAAGACCAAGAACGAGGACCGGTCGCCGTTCGAGTGGGTGATCGACGCCAACCCGCAGGACATCGGCATGACCGACTACGTGCTGCCCGACGGCACGAAGGTGCCGATCACCATCGGCGACTACCGCCAGCTGTCCGACGCCCTCTTCCACGCCGGCACCGACTCCGGCAGCGAGTACGAGTACGTAGACGAGGCGAACCGCCTGCACTTCTACGTCACCGACCTGCACCGGGACAACAAGGGCCAGCTGTCGTACACGGTCGCGATCCGCTCGCTCGACGGCGCGGGCCCGCAGCGGCGCGGTGTCAAGCTGCTGCCCTCGGTGGGGCCGCCGTCCGGCAAGAACGTCTCCACCTGCAAGTTCCCGCTGTTCAACACCGGCAAGAAGGCCGCGGCCCGGGGGCAGCACCCCGAGGACGTCAGCGCCTACCTCAACGCCGACATCTACCGGCTCAAGGCCGAGGTCCAGGGCAAGGGCTGGGACGTCCGGCTGCCCAACGCGCTGGCCTCCGTCGAGTTCGGCAAGCAGGAGCTCGTCAGCGTGGACGCCGTACGCACCGGCGGCGGCCACGTCGGCAAGATCAAGCTCACGGCCACGTCCGAGAGCGACCCGGCCAAGAAGGCCACGGCCAGCTGCACCGTGATCGGCTGACACGACGACGGGGCACGGCCGGCGCCGTGCCCCGTTCGTCTGTGCCCGTTCTTCCGTGCACGCCTAGGTGAGCGGCGAGCGCAGCAGCTCGCCCGCCGTCTGCCTGGCCTGCAGGATGCTCTCCTCGAACAGCTTGCGCACATGGGCCGCCTGGTCCGACAGCTCGTTGATGCGGCCGTGGGCCAGCTCGTCGCGCACGGTCTCGGCCAGCAGCTGCTGGTATTCGGGCGTCTTCGCGGCCAGCTTCTCCAGCCGCAGGTGGGCGTGGTAGACCTTGTCGGCCTTCAGCACCTGCTTGGCGTACTTCTCCAGATGCCGTACGCGGTGCGTCAGCGACGTCCAGGCCGCGTCCAGCGCGCTCGTGTACGGCTTGAACGCCGCCTCCATGTCCGGCGGCAGCTCACGCGGCACCAGCTTGCCGTGCTCGGCGTGCATCGACGACAGCCGGCGCAGCCGCTGGGCGATCTGCCAGACCTCCTCGGGCAGTGACACCTGGTTGTCGACGCTGTCGATGAGCCCGGCCTTGTGCACGTTGGAGTGGAGAATGGCCTCCACCGCGTTCTGCGCCCTGCGCAGCAGCATCTGGCAGGGGTGGTCGAGGTCCTCGGGAAGGATGTAGTGCTCGGCGTGCGCCCGCGCGAGCCCCAGTCTTCGCTTGGTCGAGCGGTAGGTGCCGTCCGTCGCCAACCACCTGATAACGACGATCATGCCGACCCCCGTGCCCATGACGAACAGGGGCGTGCTGCTGGTCAGCATGAACAGCAGCAACAGGAAGGCCGGCAGGACGAACAGGGTGGCGGGGTTTCGCGTGGTGTCCATTCGCGCGCCCGATCGAGCCTGGCGGAGGATGTGCGGGCTCGACCGCAACTCGGCTGAGATCTCCGGGGGCAGCGATGGATCGATCACCAGCCGTGGAGGCAGAGCTCGTGGATCCATACGTTCATGCTGCGTTATGAACCTCGAATTCGCTGCGTTCTGCCGGACATATAGGGTCGTAATAATGAGCGAGATGACGAGGTGGATCGACCTTGAAGGCGCGGTCAACGCGCGTGACCTGGGCGGATTGCCCACTCGTGACGGCGGCCGCACCCGTCGCGGCCGGCTCTACCGCGCCGACAACCTGCAGGGGCTGACGCCCGCCGACGTGGCGCTGCTGGTCGGCGAGCTCAACCTGCGGCACGTCGTGGATCTGCGCTCGACGGCCGAGGTGACGCTGGAGGGGCCCGGTCCGCTGACCCGGGTGCCCGAGGTGCGCCACCACCACCTGACGTTGTTCGCCGAGGGCGGCCGGCACACCGACGTCGAGGCGGACGTCGCCCCCGAGGGCATCGACGGCGAGCGGGTGCTGCCGTGGGCTGACCGGGTGCTCGACGAGGAGCTGCGGGTCACCGGGTTCTACTTCGGCTATCTGCGCGACCGGCCCGACGGCGTGGTGGCGGCGCTGCGGGCGATGGCGCTGGACGACGGCGCGGCGCTGGTGCACTGCGCGGCGGGCAAGGACCGCACCGGCGTGCTGGCGGCGCTGGCCCTGGAGGTCGCCGGCGCCACCAGGGAGGCCATCGTCGAGGACTACGTCGCCACGGGGGAGCGGCTTGAGCTGATTCTCAAGCGGCTGCGCGGCAGCGACACCTACCGCGACGACCTCGACTCGCGGCCGGCCGACGACCACATGCCGCGGGCCCGCTACATCGAGCAGTTCCTGGGTGTGCTCGACGACCGGTTCGGCGGGCCGATGGGCTGGCTGGCCGCGAACGGCTGGACCGACGCCGACACGACCGCCCTGCGCGCCCGCCTGCGCGACTGACGGTCGCGAACGGCTGGACCGGCGCCGGACACGACCGCCCTGCCCTGCGCGCCCGCCTGCGCGGCTGACGGCCCCGCCCGGACAGCCCGCCCGGACAGCCCGCCTGAACGACGCCTGGGCATTCAGCCGGCCCCAGCGGCTTCCCGGGACCTTCAGCCGAGGTGGACGACGATGCCCTGGGAGGCCGACAGGCGGGCGGCCTCGATGACGGCGAGCGCCTCCACGGCGCTCGCCGGGTCCACCGGCGGCGGGCCGCCGTCGCGCAGCGCCGCCGCCACCTCCCGGTAGAAGTCCAGGTACGCCCCCGCCTCCGTACGCACGACGCGCCGCTCGCCTTCCGTGCCCAGCTCGCCCCAGCGCTCCTCCGGGTCGTCCCCGAACCCCGGCGCGTCGGGCGTCATCCCGGCCCGCAGCCGCTCCTCCTGCACGTCCATGCCGTACTTGACGAAGCCGGCCGCCGACCCGAGCACCCGGAACCTGGGCCCGAGCCGGGCGGCCATCGAGCTGGCCCACAGATGCGACCTGGCCCCGCTCGCGTGGGTGAGCGCGATGAACGTGTCGTCGTCGG
Organism: Nonomuraea sp. NPDC049419; assembly: GCF_040676995.1. Taxonomy (NCBI): domain Bacteria; kingdom Bacillati; phylum Actinomycetota; class Actinomycetes; order Streptosporangiales; family Streptosporangiaceae; genus Nonomuraea; species Nonomuraea sp. NPDC049419. The sequence goes on along the minus strand of NZ_JBFAQB010000002.1, from coordinate 768,658 downwards.
CCTCCACCCCCTCGCGCCGCACGTCGCTCTCGCAGTAGACCGCGCGTACGGGGCCGAGCAGCTGCAGCGCCTGGTCCACCAGGTGGCTGCCGAGGTCGTACAGCAACCCGCCCACCTCATCGGGCCCGCCGCTCTCGCGCCAGCCGCCCTTGGGCACGGGACGCCAGCGCTCGAAGCGCGACTCGAAGCGCAGCACCCGGCCCAGCAGCCCCTCGCCGGCCAGGCGGCGCACGGTGCGGAAGTCGCCGTCCCAGCGCCGGTTCTGGAACACGGTCAGCAGGAGACCACGCTCCTCGGCCAGGCGGACCAGCCCGCGGCCCTCCTCGGCGGTCCTGGCCAGCGGCTTGTCCACGACCACGGGCAGGCCCTCGGTGAGCGCCGCCGCGGCCGTGGCGACGTGGGTGCGGTTGGGCGAGGCGACCACGACGAGGTCGCAGCGGCCCCACAGGTCCTGCACGTCGTCCACCGCGGCAGCGCCGTACGTGGCGGCGACCTCGGCCCGGCGATCGGGATTCCTGGTCACGACGGCGGCCAGGGACAGGCCGGGGGTGGCGTGGATCAGCGGGGCGTGGAAGTAGGCCCCCGCGGTGCCGTAGCCGACGAGGCCGACACGGATGTCCGTGCCGGCGGACGGCTGAGAGGCGCGCCGCGGCTGCGGCCGGTCTGCCTGATCGCTCATCGGCCCAGGTTATCCGCCCGCCCTTTCGCGACCGTGCTGTCCGCGCGCCCCTCCAGGCGGCGCTAGTCGTCGTCGCGCTCGGCCAGGAACCGCTCGAACTGGGCGGCCAGCTCGTCGCCCGTGGGCATCGGCGTGGTCTCGGCCATGAGGTTCTCGCGCTCGGCGCCCGCGGCGAAGGCGTCGTACTGCTGCTCGAGGCCGGTGATCGCGGTGGACAGCTCGGCGGAGGCCTTGATCTGCTCCTCGATCTCCGTCGTCGTACGCCGGGCGGCGTCGTGCAGCGACTCCATCGGGAAGACCAGCCCCGTGCCGCGCGTCACCGCCTCCAGGGCCGCCACGGCGGCGGTCGGGTATTCGGCCTGCGACAGGTAGTGGGGCACGTGCACCGCGTAGCCCACGGCGTCGTGGCCCTTGGCGCCCAGCCGCAGCTCCAGCAGGGCCGCCACGCTGCCGGGCACCTGCACCCGGCCGAACACGCTGGTCTGCGTGGAGATCAGCTCGGGCCGGCTGGCGTGCGCGGTGACGCCGAGCGGCCGGGTGTGCGGCACGGCCATGGGGATGCCGTGCAGGGTCACCAGCTTGCTCACGTTCAGCCGCTCGACCAGCTCGGCCACGGCCTTGGCGAACAGCTCCCACTCCCGGTCGGGCTCGGGCCCGCTCATCACCAGGAACTGCGTGCCCGTCGCGTCCTTGGCGACGTGCACGGCCAGCTCGGGACTCTCCCAATCCACCCACCGGTCGGTGTCGAACGTCATGATCGGACGCCGCGACCGGTAGTCGAGCAGCCGGTCCACGTCGAACGTGGCCACGACCCGGTGCTCCAGCTCGGCCAGCAGGTGGCCCAGCGCGAGACGTCCGGCACCGCCCGCGTCGACGAAACCGTCGAAGTGGTACAGCAACACCGGATCGGGCAGCTCGGGCGCGTCGTCTGCGAGCTCGTAGAGATCCTTCGGGTCGAACACGGTTGGACAGCCTTTCCCTAGGTACTCTTCACCAGAACCTACGGCGCGTCGGAACGATTCCGTGCAGGGCACCCTATCGGGACGAACCGTTTTGTATGGACGAAGGCCCCAAGGGCGGAGGCATCCAGGAGGACCTCGATCTACCTGGTCAGAGCGGGCGACGCCGCGTTCGCAGCACGCGTACGCCTCGGGCGGGGTTCGGGCGGCCAGGCAGACAGCAAGGTGGCACTTCGTTGCTGCAGACGGCTCACACGGTCGTGCCCACAGCGCCGATCCAGGCAGACGTTGATGCCATGCGGGCGCTTTTCGTCGCGAACACCGCCCGCATGGTAGTCAGTGACATCGTCTAGTCGGCCAGCTCGCGCTGGAAGCCGGTGATCTGTCCGCGCAGCACCGGATCGGCGAATCGGCGCGTCTCCTTGGCCCAGTCGAGGTAGCCGCGCATCCAGTTCTCGAGCCCTGTTACGCAGCGGAGGGTGCCGTGCCGGCGATTCTGGTCGGTGCCGAGTTCGTCGAACGTGTGCTGGAGGTCCGCCTTGGCCGCTTCGAAGATGCGTATGCGCTCGGAGATCTTCTGGTTGACCATTTCGACGGCAACCTGAAGGGGACAGTCCAAGGCCTTCCAATAGACGATGACGAGGTTGTGGAATTCCCCTTGCAGCAGCTCACGCCGTAAGCCGATCAGATCGTTGGTGCAGACCACCACGTGTCCGGCCTCGTGGACGAGAGTGCGGTACACGGCCGAGGCGCGGATGTCGTCGGGCACCTCGAACTGCTCGGCGAGTTCGATGAGGTCGAACGAGGGTGGGACATAGGCGATATTGAGCTTGTGCTCGACGTAACTGTCGGGATCGGGGACCTCGCCCCTCGTGCGGTTGTCGACCTCCCACTGGGCGGTTTCGAAGCAGTCCTGAAGGTGGGTGGCGAAGCGGTTCCACCACTGTGCGCCGGCGTGTAGGAGCATACGGTCACGGATATCGGCCAAACCGTGGAGTATCGGTCCTGCGGTGGCAGGCAGCGGTTCGCCGTTCAGTACCGCACGGAACTTGTCCGCCATGCGCCGCGCCAGATCGGGGTTGGAGCCCACGTCGGCGAGCTCGAACTGGTCGTCGTAGACGTGGAACCAGCTGTTGAGGTCGGCGGCCAGCGTCAGGACCGGCACCGACGCCTCCGGATACAGCCTGGCGACGAGCCGTGAGTACGACTCCCCAGCGAAGCGCGAGGCTGCGGTCTCATCCGCGATGAGTCTCAGCTGCCGGGCCCAGGCGATGGTGCGCTCGGCCGCAACGGCCTCGAAGGGATTGATCTTCGACGGGTACGGGATAGAAGGGGTGGGTAACGAAACCGGTGGTAGTTCGGGCATGAGTGCGCAGCCTCCCCACGGGAACCGTGGCAAATGCCTCTCATTGGGGCAGATGTCGTTCTTGTGGGGCCTACCCGAAGCCGAATTTGCCGAATCATTTACGCAATAACGGGTCAGAAGGAAAAAGGTTACGGCCTGGGCGATTTAGGTGGTGTGTGGGTCATCCTGTACGGTTGCGACTACCTGATCCAGGTCCAGTTCTGCGCCCGCCTCGAAGGCCAATTTGTAGCGGTCCTCGCCGAGGAGACTCTTGCACTCCCTGACACATTTCTCGTGATTGGCCGTGAGGAACGGGGCACCGAGCATGGGCAGGCCGGAGGAGCGCCAGTTCTGATGTAGCGCACCGAGCAGAAGCGTTGCGCGCTCGGCCTGGCCCAGGGCCGAGTAGATCTTGGCGATCGTCTCGAGTGCCATGAGCGTGCCGACGGTGTCGTGGAAGTAGCGCTTGATGCGCAGCGCCTCCTTAGCCGTCGCCAGCGCCTCGTCCAGCCGGTTCATCGCCATCATCGGCAGCGACAACGCCCAGTGCGCGTACGAGCTCAGCCACAGCTCCCCGCGCTCGCGGCAGACCTGCAGACAGTCCAGCAACAGCGACTCGGCCTCGTGCATGCTCCCTTGTTCGGTGAGGACGATGGACAGCTCCACGATGGCGGGGAGCAGCCCTGGGTTGAGCTCCTTGTTATCCGTGTTGAACTCGATGGCCACACCGAGCAGGGCGCTTGCCTTCTGCAGGTCGCCCTGCAGCATCGCGGCCGTGCCCTGCATCTTGGAACCCAAGATCACGGCTCGGGAGTCGCCCACCTGAACGGCCTCGACGCTGCAGGCCTCAGCCGTCTCACGCGCGCCCACGATGTCACCCTGAGCGCTACGCACATAGGAGAGCACCCACAGCGCCTTGCAACGCTCCTTGCTCACCGTGGGGTTGGCCTCCAGCGCCCGCTCCAAGTAGAGGCGGCCCTCGCGCGCGAACCCGCAGCACACCCACATGAACCACAGTGACGACAGCAGGCTGAGCGCCAGCGGCTCCTTACCCGGCGTGGACAGCGTGTGCTCCAGCGCGAGACGGATGTTGTCGTGCTCCTGCCGCATGCGGACGAACCAGTAGATCTGCCGCGGCCCCGACCAGGCGTCCTCGCTGCGCTGCGCCAGGCTCAGGTAGTACTCCAGGTGGCGCTGGCGTAGCTGCTCGGTCTGGCCCAGCTTCTCCAGCCACTCCTCGCCGTATTCGGCCAGCGTGTCGATCAGCTTGTAGCGCACGCCCGCGTGGTTGCTCCTGATCAGCAGGATCGACTTCTCCACCAGGCCCGTCACCAGGTCGGTGATGTCCTCCGACGGCAGCCGCCCGTCGGAGCAGACGAACCTGGCCGCGTCGAGCTCGAAGTCGCCGGCGAACACCGACAACCGCGCCCACAGCAGCCGCTCGGCCGGCTCGCACAGCTCATGACTCCAGCCGATCGCCGCGCGCAGCGTCTGGTGACGGGGCAGCGCCGTGCGGCTCGCGCCCGCCAGCAGGCTGAACCGGTCGGCCAGCAGGCCCAGGATCTGCTCGACCGACAGCGCGCGCAGCCGCACCGCCGCCAGCTCGATCGCCAGCGGGATGCCGTCGAGCCTGCGGCACAGCTCGGCCACCGGGCCGATGTTGTCCTCGTCGAGCACGAAGTCGGGAACGCTGGCGCTCGCACGGGCCGCGAACAGCTGCACCGACTCGTTGGTGAACAGGCTCTCGGCCGGGTCGTCGCCCGGCACCTGCAGCGGCGGCACCGGCACGACGTGCTCATAAGGCAGGTGCAGCGACTGGCGGCTGGTGGCCAGCACCTTGAGGTTGGGCGCCGCCTCCAGCAACTCGTGCACCAGCTCGGCGCAGCCCTGCACCAAATGCTCGCAGGTGTCGATGATGAGCAGCATGTCGCGCTCGCCGACCCACTCCGACAGCGACTCCGACTCCGTGCGCGAGGACTGGTCGGCGATGCCGAGCGCTGAGGCGATCGTGTGCTTGACCATGCCCGCGTCCTGCAGCCGGGCGAGATCGGCGAACCACACGCCGTCGGGGTAGTGGGCGCGCACCTGATGGGCCAGGCGCAGCACCGTGCGCGACTTGCCGACACCACCGATGCCGGTCACGGTCACCAGGCGTGACTCGTTGAGGTGTCGTTTGAGGTTGGCGAGGAGACGTGTCCTGCCGATGAAGCTGGTCAGCTCCGCCGGTAGATTGCCTTCTCGCCGCCAGCCTGTCGGGGTGGCCATGAGCAGCCTCACGGGGGGATCGGCGACACCTGCCTACGCATCGTACCGCTGACCTTGCGAACTGTCCTTGATCCAGCGGACACACCGGGGACAGGTTTGTACGCCTCGGTAGCATGTACGACGTGAAGGAATTCCTACCCGACCAGACCTTTGACGACACCGACCTCGGCTGGGGCGAGTGGCGCGACACCGACGACGATGCCTTCTACCTGGAGAACCGTCCCCCGCACTGGGACTGACCAGGTGCCCCCTTACGATTTCCGCCCCGCCGCACCGGCCGACTACGACGCCATCGCCGCCGTGGTCGACGACTGGTGGGGCCGGCCGGTCCGCGCCGCGCTCCCGCGGCTCTTCCTCGACCACTTCCACGCCACCAGCCTCGTCGCCGAGAGCTCCGGTGACCTGGCCGGCTTCCTGATCGGCTTCCCGTCGCCGTCCCTGCCCGGCGAGGCGTACATCCACTTCGCCGGTGTGCATCCTGCGGCCAGGCGCAGCGGCCTCGCCCGCACCCTCTACGAGCGCTTCTTCGCCCTCGCCCGCGAAAACGGCCGCCGCGTCGTCCGCGCGGTCACGTCCTCCGCCAACGCGACGTCGATCGCGTTCCACCAGCGGATGGGCTTCACGGTCAGCGACCCGGTGCCCGGTTACAACGGCCCCGGCATCAGCCTGGTCACCTTCACCCGCCCTCTCTGAGAGGTTCACCCTCCAGCACTTTGCGCAACCTATCCACCACATGCCGTATGCGGCGCCCGTTGATCGGGAAAGCAGACAAGCACGGCAAGGAGGTGGATCGGTGGCGCATCTGCTCACCCAGCGGAAGCTGACGGGGGAGCTCATCGCGGAGTTCCTCGGCACGATGGTGCTCATCCTGTTCGGCTGCGGCGTCGTCGCGCAGGTCGTCGCCGCCGAGCTGGGCGACCACGACAGCATCGCGTGGGCGTGGGGCATCGGCGTGACGCTCGGCGTGTACGTCGCGGGCCGCACGACGGGAGCCCACATCAACCCGGCCGTGACCCTGGGGTTCGCGCTGTTCCGGGGGTTCCCGTGGCCGAAGGTGCTGCCGTACGCGCTGGCGCAGACACTCGGCGCGTTCGTCGCCGCGCTCATCGTGCGCTGGAACTACACCGAGGTCCTGGCCATGGCCGACCCCGGCCACACGATCAAGACCCAGATCGTCTTCTCCACCCTGCCGGGCAACGGCACCCTGCCGGTCTCCATGTGGGGTGGGCTGCGCGACCAGATCATCGGCACCGCGATCCTGCTGTTCGTCCTCTTCGCGCTCTCCGACGTCCTCAACATGGCACCGGGGGCGAACCTGGGGCCGTTCATCATCGGCCTGCTCATCGTCGGGATCGGCATGTCGTTCGGCACCGACGCCGGCTACGCCATCAACCCGGCCCGCGACTTCGGCCCCCGCCTGGCCAGCTGGCTCACCGGCTACGACGGGGCCTGGCGAGATCAGTACGGCGACCCGTACTGGTGGGTCCCCATCGTCGGCCCGCTGGTCGGCGCAGCGCTCGGAGCCGCCCTCTACCAGCTGTGCATCGCCCGCTTCCTGCCGCCGGGCGAGGACCGCGACACCGTGAAGCCGTCAGATTGAGAGTGAGCCATGCCTGATTTCGTCGGCGCGGTGGACCAGGGCACCACCAGCACCCGCTTCATGATCTTCGATCACGACGGCGCCGAATACGCCAAATACCAGCTCGAACACGAGCAGATCCTGCCCAGAGCCGGCTGGGTCGAGCACAACCCGATCGAGATCTGGACGCGCACCGCCGCCGTCATCCAGACCACCCTCCAGCGCACCCGACTGCACCACAGCGACCTCGCCGCGCTCGGCGTCACCAACCAGCGCGAGACCACCGTCGTGTGGAACCCGCGCACCGGCCGCCCCTACTACAACGCCATCGTCTGGCAGGACACCCGCACCGACCGCATCGCCGCCGCACTCGAACGCGACGGCCGCGGCCAGGTCATCCGCGACAAGACGGGGCTGCGGCCCGAGGCCTACTTCTCCGGCGGCAAGATCCAGTGGATCCTCGAGAACGTGGACGGCGTCCGCGAGGCCGTCGACCGCGGCGAGGCCGTCTTCGGCAACACCGACACCTGGACCCTGTGGAACCTCACCGGCGGCGTCAACGGCGGCGTGCACATCACCGACGTCACCAACGCCAGCCGCACCATGCTCATGGACCTCGACACCCTCGACTGGGACGACGAGCTGCTGTCCTTCTTCGGCATCCCGCGCGGCATGCTCCCCGAGATCCGCCCCTCCGCCGACCCCTCCCACTACGGCGTCACGCTCGGGTACGGCCCGGCCGGCGGCGAGGTGCCCATCACCGCCATCCTCGGGGACCAGCAGGCGGCCACCGTCGGCCAGGTCTGCTTCTCGCCCGGCGAGGCCAAGAACACCTACGGCACCGGCAACTTCCTGCTGCTCAACACCGGCACCTCCCGCGTACGATCCGAAAGCGGCCTGCTCACCACCGTCGCCTACAAGTTCGGCGACCAGCCGGCCGTCTACGCGCTGGAGGGCTCCATCGCCGTCACGGGCTCCGCCGTTCAGTGGCTGCGCGACCAGCTCCACATCATCACCTCCGCCCCGCAGAGCGAGACGCTGGCACGGCAGGCGCCCGACAACGGGGGCGTCTACTTCGTGCCCGCCTTCTCCGGGTTGTTCGCGCCGTACTGGCGGGCCGACGCCCGCGGCGCCATCGTCGGCCTGTCCCGCTACAACACCGACGCCCACATCGCCCGCGCGACCCTGGAGGCCATCTGCTACCAGAGCCGCGACGTGGTGGAGGCCATGCAGCGCGACTCGGGGGTCGTCCTGGACGTCCTGCGCGTGGACGGCGGCGTCACCGCGAACGACCTGTGCATGCAACTCCAGTCCGACATCCTCGGCGTCCCCGTCAGCCGCCCCACAGTCTCGGAGACCACGGCCCTGGGCGCCGCGTACGCGGCCGGCCTCGCCGTCGGCTACTGGAGAGACACCACCGAACTCCGCACCCACTGGGCAGAAGACCGCCGCTGGGAACCGACCTGGACAGAAGAACAACGCGAGGAAGGCTACGCCGGCTGGAAGAAGGCGGTGACGAAGTCCTTCGCCTGGCTCGACTGACCCCGCCCAGGGGCCGGCACTTCCGTGCCCCCGGGAACGGCGGAGGGCACGCCGTCGCCCTGCGCCCCGCCCGCACGCGTCTCCCCCAGGGGCGACGTACCAGAGGGCAGGGCACGGCTTGCGCCCCGTCATCGATCGTCTGGTGGCTCCCGAAGTCAGGGGTGGAGCGTCAGCTCACTACGTCCTTTCTGCGGAAGCGGCGAAAGGCGATGGCGATCAGGACCGCGGCGTACGTGATCGAGACCGAGGCGCCCTTGGCCATGCCGCTCCAGTCGAGCTCCGGCGCCAGGGCGTCGAGCCAGGCGTTGTTCCAGAACGTCGGCAGGAACTCGCGCAGCGACCCCAGCGCCTCGACCGCCTGGAGGATCGTGCAGACGATCCACAGCCCGACGGCCCCGCCCACCGCGCCGAGCGGCGAGTCGGTCATCGTGGAGATGAGGAAGGCCAGGGCGGCCACCACGAGCTGGCTGACCAGGGCGTACCCGATCACGATCCCGAAGCGGGGCAGGACGTCGAACGCCGGGATGACCTCACCTGTGCCGGGCACCTGGATGTCGTCCCAGCCGAACGCCAGCGTGCCCGCCAGCAGCGCCATCAGCGGCAGGCAGATCACCGCCGCCGCCGAGTAGCCGAGCGCGACGATCAGCTTCTGGCGCAGCAGCCGGTCGCGGGGGACCGGCGCCGCCAGCAGGTAGCGCAGCGACGACCAGTTGGCCTCGCTGGCCACGGTGTCGCCGCAGAACAGCGCCACCGCCACCACCAGCAGGAAGCTGGCCGACACCGACAGGGCGAACGCGGCGAAGTTGAGGCCGCTCTCGGTGGCCAGGTCGGAGATGCGCAGCGACGACTGCCCCTGCCCGCTCGACTGCGGCCCGAACTGGAACGCGATCACCAGGATCCACGGCAACGCCAGCAGCAGCGCGAACATGCCGATCGTCCGCCGCCGCTTGAACTGCCTGACGATCTCCACCCGCAGCGGCAGCGTGCGGCGCGGCGCGTAACCGGTCGCGGTGGTCATCCCTTGTCTCCGATGAGGTCGAGGAACACGTCTTCCAGGCGCGGCCCGTGCCCGTTGCCGGTCGCGGCCGAGCTGAGCAGCCGCGAGACGGGGCCGGTCGAGACCAGCCGGCCGCGCTGCATCACCACGACGTGGCTGCAGGCCTGCTCGACCTCGGCCAGCATGTGGCTGGAGACGATCACGGTACGGCCGTCGCGCGCGTAGCGCTTGAGCACCTCGCGCATCTCCCGGATCTGGGGTGGGTCGAGCCCGTTGGTGGGTTCGTCGAGCACGAGCAGGTCGGGCAGGCCGAGCATCGCCTGGGCGATGGCCAGCCGTTGCCGCATGCCCTGCGAGTAGGTGCGTACGGCCCGCTCCAGCGCCTTGCCGAGACCGGCGATCTCCAGTGCCTCGTCGAAGTGCGCGTCGGCGGTGGGCCTGCCGGTGGCCGCCCAGTAGAGCTGGATGTTGTCGCGCCCCGACAGATGCGGCAGGAACCCCGGCCCCTCGACGAACGACCCCAGCCTCGACAGCACGGGCGCGCCCGGCGTCACCCGCTCGCCGAAGATGCGGATCTCGCCCGCGTCGGGCTGGATGAGGCCCATCATCATCCGCATCGTCGTCGTCTTGCCGGCACCGTTGGGGCCGAGCAGCCCCAGCACCTGGCCCTGCTCGACACGGAACGACAGGTTGTTCACGGCCAGCTCGCCGTTGCGGTACGCCTTGGTCAGCCCGCTGATCTCCAGCGGCACCTGCGCAGGGTCGGTGACCTCGTGCCGGCCGTCGTCCGCAGCGGAACCGCCACGGTCATGCGCCTCGCCGCCGCCGGCGACGACCGCCCGCGCTGACCCGTTGGCGCCCACGCCCTCCGCAACCGCTTCGGCGTCGTCCGCGCCATCGGTGGATCGTCCGTTGACGCTCGTGGGTGTGTCGCCGTTGGCGGATGTGGCGTCCACGAGGTCGGTCGGGGCCGGCTCGGCGGGCTGGGAGGCGGGGGTGAGGGCGGGGCGGCGGGACGTGGTGCGGCCCGTCGCCAGGATGACGGCGGCGACCACGATGGCGGCCAGCGGCATCGCCCACACCCACCACGCGACCCCGGTCGGCGCGGCGGCGAGCGTGGAGACGGTCGGGACGGTCAGCGCCGGGGAGGCCAGCGCCACCTGGTACGCGGCGGGCTGGGCCGGCGTCGCGAAGCCCATGTCGGTCGTCGTCACCACCAGGCGCAGGCGGTGACCCACGGCGAAGCGGTGGTCGACGGCCGGCAGCGTGATCGTCGCCTCGGCGCTGCCCGCGCCCTCGGGGATGGTCACCCGGAACGGCGCCACCAGCCCCGCGGGCAGGGTGGGCGGCTGGAGGGCGTCGGCCACGTCGTAGAGCTTGGCGAACAGCGTCGCCTCGCCCTTGCCCGTCACCCTGACCTTGACGGTCGGGCTGCCGGTGAGCTGGAGCGGCGCGGTGAGCGGCCGGGACTCGAAGGCGGCGCTCTGGCCCGGCATGTCGAGGGAGACGCCGGTGCCCTGGCCGCCCAGCAGGCCGCCGATGCCCGGCACCGTGGAGATCGAGGCGGGCGCGCCGCCCGGCGGGTTGACGACGTTCTGGGCGGGGCCGCTCAGCTCGACCGTGGTGGTGTCGGTGCCGGTCAGGCCGGGGTAGGAGTCGGCCTCGGGGTGCAGGCGGATGCGCTGGCGGGTGCCGGGGTCGCGCCCGCCGTCGCGGGTCACTGTGAACGCGCTCACCGGCGTCGCGGCGTCACCTGGGCCCTCGCCCTTGAGATAGCGGCCGAACCAGGCCGAGGTCTGCTCGAACAGCCAGTCGGCCTCGCCGTTGCCGCCGTCGTGCCCGCCGTCGAACCAGGCGATGCTCACCGGCGTGCCGGCGGCGGCGATGGCCTTGGCGTTGGCGTCGGCGTGGCCGATCGGGAACAGCGAGTCGCGCTGCCCCTGGATGAGCAGCGTCGGCGCCTTGATCTGCCCGGCCACCGTGACGGGGCTGGACTTGCGCAGCAGCTCCACCGCCTCGGGCGTGGCCCGGCCGTCGGTGGCGACCTGCTGGTAGATGTCGCAGATGGCGGGCAGGAACCTGCCGCACCGCGCCTGCTCAGGCGTCAGCGGCGCGGGGGCCTCGCGCCGGCCCAGCAGCGACGAGGCGTCGAGCGAGACGCCCTGGCCGAAGAAGATGCCGGCCCACATGCGCTTGAAGACCCCGCCGGCCCTCTCGCCCGAGCTCGGCGCGGCCGCGTTGGGGAACAGCGCGTCGGCCAGGTCGGACCAGGTGATCTGCGGGACGATCGCATCGACCCGCTGGTCGTGGGCCGCCGTCATCAGCGCGATGGCGCCGCCGTAGGAGCCGCCCGCGATGCCCACGCGCGGGTCACCCGCCGCGTCGAGCTGCACGTCGGGACGCTTGGCGAGCCAGTCGATCAGCTGCTTGACGTCTTTGACCTCGTAGTCGGGCGAGTTGAGCGCGATCTGGCCGCCGGAACGGCCGAAGCCGCGCGCCGACCACGTCAGCACGCCGTAGCCTTGCTGGGCGAGGCGGACCGCTTGGTCCCGCATGCTCTGCTTGCTGCCGCCGAAACCGTGGGCGAGCAGGATGACGGGCGCTTTTCCGCCTTCTGGCGGCGGGAAGAACGTCGTGTCGAGTTCGACCCGTTGGTCGTCTGACGGTCCGTCGACGACGGTTATCTGCTGGTCTTGGCCCCGCACCTGGGGCGCCGACGGCCACACGAGCCATGTCGCCACCCCGATCAGGGCGAGTGCCACTACCAGAGCGGCCACACGCTTCATGTGGTGAGCCTACTTTCCGCACCTGAGAGATCCCTGAGACGGCGCCCGCGCGGGCACCGCCCCAGGAGTGAACCGGGGCTGAAAGGACTGGTCAGCGGCCGTCCCGGCAAGATCGCGCGAACCCTCGCGGCTCAGGCCCCGAACTCTCGCGGTCTGGGCGAACGGTCACGCGGGCAGTGCTCAGACCATGGCCTGGGCGGGTGTCACCCCAGGAGTGCGTAGACGGTCGTGGCGTGGGCGGCCGTCTCCGGGCTGCTCGCCGCACGCAAGGTGATCTCGGAGAAGGCGAGCGTGCGCCCGAGCTTGGTGATGCGGACGTCGATCAGCACGTCGTCGCCGACCACCGGCCGCTGGAACGTGGTGGACTGCTGCACCGTCGTCATCGGCACGAACCCGCCGCGCGCCGCCGAGATCGCGACGACCGTGGCGGTGTCGGCGGCGGCCATCATGGCCTGGCCGCACAGCCCGCCGCCCTCCCTCGCCAGGTCGTCGGACCAGGGGAGGCGGACGATCGCGTGGCGCTCGCCGACCTCCTCCACGCGCAGCCCGAGCTGACGGATCCAGGGGGCGAAGTATTCCTGGAGGATCGCCTCTGCGTCTTCTGGAGTCACGCGGACATCATGCACGCTGGACAGGACGGGCGGGCCGCCTCACGTACGACCTGTGGACAACCGGCCACGCCCCGCGAACGCCTGTGGACGAGCCGGGAGGATGCGCATGTCGGCCGCGAACGACGACGGCGCGATGGACCGACGCCCCCGACGACCGACGCCTGAGGAGGCGGACCAGGGGCCGGGGGAGCGGGATCGGCGGCGCCAAGTGAAGGAGGCGAGCCAGAGGCCGGGGGAGCGGGATCGGCGGCGCCAGGCGACGGAGGCGGGGCTTGGCGGTGATGTGGTCGAGGTGTTCCTGCCCGCCACCTACGATCAGGCCGTCCCCTACGAGCTCTTCGCCCGGCTGCGAGAGGAGAGCCCCGTCTGCCGCGTCCCCGAGCCTCCGGTGGGGCCGTGGCGGCCGGGGCCCGGGTACTGGGCGGTGTTCCGGCATGCCGACGTCAAGCACGTCCTGCGTACCCCGGAGGACTTCTCCTCCCACCTCGGCGCCACCCAGATCCGCGACCCCGACACCCCGTCCGACCTGGAGTTCGTCCAGGTGCAGATGCTGAACATGGACCCGCCGGGCCACTCCAGGCTGCGCAGGATCGTGGCGGCGGCGTTCACGCCCCGCGCCGTACGCGCCCTGGAGCGGACGATCGAGCGGCGGGCGGGGGCGCTGTTCGGCGAGGGGGAGTGCGACTTCGTGGAGGTGGCCGCCGACCTGCCCGTCTGGACGCTGGCGCACGTCATGGGGGTGCCCGCGCAGGACAGGCGGCTGCTGTACGACTGGGCGTCGCGCGTCATCGGCTACCAGGACGCCGACTACGCGGGCCTGTCCACGGCGGACGTCGCCTCCCTGACCCCCATGGGCCGTCACGCCGTCAAGGCCAGGCCGGAGCCGCGGCCCGGCGTCAACCCGCGGTCGCGGGCAGCCCTGGCCGACATGTTCGCCTACGCGCACGCGCTGGGGGAGGCCCCCGTGGACGACGAGTCCGTCATGTCCGCCATGCGGAAGGGCGGCCTGACGGAGGCCGAGTTCGAGAACATGTTCTTCCTGTTCGCCGTCGCCGGGAACGAGACCCTGCGCAACGGCATCCCCGGCGGCCTGCTCACCCTCCTCCAGCACCCGGACCAGCTGGAGCGCCTGCGCGCACACCCCGAGCTGCTCGGCTCCGCCATCGAGGAGATGCTGCGCTTCTGGCCGCCGGTCATGCACTTCCGTCGTACGGCGACCCGCGACCTCACCCTCGGCGGGCAGCCGATCAGGGCCGGCGAGAAGGTGGTCGTCTACCACGCCTCGGCCAACCGCGACCCGGCCGTCTTCCCCGACCCCGACCGCTTCGACATCGCCCGCACCCCCAACGACCACGTCAGCTTCGGCTTCGGCCCGCACTTCTGTCTCGGCGCGCACCTGGCCCGCGCCCAGCTCCGCTCGGTGTTCAGGGAACTGCTCAAGTGGGACGTCGAACTCGCCGGCCCGCCCCGCCGCCTCACCTCCAACTTCCAGAACGGCCTCAAGCACCTTCCGGTACGCCTGAGCTCCAGGAAAACGTGCTGAAAACCCGGCGATCGGCTGCCTATCATCACGATCATGGCCGACTACCTGCGTATCAACCGGGACAACTGGAACGCGCGCGTCCCCGTCCACGTCGCCAGCTCCTTCTACGACGTGGCGGGCTTCAGGTCGGGCCGCAGCCCGCTGCGCGCGTTCGAGATCGAGGAGGTCGGCGAGGTGACCGGCCGCAGCCTGGTGCACCTGCAGTGCCACTTCGGCCTCGACACGCTCTCCTGGGCGAGGCTGGGCGCGGAGGTGACCGGCCTCGACCTGTCCGACGCCGCGATCGACCAGGCCGAGCGCATCGCCGCGGAGTGCGGCATCCCGGCGCGGTTCGTCACGGCCGACGTGTACGACGCCCCTGAGGCGCTCGGCGCGACGTACGACATCGTCTACACCGGCATCGGCGCCCTCGTCTGGCTGCCCGACCTCGCCCGCTGGGCCGAGACCGTCGCCCGCCTGCTCAAACCCGGCGGATTCCTCTATGTCGCCGATTTCCACCCGTTCACCGAGGTCCTCGACGACGAAACCGGCACCAAGGTCACCAACGACTACTTCGACCGCGGCCCCCACGTCTGGGACTACCCGCACACCTACACCGGCCCGGAAGTCCTCGAACACCAGACGTCCGTGGAGTTCAGGCACGGCATGGGCGAGATCGTCACCGCGGTCGCGAACGCCGGCCTGCGCCTGGAGTTCCTGCACGAGCACGACCACACGTTGTTCCGCCGCTTCGGCACCTTCACCGAACGCGACGGCGGCTACCGCCCGCCCGCCGGCGCGCCGCGGATCCCGCTGATGTTCTCCCTGCGGGCGACCGCGAGCCCGGCCGGGAGCGGCGTTCCGGGCGGCTGACCGTAAGATTCTCTGCCGTGAAGTCTCCAGCATCGCTCAAGAAGGCCGCCGCGTGGGCCCTGCCCTACTGGACCCGCGGCGAGGCAGGCCGCGACACACCGCCCGACCTGTTCAGGGCGCTCTACTTCGGCTGGCTGGTGGCGCTCACGCTCAAGCTGCTCGGCTCGGCCTGGGACGTCTCCTGGCACTTCAAGTGGCTGCGCGACGACCTGGCGCCGCCCCACCTGCTCAACTCCGCCGGCACCGCCGTCGCCGTCGCCCTCACCCTGATCCACGGCTACACCGGCTACGGCGTCGACAAGAAGGCGCTCAGGCTCATCCAGTGGGGCACCGGCATCTTCCTCGTCGCGGTGCCGCTCGACCTGATCAACCACCGCGTCAACGGGCTCGACATCACCTCGTGGAGCCCGTCCCACATCATGCTGTACGTCGGCACGTTCTTCATGATCGCCGGCGTGATCAGGGGCTGGTTCATGGGGGCGCCGCCCGGCCGCGAGCGCACGGTCGTGCTGGGCGCCTTCTTCGCGTTCTTCCTGGAGAACGTGCACTTCCCCGAGCAGCACCAGGAGTACGGCGTGCTCTCGCTCGGCGCCTGGGACAACAAGGCGACCTACGCCGAGCCCATCCTGCTCCAGTTCGCTGCCGACCAGATGAACCGGCCGGTCGACAGGGAGATGATGGCCGGGTTCGCGCTGCCGGTGCCCGACTACCTCTACCCGGTCTACGCGGTGGTCGTCGGGCTGTCGGTGCTGGTGCTGGCCAGGCGGCTGATCGGCAGGTTCGGCGCGGCCACGCTCGTCGCGGCCGGCTACGTCGGGTTCAGGACCGTGATCTGGCCGCTGCTCACCTTCACCGGCTTCCCGCCGTCCGCGCTGCCGTTCTTCCTGGTCGTGGCCGGCTTGCTGGTGGACGTCGCGTTCCTGGTGCGGATGCCGTACGTGCGGGCGGTGCTGGGCACGGTCGTCGCGACCGCCGCCGCGTACGGCGCGCTCGTGGTGCAGAACGCGGCCATGGGGCCGGTCTACGGCGCTCTCAAGGGCCAGGAGGGGCTGCTCGGAGCGCCCCCGCTCGCCACGTCGTCGGCGGTGTGGGCCGGCATCGGCCTGCTCGTCGCCTGGCTGGCGATCGAGGCCCTCACCGGCCGCAGGAAGGCTCAACCCGTGGGAGCGCCCGCCCCGGTGGTGGCGGCCCCGGCCACCACCTGAGACTCGGGCCACCACCTGAGGCTCCCGCCACCACCTGAGGCTCCGGGCAGGAGGAGCGGTCAGGCGATCGAGGCGCGGGTGATCGCCACCGCCACCCCGTAGGCCAGGCCCATCACGCTCACCTCGGCCACCGTCCACCCGACCAGGGCGGTGGCCTGCCCCCTCCTGATGGCGGGCAGCAGCCGGAAGCGGATGTGCGCGGCCAGCGGCACCAGCAGCGCCACCAGCGCCGCCTTGACCACGACCAGCAGTCCGTAGTGGCTGGTCACGATCGCGCCGGGCAGCGTCACGCCGGGCGTGAGCGCCATCGTGCCGAGCCCGGTGATCAGGCCCGACAGCGCCACCAGGAGCAGGCACACGGTGGCGATCCTGGAGAACCTCGGCAGCGCCACGGCCAGCAGGTCGCGGTGCGGGGCGAGGAAGGCGGCCGTGACGACCAGCCCGCCGGTCCACGCCGCCGCACCCATCACGTGGACCTCCATCGAGATCATGATGGGGTCGTGCCAGATCGAGTTGACGGCGTGGCCGGTGACCGGGATCGGCAGCAGCCCGAACAACCCCACGATCACCCGCAGCTCGGCCGGCACCTTCTCGCCGAACCGCACCGCCATCAGCCCGATCCCCGCCGCCGCCAGCGCGCACGCGGCGCTGAACAGCAGGCCCTGTCCCGTGCCGACGGTGTCGACGTAGCTCGCGATCATCCCGAACGTCGGCACCACGCCGGGGTTGAGCTCGGCCGTCTGGAAGACGACCGTGAGCAGCGCGCAGATCGCCCACGCCCACGCGGCCACCACCGCCAGCGGGCGCACCCGCACCAGGACCGGCTCGGTACGCTCCGGCGCGTTGAAGCCGAGCAGCTTGGGCAGCAGGCTCAGCCCGACCACGGCCACGGCGGCGACGTCGAGCAGCGCCCTGACGAGGGGCAGGCCGATCTCCACGACGGGCCCCGGCATGGGGATGCCCGGCACGGACTCCTGCGCCGTCAGCGAACTCGCCGCCACGGCCGCGACGACCGCGCACACCCCGAAAGCCCCGGCGACCAGCCGCCCGCCGACCTTCCGCGTCTGCGGCAGCGGGGGAGCAATCACACTCACGCCCGGGCCCCCTCACCGGAACGCCCACCGTCGCCCGCCGTGGGGGCTGGGGGTTCGGAGCCAGGGGAGTCGAGCGCGGCGGGGGCCGAGGAGTCTGCGGGGACAGCCGCAGGGGGTGCGGAGGCCGCTGGGGAGGCCGCTGGGGAGGCCGCAGGAGATGCGGGGGCCGAGCGGCGGAGGGCGACGATGGTGCCCGCGGCCAGGACGATCAGGGCGCCCAGGACCCACAGCACCGCCATCCCGGCGCCGCCGTTGGCCGCCGCCTCGGCCGCCGAGGCGTCGGAGCCGCCGGCCGTCTCCCGCGCGGCGGGCGCAGCGGCGCCGCCGCCCGTCACGGTGAAGGAGATCTTCCCGGTGACCGGGTGCCCGTCGGCCGACAGGATGCGGTAGCCCACCACGTATGACCCGGCGGGCAACGGCTTGACCTGGACGGTGACCCGTTCCGCCGCCACCGAGGCGGCACCGTCGGCCCACGAGCCGCCGTCCGCCGACGTGACGCCCACCTGCGCGTACCCCTGGCGCACCGCCTGGTCGAACACCAGCGTCACCCGCTCGGGCGCGGCCGTCAGCGCGGCTCCGTCCTTGGGGTCGCTGCTGATGAGCACGTTGTGCGCCCGCGCGGGGGACCAGAGCAGCCCGGTCGCCGCGACGGCGAGCAGCAGGACCGTGAGTAGCCGCCTCACAGATCGAAACCTTCCATCGAACCTCGTCATGAACCTGTATATGGTCCCACCCATGGCGGACCTGTTCGGCGGCGCGGCCCCCTACTACGCGAAATACCGCACCCGCCCACCGGAGCCGGCGATCGCTCACCTGGCGGCGGCGTTCGGTGCGGACAGCACGGTGCTGGACCTCGGCTGCGGCCCTGGCACGCTCGCGATCCCGCCGGCAGGACGGGTGCGCGAGGTCCGGCCGTCGCTGACGACGGTCACCGAGGTCGTGACGGCGCGGCGTCCGCCCAGATCCCCATGAGCTTCCAGACCCGCCGGCTGACCGGGTTGACCAGCCCGATCTCGGCGCACAGCGCGCGCGTGCGGGCCACCGAGTCGCGGACCTCGCGCCCGGCGTCCGGGTCGCGCAGATAGACGTCGGCCACCACGCTCGCGGGGATGCGGAAGCGCCGGATCATCGGCCCGGGCGGAGCGAGCATGATGCGCGCCATCACGCCGAGCACGACCGGCGCGAACAGGCCGAGCAGGAACCGCCGGTGCGCCGGCATCCTGGGCACCCGGTTGCGCAGGTAGTGCCGGGCGAACGAGATGTGCCTGGCCTCCTCCGCGACGTGGATGCGCATGATGGTCTCCTCCAGCGGGTGGTGCGGCCTGCTGTCCTTGAGCACCCTGCGCTGGACGTGGTCGATCGGGTCCTCGCCGCCGAGCACGAACACGAAGAACAGCTCGGTCGAGATCAGCGGGATCCAGGGCGCGACCTGCGCGACGGCCGACAGGGGGCGCGGCATGCCGCGGATCGGCATCCCGGTACGGTTCACGAACTCCTGGAACATCATCCCGTGATGTCCCTCTTCGATGGTCTCGTGGTAGACGTACCGGAACTCGGGTGACCCGTTGGGCAGCCGGTAGGCGTAGTTGAGCAGCCCGCGCTTGAGCAGGTTCTCGAACTGCAGGCCGATCTTCATCGCGGTGGCCACCCGCCACAGCCCGATCCGCGCGCGCACCTCGGGGGGCTGGGCGCGGTACCAGGGGTGGCCGCCCAGCCGGTCGACCCCTGGCAGCTCCCAGCGCGGGTCGGACGGGTCCACGTGGAACTCCGGGTCGTCCCACGGGATGTCGCGGTAGGGCTCCCAGTGCTTGTCGACGGACGCCTTCGAGAGGCGTTCGATGACCGCGCGGTAGGCGCCGCCGTCGCCGACGTGCTCGTCGCGTTCCTGGGGGGCGGTAGAGCGTGGTGCGGACGTCATCGCTGCGCTCCTCTCCTCGCCCAGTAATTGTACGAAGCATCCAATAAGGCTGGGAAGGTGAGGGTCACAGGTTTTCCGCGTCCACCCCCAGCTCCTTGGCCGCCGCCGTACGGATGAGCACGTTGACCCGCCGCCGTGACAACACCTTGGGATGCGTGTGCGTCTGCACCGCGAGGCCGTCGATCAGGGCGAACAGCCGCCACGTCGCCGAGTCGGGATCGTCGCAGTCGAAATCGCCGCTCGCCACGCCCGCCTCGATGATCGTGCGCATCAGCGTGCGCCCCCTGGCGTCGATGCGCCGGGAGGTCTCCTCCAGCTCGGTGCTGCGCATCGCCTCGGACCAGGCGTCGATCCAGAGCCGCCAGCCCTCCGTGGGGATGGCCGGCGAGCAGAGCCGCAGCAGCGAGCGCAGGCGCTCGAGCGGCGTGCCGGAGGAACGTTCGACGTCGGCGAGCGCCTCGAGGTGCACGCGTGCCGCATAGCCGAATGCCTGCGCGAACAGCCGCTCCTTGGTCTCGAAGTGGTAGAAGAGCAGGGCCTGGCTGACTCCGGCCGCCCTGGCGATGTCCAGGGTCCTGGTGTGCCCGAAACCTTGCTCCGCGATCACCTCGCAGGCCGTCTTCAGCAAATCCTCGCGCCGTAATCGGCTGAAACCAGTTGTCACAGCGGGTAACTCTAACTTCTGATCACTAGTATTTATAGGACAAAACGGACGTCAGTCCTTCTGGTTATATGGAGCCCCGGTACGTACACACAGTCCCGTTCATGGTGATCATGGTAGTTGGGGGTACCGAACGCCCTTCTGCGGGGTCGGAAAACCGTCTCAACCGCTGACTCCGGGCAGGCGAAGGACGACACGGGCGCCCGTCTCCGAGCCCTCGATCCGCAGCGTTCCGTGGTGCGTCCCGTCATGGCCGCGCTGGCGAGCAGCGCCGGTCTCGCGCGTATGGATCGGTCCGGCCGTACGATCGCACCCATCCCCCTGCAGGTCAGATGATCACATCGGGCGGCTTCTCCCCGAATCATCGGATTCCATGGCGAATCACCCCGGCGCCCACCAGAGCAATGCTCTATGCGTGCCGGGGTGAGCTGACTAGAGTAAGTGAGCACTGATGCCGAGGAGCCGAAGTGAACCTTGCTGAGTATCGGCGTGCGGCCAGAAGCTGGCTGCAGGAGAACGCACCGACCGACGACTACCCGGAGGCCGACGGGATCCCCCGCGCCAAGGAGTTCATGGCCAAGCTGTACGACGCCGGCTACTCCGGCATCAGCTGGCCGAAGCAGTGGGGCGGCCAGGGCCTGACCCAGGCCGAGGAGCGGGTGTTCGCCGAGGAGGCCCGCGACTTCACCCTGCCCACCTACGTCTTCTCGATCGGCCTCGGCATGACCGGGCCGACGATCGTCGACCGGGGGAGCGACGCCCTGCGCGAGCGGTTCGTCCGCCCGCTGCTGCGCGGCGAGGAGATCTGGTGCCAGCTCTTCTCCGAGCCGGGCGCCGGCAGCGACGTGGCCAGCCTGCAGACCAGGGCCGTACGCGACGGCGACCACTGGATCATCGACGGCCAGAAGGTGTGGACCTCCGTCGCCCACCACGCCGACTGGGGCCTGCTGCTCGCCCGCACCGACGTCGACCGGCCCAAGCACAAGGGCCTGACCATGTTCGTGGTGGACATGCGCCACCCCGGCGTGACGGTCAGGCCGCTGAAGGACATGTCGGGCCGGGCCAACTTCAACGAGATCTTCTTCGACGCCGTGCCGATCCCCGACGAGCACCGCGTCGGCGAGGTCAACGACGGCTGGAGCGTGGCCGTCACGACGCTGCTGCACGAGCGGCTGTCGATCTCGGCGGGCGTCGGCATGAGCGGCCAGAAGGAGAACCCGGCCGCACTCGACGCGCTGCGCAGGCAGGTCGACACCGCCGACCCGCTGGTCCGCGACGAGCTCGTCGAGCTGCACATCCGCAGCCGCGCGCTGGAGCTGTTCAACGAGCGGCTGTCGCAGGAGACCAGGGCCGGCGTCTTCCCCGGCGCCCGCGGCAGCGCCGCCAAGCTGCTGCTCGCCGAGCTGACCCAGTTCCAGGCCGACCTCGCCACCCGGCTCGTCGGCCCCGAGGCCACGCTGGCCGGCCACCCGCTCGCCCGCGCGATCTCCATGGCCCCCGGCATGGCGCTGGGCGGCGGCACCAACGAGATCATGCGCAACATCATCGGTGACCGCGTGCTCGGCCTGCCGCCGGAGCCGCGCGTGGACAAGACCGTGCCGTTCAAGGACCTGAAGGTGGGGACGCAGGGGTGAAGCTCGTACTCAGCACCGAACAGCAGGAGCTGCGCGCGGCCGTACGCGCCTTCCTCAGCGCCGCCTCGCCGCTCCCCAAGGCCCGCGAGGGATACGACCCGCAGGTCTACGCGCGGCTCAACGGCGAGCTCGGCCTGTCCGGCCTGATCGTCCCCGAGGAGTACGGCGGCGCCGGCGCCGGGCTGAGCGAGCTGGCCGTCGCGCTGGAGGAGACCGGCGCGGCGCTGCTGCCAGGCCCCTTCCTCGCCACCGCGTTCGCCGCCATCACGCTCAGCCGGGTGCCCGACAAGGAGCTGCTGGCCGGCATCGCCGAGGGCCGCGTCGCCGCCACCGTCCACTCCAGTGAGGTCTCCTACGACGGCGCCACCGCCTCCGGCCGGCTGCCCCAGGTGCTGTCCGGCATGGAGGCCGGCGTGCTGGTCGTGCCCGCCCGCACCGCCGACGGGCCCGTGCTGCTGGCCGTCGACCTGGCCGGTCCCGGCGTCACCAGGACCGCGCTGGACACGCTCGACCTCACCCGCGGCCAGGCCGACGTGGTGCTCGACGGCGCCCCCGCCCGCCTGCTCGGGCCCGCGCCCGAGAGCGGCGTCACCGAGCGGATGTGCGTGGCGCTGGCCGCCGAGCAGCTCGGCGTGATGCGCGCCGCGCTCGACGCCATCGTGGCCTACGCCAAGATCCGGGTCGCGTTCGGCCGCTACATCGGCTCCTACCAGGGCGTCAAGCACAAGCTCGCCGACATGCACGCCAAGCTCGAACAGGCCGAGTCGATCGTCAGGTACGCCGCGTGGGCCGCCGACGAGTCGCCCGCCGACCTGCCCGAGGCGGCCGCGCTCGCCCAGGCGTACGTCGGCCGCGCCTGCTTCGAGGTGGCCCGCGACCACCTGCTGCTGCACGGCGGCATCGGCTACACCTGGGAGCACGACGCCCACCTGTTCTACAAAAGGGCCAAGGCCGACGAGGTGCTGCTCGGCCCGCCCCGCATCCACCGCGCCAGGCTCGCCGACCTCCTGGAGCTCTAGATGGACATCAGCGGCCTACCCGGCTTCTACGCCATCGCCGCCGCCGACCCCGGCCGCCTCGCCGTGATCGACGCCGACGGCACCCGCACCACCTATGGCGAGCTGCTCGCCCGCGTCAACCAGGTCTCCCACGGGCTGCGCGCCCGCGGTCTCGGCACCGGCGACGTCGTCGCGGGCGTGCTGCCCAACGGCGTCGACGCGCTGGTCATGGTCATGGCCACCGGGCAGATCGGGCTCTACTACGTGCCGATCAACTGGCACCTGACCCAGGCGGAGATCGCGTACGTCCTCAAGGACTGCGACGCCAAGGTCGTCGTCACCGGGCCCGGCCACGCCGTGCCGGGCGGCGAGATCGGGACGGACGGGCTCGCCGCGGGCCAGTCCGCCGAGGCGCCCGGCGACCGCACCTCCGGGGCGGTCATGTGGTACACCTCCGGCACCACCGGCTTCCCCAAGGGCGTGCAGCGCCCGCTGCCGGGAGCCGAGCCCGAGGCGATGGTGCCGCTGTACGTGTGGTTCCTCGGCGAGGTCGTCGACCTCAAGCCGGGCGACGCGCGGCACCTGGTCACCTCGCCGATGTACCACTCGGCGCCGTGCGCGCACGCCCAGTTCGCGCTGCATCTCGGGCACACCGTGGTGATCGCGCCCCGCTTCGACCCGGTCAACATCCTGGAGCTGATCGACCGCCACCGCATCGGCAACGCCATGATGGTGCCGACCATGTTCCACCGGATGCTGCAGCTGCCCGGCGAGGTGCGGGCCCGCTACGACCTGTCCAGCCTGCGGCAGGTCATCCACACCGCCGCCGCCTGTCCCGTCGCGGTCAAGCAGCAGATCATGGACTGGTGGGGGCCGGTCCTGTACGAGTATTACGGCTCGACCGAGTCCGCCATCGCCTTCGCCGTCAAACCGCACGACTGGCTGGCCAGGCCCGGCACCGTCGGCCGGCCGGTGCCCACGTTCGAGGCGAAGATCTGCGACGAGTCCGGCGGCGAGCTGCCTCCCGGCTCGCCCGGCCTGGTCTACGTCAAGTCCAGCATGGGGACGTTCGAGTACCGCAAGGATCCCGGCAAGACGGCCGCCAGCATGCTGGGGGAGTGGTACACCCCCGGTGACATCGGCTACTTCGACGAGGACGGCTACCTGTTCCTGTGCGATCGGCGTACCGACCTGATCGTCTCCGGCGGGGTGAACATCTACCCCGCCGAGATCGAGGCGGCGCTGCTCGACCATCCCGCCGTCGCCGACGTGGCCGTCATCGGGGTGCCCGACGAGGAGTGGGGGCACATCGTGGTCGCGCTCGTCCAGCCCGCCGCGAGCGCCGAGCCGGGGCCCGCGCTGACGGCCGAGCTGCTGGAGCACTGCGGGCCGCGCATCGCCCGGTTCAAGCAGCCCAGGGTGATCGAATACCGGGAGGTGCTGCCGCGGACGCCGACCGGCAAGCTGTCGCGCTCGAAGGTCCGCGAGGACTACCTCGCCTCCCGCTCCTGATCGCCCGCTCGCCCCTGACCACCCGCCTGTCCCCCACCGCTCGCTCTGCCCGCCCGCCGGTAGCGGTCCGCCAGCTCCAGCACGTGCTGGGCCAGCTCCGGCGGGTCGAGCACCTCGAAGTCCACGCCGACGAACCCGATCCACACCGCGATGCCCCGCAAATCGTCGCCGCCCAGGCTGACCACGCAGGTGCCGGCGTCCACCGGCTCGACGTCCAGGGGCAGCCGCAGCGACCGCACGTGGTCGGCGGACGCCCGCAGCAGCACCCTCGCGTGGTGCCGCTGCATCGCCGTGCTCACCCCTCGTTCCACGTACGCCGCCACGTCGCCGTCGCCCGGCAGCGTCCTCGGCGCGAACCGGGGGCCTGACGGCGTGCGCGGGCGCACCCTGTCCACCCGGAACGTGCGCCAGTCCCGCCGGTCCACGTCGTAGCCGACCAGGTACCAGCGTCCCCGCCGGTGCACCAGCCGGTGCGGCTCGACGTCCCGCACGCTCTCCTCGCCGTCGTGGCCGGCGTAGTCGAACCGCAGCCGCTCGTGGTCGCGGGCGGCGTTCGCGATCGTCGTCAGCACCTCGGGCGCCACCTGCGGCCCCGTCCCCGGGATCTGCACCGTGTACGCGTTGAGCGCACTCACCCGCCGCCGCAGCCTCGCCGGCAGCACCTGTTCGAGCTTGGCCAGCGCGCGTACCGACGTCTCCTCGATCCCCTCGACGCCGCCCCCGGCCGCCCGCCCCAGCCCGACCGCGACCGCCACCGCCTCCTCGTCGTCCAGCAGCAGCGGCGGCAGCGCCGCCCCCGCCCCCAGCCGGTACCCGCCGGCCACGCCGGGGGCGGCGTGCACGGGGTAACCGAGCGACCGCAGCCGCTCGACGTCGTTGCGGATCGTCCGCGTCGACACCCCGAGCCGCGCGGCCAGCTCGGGGCCCGGCCAGTCGCGGTGGGCCTGGAGCAGGGACAGGAGTTTGAGCAGACGGGCCGAGGTGTCCAGCATGTCCATCAGTGTGACGGCTATCGCGGCAAGGATGTTGCCGCGATGACGTCCCCAGGTTGATCGGAGACCAGCAGCAACGCCTTGCCCACCAGCAGGCGGCCCTCCAGGGCGGCCGCCGCTTCAACGACTCGCATGCGTCCGGGTCTGCGAACTCAACCTCGGTTGAGGTCAACCGCGCCGGCGCGCCCGCCGTCACCCGAACAGCTTCTGCGCCTGCTGGAAGACCACGATCACGGTCAGCGTGCCGAAGAACAGCACCGACCAGACCAGCGCACCCAGCCGGTACGACCGCACCTTGATCGCCTCAGGCAGCGCCCTCCTGTTGAGGACGATCAGCAGGATCGAGTACACGAACATCATCACGGCCGCGAAGCACGCCGAGAACACCAGCAGGATCAGCGGCTGGTCCAGCCCCGCCAGCAGGATCACCGTGCCGACCAGCGCGATCGCCCACACCACGATGAAGTAGACCCGGTTGACCGAGACCGCCCTGTCCCGCAGGTAGACGGTCTTGAGGGTGTCGGAGGCCAGCCGCGAGGTGTAGTCGACGATGCCCATCGCCGACGCGAACAACGCCAGCGCCCCGATCACCCAGAACAGCACACCGAACCACGGTCCGACGACGTCCATCAGCACCTGGCCCTCGGCCTCCAGGAACGCGATGCTGTTCTCCAGGCCCGGCCGGCCGAACACCGTCGAGTACGCCAGCATCGACATGAGCGCGATCGTCACGAACGACACCATGGCGAACGTCCATGCCTGCTCCACGTTCGCGAAACGCCACCACGCCTTCCAGCGCGCCAGGTTCTCCTTCGTGGGCGCGAACTGGTAGCCGGTCGACGACACCGCCTCCTCGTGGCCGGTGACCGGACTGACCAGGCGCGGCACGTACAGGCCCATGCCGAAGCCCTTGTCGCGGATCCAGTTGCTCTGGCACAGGTTCTGGCCGCCGCCGGCCCCCGCGTACGCGATGGCGCCCATCAGGACGGCGAAGTCGAGCGGCGGCACCGGGAAGCGGGCGCCGACCGTCAGGCCGCGGCCGAGCTGCAGCCAGCTCTCCGCGTTGATCGCGACCACGATCGCCACGATCGCCAGCGTCGCGACCAGGGCGATCTTCACGAAGATCACCTTTTCCAGCAACGTGTAGATCACCGGCGCCAGCGTCAGCCCGGCCGCGATCACGATCAGCATGCCGATCGCGATGTAGCGCACCGAGCCCTGCCCTGAGCCCGTCAGGTACGTCACCATCGTCGCGGACGTGGTCACCCAGCCCGGCCAGAGGTTCGAGCACAACGTCATGATCACGAAGACCAGGCCCCAGTGTTTCCACATGCGGCTGAACCCGGTCAGCGCCGTCTCGCCGGTGGCCAGGGTGTAGCGCTCGATCTCCATGTTCAGGAACCACTGGGTGATGATGCCGATCGCGGCTCCCCAGATGAAGATCAGGCCGACCTGCGAGGCGATGTACGGCCAGAGGATGAACTCGCCCGACGCCAGCCCGACCCCGGCGCCCACCAGGCCGGGGCCGATGATGCGCCAGGTCGATCGGGGTGGCTCGGGAAGGTCGCGGACTTCGACGGTCGGTAGGACTCGCGCAGGAACGGTGGGGGTGAACTCCGTCATGCGGATCTCCTTGCTCGGCATTCCTGCCGCCACATTACAGAGATCCAAAACAGCAGTGGAATACCTAAGTAATCGACACGACGTATTCTCCGCGAGTGGTGAAACCCACCACATGCCCGCCCGCCGCCATGGCTCCGCCCAGCGCCTCCCGCATCGCCCGGCGCCAGGCCCGCGCCGCGTACGCGTTGTCGCGCCGCAGTTTCTCCACATCGCTCGGCGTGCCCACCAGGAGGAACCGGCTCCTGCCGGCGGTTTCGCGAACGGGCTCCCCGTTCGGCCCCTCCCACAACGTCATGGCAGCGTTCTGGGGCTCGTCGTTCGGCTCGATGCTCTCCTGGAGGTGCCAGACGGCCAGGAGGCGGTCGGAGGCGTCCCCCTCGTTGATCGCGTCGGCCATCACGCCGTAGAAGTCCGGCAGGTACTCCTCCGGGCGGGCGCCCAGTTTGACCAGGTTGAAGCGGGCGTTGCGGCGTACGAGAGGGTCGAACGTCCACGTGATGCGCTCCAGCCCCTGCTCCAGGCACCACCACCGCTGGTGCGTCTTGAGCGCGTACCCGATGCCCCGGCCCGCCACGGCCCCCGTCACGTGCGAGTGCAGCGCCCGCCCCGCGGCACGGAACCCCACCGACGCCCCGACCAGCTCGTCACCCGCGTACGCGCCCGCCACGTAGTTCCCGGTGTGCGCGAACCCCACCATCAGCTCCACCGTCGCCGGCACGTTCGTCGGCCCGGGACGCCAGATCTCGTCGAAGAGCCGGTAGACCTGCTCGAACTCGCCGATCTCCCGCAACTCCCTGACCGTCACACCGGCCCTGGCCGCCGCCTCCTCGTGCTCCATGCCTTCATTTACGCACGCCCCCGAACCCCGCAACCCTTCGGCCCCACCCCCGACCTCCACCCCCGCCCCGGGCCCTGAACCCCGCCCCGACCGTTGATGGCGGGCGGGCTGCCGCGCCACCGGCCTTGACCCACCCCCGCCCCGACCCCAGACGTCGAACCCTTACCGCCCTTCGAGGTGCCCGCCCCGCCCCCCGGCCTCTACGTACCGGGGCCGTGCCGGGGCGGGCAGCAGGTGGAGACACAGGCGGGCCTCAGCCCATGCTCTTCGCGCCGTCGAGCGACTCACGGATGATGTCGGCGTGCCCGGCGTGCTGAGCCGTCTCCGCGACGATGTGGATCAGCGCCCGCCGGGCCGACCACCGGACACCGGGCTGGAACCACGGCGCCTCGGGAAGCGGGTGGGCGACGCCGAGGTCGGGCAGGGTGGCGACCACCTCGTCCGTCCTCCTGGCCACCTCCTCGTACGCCTCCAGCACCCCGGCCAGCGTCTCACCGGGCAGCAGCTCGAACTCCGCGGTCCGCGCGGCGTAGTCCTCCTCGGTCATGTCCGCGAAGTTCTTCATCGCAGAAGTGCCGTTCAGGATGAAGTCCACCCAGCCCTTCTCGACCTGGGTCACGTGCTTGATCAGGCCACCGAGGCACAGCGCGCTGGCGGTGGTGCGCATGCGGGCCTGCTCGTCGGTGAGGCCCCGGGTGGTGAAGCGCAGGAAGTGGCGGCTCTGCGCCAGCTCGGCCAGCAGGTCGGCGCGCTCCCCGGTCACCTCGGCGGTGCTGCTCGTGCTCGGCGTGTCGACGGTCATGGGCGGTGCCTCCCTGGTTGTGTTCTCGCTCGCTCACCTAAAGAATGACGCCCATTGCGGCCACTTTCCGTCCTCAATAGCGGAGAGACTGAAAAACATGGCGAACACCAGCACCCGTACCTTGCGCCTGCTGTCCCTTCTCCAGACCCACCGCTACTGGCCAGGCGCCGAGCTGGCCGAACGGCTCGGCGTGTCGGCGCGCACCCTGCGCAGGGACATCGACCGGCTCCGCGAGCTGGGCTACCCGGTGCAGGCCCAGCGCGGCGTCGACGGCGGCTACCAGCTCGCCGCCGGGGCCGCGCTCCCGCCGCTGGTGATCGACGACGAGGAGGCCGTCGCCCTGGCCGTCGGCCTGCAGGCGGCCGCGCAGAACCCGGTGGAGGGCATCGCCGAGTCGTCCGTACGGGTGCTCGCCAAGGTCGTCCAGGTCATGCCGGTACGCCTGCGCCGCCGCATCGACGCCTTGCGCGCCATGACCGTCTCCGCCGGCTGGGGCAACCCCGCCAGGGCCGCCGCCGACCCTTCGGTCCTCACCACCGTCGCGCTGACCTGCCGCGACAACGAACGCATCCGCTTCACCTACACCGCCGCCGACGGCCGTACCACCGAGCGCCACGCCGAGCCCCACCGCCTGGTGTCCCTGGGTCACCGCTGGTATCTGGTCGCCTACGACCTCACCCGCCACGACTGGCGCAGCTTCCGCATCGACCGCCTGTCCGACCCGCAGAGCACCGGCGCCCGCTTCCGCCCCCGCGACCTCCCCACCGCCGACGCCGCCGCATTCATCCAGTCCAGCCTCGACAACGTCGCCCCGCAGTCCTACCGCGCCCAGGTCCTCGTCTACGCCCCCGCAGAGGAGGTCCGCACCCGCATCGGCCGCTGGGCCACAGTGGAGGAAACCGAGCCCGGCCAATGCATGGTCTCCATGATGACCGACAGCCTGGACTGGCCGATCATGGCCGTCGGCACCCTGGACGCCGACTTCCGCGTCGTCAGCCCCCCGGAACTCCTCACCCGCTTCCACACCTTGGGCACCCGCTTCACCCGCGCCCGGTGAAACGGCACCACCCCCCACTCACACGGGCAGAGCGCCAGCAGGCACGCGACCACTCGTCCCGGGACTCATGGCCGGCCAAGCTTTGTCCCCCTGCCATCGGTGCCGCACCGACGCGGGGCAGGGGGTCGCGCAGGCACGCGCCCACACCTCCCGAGCCGCCAAGGTCCCCCAGCCCACCTCCGCCCAGTGCCACCTCCGCCCAGCCCACCTCCGCCCAGTGCCACCTCCGCCCAGTGCCACCTCCGCCCTGCGTCGCCTCGGGAGCAGGGCTCAGCGGACGGCCTCGATCAGGGCGCGGAGCAGGGCGGTGCGGCTCGGGAGTTCGGAGATCAGGACGTGTTCGTGGTCGGCATGTGCCCCGCCGCCCACGGCGCCCAGGCCGTCCAAGGTGGGACAGCCCACGCCGGCCGTGAAGTTGCCGTCGGAGGCGCCGCCCACCGAGGCCGAGGTCAGCGCGGGCAGGCCCAGCCCCGCCGCCAGCTCCTGGGCCAGGGCGAAGAGCGAGGCCGACATGGAGGCTTCGAGCGGCGGCCGGTTGGGCCCGCCGACGACGTCGAGACGGGTGCCGGGCACGACGGGCCGCAGCGCGTGCATCGCCGCATCGACCCGCTCCTGCTCGGCCACCTCCGCCACTCGCACGTCCACCCCGACTGAGGCGAAGGCGGGGACGGTGTTGAGCGTCGAGCCGCCGGACAGGACCGTCGGCGTCACGGTCGTCGCCCCCGCGCCCAGCCCGGCGACGGCCAGGATCTGGTGCGCGAGCTCGATGCCCGCATTGGCCCCCTTCTCCGGCTCCAGCCCGGCGTGCGCCGCCTTGCCGTGCACGTTGACGGTGTAGAGCGAGGTGCCCTTCCTGACCGTCTTCAGCGCCCCGCCGTCGGCACTGGCCTCCATGACGAAGGCGGCGGCCAGCCCGCGCGCGGTGTCCTGGATCAGCCGCGACGACGTGATGGAGCCCACCTCCTCGTCGCCGGTGACGAGCAGCGTGACGCCGTCGAGCGAGTCGAGCCCGGCCAGCGCGTGGAACGTCTGCACCAGCCCCGCCTTCATGTCGAACACACCCGGCCCCCTGACCACCCCGTCGACCACCGACCAGGGGTGGGTGGCGAGGCTGCCCATCGGCCAGACGGTGTCGTGGTGACCGAGCAGCAGCACCTTGGGCGTACCGAACGACCAGCGCAGGTGCGTCACGCCGTCGATCACCAGGAACTCGGGCCCGCTGCCCAGGTGGCGCGCCCCCATCGCGGCCACCACTTTGGCACTGCGGGCCACGGCCTCCAGGTCGCTGGAGAACGACTCACACGTGACCAGCTCTTCGAGATCGGCCAGCATGGCCGCGAGCTGCGGAGAGGTGGTGCTGTCTGTCATGCCGGTCGTCTCCCGTGAGATGCGGTCGTGGTCGGAGAGGCGCTCACCCCGGCGGCGCCCCGGGGTCGCGTAGAGGAAGCGGCCGCACTGACCGCCCGCCGTGCCGGCGGGCGGAAGGCGATCGCGCCGCCCGTTCGGACGCGGGAGGCCGCCGCGGTGGTGCCGGTCACCGGACCTCTACCGGTCGTCCGGGCGTGAAACGCCGCCGCGGTGGCGTGGGTGTCCAGACGTAGGGAAGCGGCATCAGAGCAGCTCCCCGAGCAGGCGGTGGACGTTGCCCCCGACGATCTGCATGACGTCCTTCTCCGGCAGGCCGCGCGCCAGCAGCCCTTCCGTCACCATGGGCAGCCCCCTCGGCCCTTCGAGGCCGGGGATCGCCGCCTTCGGGTCGACGCCCCTCGCGTGGACGTCTTCGCAGCACGGCGGCGTCAGGTCGTCCATCACCTCGCGGATGAAGTCGGGCCCCAGCCCCACGTGGTCGATGCCGGCGACGGAGGCGACGTGTTCGATGTGGTCGAGCAGCCGGTCGAGGGTCATGTCCTCCGTGCGCTCGGCGAGGAAGGGGGCGAAGAAGTTGACGCAGACCACGCCCCCGTTGGCGGCGACGGCGCGGAGCTGGTCGTCGGTGAGGTTGCGGTGGTGGTCGCGCAGGGCGCGGGCCGAGGAGTGGGTGGCGATGACGGGCCTGGTGGCGAGCTCGAGCACGTGGGCGACACCGGAGGCGCCCAGGTGGGAGACGTCGAAGATCATGCCGAGGCGCTCCATCTCCTGCAGCGCCTCGACGCCGTGCGAGGTCAGGCGGCTGCCCGTGGCGTCTTGGCCGCTGCCGTCGGCCAGCGGCGTACGCCCGAAGTGGGCGATCGACGCCACGCGCACCCCCAGCCGGTGCATGGTGGGGATCAGCTCGACGCTGGCGTCGATGCCGGGCATGCTCTCCATGGCGAGCACCAAGGCGATCTTGCCTGCGTCGAGCGCCCGGTCGATGGCGGCGGCGTCGAGACAGAGGCTCACCTCGTCGGCGTTGCCCTCGGCCAGCACGTGAGCGCACTCGATCATCCGCAGCGTCTGCCGCAGCGCGCCCTCCGGCAGGTATTGGTCGTCGATGAAGACGGGCAGGATCTGCAGGTCGACCCCGCCGTCGCGGAGCTGCGGCAGCCACTGCTCGCGGAAGAACGAGGCCCACTGCTGCGGCGGGCGTGCGGAGACCGCCATGAGAAGGTCGTTGTGGGTGTCGGCCACGACTGCGCGCTGGTGCAGGGGAATCGTCATGGCCAGGACGCTACCTCGCGGTCATGACCAGCAACAATGTGCCCAGGTCCGATCTTTGGCGTCCGGCCCTGGTCTGACGCACCAGAGGACGGGTCCTACCCAGGTCCGACCGCCCGGTACGCGGGCTCCGGCGGCCTGGCCGTCAGCCTGCGGTAGAGCGTCGTGCGCCCCGGCCAGTTGTTGGTGACGCGGCCGTCGGCCGTCTTGTACCAGCTCCTGCAGCCCGCGCCCCACACCATCTTGCTCATGGCGAGGTCGAGCTGCCGCCGCCAGGCCGCCATCGCCTCGGGCCGCACCTCGATGGGCCCGGAGGCGCCGAGGTGCGGCAGGCACGCCATGATGTGCGCCACCTGGCACTCGATCATGACGATGATGGAGTTGTGCCCCAGGTTGGTGTTGGGCCCGTACAGCATGAAGAGGTTGGGGAAGCCCGGCACGGAGATGCCAAGGTACGCCTCGGCGCCGTCCTTCCACCGCTCGCTCAGCGACCGCCCCTCGCGTCCGGCCACCTCCATCGGCACCAGGAACTCGGTGCTCTTGAAGCCGGTGGCGTAGACGATCGTGTCCACCTCGTACGCGCCATCAGCCGTATCAACACCTTTGGGCGTGACGCGGGCGATCCGATCGGTCACGAGCGAGACGTTCGGCCTGGTCAGGGCCGGATAGAAGGAGCTGTCGATGACCACCCGCTTGCAGCCGGGCGGGTAGTCGGGCGTGAGCCTGGCCCGCAGCTCGGGGTCGGGCACCTGGTCGCGCAGGTGGCGCAGCGCCCGCTGCCTGAGCAACCCCTCGCTCCACCCCTGGGCCAGCGCCGGATAGAGGGTGCCCTCGGCGTACCTGTAGATCCACTCCCGGTACGCCCGCTGCAGCCCCGGCACGAACCGGAACGCCATCCGCGTCAAGGGCCCGAACGCGGCGTCCGGCTTGGGGATGACCCAGTTGGGGGTGCGCTGGAAGAGATAGAGGTGCTCGGCCCGCTCAGCCACCCGCGGTACGAGCTGCGCCGCCGACGACCCGGTGCCGATCACCGCGACGCGTCTGCCGGTCAGGTCGTGGTCGTGGTTCCAGCGGGCCGAGTGGAAGGAGACGCCCTCGAACTCGTCCATCCCGGATATGTCCGGCATGTGGGGACGGTTGAGCTGCCCCACCGCCATGACGACCACGTCGAACGTCTCCGTGTGTTCGCCCTCGGTGGACGACGTGGTGACCTGCCAGGCGCCGCCGTCGAAGACCGCCCGCCGCACCTCCGTCCGTAAGCGGATTTTCCGCCTGACGTCGTATTTATCGGCGCAATGGTGAAGGTAGTCGAGAATTTCCGGCTGCTCGGGATAGCGCCGCGTCCAGCTCGCGTACTTCTCGAACGAGTACGAGTACAGATGCGAGGGAATGTCGCACCCCGCCCCGGGATAGCTGTTGTCCCGCCACGTACCGCCCAGATCCGCGGCCCTCTCGAAGACGGTGTACGTGCGGATCCCGGCCCTTTCCAGCCGGATCGCCATGCACAGCCCGCCGAAACCCGCTCCGATGATCGCGACGCGTGGCGCCATGCCAGTCCCTCCGCAAGTCAGGATCCACTTACATTACGCCGAACCCCGCCGCCGCGACACCCCTCCGCCTCCCGCGTACCGGTAGTCTGCGCAGGTGGCTGCTGTGACGTTGACGGACGTGATCGGAGTGCTCGAGGCGGCCTACCCGCCCGCCCGGGCCGAGTCGTGGGACGCGGTGGGGCTGGTCAGCGGAGATCCGGCCCAGGAGGTGCGGCGGGTGCTGCTGGCGGTCGACCCGGTCGCCGCCGTGGCCGACGAGGCGCTGGAGTGGGGCGCCGACCTGATCGTCACCCACCACCCCCTCTACCTGCGCGGCACCACCACCGTGGCCACCACCACGCCCAAGGGCCGCCTCATCCACACCCTGATCAAGAACGACGTCGCCCTCTACACCGCCCACACCAACGCCGACGTGGCCAATCCCGGCGTCTCCGACGCGCTGGCCAGGGCGGTCGGGCTGGTGGGCGACCTCGTGCCGCTCCAGCCGTTCGCCGACGACCCGTGGCGCGGGCTCGGCCGCATCGGCGAGCCGGCGGAGGAGACGACGCTGGAGGAGTTCGCCGCGCGGGTGGCCAAGGGCCTGCCCCGCACGTCGTGGGGCATCCGCGTGGCCGGCGACCCCGGCCGTCCCGTGCGGCGCGTCGCGGTCAGCGGGGGAGCGGGCGACTCCCTGCTCGGCGCGGCCAAGGCGGCGGGCGTCGACGTCTTCCTCACGGCCGACCTACGCCACCACCCGGCCAGCGAGTTCGTGGAGGCCGGCGGGCCCGCGCTGATCGACGCCGCCCACTGGGCGACCGAGTGGCCCTGGCTCGACAGAGCCGCGTCCATCCTGCACGAGAGTGGCGTTACCGTTGAAACGCGCGTCTCCGCCACGGTCACCGATGCTTGGACAAGAGGATATTGATCATGAAAGCAGCCCCTGAGGCACAGAAGCGACTGCTCGACCTGGCTGAGCTCGACTCCGTGCTTGATCGGCTGGCCCACCGCCGCCGCACCCTGCCCGAGCTGGCCGAGATCGACGAGCGCTCCAAGCTCTACGCCAAGCTCGTCACCCAGGTCATCGAGGCCGAGACCGAGGCGGGCGACCTGGCGCGCGAGCAGACCAAGGCCGAGAACGACGTCGACGCCGTACGCACCCGCGCCGACCGCGACCAGAAGCGTCTCGACTCCGGAGCCGTCACCTCGCCGCGCGACCTCGCGAGCCTGCAGTCCGAGATCGCCTCACTGCACAAGCGGCAGGGCGACCTCGAGGAGGTCGTGCTGGAGATCATGGAACGCCGCGAGGCCGCCGACACCAAGGTGACCGACCTGATCACCCAGCGCGACGAGGTGCGCGCCGCGCTCTCCGCCGCCGAGGACCGCCGCGACGCCGCGCTCGCCGAGATCGAGAAGGAGGCGGCCGACGTCCAGGGCCGCCGCGGGGGAGTCGCCGGCGACATCCCCGCCGACCTGCTCAAGCTCTACGAAAAGCTCAAGGAGCAGTACGGCGTCGGCGCCGCCATGCTGCACGGCGGCCGGTGCCAGGGCTGCAAGGTGGCCCTGTCCATCGCCGAGATGAACGCCATCAAGGCCGCCCCCCACGACGAGGTCGTCCGGTGCGAGGAGTGCCGCCGCATCCTCGTCCGCACCCCAGAGTCGGGCCTGTGACCACCTACGTCATCGAGGCCGACGGCGGCTCGCGCGGCAACCCGGGCCCGGCCGGCTACGGCGCGGTCGTCAAAGACGCCTCCGACGGCCAGGTGCTGGCGGAGGCGGCAGAGGCGATCGGCGTCACGACCAACAACGTCGCCGAATACCGGGGCCTGATCGCCGGCCTGCGCGCCACGCTCGACGTGGCCGGCGAGGGCGCCCAGGTGGCCGTACGCATGGACTCCAAGCTCGTCATCGAGCAGATGGCGGGCCGCTGGAAGATCAAGAACGAGGGGCTACGGCCGCTGGCGGCGGAGGCGGGTTCGCTGGTCAGGCGGCTGCGGGTGACGGAGTGGACCTGGATCCCCCGCGAACGCAACAAGCACGCCGACCGCCTGGCCAACGAGGCCATGGACGCCGCCGCCCAGGGCCTGACCTGGACCGCCGGCGGCTCGTCCAAGGAAACCGCCGCGTCGGCTCCGCCGGAGGGCCGCGTCAGAGGGGCCGCGGCCGCCACCGGTCCTGCGGCGCCGTCCGTACCCCGGCAGACCGACCTCCTCGACGCCGGCGAGCTGTCCGCCCCGACGGCCTCCGTCGCCACGGCCCAGCAGACCGCCCAGCGCACGGGGGAGCGCACCGGCACCGGCTGGGCCCCGCCCACCCGCGTCGCCACCTCGCTCCTCCTCCTGCGCCACGGCGAGACCGAGCTGTCCGTCCAGCGCCGTTTCTCGGGGCTCGGCGACGCGGAGCTGACGGCCAACGGCCTGGCCCAGGCGTCGGCGGCGGCCGCGCGGCTGGCGCGGGAGCCGTACCGGCTGGACGTCATCGTCACCTCGCCTCTGACGCGCGCCCGCCAGACCGCGGACGCGGTCGCCCAGCAGACCGGCCTCGACGTGGAGGTCTGCGACGACCTCAGAGAGGCCGACTTCGGCGCGTGGGAGGGCCACACGTTCACGGAGGTGCAGCGCCGCTGGCCCGACGAGCTCGCCGCGTGGCTCTCCGACCCGGCCGTCGCCCCGCCGGGCGGCGAGAGCTTCGCCGAAGCCTCCCGCCGCGTGCAGGCTGCCAGGGAGCACCTGGCCGAAAGGTACGAGGGCCGCACGGTGCTGGCCGTCTCCCACGTCACCCCCATCAAGCTGCTCCTCCAGGACGCCCTGACGG
Source organism: Nonomuraea sp. NPDC049419 (assembly GCF_040676995.1). Lineage (NCBI taxonomy): Bacteria > Bacillati > Actinomycetota > Actinomycetes > Streptosporangiales > Streptosporangiaceae > Nonomuraea > Nonomuraea sp. NPDC049419. The sequence goes on along the minus strand of NZ_JBFAQB010000002.1, from coordinate 732,192 downwards.
CCCCCCTCCAGGCGCTCTACCGCATGCACCTCGACCTGGCGTGCCTGTCGCTGATCGAGTACTACGCCGACGGCCCCGCCGTGGTGAAGACCTTCAACGACACCGCCCACCTGCGCTGATCGAGGCCGTGCCGGCACTGGCACGCACCGGCACGGCCCCGGGGCGCCATCGTCCCCCTCAGGCGATGACCGGCCCATTCCACCGATCCGATCTTGTCGATGACTTGGGGATGACCTGAGGTTTGATAACCTCCTCCAGACGAGTCGGCCGGGCGGCCGCGTCGGGCCTCCGGGCCCGCCGAGGAAGGTCCGGGCTCCACAGGGCAGGGTGGTCGGTAACGCCGACCCGGGGTGACCCGCGGGAAAGTGCCACAGAAAGCAGACCGCCTCCCGGCCTCGGCCGGAAGGTGAGGGTGAAAGGGTGGTGTAAGAGACCACCAGCGCCCACGGTGACGTGGGCGGCTAGGTAAACCCCACCCGGAGCAAGGTCAAGAAGGGACGCCTTCCGGGGCGTTCCGCGCGCGACGCTCGAGGGCTGCCCGCCCGAGTCGCGCGGGTAGACCGCTTGAGACCGCCGGCAACGGCGGTCCTAGATGGATGGTCGCCCCTTCGCAAGAAGGACAGAACCCGGCCTACAGGCCGACTCGTCCCTCTCCACCCCTGTGACCAGGGGTGGAGCAGCGTTCATGACTCCTTGTTCCGTCTCTGTTCCGGAAGAGTCGGGAGAAGAAGCGCATCGATGGCTCCGCGCCCTAGATCGTCTTGGTCCGGGAACAGATGGCCGTAAGTGTCCATCGTCTCGGCGATGGTGGCATGCCCCAGCCGGGTCTGGATCACCTTCGGATTGAGGTTCGCCTTGATCAACCCGGAGGCGTAGAAGTGCCGCAGATCATGAAACCGGGTTCCTTTGGGAAGGCCAGCCTCTTCTACAGCCTCACGCCAGCAATCATTGAACGATTTTCGCTGAGCGACGCGACGGCACCTGTTAGTGATGAGTACGCCCTCGGGGCCAGGTGAGTAGCGTGCCTGATGCTCCTGGATCTGATCGAGTACGAGGTCATCGACAGGCAGCGTGCGACGGGACGCCCTGGTCTTGAGTTCGACCAGTTCGCCGTTCTGCGCTTGACGATGAACGAAAACGCGCTTGGCTTCAGCCTGAACCTTGGAAGCTGTCAGCCCGAGAGCCTCGCCCAACCGAAGGCCAAGCCCAAAGCCGAGCCAAACGGCCAGTTGGTAACGAGGGGTCATGGCGTTGGCGAGAGCCAAGACGGCCTCTACCGACAGGGGTTCGACCACACGCGCCGTGATGCGCGGTAGGGGGACGCGTGAGCATGGGTTGCTAGGAATGTCCCCGTCATCGACAGCAGCTTGCAGGACGAGACGCAAGACCGCGAACACGGTGTGCACCGTCGTTGGGGCCAAGGTCTTGTTCAGCCGTGCAATAACGGCCTTCATGTCTGCCCTGGTTAGGCTACCGATCCGCCTTTCGCCTAAAGCCGGAATCAGGTGCGCATTCAGATGAACGGTATAGGTATCGAGACTGTTAGTCCGCAGATGCACCTGTGATGGCAGCCATTTTTCCAGGGCATACTCACGAAACAAAAGTCTGCCCCTGCGTTCGTCGACGTAGACGCCACGAAGCCGGTCCGCCTCTTTGGCCGTCCCATGACTCTGCGCCTGGGCTTTGGTCGCGAAGGCTTTCGTCTCCTCCTTACCATCTAGCCCGATCCAGACAGCAAGCCAGCGCTTGGCTTCTTTGCTGCCGCCGTTGTCGGGATGCCGCTTAGTCTTCTGTCGCTGTTTTTGACCATCTGGCCCCGTAACGAACCAGAGATCACGGACGCGAGCCATCAGGCCGCATCTCGTTGCTGGCGAAACCAGTCGAGAACGTCTTCCGGTAGATAGCGGAGGTGACGCCCGACGCGGGCGGCCTTTGGGCCGATTCCTCGATGCCGCCACTGGTACAAGGTGGCAACTGGCACGCCGAGAAAGGCCGAGACGTCTTCCGTGCTCCAGGTTCGCTGAATAGCAGAACTCATGGTGGTGGTGCTCCGTTCGCGGTCTGAGGGTTGGTCAGGCGGCGAGCGGTGTGGACGAACTGCATGCCTGTTGGTGGGCGAGTTCTTCGCGTCCTGCTCGGGTGCGTTCGCGGGCTTGGGCCGCTGCCGTGTTGGCGAGGAGTTGGTCACCGGTGGTGTGCCAGCCGGTGCCTGCGTAGGTGAGGAACCCGATGACCAGGGTCGTTTCCTCGGTTTTGCTGTCAAGGACGGCTTGACGCTGAAATGGCGCTGTTTCCGGGTGTCCCTCTAGCCCTGGGTGGCCTCTGTTGAGGGCATGTGCGCGTCTGTAAGCGGCTCGTTGTTCGCGGATGGAGCCGAAGGTGATCGAGTAGTGGCGGGCTTTGGTGAGGAAGTGTCCGCCGAAGCCGAGCATGTGGGCCCACCTGCGCAGTCCCCTCCATTGTGGGGTGTGGCCGAGGTTCCAGGCGGCGGCGATGAGGCGTTCGGGGTGGGTGCCGTGCGGGTTGGCGTACAGGCCGATGGTGTCGGGGGTGAGTCGGCGGGAGGTGTGGCCGGTGGCTTCGGTGCCTTTGGTGGAGTACTTGGCGAGGTAGGCGGCGACGGCTTGGTCGTCGAGGGCGTCGCCGGAGGCTGACAGGGTGATGGGCCGGATCTCGTGCTGGCTGCCCCAGGCGATGTGCCAGCCCTCAGGACGTACCGGGTGGAACGGGGTGGTGTGCGTGATGGTGGTGGCAGCCAGGGTGATGGCGGCGGTGATGTCCTCGACGGTGATGCCGTCCGGGGGAGGGAGGATGGCGTCGGAGAGGTCGGGGTCGTGGCCGTCGAGGCGGAGCAGGATGTGGAAGTGGACGGCTCCGCGTGCCTGGTATTCGGCGGCTTTGCCGTGGGAGAGCCGGACCTTGGGTAGTCCGCGTTGGCGAGCGAGCTGATTGAGGTGACGTTCGGCGTGTTGTTTGGTGCGGCGCCAGAGTTCCCCGGCGTAGTGGTTCCACACGACGTGGTGGGCGTAGTCGTAGCAGTCGGGACACAGAGGCCGGCCGAGCTGTTCGTCGCCGGGGGAGTGGCGTTGCCAGCAGGCCAGGGTGCGGCCGTGGGGGCAGGTGGGTGCGTCGCGGCGGGCGTGGCAGGGGGTGGGGCGGCAGGTGCAGCGGGTTTTGTCGCGGCAGGCGCAGTGGGGGACGTTGCGGGTGTGGACGGGGCCGAAGGAGGGGGCGGTGAGGGTGGCGAAGACGGCTGGGTGGGTGCGGACGGTGTCGGGGACGGTTTTGCCGCCGACGAGTCCGGCGCGTACGAGGTGGTAGGCGTCGTGCTGGTAGGTGGTGGCGCAGGAGGGGCAGACGGTGTGGCGGCGGTTGCCGCAGGCTTTGTAGATGACGCCGTCGGGCAGGGCGGAGGTGTGCCGGACGGTGAGGACTTCGCCGGTGCGGGTGTCGATGGTCGCGAGGTTGCCGTGCAGTCGGACGGGTTGAGTACAGGCGGCGGCTGATTCGACGTGACCGAGCCAAGCCGAGTAGCCGGGACGTACGACACGGTCCAGGACGGTCTGGAACGTGTCGGCCGCCATAGGAAAGCTGGGCCGGGCGACCCCGGTTCTGTGCAGCTGTAATGACTGGTGGTCGGAGCTGACGTGCGGGGCCGCCGGGCGGACGTATCCAGGTATCACTGGCTAGTCACCAGGTGCAAATTCCTGGACGGGATTGTGTGTGCCGAGTCAGGTTCGGCGAGAGTTGCCGGTGATTGAACCAGCAGGAGAGCGAAGCGTACTTGGACGACTTCTGGTGCAGTGATGAGCGCAGAGTCCAGAACGCGCTGCAAATCGGGGTGTGGGATCTGGTCCGGGTCGTCCTCCCAAGAAGCTACGACAGCTTCGGTGATCTGGACGAAACCAAGGTTGAGGTCGGAAGCCCCGAATGCTTCCAGGTAGATGGGTCGCATCCGGTACGGGATGGCACGACGGCCGTTTTCAAAGCAGGAGATGTAGACGTGCAAGGACTCATCTCGGTAGGGCAGATCGTTGCTCTTGCCCAGCCGCGCTGCGGCGGCACGTAGCTGCTTGAGGAGCTGGGTCTGCGACCAGCCCTTGGCGAGTCGCGTTTCCTTGAGTGCGACCGCGTTGCAGGTTGACGGGGTGTTGGTCGGCGCGAAGCCGAGATGACGAGCGAAGCCCTCACGGGTCATCCGCAGGGCAATGCGCAGGGCCGAAGCGCGACGTCCGGTCCAGACGTCCACGATCCCTAGCGGCACCGAACGTCCAGCTTCCGTGCTGGGCGCTGCCTGTGACGGTGCCGTACTCTGAACATGCATCACCGAAGTCCTTTCGCGAGGTGGATGATGCGTCCGGCCTCGGTGGGTGCCAGCCCACCGGGGCCACACTGTGTCTGCTGACCTATGCGGCCAGCTCAACCAGCTCTATAATGTTCTAGAGCAGCAACTCCGTCAAGAGCTGCTCTAGAGCACTTCAGAATGGGAGCTCCATAGTGGCCGAGGACCTCAAGGGCCTGGCACCATACCGCCGCATCGCTGCCAAGATCAGAACTCAAATCGAGCAAGGCCACATCCAGCCAGGTGAACCCATCCCGTCTGTACGGGAGATCATGCGCGCCGAAGGCGTCTCAACGGCGACAGCCACCCGAGTTGCGGCAGTGTTGCGAGCCGAAGGGTACGCCGAATCAATTCCTGGCATCGGAACGATCGCTCGTATCCCTCCTCCTGCCCAAACCACTGGCCCAGATCGTCTGCAACTTCTCCGCGCAACAGGAAGCGGTTTCCGGCCAAACGAACGTGTCGAGATCCTAACCGCTGGGCTTACGGAAGCGCCTCGAAGGGTCGCTGACGCTCTAGACATCGATCCTGGTGATGAAGTCATTCAACGACAGCGTCGCTACCTCGATGACCTAGGAGTCGTAACCGTCTCTACTTCATGGCTGCCGCGCGAACTTGCTGGTCCAGCCCCAGAACTTCTCACGGTTGAGCCATTGCCCAAAATGACCTTCGGTCTCATAGAAGACCGTACTGGCCGTCGAGCCTCTAGGCGTCGAGACACCATCGCTATTCGTCCCGTTCCGCATGACATAGCGCCGCTTCTAGAAGTCGAAGAAGGCCACCTGGCTTTGACCATGGTCAACCGGTACTGGGACCAAAACGGCGATCTAACTGAGTATGCGGAAGACTTTCTCGGCCGCGAGCGAGAGTTGTCCGCTGATTACGATCTCACCTGAGGTAAGTGCAGACACTCCGAAGTCGGCCTAACACTCTTAAGCCCTGTGAGAACTTTCTCTACAAACTTAAAGCGGCCCTGACCGGGCCGCACGCGCCGCCGACGCGACGCGGGCCGGGCACTCCACATGGGCTCCATGCCCGACCCGCAGAACGCCGGTCGGCTGGCGCGGACGAGGACAGGGCCGCTTTGGGGGCGCACGGTTCTGCTCACGGGGCCGAGCTAGTCGGCGCACGCGGAGCCAGTCACAAGGCTGGCCTTACTACGTGCCTCCGGCGGGGGCGCTCCGGCTCCGGGATGGCGTCCACGCCCTTGCAGGCGGTGGGGTGGCTGGTGTGAGAAGCCCATCCCGCCTGCCATCGACCCAGGCAAGCCCAGCAGACCGCCTCCTCCGCCGCAAGCCCGGCCGTGACCGTTGGAAGTCCCGTAACTGTGGAAGGCGCCCAGGCGCAGGGACACGTCAAGCCGGGCTTGCACCTCCGTCGCCGGCCCGCTGCCGCTCCGCGGTGGGTCGACGGCAGACGGGATGGGCGGTTAGAGACCGTGAGGCGCTCGGGCTCGTTACGTGTCTAACGTCCTTCGAATAGCGCGCAAATACTCGAGAGCATCGAAAGCTAAAATTGTCCCTGTTAGATTAACTGCTAAGTAGTAATTACAGGACTTCACAGGGTCTTTTTTGGCAAAATTTGGAACATATTTCGAGATTGCTTTCGTGTCTCTGGAGCAGGCGTCATGTAAGAAAAACATAAGCTTATCCATAGGTGAAGCGTCTATCTTATTGTGGCCATCCTTTTCGATTTCATGGATCAGTGCCCAGTAGGCAGATTCAAACTCTGTGCGTGTCTCGTGTAACTCGGGTGAAGGTAGGCCGTCGCAGCCTATATCGGCATTATGTGGCCTATGGCTTTCTGCTTCTTCCTCTAAGAGATGCATGCATTTTCCGACTGTTCGAAACATTTCAACAAGCGCAGCATGTTGTGACGCTATTTGTCGAGCTCTGTGCTCTTCTCTAGTCATTGCTTCAATCTCTAGTCGCACGGCATCGAGCATCCCGCGAACTTGAAGTCGTGCACCCCAAGCCGTGAAGAAACCGCCTATGAGCGCACCCAAGGTTCCTGCAAGCACACCCGCCCAGAAGTCTGTCATGCTTTCATCTTGCATGATCCCGCAAGCGAACAGGTACCGATGAAGAACGCACGACAACTGGGTGACGAAGTAAGTGACATCAGGGACGCACATCACAGCATGACCATGCGCGTGAGCGAACGTCCAATGTAGACCTGAGCAGCGAAAACGCCAGCTCCAGTGATCGAATTGCTACTCATACAAGCGACTGGCCACAGGGCTTGATGAGAGTGCCGACCACAACTCTACTCAGCTCGCTTCAGCAAGAAGATCTTGTTCCGTCTCTGTTCCGCCACAGCCCAAGAGACACCGGAAGCTACTGGCAACTACTGAAACGTACTTCCGCAGCTCAGAGCCGAGATCACGAAGCAACCCAAGGTCAGCGCACCGCTCAGAACAGAACCCGGCCTACAGGCCGACTCGTCCCCTAATTCTTCGCCTGATCTGGGGCGAAAGGCTCGGCCAACAGCGTCGAGGCCCCCGGGGGCGCATCGCGGGCACATTCGCCGGAGGTCGGCTCCTCGGCGATGGCTTTGTTGAGCACCTTCAGTGCCCGCTCGGAGGGTGTCCGCGTGACAGTGATGATGGAGATGAGCGCTTCCCGGCAGAGTACGTGACCAGCCGGTACGGCTCCACCTCCCGCTGGGAGGCCGGCCCGTCGCGGCTCCGGTAGCCGAACCGCAGCCGCTCGTGATGACGGCAGGCGGCGGCCAGGACGGTCAAGGTGCCGACGTCCACCCGGGGGGCCGGGCTCGTCCCTGGGCACGGCGCGGGCTGACCGGCAGCCGTTCGGCCGGCTCTGCGCCGGTCCAGTCACGGGAGGTCTGCAGGAGGGAGAGCAGGCGCAGCAGCCGCGCCGAGGTTTCCAGCACGTTCCGCGGTCTGCCTCTCCATTAGGAACGGACTGTGCCTATTCGGTGTCTAGCTTGGTCCCATGAGCAACGACATCGTCCCGTTCCGGATCGACGTCCCCCAGGACGACCTCGACGACCTCCAGCAGCGGCTGGCACGGACCCGCTGGGCCGAGGAGCTGCCTCCGGACGACTCGGCTCCCGTCGGCCCGGTGCCGCCCGGCTGGGAGTACGGCGTCCCGGTCGGGTACGTCAAGCAGCTGGTCGAGCGCTGGCGCACGGGCTACGACTGGCGTGCATGGGAGGCGAGGCTGAACGCGTACCCGCAGTTCACCACCGAGATCGACGGCCAGACCGTCCACTTCCTGCACGTGCGCTCGCCGGAGCCGGACGCTACCCCGCTGATCCTGACCCACGGCTGGCCGGCCACGGTGGCCGAATGGCTGGAGGTGATCGGCCCGCTCACCGACCCCCGGGCCCACGGGGGCGACCCGGAGGACGCGTTCCACCTGGTCATCCCGTCGCTGCCGGGCTTCGGCCTCTCAGGTCCGACCAAGGAGCGCGGCTGGGACCGCTATCGGGTGGCCCGCGCCTGGGCCGAGCTGATGCGCAGGCTGGGGTACGACCGCTACGGCGCGGCCGGCAATGACGTGGGCTCGCTCATCTCGCCCGAGGTGGGCCGCACCGACCCGGAGCACGTCGTCGGCGTGCACGTCACGCAGGTCTTCTCCTTCCCCTCCGGCGACCCGGCCGAGCTGGAGCAGCTCACCGAGGACGAGCGCGGCAAGCTCGACTTCGCCAAGTGGTTCACCGAGAACAGGGGCGCCTACGACAAGCTGCAGTCCACCGAGCCGCAGACCCTCGCGCACGCCCTGGCCGACTCGCCCGCCGGCCTGCTGGGCTGGCACGCCCAGCTCCTCGGCCCGCTCGACCCCGACGTCGTGCTCACCAACGTGATGATCTACTGGCTGACCAACACCGCCGCCTCCGCCGCCCGGCTCTACTACGAGGACGCGGCGACCGCCCCCGCCACCCAGAAGACCAACGGCCGGGGCGCCACCGTGCCGGAGCCGACGACCGTGCCGCTCGGCCTGGCCAACTTCGCCTGGGACTACCAGTCGATCAGGACGTTCGCCCAGCGCGACCACAAGAACATCGTCTCCTGGAACGTCTACGACCGGGGCAGCCACTTCGCCACCCAGGACGCGACCGACCTCCTCGTGGACGACATGCGGCGGTTCTTCGGCAACCTGCGCTGATCAGCCCTTGAAGACGGCGGTGCCGAGGACATGGGTCAGGGGCGGGATCGGAGGCTGCGGGGCGAAGGGGAAGCGGTCGATCTCCGTCACCTCGAAGCCCGCCCGTACGATCTCCGCCACCGTGTCCCTGTTCGGGTGGCAGCCGCCCGCCGCCCGGCGCCAGGCCGGGGTGAGCAGGTCCTGCAGCAGACCGGTGGCGCGGCGCGGGGAGCGTACGTGCTCGTAGAAGTGCAGCCGCCCGCCGGGGGCGAGCACGCGCGCGATCTCCGCCAGTGCCCGGCTCTGCTCGGGCACCGAGCACAACACCAGCGACACGACCGCCGCGTCCATCGTGCCGTCGCCGGCCGGAAGCGCGTCGGCGTGACCTGGCACCACCGACACGGGCACCGGCGCCGACCTGGCCTGCGCGACCGCGTGGGCGCGCAGCGTGTCGTCCGGCTCCACCGCCAGCACCTCCGTGACGGACGGCGGGTAGTGGGGGAAGTTGCGGCCGTTGCCGGCGCCGATCTCGATCACCCGGCCGTGCAGGCCCGCCAGCAGGCGGCGGCGGTGCGCGTACGCGCCGCGCCGGTCGGCGAGCTCGGACGCCCGTACGTACGCCTGCGCGAAACGGGGATGCTGGAACGCGGTCATCCCTCCAGCATGCCCCGCCGGGAGCGACGAGGGGCGGAGGTGATCGTCCCGGACATCGCGCCACCGTCGGCATCCCGCCGCGACGAACCGCGACAGGGCGTGGCGAACGGGCACCTCCGCCCCTCCGGCCCCTGGGAGCCAGGACCGGCGTCACGAGGAATGCCGTGGGCAGACGGCCGAACCTCGCTGGCACCGCGACCCTAACCGCGCGCGCCGCGCCCGGTCTGCGGAGGATTACCTAGAACGCGCCGATCGGCGGTCATCACCCGGCGGGCGGGCATGCCGACGTACGGGGTGGCGGGCCGCAGCGGCGGCACCATGTGCACGCGGGCCGAGCCGATGTCGAAGTACAGCCCGACCAGCTCCAGCTTGCCCGCCCTGACCTGCTCGTCCACCTTCCGGTACGTCCGCAGGTTCTCCAGCTGCTGCTGCACGTTCACCCGGCACAGCACGTCGAGCGCCCCGCTGTGCAGCCGGTCGCCCTCCAGCTCGATGAACGTGGCCAGGCTGTGGTGCCCGTGCCGCAGCCACCGGCGCAGCCCCGGCAGGCTGCCCGCCTGCACGCCGCCGCTCAGCACCCCCGCCATGGCCCCGCACCCCGAATGCCCGCACACCGTGATGGTCCGGACGTTCAGCACCTGCGTGGCGTACTCGATGGCGGCCACCACCGAGTCGTCGTGCGGCTCGGCGCCCCTGCGGGGGACGAGGTTGCCGATGTTGCGCACGGTGAACAGGTCGCCGGGCCCGCTCGCGGTGATCAGGCTGGGCACGATCCTGGAGTCGGCGCAGGTGATGAACAGGTGCGACGGCTGCTGCTTGCGGGCCAGCTCGGTGAAGATCGGGCGGACGAGCGGTGCCGTACGGCGGTGGTATTCGCGCGCGCCCGCCGTGAGCTGGCACTCGGCCCCCACGCTGTCACGCGGCTCGGCGGGGGCGCGGCGCCGGTGCGCCCACGGCAGCCACGACCGGTCGGGCGCCTTCAGCGGCGACTTCTTCGGCAGCGTACGTCCCCCGCTCGCGGCCAGCGTGTACCACTCGTCGTGCAGCTCGTCGATGTCCACCGTGCCGCCCGTGCGCTCGTGGTCGAGCCGCCAGGAGTGCAGGGCCTCGAAGGCCGCGTTGTCCATGAAGTCGATGTTCAGGTCGAGGTCCACGTGGGCGCCGGTGGGCACGGCCCGCAGCTCGTGGGTCAGCCGCGGCACGCCGAGGAACGTCAGCGACCCCGAGATCGTCACCCGCAGCCGGCCCTCGCGGTCCTCCCGCTTGAGCACGGTCACCATGGTGAGGCGGCGCAGCGCCAGCAGCGCGGCCAGCGCCAGCCCGGCCAGCACGCCCTCGGCCAGCCCGAGCAGGATGACCGCGACCATCGTCACGACGTACACCGGCACCTCGCCGTGCCCGTGCACCTTCTTGACGTGGCCCAGGTTCACCATCTGCACGCCGATGAAGACCAGCAGCGCCGCCAGCGCCTCCAGCGGGATCAGCGTGATCGTCCAGCCGAACCCGAACGCGAACACCAGCACCCACACCCCGTGCAGGATCGTCGACCACCGGGTACGCGCGCCCGCCTGCACGTTCGCGCTGCTGCGCACGATCACCCCGGCGACCGGCAGCCCGCCGAGCGCGCCGGTGACCATGTTGGCCACGCCCTGCCCGGTCAGCTCCTGGTCGAGGTCGGCTCTGCGGCCGGTGTGCAGGCCGTCCACGGCCACGCAGCACAGCAGCGACTCGCAGCCCGCGAGCAGCGCCACCAGCAGCACCGCGGCCACCACCAGGTGCCAGTCGCCCTGCGGCAGCACGGGGAAGGCCCACTCCGTCACGCTGTCGGACAGGTCCACCCGCGTCACGTCCCAGCCGAACGCCCACGCCGTGACCGCCGCCGCGAACAGCGCCGCCAGCGGCGCCGGCACCACCTTGACCGGCTTGGGCAGCCGTGTCCACAGGGCCAGCACCAGGATTGTCAGCACGCCGACGGCGACCTTGTGCCCGTGCAGGTTCGCGATCTGGCCGGGCAGCTCCACCAGGTTGGCCACCGCCGAGCGCTGGGAGCTGCCGCCGAGCACGATGTGCAGCTGGGCGAGCGCGATGATCACGCCGACGGCGGCCAGCATGCCGTGGATGACGGCCGGTGAGACCATCAGCGCGGCCCTGGCCGCCTTGAACACTCCGAGCACGAGCTGCACGGCCCCCGCCAGCAGGGTGATCATGCAGGTGGCCCGCCAGCCGTAGGTGTGCACGAGGTCCACGACCACCAGCGACAGGCCCGCGGCGGGGCCGCTCACCTGCACCGCCGAGCCGCCCAGTGCGCCCGCCACGACGCCGCCGACCACGGCGGCGATCAGCCCGGCGACGAGAGGCGCTCCCGAAGCCATCGCGATGCCCAGGGAGAGGGGCACCGCGACGAGGAAAACCACGAGCGAGGCCGGCACGTCATATCGGAGGGTGCTCAGCCAGCTACTCTGCGTGTCGCGGAACATGGAGCAAACCCTATTGCTCCGTCTCCCCCGCTTTAGGGGGGCGTCACGCTGGTTTTACGGATTAATGGGTACGAAAGATCATCTGTAATAGTCGTGCGGAAGGTCCTGCTCGGGGGCCGCCCTGCGGTGGCTGCCGCGGCCGCCCTCCTCCTTGCCGCCGCCGTACGCGGGCCAGCCGCCCTCAGGCGCCGGAGGCTCCGGCCAGGACGCCGCCGGGCTGGTGGTGATGTCACCCGTTTCGTACGCGCCCACCGCGAACGGGGACGCCGGCTGCGCCGGAGGCGGCGTGGGAGCCGAGAGCACGTCGTAGTTGGAGACCGCCCGGCCCGGCACGGTCGGGGTGCCGGTGGCGGGGGAGGGGCTCGTGAGCGGGTCGGAGTCGTCGGCCACGGCGTAGCCGGAGCGCACCTCGTAGGAGGCGGGGTAGGACGAGCGCGCGGCGGGCTGCTCGAACGCCGGCCAGGAGCTGGCTCCGCCGTAGGGGGTGTCGCTCGGCGCCGGGTCGTCGAGGATGTCGGGCGAGGCGGCGGGCCACGAGCCTGACGTGGTGCCGGGCCGCGCGGCGCTGCCGTAGGAGGGGTCGAGCGGGTCGGACGCGCCACCGCCGTAGGCGGGGAACGGGTCGCTCGTCGGGGCGCCGTGGATCGGCGCGGCGGGAGCGGCCGGGAAGCTGCCGCTGGAGGTGGGGCTGACCGCGGGGAACGAGCCGCTGCCGGTCGCCGCGGGGGTGGCGGGATAGGAGCCGCTCGCCGAACCCGCGCCGTAGCCGCCGCCCGTGGCGGGGTAGTTGGAGGAGACGCCGCTGGAGGCCACCGGGGCGGGCCTCGTGGTGGACCTCGGGGCGGGCCTCGTGGCGGGCTCGGGAGGCGTGGGGGCCGGCACCGGCTGGGCGCCGGGGGCGAGGATGCTCATCACGTCGGCGGTCGGCGCCGCGAAGGTCACCGTGCGCTGGTCGGCCAGCTCGGACTGCGAGGGCTTGGCCCGCTTCTGCGGCTCCACGAGATCGGCGAGGTTGGCGGCGGCGGGCTGGCGCTGAGGGAGAGGGGCCTGCACGGTGGCCGCGTTGGGGTCGACGGAGGCGGCGGGCTGCGGCTTGGCGGGACGCCGCTTGGCGGGGCGCTCACCGGACCGCTCGGCGGGACGTCCGGAGGAACGTCCGCCGGGCCGCGCTGCGGGCCGATCTGTGGGCCGATCAGTGGGCCGGTCGGCTTGGGCGGCGGGACGCTGCTGCTCGCGCTCGGCGGGACGCTCGCGCTCGGACGGGCGCTCGACGGGACGGGAGGCGGCCTTCCTGGCGGCGACGGTGCCACCCGCACCGAACCCGCCCTCCTCCGCGTCACTGCGGATGCTGGCCCAAAACTCCTCGTCATCGTCGTCGTTGGTGGGGTTGCCCCACTCGTCGACGCCACGACGGCCACGCTGACCGGTGCGGACGGGCTTGGGTTTCGGCTCGTCTATGGGGCTGAAATCGGGGCTGAAGTTGGCCATCCGTGGCTCATGCTTCGCGAACTCGTCCGTCGAACGAGTCTGGGTCTGCTCCTCTTTCTCGGCCATCTCCTTCAGCCGTTCCGGAGGAAGCGAGCTCTCCCTGCGGTTCATCGAACGCATGCCCAGTGCCACGACGACGAGCACGAGGAGCACGACAGCGACCAAGCTCACTACGACCGCGATCATTGCACCACCCTCAAAGCCATGGCCTCCCTCTGGCACCGATGAGATCGCGCGGCCATCGACGCGATCTGCCCCCTTTGATCACCAGTGCCTAACGATTGGATCTGATTGTGTCGGACCACTATGAGAGTTGTCACACCCTACGTGAAGAATTGGTACACCGGCACCACATGCCGTGTTCGGGTGTTCACTCGATGTTCACCGCCGTGAGCCGCCCCCGGGCGATGGTCTGGTTCGCGATCTGCTTCAAGATCTGCGGGAGCTCCGAGCCTTCGGCGCTCTCGACCTTGTCGTCCAGCGTGTAGACGGTGAACCGATAGCTTGCCTTCTCCTCACAGGGCGGCTCGTAGCCGGCCCGCCCACTGGTCACCGTCGCCTGGCCGGAGCCCTCAGGCGGGTCGGCGGCGGCGTTGGGGCCGAGCTCGGTCGTGGTCGCCGGGATGTTGTAGATCACCCAGTGGACGGCCGAATCGGACCCGGTGTGGCTGTCGGCCACGATCGCGATCGACTTCGCCTCGGACAGCGGCTGGCTCGACCAGCGCAGTGGCGGGCTGCCCTGGTCGCCGTGACAGGAGTATTCGCGCGGCAGCGGTTTGCCCTCGCGCAGCTCAGGACTCGTGACGTTGATCTCCGCGATGTCCTTCGCCTGTGATCTGCCGATGAAACCGAGACTGCCGCAACCTGACAAGGCGAACGCGACACCCACCGCCGTCACAGTGGCGGTGACGCGTCCCACGCGTGATGCCGTGTTACACAGCCCCATGCCGGACGATGCTACGCGGGTCTCGGCGGTGCGCAGACCGTTTCTCGATGGTCCGTGGTCGGTAAAGGATCCGAAAACAGCCAGAATGACGGCATCCGGGTAGTGAAGTTGACCACATGAACGGGGCATGAGGAGGTCTCGCGGGGCTCTGTCTCACGGACCGATACAGCCTTGCTACCTGGGAGTTCATCCCGCATGGGGGCGATGAGGAGATCCCCCGCCAACCGCCCGAAAAGGGACATAGGTTTCGGACTGGGCGTCCAGCAGAAAAACCAGGTGCGCCAGCTCGCACAGCAGGGTAGCGGAACCGCTCCGGTACGCAATCACCGGGGCTCCGTCTTCAGGACTTCCTGCTGTGCTTCCCGCTGTGCTGTCCTGCTGTGCTTCCTGCGGTGGGGGTGTCTCCGCGGACGGCGGCTGCCACGTTGCGTGAGGCGATCGCGCAGTGGTGCGGTCACGCGCTTGCCGGGCCTGGCTGGCACGAACGTGGCGCCGCCGACGTGGCCAAGCTCGACAGCCTGCGGTTGGCCGCCACCGAGCATGGCACCGCCCCGGCGGCCCTCCGGCCCGACACGCCGTGCCACACCGGGGATCTTTACCACCCGCCCCGGGGCCTTCCCGATCCTCCGGATGAACGAGACGGGATGGTAGGCCCGGATATCGGGTGAGGCGGTGGATTCGTACCGCAGGTGAACTGATCGCCTGCCCGGTTCGCACCCTAAGCTGGGCTTGTGACGTCAACAGGCCCGCTGCGCGATCCGGCGAACCGCGTCTCGCCCAAGGCGATCAGGTTGTGGCTTCTCGAATCGTTGATCGCGTTCGTGTTCTTCATGGGCGGTGCGCTGCTGGTGTCCACGTGGGTGGGCGGGAGCGGGTGGTCATGGGTGCCCGATTGGTTCGCTGAAGACTCGTGGCTGCTGCCCGTGGCGGTCCTCGTCGTGGTGCTGCCGTTCCTGGTGGCCGAGCCGTTCGTACGGTACGCCGTGCACCGCTGGGAGCTGTCAGGCGACGTCGTCTATGCCAGGTCGGGGTTCCTGACCAGGGAGTGGGTGTTCGTGCCCGTGAGCCGCATCCAGACGGTCGACAAGGGGCAGGGCTGGTTCGAGCGCATGCTCGGCCTGGCCACCCTTGAGATCCGTACGGCCTCCCACGCCGGCTCCTCCACCATCAAGGGCCTCGACTTCCATGTGGCGGCGGGCCTGGCCGAGCAGCTCGCGCACCGGGCCGAGCAACTCCGGGACGACGCCACATGACCGGCCCCCACCCCGGCACCCCGGACCACCCGCCATCCGACGACGACCGCGAGGTCCCGGACGGGGGCTCGCGGGGTCCGGGTCCCGTGCCGCCTCCGGGGATGGGGGCGCCTCCTCCGCCCGGCGGTCAGCCGATGCCGGGTCAGCCGATGCCGGGTCAGCCGGTGCCGCCTCCTGGAGCGGGTGGGGAGCGGGGGCCGTGGGAAGGGCCCGGGGGGCCGTACCCCTACCCCCAGCCGGGGCGGGCGCCGCAGCGGCTCAGCCCCAAGGTGCTGCTGATCGACCCCGTACGCATGCTGCCCTCCCTCCTCCTCCCCTTGGTGGGCGTGCTTTTCGTGGGCGGCTTCTCGGCCAGGTCGTACGGCTTCGCGGCGGTGGGCGTCGTCGCCGCCGTGGTGTACGCGGTGGTCCGCTGGGCGACGTTCACGTACGAGATCGTCGGCGACCGCCTGGAGACCAAGCAGTCGCTGATCAGCCGCTCGATCAGGACCATCCCCCTGGAACGCATCCGCGGCGTCGACGTCTCCACCCCGCCCATGCACCGGCTGCTCGGCCTCGCCGTGCTCAAGATCGACACGGGGGCGAGCGGCGACGAGGAGGAGGCCAAGCTCGCCGGCGTCACCCTGGACGAGGCCGAACGCCTCAAAGCCGTCCTCCTCCGCCGCACGTCCGCACCGGCGACCCCCGGAGCCCAGGCCCATGAGCCGGCCCAGCCCGCCGAACGCACGATCTTCGCCGTGCCCAGGAAGTGGCTGCTGTACGGGCCTTTGTCCGGCGCCTACCTCCTCACCCCCTTCGCCTTCGCCGGCGGTGCCGTGGGGCTGGCGTTCCAGTGGGGCGACGAGCTGGGCTTCGGCCGGGACGCCGCCTGGAACGCCGGGCAGTGGCTCTGGGATCACCCGTACCTGTTGCTCGTGGTCGCGGTGCTGCTCGTGCTGGCGATGCCGTTCGCGGGCGGGGTCATGTACGCCGTCTTCAACTGGGACTTCCGCCTCAAGCGCCGCGACGGCTACCTGGTGGCCGAGCGCGGGCTGATCAACCGGCGCAGCGTGTCGCTGGAGTTCCAGCGCGTACGCGGCTACGAGATCGTGGACGGCCTGGCCGAGCGCTGGGCCGGGGTGGTCCGCGCCTGGGCGATCGTGACGGGGCTCGGCGACTCGGAGACGCGGGGGCAGCTCCTGCCCGACGTACCGCGTAACGTCGCCTTCCAGGTCACCGGCGACGCGATCGGCCCCTACCGGGGCGAGCTGCGTCCCCACCCGCCCGTGGCCCGGCAGCGGCGGCTGTTCCGCGCGATCGCCCCTTGGGCGGCGGCGGCCCTGGTGAGCGCGGTCGGCGTGTGGCTCTTCGGGACCATGATCTGGTGGATGCTCCTCATCCTGACCCTGCTGCTCGCCGCCGCAGGCGTCCCGCTCGGCCTCGACCGGTACGCCTCACTCGGCCACGGCTACGACGGCCACCGGCTCTCCGTACGGTCAGGGTCGCTCCGGCGCGCCCAGGCCGTGGTCGAACGCCGCGCCGTGGTGGGCTGGCGACTCCGCCAGACCTGGTTCCAGCGGCGCGCCGGGGTGCTCACGCTGATCGCCGGCGTGGGCGCGGGCAAGGGCGGCTACTCGGCCATGGACGTCTCGATGGCCCAGGCCGTCGAGCTCTCGACCGAGGTGACCCCGGAATGGCTCGCCCCCTTCCTCAAACGAAACCCTGACGGGGACGGGACGGCGGGAGGCGATCCCCTCCGCCGCTCCTGATCCCACCCCTGACATCGAGATGATGCCGTGAGCGGTCGGCATGCGCAGGGTTCGGACACGCCGGGGCGACATGGGTGGGGGCGGAGGTTCGAGCGGGGATGGCCGGCGTGCCGCGGCGGTCATCGCGCGCGATGGTCCGGGCGGCAGGCGGATGGGCGGCGATGCCCTGAGGCGTGCCGGGCATGGTGCGGGTGCCTTCGCTTGCAGTAGCGGACCGCTTCAGCCGTGTCCACGCGCGATCGCGGTCGCGTGCCGCTGCGCTGTGGTGCCGACGGTCTCGGGTGCGCGAGCGCCCGGACAGCGGAGAGCTCGGACGCCGGATGGCTCCAACACCGAAGGACTCAGGCGCCGACGTTGTCCGGGTGGCGCCTTGTGCGGGTGGTGCTGGGTTCGGGTGGGTTGGCCGTGGAGGGGTTTTCCCTGGCCTGGTGCGGAGCGGTCAGTCCTGGCGGCGGGCGCCGAACATGATCTCGTCCCACGTCGGAACGGACGCGCGGCGGCCCCTCGAACCCTTGCGTCGGCCCGGAGCGGGCTTCGGCGCGGGCACCGGGACGGCGGGCTCCTCCTTGCCGTCGTCCTTGCCCGCCCGTGCGGCCGGGACCGCAGGAGGGGCGGGCTTCGGCTTGGGCGCCGGACGCGGCTTCGGCTCCTGGACGGGCTCCGCGGGCTTCTTCCCCCGATCGGCGTCCTGCTGCTCGGCTGCGGCCGCCGGCTCCTGCGCCTTCTCCGGTTCCTGAGTCTTCTCCGGCTCGGGAGCGGTCGCCGTCTCGGACGGTTCGGGCGTGGCCGCCTTCTCGGGCGTGGCAGGCTCGTCCGCGCTGGAGGTCTGCTCGGCGCCGGTGACCTGGCTCGTGGACCCCGCCTGGCTCGCGGGCGCGGGCCGGCTCACGGCGGTCGCCTCGACGGTGCCTGGCGCCTCGCCCGTGTTCGCGGGCCGGGCGTCGGTGGGCTCGGGCCGCGTCGGCTGGGCGGTCGGCGCCTGCTCGGCGGCGGGCGTCGGCGCCTGGCCGGTGGTGGGCTGAGCCGTCGGCTCCTGTACGGAAGCGGCGGCGGGCTCAGGCGAGGAAACCTCGGCGGGTGTGTCTACGGTGACGGCCTTCTCCGCCTCAGAGATGACGGACTCGGCCTTCGAAGCGGCATCGCCTTGTGCCGCAGCGGCCTCGGTGCCGGCAGCGGAGACGTCGGCAGCCTCGCCTTGGGCCGCCGGGGCATTCCCGGCCGCGGCCGGGGCCTTCGGTGCATCGGTGGGTGCGGCCTGAGTTGCCGGGGCACCGGTGGGCACGGCCTGGGCCACCGGAGCGTCGGCGGCCACGGCCGGGGTTGCTGGAGCGTCGGCGGGCACGGGCTGGGTTACCGGAGCGTCGGCGGGCGCGGCCTGGGCCTCGGGCGTCTCGGCCTGGGGCTCCGCAGCGGGCACGGTCGGCGCCGTCTCTGCCGCCTGCGCCGGTGTGGCCTCGCGGGCGGCCTCGGTGGGCGCCGACGCCTCGGCGGTCGCGGAGACCTCCGGAGTCTTGGGCTCGGCTGCTGGCGAGACGGCCTCGGTCTTGGGCTCGCTCGCCTCGGAGGTCGCGCTTCCGGGCGACGCCAAGGTGGCCGCAGCGGCGGGTGCGACAGCGTCGGCGGCGGCCTGGGCCTGCGGCTCAGCGGCAGCGTTGGGTTGAGGCGCAGCGGTGGTGCTGGCCGCGGGCGCAGCGGCGGTGGTCGGCTCGGTGGTCGCGGGGACGGGCTCGGGCTTGGTCGGCTCGGTCGCCGTGGCAGCGGCGTCCGTGGTGGCCTGGGGCTGCTCGGATGCGGGGGCGGTGGCCTCGGGTGAGGGTGCCGCCACCTCCTGAACGGGCGTGATCGCTTCGGCGGCGGTGGCCGGGGACGCGGCGGGTGCTGTCTGCTGGACGGTGGTCGTCGCGTCGGCGGCCGGCTGCGTGGTGATGGGCCGCTGCTGTGTGGTGTGCTCGGCAGCGGGCGCAGGGGCCTGGGGCCGGGGCTGGGTGGCCTGCTCGGGAGACGCGGTGGCGGCGGAGGCGCTCTGTGGCGTGTCAGCGGGCCGGCTCTGGGGTGCGGCGGAGTCACGGTCGGCCGGACCGGTGGGCTCGGTGAGAGGTGCGTGGTCGGCCGGGCGAACGTGCTCGGAGGCGCCCGAGGTGTGGCTGGCCGGGCGAATGGGCTCGGAGGTGACCGGGGTACGGTCAGCCGGGCGAAGGGGCTCGGAGGTGACCGGGGTGCGGTCGGCCGGGGCGTAGATCGCGGACTCGGGGTCGCGGCCGGAGCTGAAGTCGGGCAGCCATGGCGAAGACCCGCCGCGGCGGGTCGGGTCGGCGGGGCGGCGTTCGTCGCGGGTGGACGTGTCAGAGGCCGCGGGCGGTTCGGCCGGCGCGGGCGGGTCGAAGAAGTCGTCGTCGTGGGAGGAGTCGCGGGTGCCGCGCGACGACGGGTACGGGCCGTCGCCGCTGCGGCCGGCCGGCTCGTAGCCCACGGCCGGCTCCTCCGGCTCGCGGCGCACCACGGACGGGAACGGCAGCGTCTCGGAGGGGAGCGGCGGCACCGGCTGGAGCTTGGCCACGCGCGGCGCGAACGGCGTCACCGTGGTGTCCTCGACCACCGGCGGCTCGGGGTCGAAGTCGGCGGCGGACAGGCGGAGCGCCTCGTCGTCGTGCGGGGTGACGTGGCGCTTGCGCGGGTCGAAGAGCCACTCGGCGTGGCGGGTGTGACCGTTCCAGACGTAGCCGAGCTTGACGCGCCAGAGGCCGTCGTCGCGCTTGGCGCTGTCCCAGTCGATCTCGTCGGTGGGCACGCCGCGCCTGGTGAGGCGCTCGGCCACGAGGTCGCCGAGCGTGGGCCCTGGCGCTGACTCTCCCGGCATGCGTACGGCGACGCGCTGCGCCTGCTGGGCGACGTATTCCCGCTCTTGGAGCACCGGCCCCTCGAACCAGCGGACACGCTCGACCGGGATCCCGGCGGTCGCGGCTATCTCCTCCGCCGTCTCTCCGGCGCGGATGCGGGCCTGGATCTCCTTGGGGCGCAACGGACTCTCCACTTCGATCTCGTACTGGCCGAGACGGGAGAAGTTGCCGCGGACGGCAGCACGGAGCCGGTCGTCCACGGGAAGCGTGAAGCGCGTCCCTCGCCCGGCAGTAGCCAGCACGAGGTAGGTGCCGTCCTCACTCACCGCGACGAGTCGGAGCTCCTGCATGCGAGTCCCTTCGTCAGCGTCGCCATTCTTCCCCCGGACCCTTGAGTCTCTCGCGTGTGCCGGTTGCCTGCCAGCACCGTACCCGGCATGTCCGAACATCGCCTTCCTGGGATGGCCCATGGGCGATGTGACGCCGGTCACATTGGAGTCCATGCCTCTAGAGCCCGCCATCGCGCATGAGGAGGTTATGTGGCCGCGACGGGTTCTGGCGAATCGCGCCCCGCGCCGTCGAGCAGCCGAGCCGGTCGGCCAGGGCGGCCGGTCCTGAATTGGGGTGAAGTGCCAGGTGGCGGGCCGCGAGTCCGGCCAGATACGGCGCGCGGGCGGAGAAGGCGAGCCCCTCGGCGGTGACGTGGCAGGCGCCCCCGTCGGCGGCCCCCACGACGAACATGCCCGAGCGCGACAGCGACCCGGCGGCCCTGGCCAGGGCGGGGGAGTCGGCGCCGTCGATGGCCAGCGCGGTCACGGAGGGGCCCCGGGCGTGCCGGTGTATCCAGTCGAGCCCTGCCAGGACGTCCGACAGCGTCCCCGTGCCGGCGCACCCGAGGACGCGTACGGACGCGATGCCCGCCTCGGGCGCGGCGCGGTGGGCGCGGGACGCGACGCGGGTGCCGTGACCGCGGCAGTCGCGCCCGGTGCCGCCGGTGGCGTCGAAGGCCCGCCAGGCCCGGTCGTCGAACCGGTCGCGGCGGACCTTGACCCCGCTGTCCACGACGTACACGGTGGTGCCGTCGCCCCTGGCGCCGGCCGGGGCGCGGCGGGTGGGTTCGCGGGTGGTCATGGCGTGGATCTCGCGGTCGGGCTCGATCGTCTGGACGCGCGGGTCGGCGCGCAGTTCGGCCAGCTCGACGGGCGTGAGGAAGGTCGCGAGGCCGGGCAGCGCCGAGGTGTAGTAGCGGCGTACCCGCCAGCGCACCTCCCCGACGAGGTCGCGCGCGGCCGCGCGGTCGCGGGCCGTGACGACGTAGGGGCGGGCGGGCTCCTGCGGCGTGTCGCGCAGGGCGAGGCCGGAGGCGGGCGTCATGGCCAAGGGGACGGCGGTCGTGGCAGCCGTTGCCACAGCCGCGGCGAGGTACACGGAGGGCAGGCCGAGTCGTCGGGGCACGAGTTACAAGGGTGCCTGTCACGCAGGTCGCACGAACACCGGGACACGCACTCACGTCTATTCACGAGAAAGCTCTTTACCGAACGCATGGTGTGAGGAAGCACTGATCCGGGGGATGGGGCGAGCGCCGGACGGAGGAGCCCAGGATCCGGTCGTGCCCTCGGACGCGACGCTGGAGCAGGACTCCACGGGCCGGCACGGTGGCCGCTCGGTTGAGGCGGGTCAGCCCAGGACGGTGTCCAGGTAGGCGTTGGCGAACAGCCGGCCGGGATCCAGGCGGTCGCGCAGCGCGACGAAGTCGGCGAACCGCGGGTACGCCTTGGCCAGGTAGGCGGCGTCCCGCGTGTGCAGTTTGCCCCAGTGCGGCCGCCCGCCGAGGCGGGTCATGATCTCCTCGACGCCCGCGAAGTACGCCGGGTTCGGCGTCGGCCGGTAGACGTGGCAGGCGACGTAGGCCGTGGCGCGCCCGTACGCGGTGGACAGCCACGCGTCGCTGGGCGGCGTCACCCGCACTTCCACGGGGAAGGTGATCTTCCAGTCCATCCGGTCGATCAGGTCGCGCACCTCGCGCAGCGCCTGGGCCAGCCGCTCGCGCGGGACGGCGTACTCCATCTCCAGGAAGCGCACGTCGCGCCGCGCCGTGAACTGCTTGTACGACAGGTCCACCGACGACGACTCCCCGAGCGCGGAGGCGCTGACGGCGTTGATGTGCGGGATGAGCGCGGGCAGCCGGGCGCCGATCGCGCAGGCGGCGCCGAAGACGGTGTTCTCCAGGAAGACGGTCTCCAGCCAGCGCCGCGCGGGTGAGGGCGGCCGGGGCGGCCCTGGGCTGCGGTTGTTGGTCTTGACCAGGCAGGCGTCGGTGTGCGGCAGCCAGAAGAAGTCGAGGTGCTCGTTGGCGGAGGTCAGCTCGTCGAGCGCGCCGAGCATCTCGCTGAGCGCGAGTTTGCGCCGCCGGTTGTGCAGCAGGAAGGCGGGTTCGACGCGGAAGGTGACGGTGGTCAGGACGCCGAGCGCGCCGAGGCCCACGCGGGCGGCGTCGAAGAGGTCGTCGCCGGGGGAGGCCGTGGTCAGGGTGCCGTCGGCGAGCACCATCTCCAGCTCGGCGATCTGGTCGGCGAGCCCGCCGCTGTCGCGTCCCGTGCCGTGGGTCCCGGTCTGTACGGCGCCCGCGACGGTCTGCTCGGTGATGTCGCCCATGTTGGCCAGGGCCAGGCCGCGTTCGGCGAGCAGCTCGTTCAGCACGCGTAAGGGGGTGCCGGCCTGGACGGTCACCCGGTCGTCGGCCAGGGAGACGATGCCGGTGAGCGCGTCCGGCCTGAGCATGATGCCGTCGGTGAGGGCCACTCCGGTGAAGGAGTGGCCCGTCCCCACCATGCGTACGCGGCGGCCGGAGCCGGCGGCGTCGCGCAGGGCGCGTACGACGTCGCCGGCGCAGGCCGGTACGCGGATCTCGGCTGGGGTGCCCGTCTGATTGCGCGCCCAGTTGACGAAGGCCACGAGCACCCTCCAGCGAAAGTCGTCCGGTTAAACGCGAACGATACTCATCTCTCCCAGCCTTCGGGAACGGGGAAGATGTCGCCGGGCTCCAGTTTCTGGTCCTTGATCACGTCGGAGACCGTGACCAGGTGGTAGCCCTTGTTCTTCAGGGTCTTGATCAGCGCCGGCATGCCGTCCACGGTCTGCTTCACCCAGTCGTGCATGAGGATGATGCCGTTCGGCTTGGCCACGGCCAGCGTCTGCTTCTGGATGGCCTTGACGTTCTTGGAGCTCCAGTCGGCGGAGCCCGCGGTCCACAGGATCATCGGCATGCCGAACTCGATGGCGACGTCGGAGACCTGGATGTCGGCCAGCCCGTACGGCGGGCGCAGCAGCTTCGGCTCGACGCCCGCGGCCTTCTTCACCGCGTCCTGCGTCTTCTTGATCTCGTTACGGATCGTCGCCGCGTCGCTCTTGGTGAAGTCGGGGTGACTGTAGCTGTGGTTGCCGAGCTCGTGGCCCTCGGCGACCATGCGCTTGACGAACTGGGGGCGGCTCTTGACGTACTGGCCCTCAAGGAAGAACGTCGCCTTGGCGTCGTACTTCTTGAGCGTGTCGAGCAGCGTGCCCGCGTACTTGCCCGGTCCGTCGTCGAACGTCAGCGCCAGGCACTTCACCTGGGAGCAGTCGACGGGAGCCGCCTTCTTCCCGGCGGCCGCGGACTTGGCGCCCTGGGCGGGAGCGGGGGTCGCCTCGGCGATGGCCGCCGCCGGGGCAAGGGTCACGCAAACAGCCGCGATTGCTAGAAGTGAACTGATGTGTCGGGACATGACTAGTGCTTCCAGTGTGTTGGGTGTTGCGAGGGATCTCCCGACCGTAGCGGATCAACTCTCGGAGGGTGAAGCAGCCTCGGGAAGTCTCAGCAAACCCGAACCTCCGACGCCGACGATCACCGCCACGACGGCCGCGACCACGGAGAAGCCGTACGCGGCGGAGGCGCCGTACGACTCGGTGAGCCGCCCGCCCGCCCACGCGCCCGCCGCCACGCCGAACCCGATGGCCGTCGAGATCCACGCCATCCCCTCGGTGAGCAGCGACGGCGGCACCAGCCGCTCGGTGAGCGAGAAGCTGGTGATGAGCGTGGGGGAGATGGCGAAGCCGGCGAGGAACAGCGCGGCGGCCATGAGCCAGGCGTGGTCGATGAAGATGATCGGCACCAGGCCCACCACGAACAGCGCGAGCGCCCGTACGAACCTGGCCCGCAGCGAGATCCGCCAGTGCCGCGAGCCGAACCACAGGCCCGACACCATCGAGCCGCCCGCGAACGCCGCCAGCAGGAACCCCGCGGCGCCCTTCACGCCGTGCTCCTCCGCGAAGGCCACCGTGATCAGGTCCACCGAGCCGAAGATCGCGCCCATCGCGAGGGCGACGCCGGCCAGCACGGCCACGCCGGGGATGAGGATCGGCGACCCCGACGACGACCTGATCTCCTGCACGGGCGGCTCGGTGCTCCGCTGCCCGGCCAGCGCCAATGAGCCGCCCAGCATGCAGACCAGCGCCACGATGAGCCCCGCGTAGGGGTTCACGGCGGTCGCGAGCACCGTGACCAGCGCAGGCCCGGTGACGAAGACCACCTCGTCGATCACCGACTCGAACGCGAACGCGGTGTGCAGCCGCCCAGAACCGCCGTGGATGACCGACCAGCGGGCCCGCACCATCGAGCCGAGCGACAGCGACGTGGCCCCGACGATCAGGCCGGAGGCGTAGAGCGTCCAGTCGGGCAGTCCGGCGCCGGCGAAGACCATGAGCGCGGCCAGGGCGAGCGCGTTCACCACCGCGAACGGCGGGATCACCCGGCTCTGGCCGAACCGGTCCACCAGCCGCCCGGACAGGGGAGCGGCCACGGCGAAGGCGAGGTTGGTGGTCGCGGCGACCGCGCCGGCCGTGGCGTACGACTCGGTGAGCGTGGAGATCAGCAGGATCACGCCGATGCCGAGCATCGACATCGGCATCCGGCCGATGAGCCCGGCCAGGACGAACGCCACCGCTCCGGGCCTTTCGAACAGTCCCCGGTAAGGCCCGACCACGCTGTTTCCCCCTTACGTGAGCTTGAGCGGGCTAACCATTGCGCACCGTATGTCCGGATGGCAAGTGCTTTCGCGCAGGGGTGAGTTAACGTGTCCCGAGTGTCCGGTCTTCCCAGCTTTCGCGCGGTCATGCTCATGGTCGCCGCCGTGCTCGTGGTCACCGCCGCGGCCGGAGGCGTCGTGGTCGTCCTGGGTGAGGATCTGGTCGGCACCGCCCAGGAGCAGCCCGTACGCAGGTTCCGCCCCCCACAGACACCACAGCAGGCACCCCAGCAGTCGCCCGCGCCGCGCCTCGACGAGATGGTGCCCACCGCCGAGCCGGTCAAGGACTTCGGCGAGGGCGGCCCCAGCGTCACCGTCACGCCGCCGCGCGTGCTCGCCGTCGCGGCCGGCACCGTGCCCAAGCAGACCAGGTTCCGGCTGGGCGAGCTGGCCCACGTGCAGAAGGTGGCCGTGGTGGACGCCGGCGCCGTCAAGGTGTCGGGCACGTCCCTGAACCTGCTGGCCGTGGACCCGGCCGAGTTCCGCTCCTGGACCCCGCGGCCCGTCGCCGACCAGCCCGCCGTATGGAGCGCGCTGACCAGGGGCGAGCTGGTGGCCGACGCGGAGGCGATGAAGAAGTTCGGCATGATCCTGGGGGCCGTCTACCAGGTGGACGGCGGGCCCAGGCTGCGCGTCGCCGCCTCGGCCTCGCTCGGGCTGCACGGCGTGGACGGGCTCATCAGCGCCGACCTCGGCAGGTCACTGGGGTTCGCTCAGGGCGTCGCCGTGCTGCTGCACGGCAAGGAGGGCAAGATCAGCCAGACGGGCGTGAAGAAGCTGCTCGGCAAACGCAGCCAGGTCGTCGTGCTCGACGCCGCCGCCCGTACGCCCAAGCGGCGGCAGCCGCCTGCCCAGCAGCAGGTCACCGTGGGCCGGCCGAGCAGCTATCTGGAGCTCTACAAGGCCGCCGCCACCCGCTGCCCCGGGCTGTCCTGGACGGTGCTCGCCGCCATCGGGCAGGTGGAGAGCGGGCACGGCCGCAACAACGGGCCGTCGAGCGCGGGCGCGCTCGGGCCCATGCAGTTCATGCCCGCCACCTGGAAGCACTACGGCGTGGACGGCGACGGCGACGGCAAGAAGGACATCTGGAGCCCGTATGACGCCGTGCCCGGCGCGGCGAACTACCTGTGCGCCAACAAGGCCGGGCAGGGCGGCGAGCGGCTGCGCAAGGCGATCTGGTTCTACAACCACTCGTGGGACTACGTGAACAAGGTGATGTCGATCGCCGGCGCCTACGCGAAAGCCTACGCCTGAGGCCGCCTGCGGGGCGGCGGGCAGCAGGTCAGCGGGCACGGGACGGGCTCGGGCTCGTCCATCAGCTCGCGCACCATCCGCACGAACGCCGGATGCGTGCCCGCCGTCGCCGCCCGCTCCATCGGCAGCTCCAGCTCGGCGGCCACCTGCCTGGCCTCGGTGTCGAGGTCGTAGACGACCTCCATGTGGTCGGAGACGAACCCGATCGGCACCAGCACGACCGAGCGCGCGTCGGTCTTGCGGAGATGGTCGCAGACGTCGGGCTCCAGCCACGGCACCTGCGGCGGCCCGCTGCGCGACTGCCACACCAGGTCCCACGGCTCGGTGCGGCCCAGCGCCCGGCTCACCAGCTCGGCGCTCCTGCGCAGCTGCGCCTCGTAGAGGCCGCCCTCGGGGCCCGCGGTCTCGGCCATGGACGTGGGGATGCTGTGGGCGGTGAACACCAGCCTGGCGTCGTCGCGGCCGAGCCGATCGAGGGCCGCCCTGGTGTGATCGGCCATCGCCGTCACGAACCCGGGATGCTCGCCGTAGTGGCGCATCTTGACCAGCTCGGGGCCGCCCTCGACGGAGATCCGGTCGATGTCCTCGTAGTATTGGCGGCAGCTCGAGTAGCCGGCGAACGCCGACGTGGCGAACACCGCGGCCTTGCGCACCCCGTCGGCCCTCATCTGGCGCACGGTGTCCTCGCCGAACGGGTGCCAGTTGCGGTTGCCCCAATAGACCGGCACCCCGGCGACCGGGCGCAGCGCCTCGACCAGGTCGCGGTTCTGCTGGTTGATCGGGCTGACCCCGCCGAAGCCCTGGTAGTGCTCGGCCACTTCGAGCAGCCGCTCGCGCGGCACGCCACGGCCGCGCACGACGTTCTCCAGGAACGGCATCACGTCGTCGGGACCCTCGGGGCCGCCGAACGACAGGACCAGCAAGGCGTCGTAAATTCCCACGTGACAACCCTATGCGGGGATGTCGGCGGTCCTCGCCGCGAGGTAGGTTCGGTCGGGTGAGCGCATTCAACGACATACGCGACTATGTGGCCATCCCCCGAGTTCTCTCGCTCAAGCTGTCGCCCGACGGGTCCAGACTGATCTCCGCCGTGCAGTCCCTGAACCCCGAAGGCAAGTCGTACGGCACCGCGCTCTGGGCGATTCCCGTGGACGGCGAGCCGTACCGGCTGACCCGCTCGGCCAAGGGCGAATCGGCCGCCGTCTTCACCGCGGCCGGCGATGTGCTGTTCACCTCCGCCCGCCCCGACCCGACCGTCAAGGACGCCACCGACGAGGTGCCCGCCCTGTGGCTGCTGCCCCGCGCCGGCGGCGAGGCCCGCCAGGTGGCGAGCAGAGCCGGCGGCATCGGCGCCGTGCGCACGGCGGGCGACGTGGTGGTCTTCTCAGCCGACGTGCTCGACGGCGAGGAGTCGGCCGACGCCGACAAGCGCAAGGCCCGCAAGGACGCCGGAATCAGCGCGATCCTGCACGAGCAGTTCCCGGTCCGCTACTGGGACCACGACCTCGGCCCTGGCCGGCCCCGGCTGTTCGCCGCGCGGCTCGGCGCCGACCGGCTCGAGGACGTCCGCGACCTGACACCCGACGCCGGCGACGCGCTGCGGCAGGGCACGTTCGAGCTGACCCCCGACGGCGCCTCCGTGATCACCACGTGGCAGGTCTACCTGCCCAAGGGTGAGTCGCGTACGGACCTGGTGGTCATCGACGTGGCCACCGGCGAGCGCCGCGTGCTGCTCAGCGAGGACGACCACGACTTCGGCGGCCCGCTGGCCGTCTCGCCCGACGGCACGAAGCTCGCCTGCGCCCGCGACCGCAGGACCGGCTACGAGGTCTCCGCGCGCAGCACGCTGTGGATCGCCGACCTCGCCACCGGGCAGGGCCGCGAGTACGCGCCCGACGCGTTCCCCACCGACGTCCAGTGGGCCCCCGACTCCTCGGCCGTCTACCTGGTCGCCGACCACCAGGGCCGCCGCCCGGTCTTCCGCGTCCCGCTCGACGGCGAGGCCACCAGGCTCACCGGGGACGACGCCGCGTACCTGCACGTCAACCCGTCGCCCGACGGCCGCTTCGTCTACGCCCTGCACAGCGGCGTCGCTCTCGCCCCCGGGCCGGCCAGGATCGACGCCGTCACCGGCGAGGTCACCGACCTGCCGTCGCCCGCGCCGCGCCCCGAGGTGCCCGGCACGCTCACCGAGGTCACCGCCACCGCCGACGACGGCGCCACCATCCGCGGCTGGCTCGCCCTGCCCGAGACCGCCTCCGCCGCCGACCCGGCCCCGCTCGTGCTGTTCGTCCACGGCGGCCCGCTCGGCTCCTGGAACGACTGGCAGTGGCGCTGGCAGTCGTGGATCCTCGCCCAGCAGGGCTACGCGGTGCTCATGCCCGACCCGTGCATGTCCACCGGCTACGGCCAGGAGATGATCGACCGCGGCTGGGGCAACTGGGGCCCGCGCACCCAGGCCGACCTCGACGCGATCGTGGACGCCACCCTGGAGAGGGACGACATCGACGCCGAGCGCACGGCCGCGATGGGCGGCTCGTACGGCGGCTACATGGCCAACTGGCTCGCCGGCCACACCGACCGCTACAAGGCCATCGTCACCCACGCCTCGCTGTGGAACCTCGACCAGTTCGCCGGCACCACCGACGCCGCGATGTACTGGCAGCGCGAGTTCGGCGAGCCGGGCGGCGAGCGCTACCAGCTGCTGTCGCCGCACAACTCTCTCGACAAGATCGCCACTCCGATGCTCGTCATCCACGGCGACAAGGACTACCGGGTGCCGATCGGCGAGGCGCTGCGGCTGTGGTGGGACCTGCGCCGCGCGGAGGTCGACGCGAAGTTCCTGTACTTCCCGGACGAGAACCACTGGATACTCAAGCCCGGCAACATCGTCGCCTGGTACGACACCGTGCTCGCCTTCCTCGGCCACCACGTGCTCGGCCAGGAGTGGAAGCGCCCGGAGTCGGTGGCCTGATGACGGACTTCCTGAGGCTCGCCGAGGACATCGCCCGCGAGGCCGGCGACATGCTGCTCGCCAAGCGGCCCACGATGTCCCGCGAGATCGAGACCAAGTCAAGCCCCACCGACGTGGTCACCACCCTGGACAAGGCGTCGGAGGCGCTCATCCGCGAGCGCATCCTGGCCGCCAGGCCCGATGACCGCATCCTCGGCGAGGAGCAGGGCGAGGCGCCGGGCGAGGGCGACGTGCGCTGGATCGTCGACCCGATCGACGGCACCGTCAACTTCCTGTACGGCCTGCCCGACTGGGCGGTGTCGATCGCCGTCGAGGTGGCGGGCAAGGTGGTGGCGGGCGTCGTGAACGTGCCGCAGCGCGGCGAGGTCTACACCGCGGCGCTCGGCGAGGGCTCATGGCTCGGCGCCGAGCGGCTGCGCTGCAACACCGGCGTGCCGCTGTCGCAGGCGCTGGTCGCCACCGGGTTCGGCTACGCCAAGGCGCGCCGCGAGAGCCAGGGCGAGGTCGTGGCGAAGGTGCTGCCGCGGGTGCGCGACATCCGGCGCGGCGGCTCGTGCGCCATCGACATCTGCTCGCTGGCGGCGGGCCGGGTCGACGCCTACTACGAGCGCGGCGTCAACCAGTGGGACTTCGCGGCGGCCGGGCTGGTGGCCACCGAGTCGGGCGCCAGGCTCGGCGGGCTGCACGGCCGTCCGGTCAGCTCGGAGTTCGCGCTGTGCGCGGCTCCCGGCCTGTTCGAGGAGCTGCACGACCTCCTTGTGTCACTGGATCCGCTGCGCGGAGCCTGAGTGCGTCAGGTGCGAAACGGCCGGAGCGTGGCTCCGGCCGTTTGGCGTCTCGCTAGCGGGGCAACGGTATGCCGTGATCGTCGGCCAGACGGCGCAGGTCCTCGATCTCGGCGGTGAGGGTGTCGGCGAGGTAGTCGTCGCCGACGCTGCGGGCCTCCCGCAGGCCCTTGTAAGCCTGGTCGAGGCGGTGTTCGATCGTGGTCGTGAACTCGCCCATCTCACCTACTCTCCGGGGGTTCGATCCGTCCAAGGGCGAAGTCTCCCCATTGCCGGATGAAGCCTGGGCAATGGGTGTCCCGACGGCATACCCCGGCTTGTCGCCCTCCGAAACATGAATTTCTCCAAGCCTCGGTAAGCCGCGCCCGCCCGGGGGCCTTCGGCCGGTCCCAGGTGGCCGGAACATGCCTTACCGTGCGCTTATCGAGGTTGTGGCCAGAATGAGTGACCAGAATCGGAGAGAGGTGTACCGGGCGTGCGCGTGCTGGTGGTTGAGGATGAGCGGGTGCTGGCCGACGCGATCGCGACGGGGTTGCGGCGCGAGGCCATGGCGGTCGACGTCGCCTACGACGGCGGCGGGGCTCTGGAGCGTACCTCCTACATCGACTACGACGTGATCGTGCTGGACCGTGACCTGCCGGTCGTGCACGGTGACGAGGTGTGCCGCAGGCTGGTCGAGCAGCGGACGGCCTCCCGCATCCTCATGCTGACCGCCTCGGGCGACGTGGACGACAAGGTGGAGGGTCTCGGCCTGGGCGCCGACGACTACCTGGCCAAGCCGTTCGTGTTCATCGAGCTGGTGGCCAGGGTGCGCGCGCTCGGCCGGCGCTCGGCCCCCGCGCTGCCGCCCGTGCTGCAGCGCGCCGGCATCAGGCTCGACCCGGGCAAGCGGCTGGTGGAGCGCGACGGCAGGGAGGTCGTGCTGACCAAGAAGGAGTTCGCGGTGCTCGAAGAGCTGATGCGGGCCGACGGCGCCGTGGTCAGCCAGGAGGACCTGCTGGACAAGGCATGGGACGAGAACATCGATCCCTTCACGAACGTGGTCCGGGTGACCATGATGACGCTGCGGAAGAAGCTGGGCGAGCCTCAGGTGATCGAGACCGTGCCCGGAGTTGGGTACAAGTTGTGACGGACAGGCCAGAGCGCGAAGCGGGCCCGACGCATCCGATGATCAGCCCGCACTCCGAACGCAAGGCGACGCGCGTCCAGGAGACGCCGCCGCCCCCGACGGGACCACCGGTGTGGGACGGCCCTCCGCCGCCCGCGCGGCAGCTCACCCAACGCTCCACCATGGAACGTGTGAAGGAGCTTCCCGGCAAGGTCAGCATCCGCTGGCGCCTGACGCTCACCTACGGCGCGCTCGTGTTCGGCGCCGCCGTAGCACTGCTGCTGTCCATGTACGCCATCGTCGGGGCGTCCATCGGCAACGAGTGGCCGACACTGGACACGCGGGGCATCAACCCCATCGACGCGGCGATCGCCCAGAACCAGTGGCTGCAGGCCAAAGAGGCGACCGTGCACAACGCCCGCGGCGAGTTGCTGCAGAGCGCGGTGATGGCCCTGTTCGGGGTGGGCATCCTGGCGCTGATCATCGGCTACTTCGTGGCCGACAGGGCGATGCGGCCGGTCGCCAGGATGACCGCGACGGCGCGCAAGCTGTCGGAGAGCACGCTGGCCCATCAGCGCATCGCGCTCGAGGGCCCCAACGACGAGCTGAAGGAGCTGGCCGACACCTTCGACGCCATGCTCACCCGGCTCAACGTCGCCTTCGACACCCAGCGAAGATTCGTCGCCAACGCCTCACACGAATTGCGCACTCCGCTCACCATCAACAGGACGGTCCTGGAGATCGCGCTTTCCGATCCGGCGGCCTCCGAGGACCTCAAAGCGCTCGGGCGTACTCTCCTTGAGGTCAACGCGCGTAACGAGAAGCTCATCGAAGGGCTGCTGCTGCTCGCCAGGAGCGAACGCGAACTCGCCGTGCGCAAACCGCTGGATGTGAAGGAGGTCGCGCAGACGGCGGTCGAACAGGTCGCGCCGTTCGCCGCCGAACACGGTGTGACCGTCACCACCGAACTGGTCAGCGCGCCTACCGTGGGCGATCCGGTGCTCCTGGAGCGGTCGGTGAGCAACCTGCTGGAGAACGCGGTGAAGTACAACATTCCCGAAAGCGGAAAAGTCTGGATCCGTACGGGAATGGCGGACGGTGCCTTGGTTGTTCAGGTGGCCAACACGGGGCAGCACGTCCCGGCGTACGAGGTCAACAGCCTGTTCGAGCCGTTCAGGAGGCTTCATGCGGATCGAGTGGATTCGGCCAAGGGAGCGGGTCTCGGGCTGTCCATCGTGCGCGCGGTCGTGCAGGCCCACGGTGGGAATGTGGCCGCTGTGCCACGTGATGGCGGGGGGCTCGTGGTGACCATTAGGCTGCCGCGGCGCTGACGTGGTGACGTTCTGACGTGTTCGTCCGCGTGTTGTCGCATGGGGGCGTCTCGTTCTCGCCGCACATGTGGTTGGATGTGCCGTCGAACACGGTGGTGCATGACGCCAAGGCTGTGGGTTTCGCCATATTTGGCTAACCATTGCCGACGGCAGCAGGCCCTGACGTGTTGGGAGGTTCGTGGTCCGTTTCCTCGGGGTACCGATGGGAAATCTCCCCGACGGAACGGGCACAAGATGGGCTTCCCGGACGTTAGAAGACGCGCGATGAGCGCGAACACATATGGATGAGGGGGATGGAGTAAGCACAATGGCTACCGACTACGACAGCCCGCGCAAGACAGACGACGACCTGGGTGAAGACAGCCTCCAGGAACTCCAGGCGCGGCGCACCGACAAGTCGTCCGGCAGCATCGACATCGATGAGACCGACCTGGCGGAGTCGCTCGAACTGCCCGGTGCCGACCTGTCGAACGAAGAGCTCTCCCTGCGGGTGATCCCCCGGCAGGCCGACGAGTTCACCTGCTCGCGCTGCTTCCTGGTGCACCACCGCAGCCAGCTGGCCTCCGAGAAGAACGGCCAGCAGGTCTGCCGGGAGTGCGCCGCCTGATCACTGGAGCGAACGAGCTCGGGGCAGAGGGACCGAAGACGACGAAAGCCCCCGAACCCGAGCGATCGCGACATGAATTACGGAGGCATCGCGTGGCCGAACCGGAGAAAGACCGCCAAGCGGGCAGTGAGGTCGCCGACCCCGATCGTGAGGTCGGCGAGCTCGTTGGCAAGCTCACCGCTCCGGGTGAGCTGGAGCCGGCCGAGCGGCGCAGGCTGCTCGGCCGACTCGCTCAGGCGCTGTCCACCGGGGCGAAGCGGGCACGGGCCACCGGCGCGGGCCGAGGCCGCTGGCTGGCCGACGTCTTCCTCAACATCGCGCCGCGCATCCCGATCAGAGACCTGCACACCCTCGCCGAGCACCATCACGGCCTGACCGGCGAAGAGCTCGCCGACGACCTGGTGCGCACCGCTCAAAAAGCCACGATGACGGTCGGCGCCATCGGCGGAGCACTGGCCGCGGCCGAGTTCGCCGCCCCACCCCTCCTGCTCTCCGCTCCCGCCCAGCTCGTCGCCGAGACCATCGTCGTCGCCGCCATCGAGGTCAAGCTGCTGGCCGAGCTGCACGAGGTCTACGGCGTCCACGTCCAGGGATCCGGCGCGCAGCGCGCCGTCGCCTTCACCGCCGCCTGGGCCAAGCAACGCGGCATCGACCCCCTCGCGCCCGCGTCCGTCTCCCTGGCGCTCGGAGCGGCCACCAAGACGGCCCTGCGCAACCGCCTCATGCGGACGCTCGGCCGCCACCTCACCACCTTCGGCCCCTTCCTGACCGGCGCCATCGCCGGCGGCGCGCTCAACCGCATGGCCACGAAGAAGCTCGGCGAGGCCATCCGCGCCGATCTGCGCGTCAAGGGCCCCGCCCCGGCCCAGCAGGCCGTCCAGGGAAAGCCGCGCGGCGAGCTCAGCGAGTAGGCCGCAGGCCGCTGAAGGCCATCGTGAGCAGCGCGTCGGCCAGATCGTCGGCCGAGTCGCCGCGCGCCGGCTGATACCACTCGGTGATCGAGTTGACGGTGCCGAACAGCAGCCGCGTCACCAGCCCCGGATCGACGTCCGCCCTGATCCCGCCCTCCGCCACCGCCTCGCCGACCAGCCCGGTGATGAACCGGTCGAATTCCCGCCGCCGCTCCAGCGCCGCCTGCTCGGTGCCGCTGTTGCCGCGAACCCGCAGCAGCAACGTCACGTACGGCAGGCGCTCGACGAGGATGCGCACGCTCTGCCTGACGACCCACTCCAGCCGGTCGATGGCCGCGCCCTTCGCGGCCCGCTCGTCGGCCACCATCGCGAACAGCCCGTCGAGCGCCCGGTCCAGCGCCCTGGCGAGCAGGTGCTCCTTGCCCGGCACGTGGTAGTAGATGGCCGACTTGGTCACGCCGAGCGCCTGGGCGAGGTCCTCCATGCTGGTGCCGTCGTAGCCGCGCTCGTTGAAGACGCCGACCGCGATCGACAGCACCGACTCGGGATCGAGCCCGCGACCCCGCCTGCGCCGGGGTTCGGTGGCGGCCTCAATCATGACGCTCGTCGACGACGCGCTTCAGCTTGCCCACCGACCGCTCCAGCGTCTCGGGGTCCACCACCTCGACCTCGACGCTCACGCCCACGGTCTCCTTGACGGCGGTGCGCAGCGCCTGACCGGCCGCCTCGCGCCCCTCGCCGAGCCCCGGCCGCGCCTCGACCCTGACCGTCATCACGTCGAGCCGCCCAGGACGGGTGAGGCGGAGCTGGAAGTGCGGCGACAGGCCCTCGACGCCGAGCACGACCTCCTCGATCTGGGTGGGGAACACGTTCACGCCACGCAGAATGATCATGTCGTCGGTGCGCCCGGTCACCTTCCGCATCCGCCGGAACGCGGGCCGCGCGGTGCCGGGCAGCAGCCTGGTCAGGTCGCGGGTGCGGTAGCGGATGACCGGCATGGCCTCCTTGGTCAGTGTGGTGAAGACCAGCTCGCCCTCGTCGGCCGGCTCCCCGGTGAACGGATCGACGGTCTCGGGATAGAAGTGGTCCTCCCAGACGTGCAGGCCGTCCTTGGTCTCGACGCACTCGTTGGCCACGCCGGGACCCATCACCTCCGACAGGCCGTAGACGTCCACGGCGTCGAGGTCGAAGGCGTCCTCGATCTCGGCGCGCATCTGCTCCGTCCACGGCTCGGCGCCGAAGATGCCGACCCGCAGCGACGTGGCGCGCGGATCGATGCCCTGGGCCCTGAACTCGTCCAGCAGCGCCAGCATGTACGACGGCGTCACCATGATCACATCAGGCTTGAAGTCGTCGATGAGCCGCACCTGCCGGGGCGTCATGCCGCCCGAGACCGGCACCACCGTGCAGCCCAGCCGCTCGGCCCCGTAATGGGCGCCGAGCCCGCCGGTGAACAGGCCGTAACCGTAGGCCACGTGCACGATGTCGCCGGGCCGCCCGCCGGACGCGCGGATCGAGCGGGCCATCACCTCGGCCCACACGTCGAGGTCGCGCTTGGTGTAGCCGACCACGGTGGCCCGCCCGGTGGTGCCGCTGGAGGCGTGGATCCGCGCCACCTGCTCGCGGGGCACCGCGAACATGCCGAACGGGTAGCTCTCGCGCAGGTCCTCCTTCGTGGTGAAGGGGAACGCGGCCAGGTCGGCGAGCTCCTTGCAGTCGCCGGGGTGCACGCCCGCCGCGTCGAACTTCTCCCGGTAGAGCGGGACGTTGCGGTAGGCGTGGTCGAGCGTGTGCCGCAGGCGCGCCAGCTGGAGCGCCGCCAGCTCGTCGCGGGAGACGCGCTCTATCGGGTCGAGCTCGTCGGGGGCGGGGGGTCGTCCCAGTCTCATGGCCGTCTCACTTCAGCTCCCGGCTCCGGCCGCGGAACTCCGCGACCACCTGACCGTCGGGCCTGCGCACGGTGACGTCGTAGATGCCGCTGCGGCCGTAGCGGGTGCGCTCCTCCGCCTCGGCGATCAGCACGTCACCCGCGCGGGCGGGGGAGACGAACGTGATCTCCGCCCCCGCCGCCACCGTGACCGGCCCATGACTGTTGCACGCGCCCGCGAACGCGGTGTCGGCCAGCAGGAACACGTAACCGCCGTGGCACAGGCCGTGGCCGTTGACCATCCGCTCGGTCACGGTCATCCGGCACACCGCCCGGCCGTCGCCCAGCTCTACGGGCTCGATGCCGAGGGCGGCGGAGGCGGTGTCGGCGTCCATCATGCGACGCGCGCTCTCCACGAAGGTCTCCCTTGTCAACTGACCGAATGTTCGGTAAACCAATCACCGGCGGGACACGCCTGTCAAGAGCACGCCGCCGGGACTTCCGGCGCGCCGGTGGGAAGAGACTCCTAGGAGTGCGCGCACCGCCCCGGACCCCGGGACGGCGGCGCCCTGAGCGGGAGGAGACAGCGATGGCGAAGCCGTTCGCCTCGTCGGCGGACCTCGGCGAGAAGCGGCAGTCCCTGGAGATCCTGGCGGACGGCGTGTACGCGCTCACCGCCGAGGGCGACCCCAACGTGGGGGCCATCGAGGGCGAGGACTTCCTCGTCTGCTTCGAGGCCCTGGCCACGCCGGTGGCGGCCCGCCGGTGGCTGGCCCGGCTCCGCGAGCACACCGGCAAGCCGATCCGCTACCTCGTGCTGTCGCACTACCACGCGGTCAGGGTGCTGGGCGCGTCGGCGTTCGGCGCCGAGGTGATCGTCACCCACGAGAAGACCCGCGAGCTCATCGCCGAGCGCGGCGCACAGGACTGGGCCAGCGAGTACGCCAGGATGCCCCGCCTGTTCGAGGAGCCCGGCTCGATCCCCGGCCTGACCTGGCCGACCGCGACGTTCAGCGACCGGTTCACCATCGACCTGGGCGGCGGGCGCGGCGACCTCGTCCTGCAGTACTGCGGGCGCGGCCACACCGAGGGCGACCTGGTGGCCTGGCTGCCCGAGCAGCGCGTGCTGTTCGCCGGTGACCTCGTGGAGTCGCAGGCCGCCCTCTACACCGGCGACGCCTTCCACCGCGACTGGGTCTCGACGACGCTCGACCGGGTGGCCGCGCTCGGCGCGCGCACGCTGGTCGGTGGCAGGGGAGCGGTGGCCGAGGGCGAGGACGCCGTGGCGGCCGCCATCGGGCAGACCCGCGACTTCCTGACCGTCATGCTGCGCGAGGTCGGGGCCTCGGAGTCGGTCAAGGAGGCGTTCGAGCGCACACACCGCGCACTCGCCCCCCGCTACGGCTCCTGGCCCATCTTCGAGCACTGCCTGCCGTTCAACGTCTCCCGGCTGTGGGACGAGCTGCACGGCGTCGAGCGCCCGCACATATGGACCGCGGAACGCGACCGCCAGGTCTGGGACGAACTTCAATCATGAGCGCCGGGCCGCAGGTCATCGTCATAGGCGCGGGGCCGGTCGGGCAGAGCGCCGCGCTGTTGCTGGCCCGGTGGGGCGTTCAGGTGCTGGTGCTCGACCAGCGGCCAGGCCGGGGGTCCGGCGGATCGAAGTCGATCTGCCAGCAGCGCGACGTGCTCGACATCTGGGCCGCCGCCGGCGCCGGGCAGGTGGCCGAGGAGGGGCTGGCCTGGACCACCGCCCGCACCTACTACCGCGACCGCGAGCTGCTGTCGTGGACGTTCGAGCGCGAGGGGCCGCTGCCGCCGTGCGTGAACATCTCCCAGACCCGCACCGAGCAGATACTCGACGCGGCCATCGCCGCCCAGCCGCTCATCGAGGTGCGCTGGGAGCACGAGGTCACCGGCCTGACCCAGGACGACTCCGGCGTCACCGTGCACTGCGGGCAGCGGCGGCTGCGGGCGCCGTACGTGCTGGTCTGCGCGGGGGCGCGGGCGCAGGCGATCCGGGCGGCGCTCGGGGTGACGTTCACCGGGGAGACGTTCGACGACCAGTTCCTGATCTGCGACATCAAGGCCGACCTGCCGGGCTGGGAGAACGAGCGCCGCTTCTACTTCGACCCCGTGTGGAACCCGGGGCGGCAGGTGCTCATCCACCCGTGTCCCGGGGGCACGTACCGGATCGACTGGCAGATCGCGCCCGACTTCATCCCCACCGACGCCGACATCGCGCGCAAGATCCGGCAGGTCATCGGGGAGCGCCCGTACGAGCTGCTGTGGCACAGCACCTACCGCTTCCACGCGCGCCTGGCCTCGCGGATGCGGGTCGGGCGGGTGCTGCTGGCCGGCGACTGCGCTCATCTGGTGGCGCCGTTCGGGGCGCGCGGGCTCAACTCGGGGGTGCCGGACGCCGAGAACGCGGCGTGGAAGCTCGCCTTCGTGCTCAACGGGTGGGCGGGGGAGGGGCTGCTGGAGTCGTACCACGTGGAGCGGCACGCGGCGGCGGTGGAGAACCTGGAGGTGACCGGCGCCACCATGCGCTTCCTCGTGCCGCGCACGGTGGAGGAGCGCATGCGGCGGCGGGCCGTGCTGGAGGGCGGGCGGGTGGACGAGGTCGACTCGGGGCGTTTCGCCGAGCCCTTCTGGTACGTCGGCTCGCCCCTGACCACGCCCGAGCCCTCGCGTCCCTTCGCCGGCCGGCCGCCGAAGGGCGCGGTGTGCCCGCCGTCACCCGGCGTGATCCTGCCGGACGTGGCCGTGCCGGGCGGCCGGTTGCGCGATATTACACGAGACGGATTTCTCGTGCTATTGGGTGATATGTGCGATTCGAGTTTGTTTGTGCAGGTCTTGGGCAAGGTCATTACGGCGCCGCTCGCCGTTCGCGGGCTCGCGGAGATCGATGGGACTGGCTCGCTCGCTGAGAGGCTCGGCGCCGGGCCGGATGAGGCATGGCTCATCAGGCCCGACTCCCACATCGCCGCGATCCTCCCTCACGCGGGCCCGGAGTCGGTGGCGGCCGCCGTTGGCCGCGCGCTCGGCGGCTTTCCTGACATATGACCCATAGGAGGACTGCGTGACTGGCCGTAGCTCGTTCTTGATCGTCGCGAACCGATTGCCGGTGGACCGCACGATCGAACCCGACGGAACGGCCTCGTGGCGCAGGAGTCCTGGCGGGCTCGTCACCGCGATAGCCCCGGTGATGCAGCGCCGCCACGGAGCCTGGGCCGGCTGGCACGGGGCGCCCGACGAGAAGCTGGAGCCGTTCGAGCAGGACGGGATGAACCTCATCCCCGTCCCGCTGTCCGCCCGCGAGGTGGAGCTCTACTACGAGGGCTTCTCCAACGCCACCTTGTGGCCGCTCTACCACGACGTCGTGGCCACGCCCGTCTTCGACAGGGAGATGTGGGAGGCCTACCAGGTCGTCAACCAGCGCTTCGCCGAGGCCGCCGCGGAGGCGGCCGAAGAGGGCGCGGTCGTGTGGGTGCAGGACTACCAGCTCCAGCTCGTGCCCGCCATGCTGCGCCGCCTGCGTCCCGACCTGCGCATCGGGTTCTTCCTGCACATCCCCTTCCCGCCGACCGAGCTGTTCTGGCGCCTGCCGTGGCGCAAGGACCTCGTAGAAGGGCTGCTCGGTGCCGACCTGGTGGGCTTCCAGCTGCCCGGCGGCGCCTCGAACTTCCGCCGGCTGTGCCGCCGGCTGCTCGGGCTGCCGTACAAGGGGAACGAGATCTTCCTCGACGACCGGATCGTCACCACGCAGGCCTTCCCGATCTCGGTGGACTTCGCGCAGCTCGACGCGCTCGTCCGCGAGCCGCACATCGTGGCCAGGGCCAAGGAGATCAGGATCGAGCTGGGCGAGCCCGAGCACGTGCTGCTCGGCGTGGACCGGCTCGACTACACCAAGGGCATCGGGCAGCGCCTCGAAGGCTTCGGCGAGCTGCTCAAGGACGGTCGGCTGCGGCCGGGCGAGGCGGTGTTCGTGCAGATCGCGACGCCCAGCAGGGAGCGCGTGGACGAGTACCGCAGGCTGCGCGACGACATCGAGCTCCAGGTCGGGCGGATCAACGGCGAGCACGCCCAGCTCGGCTACCAGCCCATCTGGTATTTCCACCAGTCGTACAACCACGAGGAGCTGGCGGCCCTCTATCTCGCCGCCGACGTCATGGTCGTCACGCCCCTGCGCGACGGGATGAACCTGGTGGCCAAGGAGTACATCTCCTGCCACCACGACCTGCAGGGCGCGCTGGTGCTGAGCGAGTTCACCGGGGCGGCCGACGAGCTGCGGCAGTCGTACCTGGTGAACCCGTACGACGTGGAGGACATCAAGCGGCAGTTGCTGAACGCGATGCGGGCCACGCCGCACGAGCTGGCCCGGCGGATGCGGACGATGCGCCGCCGGGTCGCCACCTACGACGTGGACCGCTGGGCCAACGAGTTCCTCACTGCCCTGGAGTCACCTGCTTCAGCGACTTCCACGCGTCGTAGCGCTTCTTGGCGGTCCGGTTGACCACGATCTGCGCCACCGACATGCCCACCCCCATGACGACGGCGTAGCCGATCGCCTCGCCGAGGCTCACCTCAGGCGACTCGGTGTCGATGGGCGGCTCCTTGCCGGTCGCTTTCGTCCAGGCGAAACCCAGCACCTTGCGGGCCGCCCACGCCGTCACCAGACCCACGAGTCCGCCGATGACCCGCCAGGCGATATCTGGCTTCTCCTCCGCCATGTCGATCTCCCTTCCCCTTTGTAACGAACACTAGTCTCTACCGCTTGCCGGGCCTGCGAAGCCGTACCATAAGGAGGCATGACTCAACAGCGACTACGCCGTCCCTCCATGCCCCAAAAGCCGACTCTCGACGGCTTGGAGCAGGTATGGGTAGCTCGCTGGGAAGAAGAGGGCACCTACCGCTTCGACCGGTCCGCGGCGCGTGAGCAGATCTACTCCATCGACACGCCGCCCCCCACCGTGTCGGGCTCGCTGCACATCGGCCACATCTTCTCCTACACCCACACCGACATCATGGCGCGCTACCAGCGCATGCTCGGCAAGTCGGTGTTCTACCCCCTCGGCTGGGACGACAACGGACTGCCCACCGAGCGCCGCGTGCAGAACGTCTACGGCGTGCGCTGCGACCCCTCGCTGCCCTACGACCCCGGCTTCGTGCCCCCGGAGAAGCCCGGCAAGCGCGACATCTCCATTTCGCGGCGCAACTTCGTGGAGCTGTGCCACAAGCTCACCGCCATCGACGAGCAGGCGTTCGAGGAGGTGTGGAAGCGCATCGGCCTGTCGGTCGACTGGTCGCTGCTCTACACCACCATCAGCGACGAGGCGCGGGCGGTCTCGCAGCGGGCGTTCCTGCGCAACCTGCTGCGCGGCGAGGCCTACCTCGCCGAGGCCCCGACCCTGTGGGACGTCACGTTCCGCACCGCGGTCGCCCAGGCCGAGCTGGAGGACAGGGAGTGGCCCGGCGCCTTCCACACCATCTCCTTCTACGGCGAGAAGGGCCCGGTCACCATCGAGACCACCAGGCCCGAGCTGATCCCCGCCTGCGTGGCGCTGGTCGCCCACCCCGACGACGAGCGCTACAAGGACCTGTTCGGCACCTCCGTGCTGACGCCGCTCTTCGGCGTCGAGGTGCCGGTGCTGGCCCACCGCCTGGCCGAGCCCGACAAGGGCACCGGCATCGCGATGATCTGTACGTTCGGCGACATCACCGACGTCACCTGGTGGCGCGAGCTGCACCTGCCCACCAGGCCGGTCATCGGCTGGGACGGCCGGCTGCTGCCCGAGCCGCCCGAGGGCGTGGAGGCGGAGCCGTACAAGGAGCTGGCCGGCAAGACTATCCACAGCGCCCGCGAGCGAATCGTGGAGATGCTGCGCGAGTCCGGCGACCTCGAGGGCGAGCCCAAGCCGATCAAGCGCCCGGTGAAGTTCTACGAGCGCGGCGACAAGCCCCTCGAGATCGTCACCACCCGCCAGTGGTACATCCGCAACGGCGGCCGCGACGAGGAGCTGCGGCAGCGGCTGCTCGCCCGCGGGCGCGAGCTCACCTGGCATCCGCCGCACATGCGGGTGCGCTACGACAACTGGGTCGAGGGGCTCACCAGCGACTGGCTGATCTCCCGCCAGCGCTTCTTCGGCGTGCCCTTCCCGGTGTGGTATCCGATCGACGAGTCGGGGCAGCCCGTCCACGACGCGCCGATCCTGCCCACCGAGGACATGCTGCCCGTCGACCCGTCGTCCGACGTGCCGCCCGGCTACACCGAGGAGCAGCGCGGCGTGCCCGGCGGGTTCATGGCCGACCCCGACGTCATGGACACCTGGGCCACCTCGTCGCTCACCCCGCAGATCGCCGGCCGCTGGGGCAGCGACGACGACCTGTTCAAGCGGGTCTTCCCCGCCGACCTGCGGCCGCAGGCCCACGAGATCATCCGCACCTGGCTGTTCTCGACCGTGGTGCGCTCGCACTACGAGTTCGGCGAGCTGCCCTGGAGCGACGTCGCCATCTCGGGGTGGATCCTCGACCCCGACCGCAAGAAGATGTCCAAGTCCAAGGGCAACGTCGTCACCCCGCTCGACCTGCTGGACAAGCACGGCTCCGACGCGGTGCGCTACTGGGCGGCCAACGGCCGCTACGGCGTCGACACCGCCTTCGACCCCGGGCAGCTCAAGATCGGGCGGCGGCTGGCCATCAAGATCCTCAACGCCTCCAAGTTCGTGCTCGGGCTGGCCGAGAGCGACGGCGAGGTGATCGAGCCGCTCGACCTGTCGATGCTGGCGGCGCTGGCCGACACCGTGCGCGAGGCCACCGAGGCGTTCGACGCCTACGACCACACCAGGGCCATCGAGGTCGTCGAGCGCTTCTTCTGGGCGTTCTGCGACGACTACCTGGAGCTGGTCAAGGCACGGGCGTACGAGTCCGGCCCCGCCGCCGCGTCGGCGCACGCGGCGCTGCGGCAGGCGCTCGACGTGCTGCTGCGGATGTTCGCGCCGTTCCTGCCCTTCGTCACGGAAGAGGTGTGGTCGTGGTGGCGCGACGGCTCCGTGCACCGCACCTCCTGGCCCGCCGCCGAGCGCGGCACCGGCGACCCGGCGGTGCTGGCCGTCGCCTCCGACGTGCTCACGCAGGTGCGCAAGGCCAAGTCGGAGGCCAAGCTGTCGATGCGGGCCGAGGTGTCGCGGCTGAGCGTGTGGACGCCCGACGCCGGGCTGCTCGCGCAGGCGTCCGACGACGTGTGCGCGGCGGGCAACGTGGAGGAGTTCGTGCTGGAGTCCGGTGAGCAGCTCAAGGTCGAGGTGGACCTGATCTGATCACTCGGGCTCCTCGAGCGGGTCCCTGGTGACGTCCCGGTGGACGGCGAGGAAGACCGA
This sequence comes from Nonomuraea sp. NPDC049419, assembly GCF_040676995.1. NCBI lineage: Bacteria > Bacillati > Actinomycetota > Actinomycetes > Streptosporangiales > Streptosporangiaceae > Nonomuraea > Nonomuraea sp. NPDC049419. The sequence goes on along the minus strand of NZ_JBFAQB010000002.1, from coordinate 689,053 downwards.
GTAGGCCGCGCCGTCCGCCGGTGGCCGGCGGTCGCGGAAGTCGTCGATCACCTCGCGCAGCCGCCGCCACAGCTCCTCGCGGCCCTCTTCCGTCAGCCTGACCCCGAGCCTGGCGAACTCGCCGTCCGCGACGTCGACCAGCCGCACCTCCTCAAGGAACGCGCCGAGCATGGCCGCGTTGGCGCCGGTCACGCCGCTCTCGCGGACGTCCATCTCCCACGTCTTGCCGGTGGTGCGGTAGGGGATCTCCGTCGAGCCGCGCGGGCCCGGCCTGCGCGGCTCGGCGGCCAGGAAACCCGTTTCGACGAGCTTGCGTACGTGGTGCAGCGTGGTGGCGGGGTTCGCGCCCAGCCGGCCCGCGATCTCCTTGTTGGTCAGCGCCTGGTCGAGGCAGAGCCGCAGGATGCGCAGGCGGGCGGCCGAGGCCAGGGCGCGGGCCTCCGGCTCGGTGGCGGGGCGGCGTTGGGTGCCCATGGCAGGCCACTCTATTGCCACCCCTCCGTCCGCCACCGCCCACCAAGCCCCGCACCCGCCCCGGACCCTGCCCCCCTGGCCCCTGCGTCGCCCTTAGCGGTAGTCGCACACGCCCGTGGGGAAGATCTGCTTCAGCCTGGCGCGCTGGCCGGGGGTGGGGCGCCAGGAGCCGTACAGGCCCTTGGCGATCGCCCGGTCGACCGGCTGGAGGCGGCACTTGTAGACGCCGCCCTCGATCGGGCCGCCCGCCACCGTGCGGGAGGTGCCATAGAGGGGGAAGCGCTCGGTGCACGCCCCAGGGGCGCGGCGGTCCAGAATGCCGTCCCACACGTGCGGGCCTGCGGCGATCTCGGTGCCGTCGGTGGCGAAGCAGCGGTCCACGGCCTGGGGCGGCTTGTTCCTGATCACGCCGCGCGCCGGATATTTCCGGATGTTGGCCATCCACGCGTCGATCACCTTGAGCGCCTCGGGCGTCTGGTCGAACTCGGGCCCGTTCGGACGCGCATCCGTGAACCAGATGACCTGATTGCCCGCCTGCCCGTCGTGGTCCAGCATCCGCTTCCTGGAGGCGAACGACTGGTGCGCGTTGTGCATGTCCAGCTCCTCCTCCAGGTAGTGCCGCCAGTCGATCACCGGGATGTCGATGTCCCCGTCGAACACCAGCCCGCTGCGCAGCACGTTCCTGATCGCCACCGGGTCGCCGGTCCGGCGCGGCGCGGGATCGCCCTGGTGGGCGTTACGGGCGCTCCACGGATCGAGGTCGGCCGGGCAGGCCGAGGGCACGAACGGGCAGCCCTCCTGCACCATGTCCGCCGCCTCCTTCCACGAGCCCGCCTGCGCGTTGAGGTCAAGGAACTCCTCCGGCGTCAGCACGCCGTCGGTGAGCGCCTTGAGGCCGTACTGGACGCCCACGTTGTCCCAGGTCGAGCGGGCGTAGCCGGTCTCGTCCACGCCGTACACCTTGCGCAGGTCGTCCCAGTGCGTCCACTGGACGGTGTCCTTGACGCCCGGCGGGTCCATGCGCTGCCACTCGGCGTCGTTGTTGGACGTCCACAGCGGGTTCATGGTGAGCGGGGTCAGGCCGCGCCAGCCGTTCACGCACTCGTCGGAGCCGGGCCGCCCGGTGTACGGGTTCGCGACGGTGTCGCTCGCGTTCATGCCGATCAGCGCCGTGCGGTCGTCCCACCTGGCCCAGCGCGGATGCCGGTCCATGTAGCGTTCGAGCAGCTCGCAGTCGCCCACGTGGATGGTCTGGGTGACCATGTCCGGATAGGAATACTGCGGGATGGCGGCGTCGATCACCCTCGTCCCGTGGTTCTGGCCGTAGATGTACTGCTGGATCGCGCCGCCCGACGCGCCCACGCCCACCGTGTAGAGCGGCGGGCCGTACCGCTCGATGAACCGCTCCTTGACCATCAGGGCCGTCTCGCCGCCCAGGATCAGGTTGTAGTGGGTGCTGGTGCGGGTGCCGGACGAGTACATGATCGCGTAGCCCTGGCCGAGCTGATGCGCGTCGAGCGCGCCGCCGCCGATCGTCCCCTGGTCGTGGCCGATCGCCACGCCGCCGTCGAACCGGTAGACGGCGCGGCCGGTGTAGCCGTCCTCCAGCATCGCGATCGAGTAGAGGAAGCGGTTGATGACGCCGCGCTCGCGGCGTACCACGAAGTCGACCGTCCGGCCGTCGGGCAGGGTGGTGGTCGCCATGTCGGCGGGCCGTTCCGCGGGCATCGGCTTGTACGTGCCGTCCGTCGAGCGGTAGAGGCGGTCGTTCACCGCCGGGGCGAAGCAGTCCTTGCTCCAGCCGCCCTCCACCCGCATGCCCTGGCCGTCCTGGTTGTCGGGCTTCGGGGGGCCGAGGCCGCTGCGTTCCGTCTTGCACAGGAACGGGTACTGGTGCTCGCCCGAGAAGATCGGCCCCTGGATGGGGTGGTTGCGTAATTTGATGCTCTTCCTGTGCCGGCCGGCGACCGCCGTGATCGTGTTCTCGCCGGCTCGCAGGCCCGTCACGAGACCCGTCACGGGCCCCGTACGCCCCCTGCCGCTGCGCTCGAACGCCTCCGTGACGTCCTCGCCGTTCCGCAGCACCCGGGCCTTGACGTCTCCGTCCACCCTGATCAGCGCATCACCTCCGCTGACCTGATCCGGCCGGCTGGACAGCACCTCCAGGGACAGCGGCACACGGGAGGCGGACGCGGGCGCGACGGGCGCGGCGACCAGACAGGACGCCGCCATGACGAGGATCACCGGAGCCTTCATGGTCACGACGGTGACACGATCACCGCCCCTTGCACAGACCCGATGTCGCCGATGTGAGGGGACGGCATCGCGTGAGGGTGTGCGCCGACGTGAGGCCGTCGGCGCTGAGGGGCTGCGCCGGGGAACCGCCCTGACGGACCCCGCCACCGTGCGTGCGGCCTGCCCACTGTGCGCGTCGTCCGCCGCCGGGCGTGCGGCCTGCCCACTGTGCGCGTCGTCCGCCACCGGGCGTGGGGCCCGCCACTGTGCGCGTCGTCTGCCGCCGTGCGCGTCGTCCGCCGCCGTCGGGGATCGCCGGGACCGCTGGATCGCTTCGCCGGATTACGCTGACAGCGGTCGTGGTCGCGCCGATATCCGCGCGCGTGACGGGCCCGGACATGCCAGTCTTGAACACGTGCTGTCCGACCGCCCAACCAAGCTCGTGCCGCCCGTGCTGGCCAGGATGGCCGCATGGTCCGGTTGCCTGATCCTCGTCGGCGTGGTCGTCTACTTCATCGTCCAGGTCATCGCCCGCCTCGCGTTCGTGGCGCTGCCCGTGGCGATCGCGCTCCTGCTGACCGCGCTGCTGTTCCCGCTCACCAAGAGCCTGCGGAGCGCCGGCATGCGGCCCATCTACGCCACCTGGATCACCATGCTGGTGGCGCTGGCCGTGCTCGTCGGCACGGGATGGCTGGTCGGGGCGCGGGCCAGCGAAGAGTTCCCCGGTCTCGTCAGCCAGGTGCAGGAGACCGCGAGGACCGTCCAGGAGTGGCTGATCACCGGGCCGCTCCACCTCGAAGAGGCGCAGATCACCGACTACGTCGACGAGATCGCCGCCATGGTCAACGAGCAGCGCACCGCCATCACCGGCACCGTGCTGTCGGCCGGCGCGGTCGCCGTCGAGGTGCTCGCGTCCATCGTGCTGCTGCTGTTCGTGACGTTCTTCCTGCTCAAAGACGGTGACCGCATCTGGATGTGGTTCCTCAAGGCGTTCGGCGGGGTGGCGCCCAGGGTCGACCGGGCCGGGCGGGCCGCCTGGACCACGCTCTCCCACTACGTCCAGGGCACCGTGGCGGTGGCCGCCGTCCACGGGCTCATCATGGGCATCGTGCTGGCCGGCATGGGCGTGCCGCTGTGGGCGCCGCTGGCCGTGCTCATCTTCTTCGCCAGCTTCATCCCCATCGTCGGCATCTTCTTCGCCGGCACCGTCGCCACCCTGGTCACGCTGGGCGCCAAGGGGCTCGTCTACGCGCTGATCTTCCTCGGCATCCTCATCGTGGAGCAGCAGCTCGAAAACCACGTCCTGCAGCCGCTGATCGTGGGCCGGGCGCTGCACTTCCACCCGCTGGCGATCATCCTCGTCCTGTCCGTGGGCGGCGTCCTGGCCGGCATCGCCGGCGCCGCAGTGGCGGTCCCCGTGGCAGCCGTCATCTACCGCGCACTGCCAGAGCTCCGCCACAAGCCCCCAGAGCTCCCCCCAGGCCACGACGAGCCACCTTCACCCGCCCCACCGCCACCCCCACCCACCGACGACACGACGGACACCCCCGGCCACGGCAACGGCGGAGGCCGCCGGAGCGACGGAGGCGACCGTCGCGGCGACGGCGGCGAGGGCGACAGCCGCCGTGACAGCGGCGCTCGCGGTCCCCGTGTCGCTGGTGACAGCGGCGTTCGCGGTTCCGGTGTCGCTGGTGACGTCGGCGGTATGGCGGGCGGTGACGTGTCCAGGGCCGATACGGAGGCCGCTCCTTCACGCCCATGATCCACCGGTGTGCGGGGCGGGTGATACGGCAGTGGGGCGGGTGGGGTTCGGGTGGGATTCGGGTGTGGGTGGCACGGAGTAACCTCGTCACCCGTGACGCGTTCCTCCCTCACCACGCCGCCTCCCAACGCCGGACCGCCCGAGGCGGTGCCGGGTGCGCCCGCGCCGGGCACCGTTCTGTCGTCCCACTACGGTCAGTGCTTCGGGTGCGGGACCGAGCACCCTACGGGGTTGCATCTCAAGGCCAGGACGCCCGACGGCACGACGGTCGAGGCCGAGTTCACCGTGGGGGAGGCGCACCAGGGGGCGCCGAAGCTGGCGCACGGCGGGGTGCTGGCGACCGCGATGGACGAGGTCATCGGTATGTCCGTATACCTGTTCCGCAAGCCATATGTGACGGGACGGCTGGAGACCGACTACCTCCTCCCCGTTCCCGTGGGCACGACACTCCACCTGCGTGCCTGGTGCAACGGCATCGCGGGCAGGAAGGCGTACCTTGAGGCTGAGGGGCGCATCGGCGCCCCGGACGGACCGGTCGCCGTCCGCGCGGCAGCGCTGTTCATCGAGGTGAACATGGAACACTTCGCCAAGCACGGCGATCTGGCCGCCATCGAGATCGAACATCCGGATTACGAGGTGAATCCTTGAGCAACACAGTAGAGGTCCTCATCCAGCGGCTCGACGCGGAACTGCCGATGCCGTCATACGCGCACGCGGGTGACGCCGGCGCCGACCTCTACGCGGTCGAGGACGTCGAGTTGCAGCCCGGCGAGCGGGCCGTGGTCGGCACGGGCGTGGCGATCGCGCTGCCCGACGGCTACGCGGCGTTCGTCCATCCGCGCTCCGGCCTGGCGGCCAAGTACGGGGTCACGCTGGTCAACGCGCCCGGCACGGTCGACGCCGGCTACCGGGGCGAGATCAGGGTGACGCTGATCAACACCGACGCCAAGGAGCCGTTCCGGCTGAGCCGGGGCGACCGGGTGGCGCAGCTCGTCGTGCAGCGCGTGGAACGGGCGGCCTTCTACGAGGTGGAGCGCCTGCCGGGGTCCGTACGCGGTGCGAACGGGTTCGGCTCCACGGGGCGCTGACCGGTGCAGATCTAGCGGGCCCGAGGCAGGGGGTCCGCGTGAGACGGACGTACAACGGGCCGATGGGCCCGACGAGCAGGGAGAGTGAGGAACGTGTTCCGACGTCGTCGTCGTGAGCAGCCGGATCAGGCGGCCGAGCAGGAGGCTGCGGTGCCGATGCGGGAGTCCGGCCCGTGGGACGCCGACGAGCCCCACCCGGACAACGACCGTATCGACCTGGGCGGCCTGCGGTTGCCGCACAACCCCGACTTCGACGTGCGGCTGGCCTCCGTGGGGGACCAGCACGTCGGCGTGGTCGTCCTGTATGACGAGAGCTCGCTGCAGTTGCAGGCCCTGGCCGCGCCGCGTAGCTCGGGCCTGTGGGACGAGGTGCGGACCAAGCTGGCGAGCCAGGCGGGGGTGCTGCACGAGCAGGAGGGGCCGTTCGGCACGGAGCTGAGCGGCGAGATGCGGCTCGACGGTGACAGCAGGCCGGCCCGCTACATCGGCATCGACGGGCCCCGCTGGTTCCTGCTCGCGGTCATCTCGGGCAAGGCGGCCGTCGACGACGCGACGGCGGCCGCGTACCACGACTTCATCAAGGATGTCGTGGTCGTGCGGGGTGACGAGCCGATGGCGCGCGAGGAGCCGATCCCGCTGCGCCGGCCCAACGAGCCGGGCGGCGACGCGGGCGAAGGGCCGCGGTTCAACCCGTTCAGGCGAGGACCGGAGATCAGCGAGATTCGCTGAGGGCTGACATCACATAGGCTGAGGCATCATGAATACGGCAGAGCCCCCGAAACGTGGGGGATTGCGCGGGTTCTTCAGCCGGCTGGCCTCCCCCCAGTCAGAAATCGAGGCCCGCGAGCTGCGGGAGGACGCCGACGAGGTCGGCGCCACCCCCATCGTCTCGTGTGGCGGCCGCCGCCGCTTCTGCGTGGCAGGTACGCTACGTACGGTGACACTGCGTCCGAGGGGCGGTGCTCCCGCTCTCGAGGCCGAGCTCTACGACGGGTCCGACGTCATCGACCTGGTCTGGCTCGGCCGCCGCAGGATCGCGGGCATCGAGCCGGGCCGCACGGTCAAGGCCGAGGGCCTGGTGAGCCTGCAGGACGGGCGCAAAGTGATGTTCAATCCGCGTTACGAGCTGCGCCCAGGGAGTTGATCAGGTGAGTGCCGAGGCGGAAGAGGTCGCCCACGACACGGTCGAAGCGGCGGTGCGAGCCCAGCTCGCGAAGGCGTTCGGCGGGGTCAGAGGCATCATCGAGGCGGCGGTGCCGACGGTCGCGTTCACGATGACGTGGATCCTCAGCGAGGATCTCAAGCTGTCGCTCATCATCAGCATCTCGCTGTCGGTGGTGCTGCTGCTGGTGCGCGTGCTGCAGCGGTCGACGCCGCAGTTCGTGATCAACAGCTTGATCGGCATCGCGATCGGGGCGTTCTTCGCCAGCCGTACGGGCGACGCGAAGGATTACTTCCTGCCCGGCATCCTCTACAACGCCGGCTACGCGGTGGCGATGCTGATCTCGATCGTCGCCCGGTGGCCGGTCGTCGGATTCCTGATCGGCTCGGTCACGGGTGACCCGACGGGCTGGCACAAGGATCCCGGCATCGTGCGGCTGTGCACGCGGCTGACCTGGCTGCTCATGCTGCCGTGCGCGGTCAGGGTGGCCGTGCAGGGGCCCGTCTACCTGTTCGGCGGCGGTGACGAGGCGGTCGCCGCGCTCGGCTTCGCCAAGATCGTCATGGGCTGGCCGTTGCAGGTGGCGGCGCTGGCGGCCATGCTCTGGGTGCTCGGCCGCGGCCGCACCCCGGTCAAGCCCCCCGTAGCCCCCGCCTGACCTGCCCGAGCGCCCCGGCGACAGGCCCTCACGCCTGTTGTGGCCGAGGTCCCTCAGAAGAGGTGGGGCGGTCGTCGTGGCCGGGGTCTCAGGGAGAGGTCAGCGGTCGTCGTGGTCCGGGTCGAAGGCGGTGGGTTCGGCGGGGAGCGTGTAGCGGGCGCCGATGAGGTCGGCCACGCGCCGCCGCGTCGAGTCCGCGTCGGCCGCCTCGTCGCGTTCCAGCGCCGCCACCTCGTCGGCCAGCTCGGCGTCGCCGAGGCAGTCGCGGATCCACGTCGAGTAGTCGCCCCGCCGCAGGTGGTGCAGCCACGTGTCGTGATCCAGGCCCTCGGCCAGCTCCACGAACGTGTGCAGGTTCCTGGCCCGCAGCCGCATCCGCTGCTCGGGCCCGGTGAAGTAGAAGCTCTTGTCCTTCGACATGGTCCCGGCCGCGTACTTGCGCCGGTGCCGGGTACGTTCCTGCCGGGCGGGGGCCAGCGTGAGCCGGCGGCCTGACTCGGTGCCGTCGAGCCACAGCGCGATGTCGCCGGGCCCGTCGGGCAGCTCGGGCGCATCGAGGCCACGGGCGGTGGCGAACGCGGCGAGCGTGCTCTCCGGCTCCTTGCCGACCGCGATGGTGCCGTTGACCAGGCTCAGCGCGGCCGGGCTGAGCGCGTCGGGATGCACGGTGATCATCAGCACCGAGCCGAGGTCACCGGGATGCTGCAGCGGCACCTGACGGACCTCGGCGGGCATCAGGTGGTGGGCCTCGTCGAGCACGAGCCAGTGCGGATGCCCGAGCTTGGCGCGCAGGCCGGTGAGCCGGGGCAGCAGCTCCGCGAAGTACGCCGGCCGGTCGCGCAGCTGCAGCCCGATGAGGTTGATGACGACGCTGTGCCCGGGCTGCTCCAGCACGTGGGCGACCTCGTCCACGGAGGGCACCCGGTCGGGGTCGCCGAGCACGGTCACGCCGGGATACTCGGCGTAGTCACCCTCGGGGTCCACGATGACGCACTGGTAGCCGTCGCCGACGAGCCGTTCGAGCAGCGCGGTGGTGACCGTGGACTTGCCGCTGCCGGACGGCCCGGCGACCAGCAGGCCCAGCCCGTACGTCGGCAGCCGCACCTCGGCCCCTTCGTCGTGGCCGAGCAGGACGTGATGCCGGACGAGCTCCAGCCCGTCGAGCTCGCCCGCCATCAGTTTCCCGGCCAGCTCGGTCACCCCGCGCCCGGCCGGGCCGTCGAGCGGCAGGTCGCAGGCGTCCCTGAGGGCGGGCAGCGCGTCGGCCACGGCGGCCCCGCACTCGGCGGCTTGCAGGAACGCGTGGTCGTTCTCACCGTCGCCGACTGCGACCACGCTGTGCCGCGACAGGCCGAGCCGGTCGAGCGCCGCGCAGAGGCCGCTGGCCTTGTTGACGCCGGGCGGCAGCACCATGACCGCGCCCTTGTTGTAGATGACCTGCAGCTCCAGGCCCAGCTCGCGGATGGTCTCCAGGACCTGCACGTCGTGCGGCTCGCGGGTGGCGACCAGCACCTGGCCGACGCCGAGCGGGCTGACGCCCACGTCCCTGAGCCGCTGCGCCAGCTCGGGCGGCGGGGGCGTGGCCAGGGCGTCGCAGGTGCGCTGGTGCGGGTCGTACAGCAGCCCGCCGTTCTCGGCCACGATCAGGTCGAACAGGGCGGGGTGCGGGAAGACCGACAGCAGGTCGTCCAGCTCGCGGCCGGTGACCAGCAGCAGTTTGATCCCGGCCTTGGACAGGCGTTCGAGGGCCGCGATGGTGGCCTCCGCCACCTGGCCGCCCGAGGCGAGGGTCTCGTCGTAGTCGGTGGCCAGCACGTTGTAGCGCATGGCCGGGCACCTACCCGCTCAGGAGTAAAGATCTCCGGGCCGAACGCTGAATCACTCGATCCACACGCAGGGGTACAAGGCTGGCGAACGATCACCTCTCACATCTCGGGGGACCGCCATGTACAGAAGCGTCATCGCCGCCGTCACCATGACCGCCGCCGCGCTGCTCCTCGCACCCACGCCCGCCATCGCGGACGACTTCTGGGGGCCGAGCCACGTGTGCGGGAAGGAGGTGACCGACGTGCTCAGGCTGAAGCCGCTCACGATCTGGACCACCGACGGCGGCTGCGCGAAGGTGGACTTCCGCCGTCACCATCACCACCACAAGCACAAGCACTTCGGCCTGTTCTGAGCCGCGGACCTCGCTAGTGCTGCGACAGGAGGTGGGCGAGCTCCTGCTCCACCTCCTGGCTGGCGACGAACAGCAGCTCGTCGCCAGCCTCCAGCGGGTCGTCGGCGGTCGGCACCAGGACGCGGCCCTCGCGCAGGATCGCCACCAGCGCGGAGTCGACCGGCCACGGCACCGAGCCCGCCCGCTGCCCCACCACCGGCGCGTCCTCGGCGAGGGTGAGCTCGACCAGGTTGGCCTGCCCCTGGCGGAACGTCATCAGCCTGACCAGGTCGCCGACGCTCACCGCCTCCTCCACCAGCGCGCTGAGCAGGCGCGGCGTCGAGACGGCCACGTCGACGCCCCACGACTCGTTGAACAGCCACTCGTTGTTGGGATGGTTGATGCGGGCGACCACCCGCGGCACCCCGTACTCGGTCTTGGCCAGCAGCGACACCACGAGGTTGACCTTGTCGTCACCGGTCGAGGCCACCACGACGTGGCAGTTGTTGAGCCCGGCCTCGTCGAGCGAGGCGATCTCGCAGGCGTCGGCGAGCAGCCATTCGGCCCGCGGGACGCTGTCGATCTTGATGGCGTGGGGGTCGCTGTCGATGAGCAGCACCTCGTGGCCGTTCTCCAGCAGCTCGGCCGCGATGGAGCGGCCCACGGCACCGGCGCCGGCGATGGCGACGCGCATCACTCGTCCTCTTCCGGTGCCGCGGCGAGCACCTTGTTGATCCGGTCCATGTCGGTCTCGGCGGCGATCACGTGGAGCACGTCGCCCTCCTGGACCACGGTGTCGTGGGTGATGGTGACGGCCTCGCCCATGCGGTTGACGAAGGCGGCGCGGGTGTGGGCGCGTTCTTCGAGGTCGGTGACGCGGGTGCCGATCCAGGCGGGGTTGACGGTGACCTCGGCGAGGACGACGGTGCCGGTCGGGTCGCGCCACAGCGGCTCGGCGCCCTCGGGCAGGATGCGGCGCATGATCTGGTCGGCGGTCCAGCGCACGGTGGCCACCGTGGGGATGCCCAGCCGCTGGTAGACCTCGGCCCTGCGGGGGTCGTAGATGCGGGCCACGACGTTGTCGACGCCGAACGTCTCGCGGGCGACGCGCGCGGAGATGATGTTGGAGTTGTCGCCGCTGGAGACCGCGACGTAGGCGGCGGCCGACTCGATGCCGGCGTCGATGAGCACGCCCCGGTCGAAGCCGACACCGGTCACCCGGCGCCCGCGGAACCCGGCGCGCAGCCGGCGGAAGGCCTGCGGATCCCGGTCGATGATGGCGACGGAATGCCCGCTGTCCTCGAGGATGTGCGCGAGGGTCGATCCGACCCGGCCACACCCCATGATCACTATATGCATTTCCCCCCGCATCTGACGCGGTCGGCCGGTTGCTCGACACCAGTATGGCCCTCGGGGGGAGCGCCTCGGGCCGGGCCTCGGCGTGCGACTAGCATCTCGTTACGTGGCGAAGGTAACGGATCTTGTCAAACGCTTGCTCGTGGGGCGCGCCCTTCGAAGCGGGCAGCTCCACGAGCAACTCCTCCCGAAACGGATCGCGCTACCCGTTTTCGCGAGCGACGCGCTCTCATCGGTCGCGTACGCACCCCAGGAGATTCTCGTCATCCTCTCCCTGGCGGGGGTCTCGTTCTATTCCTACAGCCCCTGGGTGGCCGCCGCCGTCGTGGTCGTGATGCTCACGGTCGTGGCGTCGTACCGGCAGAACGTGCACGCCTACCCCAGCGGCGGCGGCGACTACGAGGTCGCCACCACCAACCTCGGCAAGAACGCCGGGCTCACCGTGGCCAGCGCCCTCATGGTCGACTACGTGCTGACCGTCGCGGTGTCCGTCGCCAACGGCGTCGACTACGTCGGCGCGACCATCCCGTTCGTGGGCCAGCACAAGCCGGCCGTCGCCATCGCCATCGTCGTCCTGCTCACCGTGGTCAACCTGCGCGGCATCCGCGAGTCGGGCGCCGCCTTCGCCATCCCCACGTACGCCTTCATGATCGCCGTCCTGGGCCTGATCCTGTGGGGCGGGTTCCGTACGCTGCTGCTGCACGAGCACCTCCAGGCCCCGAGCGCGCACTTCACGATCCAGCCGGAGCAGACGAACCTCACCGCCTTCGCCGCCGCGTTCCTCGTGCTGCGCGCCTTCTCCACCGGGTGCGCGGCGCTGACCGGGGTCGAGGCGATCAGCAACGGCGTGCCCGCCTTCCGCAAGCCCAAGAGCAAGAACGCGGCCACCACGCTGCTGCTGATGGGAACGGTCGCGATCACCATGTTCGGCGGCATCATCGCGCTCGGCCTGGCCTCGGGGGTCAAGGTGGCCGAGCCGTCGGTCGTGGCCGAAGACCTGCTCAAGCCTGACGGCACCCCGGTCGGCCCCGGCTACTACCAGCAGCCGATCATCTCCCAGGTGGCCGACGCGGTGTTCGGCGGCGGGTCGCTGCCGTTCGTGGTGATCTCGGCGGTGACGGCGCTGATCCTGTTCCTCGCGGCCAACACGGCGTTCAACGGCTTTCCCGTGCTCGGCTCGATCCTCGCCCAGGACCGCTACCTGCCGCGCCAGCTGCACACCCGCGGCGACCGGCTGGCCTTCTCCAACGGCATCATCATCCTGGCGCTGGGCGCCTGCCTGCTGCTTTGGGGGTTCCAGGCCGACGTCAGCCGGCTGCTGAACCTCTACATCGTCGGCGTCTTCGTCTCGTTCACGCTGAGCCAGACCGGCATGGTCATCCACTGGACCCGCCACCTGAAGACCGAGACCGACCTGCGGGTCCGTCACCAGATGCACCGCAGCCGTGTGATCAACTTCGTCGGCGCGGTGATGACCGGGCTGGTGCTGATCGTGGTGCTGCTGACGAAGTTCCTGGTCGGGGCCTGGATCGTGGTGATCGCGATGCCGGTGCTCTTCCTCATGATGAAGGGCATCAGGCGCCACTACGACAAGGTCGCGGCCGAGCTGGAGCTCACCGAGGACTACGAGCCGTCCATGCTGCCCGCGCGCAACCACTCGATCGTGCTCGTCTCCAAGATCCACAAGCCGACGATGCGCGCCATCGCGTACGCCCGCGCCACCCGCCCCTCCACGCTGGAGGCCGTCACGGTCGGCGTCGAGGGCGAGGAGGCCCGCAAGCTGCAGGAGGAGTGGGAGCGGCGGGGCATCCCGGTGCCGCTGAAGATGCTCGACTCGCCGTACCGCGAGATCACTCAGCCCGTCCTCGACTACGTCAAGACGCTGCGCCGCCGCTCGCCCCGCGACGTGGTGACGGTCTTCATCCCCGAGTACGTCGTCGGCCACTGGTGGGAGCACCTGCTGCACAACCAGAGCGCGCTGCGGCTGAAGGCCCGCCTGCTGTTCAAGCCGGGCGTCATGGTGACCAGCGTGCCCTGGCAGCTGCACTCCTCCGACCGGCTCATCGGCAGGCCGGAGCCGTTCGCGCCGGGCGCGGTGCGCCGCCCCTGGCACGAGACTGCCGGTCGCCAGGACAGGAACCCCCGCTAGTTGAGCAGCGCCCGCAGCCGCAGGGTGTCGCCGGCGTCCCAGCCGGGCGGCGGCGCGACGGCGGCCCAGCCGTCCGCGATGTTCGCGCCGTAGCGGTGGCCGTGACCGGCCGGCACGTCGAGCGCGGCCGTCATGTCCACCAGCACCTGCCAGAACGTCACCAGCGGGAACCAGTTCATCTCCGGGTTGACGCCCGGCCCCCGCTCGCCCTCCAGCCAGGCGGGCCGGTCGTAGATCAGCTCAGGCGACCACCACACGACGGGATCGGTGGTGTTCTGCAGGTAGACCACGCGCGGGTGGGGCCACGGGGCCGGAGGCTCGGACAGGTCGCCGGGCTCCTGGGCGAACCTGGCCGTCTCGCCGTCGTCGTAGACCGGCCGCCACACGGGGCTGCCGCGCTCGCGGCCGGTGGTCAGGCGCCGCCAGATGGGGTTGGCGTTGGGCGGGCCCACGAACATCGCGCCGTCCGCCTTCGCGGCCAGCTCGTCGAGGTCGCGGACGCTCTCCTCCATCTGGTACGACCCCAGGCTCTCGCCCGACAGCACCAGCTTCGGCCGCTTCGCGGCGGGCAGCCGCGCCCACCGCTCGCGTACGGCGTCGAACAGGGCCCGCCCCGCGGCCGCCGCCTTGTCCCTGTCGACCATGAACGACACCCAGCTCGGCAGGTACGAGTACTGCATCGCGACCAGCGCGGACTGCCCGTTGTACATGTACTCCAGAGCGTCGGCGATGTGCGGATCGACCCACCCGGTGCCGGTGGTGCCCAGCACGGCCAGCACCCGGCGGCCGAACGCGCCGGTCCGCTCCAGCTCGCGCACCGCGAGGGCGGCCTGCTGCCGCGGTGACGAGGCGCCGTCGAGGCCGACGTACACCCTGATGGGCTGGGCGGCGGGCCGGCCGGAGAAGGCGGTCAGCCGGGCCGGCGTGGTGGCCGTGGCGGTGAAGCGGCGCCCCTCGCGGCCCAGCGACTCCCAGGAGACGAGCGAGCCTGGGCCGCCCGACACGTACGCCGAGGCGGCCCTGCGCACGCCGGGATGGGTGCCCTCGTTCGCGACGGAGGAGATGTCGCTGATCCGCGCCACGAACCCGTTGAACAGCACGTCGTTGGCGAACACCGTGACCACGAGCGCGATGACGGACGCGCCCACCACGTGGCCCACGTAGGCGGGGACGTAGCGGTCGAGCCAGGCGTTGAGCCTGCGCCCGGCCAGGCGGATCAGCCGGGCCAGCAGCAGGCACAGGCAGAACAGCGCGACCGCGACGGCCAGGATCACCGGCGGGAACCAGGTGATGCGGGTGTCCATGCCCATGAGCGCCCGCAGGTCGCGCTGCCAGTCGTAGCTGTACCAGAGGGCCACGGCCGCCAGCGCGGCGCAGCCGCCCAGCATGACCCGCCAGCTGATCCGCCGCGCCCGCTCAGGAAAACGGAAGCGGATGACCGAGCGGCCGAGCGCGCCCAGCGAGGCGCCCACGGCGTAGCCGAGTATGCCGGTGACCGCGCCCATCACGCCCTGGTAGAGCCAGGGGCGGGGCAGCAGCGACGGGGTCAGCGAGGCGCACGCGAACAGCGTGGCCAGCAGAGTGCCGCCGAAGCCGAGCCTCCGCCGTACCACTCTGTCCATGACCACCTACAGTAGGCGACCGAGCGGGACGGGAGCCCTCCGGGCCTGGGCATAGGCTGTTCCCTGTGGAACAGGCAACTCTCGAGCTGACGGTAGGTCCGGTCGCGCACGGCGGCTGGTGTGTGGCGCGCCACGAAGGGCGCGTCGTGTTCGTACGCCACGCGCTGCCGGGCGAGCGGGTGATCGCCGCCGTCACCGAGGAGACGGCCAGGTTCCTGCGGGCCGACGCCGTCGAGGTCCTCGACGCCTCGCCCGACCGGGTCGTGCCGCCCTGCCCCTATGCCGGTCCTGGCCGGTGCGGCGGCTGCGACTGGCAGCACGCCACCCTGGAGGCGCAGCGGCGGCTCAAGGCCCAGGTGGTGGCCGAGCAGCTGCGCCGGCTGGCGGGCATCGAGCGCGAGGTCGTCGTCGAGGAGGTGCCGGGCGCCAAAGACGGCCTGGGGTGGCGCACGCGCGTGCAGTTCGCCGCCACCGCGGCGGGCGAGCTGGGCTTCCGCAAGCACCGTTCCCACGACATCCAGGTCGTCGACGCCTGCCTGATCGCCCACCCCGAGGTGGAGGCCGTGGGCGCGCAGGACCACGAGTGGCCGGGCGCCGCCGGGGTCGAGGTCATCGCCTCCTCGGGCGGCGAGCGGGCCGTCGTGGTCGCGCCCAGGCCGCGGCGTAGCGTGCCCGTGCCCGCGCTCGACGCGCCCGCTTCGATCCTGCTCGACCAGGGCAAGGGCCGCACGGTGCCGCGCCGCGGCTCTGGGGTGCTGCACGAGCAGGTGGGCGACCGCGAGTTCCGGGTGGCGGGCAGCGGCTTCTGGCAGGTGCATCCGGGGGCGGCCGAGACGCTGCTCGACGCGGTGCTCGCCTACGCCGCCCCCGAGCCGGGGGAGTGGGCGCTCGACCTCTACTGCGGGGTCGGGCTGTTCGCGGCCGGGCTGGCCGAGGCGGTGGGCCCCGAGGGCGCGGTGTTCGGGCTGGAGTCAGAGGCGGCCGCCGTCCGCGACGCTCGCGCCAACCTGCGCGACCTGCCGCAGGCGCGGGTCGAGCGCGGCCGGGTGGAGGAGGCGCTCGACCGCTTCCAGATCGAGCGGGCCGACGTCGTGGTGGTGGACCCGCCGCGCGCCGGGCTCGGCCGCGAGGTGGTCGACCGGGTCAGCGCGCTCGAGCCCCTGCGCATCGTCTACGTCTCCTGCGACCCCGCCACTCTCGCCCGCGACCTCGCCTGGTTCCGCGACCACGGCTACCCCCTCGCCGACCTGCGCGCTTTCGACGCCTTCCCGATGACCCACCACGTGGAGTGCGTGGCGCTGCTGGTGCGCGAGGGCAAATCTCCGTCATGAGACACCTGAACCCGCGCTGAGGGGGCAGGTGCCCCCGGCATGAGGTTCGGGAACTGGGACGTGCGACCGCTGGGCGGCTGGATGGGCTGCCTGGCGATGATCGTCGTGTCCGTGCTGCTGTCGATCCTGCTGACGATCGTCATCAACCTGCTGCTGTGATGTGGCGGGAATCTCATCCGCCCGGATGACCGGCCTCCGCGCGCTCTGACGCGGAGGCCGGTTCTCGCGTGCTCGTAGGGGTTTCGGTACGACCGCGCTGGCCTGCACAGACGCCTCAGGGATCACTTTGGTTTACAGCTGAGGGTCCCAAATGTCTCCGATCGGATGACAAATCGGTATCGGTCCCGACAGAATGCGTTGCCATCCAGCGTCTACCGCAACTGGAGGAAACCCCCTATGCGTAGACCCCTTGGGGTACTCGCCGCCGCCGTCAGCCTGGCAGCGATCGCCACGCCACTCAGCGCGGCACAGGCTTCCGCGGCTACGGAGGCGGCTACGGAGGCGGCTACGGTGGCGGCCACTGAGGCGGCCACTGAGGCGGCTCGGTGCCGCGTGAGCGTGGCCAAGCCGCGCGTCAGTGACGCACTGAAGATCCAGTCCTCGGCCGTCCGCCGGGGCTGCTTCACGGGCGCGCTCATGCGCATCCGCATCAAGCGGGCCGTCCCCGGCGCCGACCCGGTCGTCAAGAGCGGGGCCACCAGGAAGGGCCGCCTCACGCTCGCCCTGGCCTGCAAGCCGGGCACGTACTACGCCGTCGCCACCGACTACCGCGGGCACACCGCGAAGTCCAGGCCGGTCAAGCTCACCTGCACCCCCGGTAGCGGTACGCCGACGCCCGTCCCCTCGCCGCCGGCGAACGGCACGCCGACTCCCAAGCCCGGCGACCCGACCGCCGCGCCCGTCACGCCGCCGCCCGCCAACGGCGGAGTCGGCAGCACCGAGGAGAACGAGGTCGTCAGGCTGGTCAACGCCGAGCGGGCCAAGGGCGGCTGCCGGCCGCTCCAGCACAACGCGCAGCTGCGCACCGCCGCGTACGGCCACTCCGCCGACATGGCCGCGAAGAACTACTTCGACCACGACTCGAAGGACGGCCGCTCGTTCATGGACCGCATCAAGGCGGCCGGCTTCACCGGCGGCAACGCCTGGGCCGAGAACATCGCCATGGGCCAGCGCACGCCCGCCGAGGTGATGAGGTCCTGGATGAACAGCGCCGGGCACCGCACCAACATCATGAACTGCAAGTACACGCTCATCGGAGTCGGCGCGGCCAAGAACTCCAAGGGCCAGATCTACTGGACCCAGGACTTCGCCGCCCGCTGATCCCGCCTGCCGCATCGGGCTCCCGCCAGGAGGGCGCTCGTGGCGGGGAAGGGGAGGCCGCGCCTCTGCCCGTCCCCGCCACGACGCACAGGGCCGTCAGCCCATCTCTTCGAGCTTGCGGCCCTTGGTCTCCTTGACCCACTTGCCGACGAACAGGAACGACAGCACGGCGAACAGCGCGTACGCGGCGTAGGTCAGCGGCAGGTTCCACTCGGCCAGCGCGGGGAACGACACGGTGATCGCCCAGTTGGCGATCCACTGGGCCGCGGCGGCGACGCCCAGGGCGGCTGCCCTGATGCGGTTGGGGAACATCTCGCCGAGCAGCACCCACACCACGACACCCCACGACAAGGCGAAGAACAGCACGAACACGTTCGCCGCGATGAGCGCGATCGTGCCCTGCGGATCGGGCAGGGAGACCGACTCGCCATGGCCCCGCGCGAAGCTGAACGCCCAGGCCGCGGTGGCCAGCGAGATCGCCATGCCGGCCGAGCCGATCAGCAGCAGGGGCTTGCGCCCGATGCGGTCCACGAGCGAGATCGCGATGAAGGTGCCGATGATGTTGATGATCGAGCTGGAGAAGCTGATCAGCAGGGAGTCGCTCTGGTTGACGCCGACCGACTGCCACAGCACCGACGAGTAGTAGAAGATCACGTTGATGCCGACCAGCTGCTGGAAGGCGGAGAGCGCGATGCCGATCCAGACGATCGGCAGCAGGCCCATCGCCTTGCCGCGCAGGTCCCTTAGCCCCGGCACCCGCTCGGTGCGCAGCACGTGCTGGATCTCCGCGATGCGCTCGTCGAGGTCGGTGTCGTCGCTCTCGATCTCGGCCAGCACCTGACGGGCCCGGCTCGTCCGTCCCGACATGACGAGATAGCGCGGCGACTCGGGGATGTTCGAGGCGAACAGCAGGAACAACAGGGCCGGCACCAGGCAGGCGCCCAGCATCCACTGCCACGCCTGCAGCAGCCAGATGTGGTTGTTCACGTCGCCGCCCGCCACGCGCGCGAACACGTAGTTGACGAGCTGCGAGACCGCGATGCCGAGCACGATGGCCAGCTGCTGGAACGAGCCCAGCCGCCCCCGGTAGGCGGGCGGGGCCACCTCGGCGATGTACGCGGGCCCGAGCACCGACGCCATGCCGATCGCGAACCCCGCCACCACCCGCCAGAACGCCAGATCCCAGACCGCGAACGGCAGCATCTGCCCGACCGAGCTGACCGCGAACAGCAGCGCCGCCACCTGCATCGACCGCGTACGCCCCCACCGGTCGGCGAGCCCGCCGCCCGCCCACGCGCCCAACGCCGAGCCCAGCAGCGCGATGGCCACCACGAAACCGATCTCGACCGCGCCCACCTGGAAATGACGCTGGATGCCGACCACGGCGCCGTTGATGACGGAGCTGTCGTACCCGAAGAGGAACCCACCGATGGCCGCGGCCGCGGTGATGAAGACCACGTGACCCAGATGCTCATGATGGGTGTATTGAGTAGCCATGCAGGTCCTTCCCCCAGAATGGTGGGGAGCTACCCGCTGATCACTCACGTATTCGGAACACCCGGCCCAGACGGGCGCGCGTGCGTAGAGGGCGCGGAAAAGGGCAGCGTTCTGGGAGCGGCGCCGGGCGCGGGACAAGCAGATCGCTCACATCCAGCCCGCGCCCGGCGCCCGCACAACAGCCCGGCCACGCCACCCAGCTCGGAAGACGAACGGCCGGTGACCGGCTACGGCAGGTGCGGCAGCACCTCGGCGGCGATGAGCTCCAGGTGCTCCAGGTCCTGCAGGTCGAGGATCTGCAGGTAGAGCCGCTCGGCCCCCAACTCGGCGAACGTGCCGATCTTCTCCAGCACCTCGGCCGGCGTGCCCGCGAGGCCGCTCTCGCGCAGCGCGCCGGGGTCCTCGCCGATGGCCGCGCAGCGCCGCTCGACCTCGGCCCGGTCGGCGCCGACGACGGTGGTCTGCGCCGCCGACAGGATCACGCCGCGCCCGGCCGCCTCGCACGCCTGACGCACGCGGTCGAACGCCGCCCCGGTGTCGGCCGGGCGGTGGAACGGCACGTTGTACTCGTCGGCGTACGCGGCCACCAGCCGCGGCGTGCGCTTGGGCCCGGTGCCGCCGATGATCACCGGCGGGCGCGGCCGCTGGGCCGGCTTGGGCAGCGCCGGCGAGTCGGCCAGCCGGTAGTAGCTGCCCTCAAAGGAATAGGTCTTCTCCGCCGTCCAGAGACCGGTGACGATCTCCAGCTGCTCCTCGAAGCGGGCGAAGCGCTCCTTGACGGGCGGGAAGGGAATGCCGTACGCCGAGTGCTCGGTGTCGTACCAGCCGGTGCCGAAGCCGAGCTCGACCCGGCCGCCGCTCATCTGGTCGACCTGCGCCACGCTGATGGCCAGCGGCCCAGGCAACCGGAACGTGGCCGGCGACACCAGCGTGCCCAGCCGGATCGTGGACGTCTCTCTGGCAAGGCCGGCAAGGGTGATCCAGGCGTCGGTGGAGCCGGGACCTGGGTCGCCGGCGCCGATGCGCTGGTAATGGTCGGACCGGAAGAACGCATCGAAGCCCAGCCGCTCGGAGGCCTGGGCAACGGAGAGCAGGTCGTCATAGGTGGCGCCCTGCTGGGGCTCGGTGAAGATCCGCAGCTGCATGACCACATTATCCGCACACAACGGACGTGAACCGGAAAAGGGCCGCGCCACGCCGTGGGTGCTTGCTAGCGTTCAGCCGCAGCGACGATTCGTAGCCGATCGACCACACGGGGTTGCCCATGTCTCGGCACAGGAGGGAGCCGGGCACGCTCCCGCGCCCGCTCGCCGTTCTCGGGGCGCTCGCCCTGGCCGCCGGCACCGCCGCGGCGATCCGCATGCTCCCCGCGGGCGCCGCCCCGCGGCCCGAGCGCCCGCCGGCCGCGCGGCCGGTCGCCACGCAGGTCGAGCAGCCGCCCCAGGAGCCGCCCAGCGGGTTCGTGGCGTTCACCGACGCCACCCGCGAGCCGCCGCTCGACCTCGCGGCCCACGCCCGCCGCACCGGCCTGCGCCACTACGCACTCGGCCACCTGGTGGCAACCGGCGACGGCTGCACCCCTGCCTGGGCCGGCAAGGCCGGCCGGACCGGCGCGCCGCCGACGGGTGGTGGCGCCGCCCGAGCGGGCGATCAGTTCGGCACGGGTGACGGCGGGGTGGCCGGTCGGGATGGCGGGTCGCGGGGGAGCGGCGGCTGGGTGGTGGAGCGGGTCGGGAGGTTGCGGGTGCTCGGGGGGAGCGCGGTGGCGGTCTTCGGCGGGCCGCGCGGGCGGGAGCTGGCCGCCGCCTGCACGAGGCCGGGCGCGCTGACCGCCGCGTACCGCCGCGTCGTGGGGACGCTCGACGCCGCGTCAGCCGACTTCGAGATCCGCGACAGCGCCGACCGCGCCGCCGTGCTGCGCAGGGCCCGCGCCATCGAAGCCGTGCAGCGCGAGCGCCCGCTGCGGGTCAGCTTCACGCTGCCGCTCGGCCCCGGCGGCCTGTCGGCCGACGACGTGGCCATGCTGCGGACCACCCGCAGGGCGGGCGCGGAGGTGAGCACCGTCAACCTGCTGGCCCCCGTCGAGCCCCGCACCCCAGCGGGCACCCCAGCGGGCACCCCAGCGGGCACCCCAGCGGGAACCTCAGCGGGAACCTCGGAGGGCGCCCGGCTCGGCCTGATGGCGGCGGGCGTGCGCAAGGCGGCCGAGCAGCTCGCCGAGGCCCACGACCTGAGGATCGAGGACGAGGTGTGGCCGCACCTCGCGCTCACCCCGGTCCAGGCGAGCACGGGAGACCTCAGCGCCGGCGACGCCCGCAGGCTGACCGCCTACGCCACCCGCCACCGCCTGGCCTGGCTGTCGCTGCGCGGCGCCGCCCCAGAGCCGGACGTGTCACGCATTCTTTGGCATACCCCGGCCAATAGATAAGATTTCGCTGACCTGGGAGGTTCCCGGGAGGATTTCGGTCAGCAGGGGAGGGGCGTCATGGGTGCGCGTCCCGAGACCGCCAAGAAGATCCTGCTGCACTGGATGGACGCCACCATCGGCCTGGTGGGCCTGATCTTCGCGATCTACACCATGGCCGCGGGGATCGAGGGCTCGATCCCGCTCGCCCAAGCGGTGGCGGCCGTGGTGCTGATGGTGCCGTACATCGTGCTCCTCCCCATCGTGCTGCGCGAGGCGTACGAGTATCAGCGCAAACCCACGGGCAAGCTGCTGGCGTCGGCGTTCCTGGCCGTCGTGCTGTTCCTGCTGATGCCCCATGAGGGCGCGATCGGCAACGTGTGGCTCGACGCGGTGACGCTCTGGCTGGCGCTGGCCGCGCTCTACTTCCGCCTGTGGACGACGCTCTGGCTGGCGGTGACCGTGGTCGTCGTGGCCGCCGCGTACGTCGTGCAGGTCACCGACAGGTACTGGCCCGCCGTCCTGCTCGCCATGGCGAGCTCGGCGGCTGCGGAGATCGCGGCCATGCTGGTGTGGCGCTGGCTGTGGTGGGTGATCAGGGACGCCAACCGGGGCAGGGAGGCCAGGGCCAGGCTCGCGGTGGCCGAGGAGCGCCTGCGTTTCGCCCGCGACCTGCACGACCTGCTCGGCCACAGCCTGTCCGTCATCACGCTGAAGAGCGAGCTGGCCGCCAAGCTCGCCACCAAGGACGCCGCCAGGGCCGCGAACGAGATGGCCGAGGTACGCACGCTGGCCGGCGAGTCGCTGTTCGAGGTGCAGCAGGCGGTGCACGGCTACCAGGCGCTCGACCTGGACGAGGAGCTGGCCGGGGTGCGCGCCGCGCTGGAGGCGGCCGGCACCCGCTGTCTGATCGAGGCGAGGACCGACGACCTGTCGCCGGCCGCTCGGACGCTGCTGGCCTGGGCCGTCCGCGAGGGCGGCACGAACATCCTCAAGCACAGCACCGCCACGCGCTGCGCGATCAGGATTGACGCGGGCGTGCTGGAGATGGTCAACGACGGTGTGGCGCAGGCGCCCGCCGAGGCCGGCAGCGGCCTGCGCGGCCTGTCGGAGCGGCTGGTCGCGGCGGGCGGGTCGTTCTCCGCGCAGCCCACGCCCGGCGGCGAGTTCCTGCTGCGGGCGGCGGTGCCGGCGTGAACGTCGTCGAGCGCGTGCGGAACGCGAGCCGGCTGACCAAGGTCCGCTGGCTGATCGTCTACTGCACCGACATCATCCTGCTCTTCCCCTTTTTCGGCTACTACGCCTTCTACTTGATGGCGCAGGCAGGGGTGTGGTGGCCGCCGCTCGTGCTCGGCGCCGTGGCGCTGACGGTCTTCGTCGTGCTCAGCACGCGGCCGTTCAGGGCCGCCGTCACGGGCGGGCCACGGCCCACCGCCATTCTGGTGATCACCGGGCTGATCGCGCTGGGGCTGCTGCTCGGCTTCGCGCAGGTCTGGGGGCTGCCCACGTGGGTGGCGCTGATGACGCCGTTCATCCGCAAGCGCATGGTGTTCGTCCTGGCCGGGGCGTCGCTGCTGGTGACCGGCGCGTGGGTGTGGATGGTCGGCGACATGATCGTGCCGCTGCTGATGCTGGTCCAGCTGGTGTTCACGGTGATATCGGTCGGCGCGGTGTGGGCGAACCTGTGGCTCTGGCGGCTGACCGCGGATGCGTACGGAGGGCAGGAGGCGATGGCCAGGCTGGCGGTCTCCGAGGAGCGGCTGCGTTTCGCCCGCGACCTCAACGACCTGCTCGGCCAGAGCCTCACCGACGTGGCCACCATGACCGAGCACGCCGAGCGGACGCTGCGCGAGGACGAGGAGGCCGCGGCGGCCGAGATGTTCGCGGTGCGCGACCTGGCCAGGCGGTCGCTGCGCGAGGTGCGTACGGTCGTGCAGAACTACCGGGCCGTCGACCTGGACGAGGTGCTGGCCAGCGTGCGCGCGGTGCTGGAGGCGGCCGGTGTGCGCTGCACCGTGCGAGCGGAGACCGAGGCGCTGACGCCCGAGGCGAGGACGTTGCTGGCCACCGTCGTGCGGGAGGGCGCGACGAACGTGCTCAAGCACAGCAAGGCCGAACGTTGCACGATCACGATCGAGGATGGGGTGCTGGAGATGTCCAACGACGGCGTGACGGGGCCGGTGGGCGAGCACGCGCCCAACGGCCTGGCCGGGCTCGCGCAGCGGCTGGGCGCGGCGGGCGGCACCCTGGAGGCGGAGCCGGGCCAGGACGGCCGCTACCTGCTGCGGGCGGCGGTGCCGGCATGACCACGCGCGTGCTGCTCGCCGACGACGAGCACCTGATCCGCGGCGCCATCGCGGCCCTGCTCGACCTGGAGGAGGGCATCGAGGTGGTGGCGCAGGTCGGCAGGGGTGACGAGGTGGTGGCGGCGGTCGCCGAGCACCGTCCTGACGTGGCGGTGCTCGACATCGAGATGCCCGGTATGGACGGACTGAGCGCCGCCGAGCGGATCAGCTCCCAGTGCAAGATCGTCATTCTGACCAGCCTGGGCCGCCCCGGCTACCTGCGCAGGGCGATGGCCGCCGGGGTGAGCGGCTTCCTCGGCAAGGACGCCTCGGCCGAGGAGCTCGCGATGGCCATCCGCAAGGTGCAGTCGGGCGGCCGCTACCTCGACGCCGAGCTGGCCGCCGCCGCGATGGCCGCGGGCGACAGCCCGCTGACCGAGCGGGAGCGCGACGCGCTGCGGCTGGCGGGCGACGGCGCCACGATCGCGCGCATCGCCGCCGAGCTGCACTTGACCGAGGGCACCGTGCGCAACTACCTGTCCAGCGCGATGACGAAGCTCAACGCCCAGAACCGGCTGGAGGCCATCCGTACGGCCCAGCGCATGGGCTGGCTCTGAAGCTTCAACAGGTGACGGAGGCGGAGTCGCTGCCCGCCTTGTACGAGCAGGAGTCGGGCTGCCGGCCCTTCGGGTCGCGCAGGTACGCGGCGTCCTGGTCGTCGTTCCACACGTACCGCCTGCGGTTCCAGCAGACGGCCGCACCCCGGCAGGCGCCCCGGCCGGTGCGCAGCGTGACGCGCTTCTCGGCGCGCGGCAACCGTGGGGACAACTCTCACCGATGACTCCTCTGCGTCCGTATGGGGGGAAAGCGCCGGAAAGAGGGCGGCGGAGCGGCGCCGGCGGTCGGCACGGTTGAACCGGTCAACCTGAGGGGCCGCATCGAGCCTGGCGAGACGGCATCGCCGACGGTGAAAGCGTTCCCACGCGCACATCTCGAAACCGTCACGACTATTGACGGCACGGACGCGCGGAATTTACGTTCGCGGTACTTATCCGGTTCAGCAGCCCCTTCGCGGGCCGCTTCTACTGAAGAGTGCATCGCTCCCCGGGCTCCTTGACGGGGGTGATATTCGCACCCGTTTGGGAGCGCTCCCAGACAGCGTTTCCTGACGGGCGACTCGGGGTCTCTGACAGGACGTGCGTACCTCCGCGCCGCCGCGCGGAGTAAGGAGAGAGACGATGCGTAACCGGGCTCGGATGATGATCCCGCTTCTAGCCGCGGGTCTGCTCGCCGCGGCCTGCACCGGAGGCGGAGGCACGCCCGCCCCCTCGGCCTCCGCGCCGCAGAGCCAGGGCGCGGCGGCCAGCGCCAACCCCGACCAGCTCCCGCGCAACGAGACCCTGTACACCACGGGCACGCAGTGGGGGCCTCCGGGCAACTACAACCCGATCAGGGAGTGGGACTCCGCGGTCGGCACCAAGGGCCTGGTCTACGAGACCCTCTTCCACTACGACACCAACGCCGCCAAGCTCACCCCTTGGCTGGCCGAGAGCGGCTCCTGGACCGACGACACCACCTACGAGCTCAAGCTCAGGCAAGGGATCAAGTGGTCCGACGGGCAGCCGTTCACCGCCAAGGACGTCGTCTTCTCCTTCGAGCTCGGCAAGATGAAGACCATCCCCTATCACCAGCTGTGGGACTGGCTGAAGTCGGCCGAGGCGGTGGACGACCAGACCGTCAAGTTCACCTTCTCCAAGGCCAACTACCAGCAGTGGGACTACATGCTGTACAGCCGGTCCATGGTCCCCGAGCACCTGTGGAAGGACCGCTCTGAGGAGGAGGTGCTCGACGGGGTCAACGAGAACCCGGTCGGCACGGGCGCGTACACGTTCATGAGCAGGGACCAGGACCGCGTGGTGCTGCAGCGGCGCGACGACTGGTGGGGCAAGTCGGTGCTCAGCATGGAGCCCAAGCCGCGCTACATCGTGGACATCGCCACCCCCAGCAACGAGGTCGCGATGGGCATGCTGCTGCAGCAGGGACTCGACCTCAGCAACAACTTCCTGCCCGGCGTGGCGAACCTGGTCAAGGGCAACTTCGGGCTGACCACGTACTACAACGAGCCGCCGTACATGCTGTCGGCCAACACCGCGTGGCTGGTGCCCAACACGACCAAGAAGCCGATGGACGACCCCGCCTTCCGCAAGGCGCTGGCCACCTCCGTCGACGTCAAGAAGATCGTCGAGGGCGTCTACGGCAACCTCGTCAAGGCCGCCAGCCCCACCGGCCTGCTGCCGCAGTGGGACGCGTTCGTCGACCAGGACGTGGTGGCGAAGTCGGGCTTCACCTTCGACGCGGGCAAGGCCAAGCAGATGCTCGCCGACGCCGGCTACAAGGACGGCGACGGCGACGGGTACGTCGAGAACAAGGACGGCTCCAAGATCAGCCTGACCATCATCGTGCCGTCCGGATGGACCGACTGGATGGAGGCGGCCAGGTCGATCGCCGCCAGCGCCAAGAACGCGGGCATCCAGATCACGCCGGAGTTCCCCGACTTCAACGCGCTGGTCGAGCAGCGCGCCAAGGGCGACTTCGACCTGCTGATCAACAACGAGCGGCAGCTGTCCAACAGCCCCTACACCTACTACGAGTACCTGTTCCAGCTGCCGGTGCAGAAGCAGCAGAACACCGTCAACTTCGCCCGCTACGAGAACAAGAAGGCCTGGGACCTCGTCCAGCAGCTCGACCAGGTCAAGACCGACGACGTCGCCGGCATGCAGAAGATCACCTCCCAGCTCCAGGAGATCCATCTCACCGACATGCCGGTCATCCCGCTCTGGTACAACGGCCTGTGGGCGCAGTCCAGCACCAGCGTGTGGAAGAACTGGCCGTCGTCGCAGGGCAGCGCGCCCAAGACCGGCGCCGTGATGTGGCGCAACTGGCTCGAGCTCGGCGGCTTCGAGACGCTCACCCAGCTCCAGCCCGCGGGCTCGTGACCACCTGACCGGACGAACGCCCCCGCTCCTCCGCCTCCGCACCTCCCAGGGAGGCGGAGGGGCCGCTCTGGAGACACAAACCTGTGCGTCGTTACTTCAGCAGGAAACTGCTCATCTACGGACTGACCTTCTTCGTCGCCGTCACGGTCAACTGGATGATCCCGCGCTTCATGCCGGGCGACCCGGTCGCCAGCATGGTCGCGCGGGCCAACGTCACCAAGCCCGAGGCCGTCGAGGCCATGCGCGCGTACTACACCGGCCTGTTCGGGCTCGACCAGCCGCTCTGGCAGCAGTACCTCAACTTCTGGGGCGCGTTGCTGCGGGGGGACTTCGGGGTCAGCATCTGGCTCTTCCCGACCCCGGTCGCCGACGTGATCACCCAGGCGGTGCCGTACACGCTGGCGCTGATCGTCCCCTCCGTGCTGCTCAGCTGGGTGGTGGGCAACCAGTTCGGCGCGTACGCCGCCCGCCGCAAGCTCCTCGACAACACCGTGCTCCCCGTCGGGTACGTGCTGACCGCGATGCCGTACATGTGGCTGGCCGTGCTGCTGGCCTGGGCGTTCGGCGTGCTGCTCGGCTGGTTCCCGGTGGCCGGCGGCTACAGCTTCTCGCTGCGGCCCACCTGGTCCTGGACGTTCGTGCTCGACCTGCTGCACCACTGGGCGCTGCCGTTCCTGTCGTTGTTCCTGGTGGCGCTCGGCGGCTGGGCCATCGGCATGCGGAACATGATCATCTATGAGCTGGAGTCGGACTACTCCAACTACCTGTCGGCGCTCGGCGCCCCCAGCAGGCTCATCCGCCGCTACGCCTTCCGCAACGCGGTGCTGCCCCAGATCACCGGCCTGGCCCTGCAGCTGGGCGTGCTGGTGGCGGGCGCGCTGGTCACCGAGATCGTCTTCGCCTATCCGGGTCTCGGCAGCCTCATTCTCAAGGCGATCCAGAACAAGGACTTCTTCCTGCTGCAGGGCACGTTCCTGTTCATCGTGCTCGGCGTGCTGATCGCCAACTTCATCATCGACATCGTCTACGTCGTGGTCGACCCGCGGACCAGGGCGGGAATGGCGGGTGCCCAGGCATGAGCGTGATCCAGGACGTCGCGCCGCACGAGCCGGCCGGCGTACGGCGCGAGGCGCTGCACTTCGCGGTGCGCAACGCCAAGCTCATGGTCGGCTTCGGCATCGTGGTCGTGCTGCTCCTGCTCGGCCTGTTCGGGCCGCTGCTGGTGAGCGGCAACCCCAACGACTACGGCCCGCAGCCGATGAGCCCGCCGGGCGGCGCGCACTGGCTCGGCACCACCACCTTCGGCCAGGACGTGTTCCTGCAGTTCGTGCACGGGCTGCGGGCCACCTTCGTGGTGGGGGTGATCGGCGGCGGCATCGCCGCGGTCATCGGCATGGCCATCGGGTTCGTGGCGGGCTACCGCGGCGGCATCGTGGACGAGGTGCTCAACATGCTGACCAACGTCGTGCTGGTCATCCCCACCCTCGCCGTGCTGCTCATCATCAACGCCTACCTCGGCATCCGCAGCGTGGCCGTGCAGGGCCTGTTCATCGGGCTGACGCAGTGGCCGTGGGCGGCGCGGGCGATCAGGGCGCAGACGTTCTCGCTGCGTACCAGGGAGTTCGTGGACCTGGCCAGGATGAGCGGCGCGGGCACCTGGCGGATCATCGCCAGGGAGATCGCGCCGAACATGAGCTCCTACCTGTTCATGACGTTCATCCTGCTGTTCGGCGGCTCGGTGCTGATCGGCTCCTCGCTCGACTTCATCGGGCTCGGCCCCACCGAGGGCGTCTCACTCGGCCTGATGCTGCAGAACGCCCACCAGTGGAGCGCGCTGCAACTCGGCATGTGGTGGTGGTTCGTGCCGCCGGGAGCGGCCATCACCGCCATCGTCGGCGCCCTGTACGTGGCCAACGTCGGCCTCGACGAGGTCTTCAACCCGAAACTGAGGGAGACATGAGCCTGCAGGTCAGCGAGCTGAAGGTGTACTACAGGACGCTCAGGGGCGACGTGCGGGCCCTCGACGGCATGTCCTTCGAGCTGCGCGACGGCGAGATACTCGGTCTGGTCGGCGAGTCGGGCTGCGGCAAGAGCACGCTGGGCAAGTCGCTCATCCGCATGGACGGCCGCATGCGCCGCGTCGGCGGCACGGTCGTGCTCGACGGCCAGGAGCTGCCCCTCGACGACGACCGCGCCATGAACGCGTTCCGCTTCCACGAGGTCTCCCTCATCCCGCAGTACGCCATGAGCGCCCTCAACCCCACCCGCAAGATCCGCAAGATGGTCACCGAGCTGCTCGCCTCGCGCGGCGCCACCCTCGACCTGCCCGAGCTGGAACGCCGCATGGACCAGGTCGGGCTGCCCCGCGACGTGCTCGACCGCTACCCGATCGAGCTGTCGGGCGGCATGAAGCAGCGCATGGTGATGGTCGTCTCGACGCTGCTCGACCCGTCCCTGCTGATCGCCGACGAGGTCACCTCCGCGCTCGACGTCTCCACGCAGAAGGCCGTGGCCCGCGCCCTGCTCGGCTTCAGGGAGAGCGGCTACGTCAAGAGCATGATCTTCGTCACGCACGACCTCGCGCTCACCCACCACCTCGCCGACACGATCATGGTCATGTACGCCGGCCGCCTCGCCGAGAAGGCCCCCGCCGACGTGATCGTCAAGGCGCCGCGGCACCCGTACACGCGGCTGCTGCTCGAGTCCCTGCCCGAGGTCGGCGTGCGCTACGCCGACCGCAGGCTGGAGGGCATCGCCGGAGCTCCGCCGTCGCTGCTGAACCCGCCCACCGGCTGCCGCTTCCGCGACCGCTGCCCGATCGCGGGCGAGGAGTGCGCCGAGGACCCGCCGGTGGCGGAGCCGGCCCCCGACCACCACGTAGCCTGCTGGAAGGCCTGATGCTGACACTGCGCGAGGTCACCAAGGAATTCAGGATCGGCGCCTTCGGCGGCAAGAGCGTCGCGGCCGTCAAGGGCGTGAGCTTCGACGTCGTGCCGGGCGAGGTCGTCTCCCTGATCGGGGAGAGCGGCAGCGGCAAGAGCACGATCGGCCGGATGATCCTCGGCCTCAACTCCGCCACCAGCGGCTCCATCACCTTCGACGGGCTGCCGGTGCGGGCGGGCAAGGAGTACTACCGGCACGTCCAGGGCATCTTCCAGGACCCGTTCAGCTCGTTCAACCCGGTGTTCAAGGCGGACCGGGTGTTCGCGATGATCAAGGAGGCGTACTATCCGGGCGTGCCGGTCGCCGAGTGGCGCGAGCGGGTCGAGACGTCGCTGCGCGACGTGCGGCTCAACCCCGGCCAGGTGCTCGGGAAATACCCCCACCAGCTGAGCGGCGGGCAGCTGCAGCGGCTGCTCATCGCCCGCGCGCTGCTGCTCGACATCAAGCTGCTGGTCGCCGACGAGATCACCAGCATGCTCGACGCCTCCACCCGCATCGACGTGCTCAACCTGCTGGCCGAGCTCAAGACCAGGGGGCTCGGCGTGCTCTACATCACGCACGACCTGTCGCTCGGCACCTACCTGGCCGAGCGGACCGTGGTGCTGCGCCAGGGCAGGGTGGCCGAGATGGGGCCGACCGACGACGTGTTCGGCGGGCCGCTGCACCCGTACACGCGGGAGCTGCTGTCGGCCGTGCCGCGGCTGCACGAGGCGTGGGACGACGCGGTGCCGGTCGAGACGTGCGCCTACCACGAGGGCGGCGGCACGGGCGGCCTGCTGGAGGTCACGCCCGGCCACTCCGTGTCCTGCGCGGGACTCGCATCCTGCCCGGCGGACGGTTAGACGCGGAACTCCTCCGTCCGGTGGGCGTAGGCGGGCAGCGCGGCCCGCATCTCGTCGGTGACGGCGGGCGGGGGCAGCGGCACGATCTCCCGCTCGTGGAAGTCGCGCACGTCCTCGCCCGCCGCGAACAGCTCCCGCACGGCCCGCAGGCAGGGCCCGACGACGCCGGGGTCGGTGATCCGCCGGCCGCCCCTGCCCCCGCCGTACTCGTCGTACAGCACCTCGTACATCAGGGACGGAGAGAAGATCACCAGCTCCGGCAGCGGGTCGAGGGCCGCCACGCGGCCGGCCCGCACCACCCGGCAGGGCGAGCCCGCCGCGGCGCGCACCGCCAGCACATGCAGCTCCCACTGCAGGTACGGCGTCACGGGCAGCTCGACCACCCGCACCCGCCTGACCGGCTGGCGGCGGCTGAAGTAGTCGGCCAGCGGCTCGGCGATGCGGGCGAGCAGGGCCAGGGAACGTTCCCAATCGCCGTCCATCATGGCCCGCCAGCTCGCCACGTCGGGCTCGTAGAAGGTCTGCGCCCGCTCCAGCTTCCACATGGGCTCCGTGCACCCCTCGTGGTCGCGGTCGAACCCGGCCTGGTACGCCGGCACGTCCATGACGAGGCCGTCCGCGCCGGGAACGGCGGTGAACGGGTTCGTGCGGCGGTCGGGAGTGCCCTGCTCGGTCATGCGGCTTTCCCCTTCGCTGTGCGGCCCGCCCAGATCATCAGGTGCGTCCCAGGGCCGGTCAAGGCCCAAAACGCGCCGGGCGGGCCCGCTCAGCGGCGGTGGTGGAAGCGCCGGTGCACCAGGCTGAAGACCAGCGCGCCGGCCCAGATCACGAACAGCACCTTGAAGATGCCGAAGCCGCCGAAGATCAGGCTGAGCACCAGGAACACGGTGAGGATCGGCACCAGCGGGTGGGGCCCGCGGTGGTGGCGCCACATGTGACCGTGCCGGCCCGGGCCGCGCATGTGGTGGCGCATCTCCCGCTGGGCGTGCCGCATGGCCTGCATCTGCTGCCTGTGGGCGTGCATGGCCGCGCGCCAGTCGCCCAGGTCGTACGGGCTCGCGGGCGGCTCCTGGTAGGCGGGGCGCGGGCCGGGCAGGTCGGCCGTCACCTGGGCCAGGTCGCGGGCGGTCTTGGCGGCCAGCGTGCGGTCGAGGCGCTCGTCGAGCTCCTCGTGGGTGAGGCGGCCCTGCGCGAAGTGCTCACGCAGGGCGGCCATGGTCTGCTCGCGTTCGGCGTCGCCGATGCGGAGATCGGGGTGGTCCATGGCGGTGTCCTCGCTCTCTCCGTACCGGCTGCCCGGTGCGGCAACGGCCATCGTCTCACTCCTCGCCCGGGTCGCCGTCGGCCAGGATCTGGTAGAGCTTGCGCCGGGTCTCCACCAGAGTCTTACGCGCTTCGCGGATTTGTGCGTCGTTTCCGGTCTGAAGAACCTGCATCATGGCGAATGCCGACTGTCGGGCGATATGCCAGAGATCGGCGGTGTTGTCATCGATGTCGGGACGCATGTCGTCCCATGGCGCGCGGACCTCGTCGGCGTGCGCCTCGATGTAGTCGCGGCCCTCCTGGGTGAGCTTGAAGGTCTTGCGGCCCTCGTTCTCCTCCGAGATCACCAGGCCCTCGTCGGTGAGCTGCTGCAGCGCCGGGTAGACGGCGCCGGGGCTGGGCTTCCAGCCGCCCTCGCTGCGCTCGGCGATCTCCTGGATGATCTGGTAGCCGTTGCGCGGCTCCTCGGCGAGCAGGGCGAGGATCGCGGCGCGCACGTCGCCGCGCTTGGCCTTGCGGCTGCGGCCGCCCCAGCCGCCGCGCCCGCCCCACGGGCCGGGGCCCCAGGGGCCGCGCCCGAAGTCGAACGGGAACGGTCCGCCAGGTCCGCGGCCCCTGCCTCGGTGCTCGTGAGGGCCCCCGTGATGGCCTCCGTGATGACCTCCGTGATGGCCCCCGTGGTGCGGGCCGCCCCTGCGGCCGCCGAACTGCTCGAAGGCGTCGGCCATGGCCTGGAACGCCTCGCGGGCCGCGCGCTTGTAGTCGTGCGCGCCGGGCCAGGGCCCGCCTGCGGTGATGTGGTGCGTCATGTTGTCCCCCTATATCGTGATGCACTCTCGATGCGTCAACGATATATCGGAAACATGTCGAGCGACAAGTCACAGACAGGAGTGAGCCAGATCACGAAAAAGTTGCGGAATGCCGGGAACAGGATCCGGGGAGGCGTCGTTGAACACAGCAGACGAGGTCGTTCCGCGTCGGCAGGGCTGGGGGGTGCTGTCGCCGCGGAGACGACCTCGTCTGCGTTTGCGGGCCTTTCCGAGTGGGTCCTCAGCCTCCTGGAGAAGGTGCCGATGCCTCCGGGAAGGGATACGGACACGGCTCAGTGCTGGTTCGGGGCGCTGGTTCGGGGCGCTTTGCCGATGCTTTGCCCGCCGCGATCTGGGCACGCTTCTTCCCGCACGGCATGGACAAGCGCGTAAAGGGGCTCTTTGCCGTACAGTCCCGATCATGATGGGGCACACGCATGCGATGACGGGGGCCATCGCCTGGCTGGGGCTGGCGCCGCCGCTCGCCGCACTCCCGCTGCTGAACGAGTCCTCCCGGTTCGTCGAGACCGGCATCATGGCCACCGCGCTCAGCCCGGCCGAACTCATCGCCGGCGCGATCATCTGCGCGGGCGCGGCCATGCTGCCCGACCTCGACCATCCCAGCGCGACCATCGCGCAGACGTTCGGGCCGATCACGTGGGCGCTCGCCAAGTTCGTCTCCTGGATCAGCGGCGGGCATCGGGGGGCCACCCACTCGCTGCTGTTCGCGGTGGCGCTCGGGTTCGGGGCGCACTGGCTGGCCAGCACGTATCCGATCGGGCGCGACGTCATGGTCGTGCTGCTCATCGGGCTCTCGCTACGGGCCATCGGCGTCGGCATCCCGGGCAACAAGCTCGGCTCCGCGATGATCAACATCGGCATGACCGCCGGCCTGTACGCGGTCTTCCTCTCCCTCGACGTGGGCTACGCCTGGCTCGGTCTCGCGGTCGGCGTCGGCTGCTTCATCCACGTGGTGGGCGACTGCATGACCGAGCGGGGCTGCCCGGTGCTCTGGCCGCTGGGGGCGAAGTTCGTGCTGCCGTGGAAGATCGGCATCAAGACGGGCAGGAAGTTCGAGCAGAAGATCCTGGCGCCGATCCTGTCGGTGGCCATCGTCGGCCTGCTGTTCTGGCGGCTGGCGCCGGTTTAACTTGATGTCGAGATACTCTGTGGATATCTTGATATCGAGACATCCGCCGCGGCCTGCGAGTTAGGCACACCTAAGGTGCCGTCCGGTTCCGCAGTGCGGCAGGATTCTGTTTGAACACCTGTCTATGGAGGAGGCGAATCATCGTGTCCGCGAACAGCTTCGGCAGCCGTGACACGCTCCGCGTCGGTGACGCGTCGTATGAGATCTTCCGGCTGGATGCCGTCGAGGGCGCCGCACGTCTCCCGTACAGCCTGAAGATCCTGCTGGAGAACCTCCTCCGCACCGAGGACGGCGCCAACATCACCGCCGACCACATCCGTGCGCTGGGCGAGTGGGACCCGAGCGCGGCACCGAGCGTGGAGATCCAGTTCACGCCCGCGCGCGTCATCATGCAGGACTTCACCGGCGTGCCCTGCGTGGTCGACCTGGCCACCATGCGCGAGGCCGTACGCGACCTCGGCGGCGACCCCGCGCGCATCAACCCGCTCGCGCCCGCCGAGATGGTCATCGACCACTCGGTGATCGTCGACTACTTCGGTCACCCCGACGCCTTCCAGCGCAACGTCGAGCGCGAGTACGAGCGCAACCGCGAGCGCTACCAGTTCCTGCGCTGGGGCCAGACCGCCTTCGACGAGTTCAAGGTCGTGCCGCCCGGCACCGGCATCGTCCACCAGGTCAACATCGAGCACCTCGCGCGCGTCGTCATGACCCGCGACGGCAAGGCCTACCCCGACACCTGCGTCGGCACCGACTCCCACACCACGATGGAGAACGGCATCGGCGTGCTCGGCTGGGGCGTCGGCGGCATCGAGGCCGAGGCCGCCATGCTCGGCCAGCCGATCTCCATGCTCATCCCGCGCGTCGTGGGCTTCAAGCTCAGCGGCAAGCTGCCGGCCGGCGCCACCGCCACCGACCTCGTGCTGACGATCACCGAGATCCTGCGCAGGCACGGCGTCGTCGGCAAGTTCGTCGAGTTCTACGGCGAGGGCGTCTCCTCGGTGCCGCTGGCCGACCGCGCCACCATCGGCAACATGAGCCCCGAGTTCGGCTCCACCTGCGCCATCTTCCCGATCGACGGCCAGACCGTCGACTACCTGCGCCTGACCGGCCGCTCCGAGGAGCAGATCGCGCTCGTCGAGGCGTACGCCAAGACCCAGGGCCTCTGGCTCGACCCGTCGGCGCCCGAGCCGGTCTTCTCCGAGTACATCGAGCTCGACCTGGCCACCGTCGTGCCGTCCATCGCCGGCCCCAAGCGCCCGCAGGACCGCATCGTGCTGTCGGCGGCCAAGGAGACCTGGCGCCACGACGTCCAGAACTACGTCAGCGACGGCGTGGACGAGGCCGTCGAGGAGAGCTTCCCGGCCTCCGACTCGCCCGCCTCCAACAGCGCCGCCAACGGCGGCCCCCGGCCGCATCACCCGGTGCCCGTCACCCTGGCCGACGGCACCACGTTCGAGATCGACCACGGCATCGTCTCCATCGCCGCGATCACCTCGTGCACCAACACCTCCAACCCGTACGTCATGCTCGGCGCGGCCCTGCTCGCCCGCAACGCCGTCGACAAGGGCCTCAACCGCAAGCCCTGGGTCAAGACGTCGCTCGCGCCCGGCTCCCAGGTCGTCACCGGCTACTTCGAGCGCTCGGGCCTGCAGCCCTACCTCGACAAGATCGGCTTCAACCTCGTCGGCTACGGCTGCACCACCTGCATCGGCAACTCCGGGCCGCTGCTTCCCGAGATCAGCGAGGCCATCCAGGCCAACGACCTGGCCGTCACCGCCGTGCTGTCGGGCAACCGCAACTTCGAGGGCCGCATCAACCCCGACGTCAAGATGAACTACCTGGCCTCGCCGCCGCTCGTCGTGGCGTACGCGCTGGCCGGCACGATGGACATCGACCTCGACACCGAGCCGCTCGGCATCGGCAGCGACGGCGAGCCCGTCTACCTGCGCGACATCTGGCCGGCGCCGGAGGAGATCACCGCCGTGGTCAACTCCTCCATCGGCCGCGACATGTTCGAGCGCGACTACGCCGACGTCTTCAAGGGCGACGACCACTGGCGCTCGCTGCCCATCCCGACCGGTGACACGTTCGAGTGGGACGCCGACTCCACCTACGTCCGCAAGGCCCCCTACTTCGACGGCATGCCGGAGAAGCCGGAGCCCGTCACCGACATCCACGGCGCCCGGGTGCTGGTCAAGGTCGGCGACTCCGTCACCACCGACCACATCTCGCCGGCCGGCTCCATCAAGGTCGGCACGCCCGCCGCACAGTATCTCCAGGCCAACGGCGTCGAGGTCAAGGACTTCAACTCCTACGGCTCGCGGCGCGGCAACCACGAGGTGATGATCCGCGGCACGTTCGCCAACATCCGCCTGCGCAACCAGATCGCGCCGGGCACCGAGGGCGGCTACACCCGCGACTTCACCCAGCCCGACGGGCCCGTGTCGTTCATCTACGACGCCTCCGTCAACTACGCCGCCGCCGGCACCCCGCTGGTCGTCCTGGCCGGCAAGGAATACGGCTCCGGCTCCTCGCGCGACTGGGCGGCCAAGGGCACCGCGCTGCTCGGCGTGCGCGCCGTCATCGCCGAGTCCTACGAGCGCATCCACCGCTCCAACCTCATCGGCATGGGCGTGCTGCCGCTGCAGTTCCCCGAGGGCGCCTCGGCCGCCTCGCTGGGGCTGACCGGCGAGGAGACGTTCGACATCACCGGCGTCGAGGAGCTCAACAAGGGCGGCATCCCGCAGACGGTGCACGTCAAGGCCGGCGACGTCGAGTTCGACGCGGTCGTCCGCATCGACACGCCGGGCGAGGCCGACTACTACCGGCACGGCGGCATCATGCAGTACGTCCTGCGCTCCCTGCTCGCCAAGTAACGCCCGGAGAGGCCCCGCCTCCGCCTGGTGTGACAGCTTCCCGTGTTCCCGTCCCGGTCATGAGCCGGGACGGGGGGCGGGGGCCCTTGGCCGTCGTGCCGGGGGTTGGGCGCGATCCTCACGCGCCCGTATCGGGGGAACCACCCGAACACCGCAAGAGCCGCCCCGCGGGACAACCCCCGCCGGGCGGCTCTTGCCTTTCCTGGGAGACGGCCCTCGCCGGGCGGTTGCCGCCTTTCCTACGGGACAGCCCTCAAGGGCTTTCCTGGGGACAGCCCCGAGGACTGTCGCCTTTCCCGCGTGCGTTCAGGACACCTTGCTCGCCTCGGCCGACCAGGTGTCGCAGGCGGACGGGGTGAGGGTGCGCCGGCCGCGCTCCAGCCAGCTCACGCGGGTGGCGCCCTTTCCGTGGCTGGAGTGCCCGTCCTCGTCGCCGCTCGCCCGTACGGCGTCCTTGAGGGCCGCCCAGTCCTTGCCGGTACGCGCGAGGGAGCCGTACACGCTGCCCATGAACACCCCGGCCAGGCAGTCGGCCTGCAGCTCGAACCTCCGCCGCAACTCGGCCCTGCGGCGAGGCTCGGCACGGTGACGGGCCTCGTAGGCGCGGCGCACGCCGGTGAGGGTCTGCAGGTGGTGGGCGTACTCGTGGGCGGCGACCTTGAAGGGATAGAGGTCGGTACGCCCCTCGATCCAGCGCCCCGTCAGCGTGAAGACGAGCGTGCGGGTGGTGTGACAGTAGAGCGCGTCGACACCGTCTAGGGGGACGCCGCACTGGGTGCCGTGGGGATCGTCGACGTAGCGAACGTCAGGCGGGCCGAACCGCAGCTTGGCCCGCCTGAAATAGCCCTGCCACGACTTATCCAGACATTTCACAACCGTAGCGAGGTACTCACGCCCCCGCGGAATCCCACCGTCGGAGAGCGCCGTCTCAGGACACGACACCGCCGCCGGCTTCCCACTCTCGGCAGGAATGGCCGCAGCAGGCGGGGATCCGGTGACGGCGATGAGGACGGCGACAGCAGGCGCAAGAAGCGAGATCGGCACGGCGGCAGCCTAAAGCAGCGGCAGGTGTGGCAGAGTGGGTGACGCCACCCGGCGAACCACTATTTCGCCGGGCGGCATCACCCATCTCCTGAGCCGCTAGAGCGCGTCACCGATCCAGTCGGCGACCTCGTGAACGACCTCGTCAGGGGCGATCCCGATCCTCCGCGTGAACCTC
Organism: Nonomuraea sp. NPDC049419; assembly: GCF_040676995.1. Classification (NCBI taxonomy): domain Bacteria; kingdom Bacillati; phylum Actinomycetota; class Actinomycetes; order Streptosporangiales; family Streptosporangiaceae; genus Nonomuraea; species Nonomuraea sp. NPDC049419. The sequence continues at coordinate 651,454 of NZ_JBFAQB010000002.1, read as the reverse complement.
AGGGGCGACATGCTGCGCACATGCTCGATCATGGCGAAGCTGGGCTTGTCGAGGCCGGTGCCCTCGGTCGGGATGGGAACGTGGTTGTCCCAGCCCCGATCGGTCGTGGTCAGCGGAACAACGATCTTGACCGGTGTGCTGGCGTTGAACGTGTCATTGCTGACCACCAGCACCGGGCGCCCGTGAGCCGGTTCGCGGCCCACGGTGTCGCCCAGATCAGCGAGCCAGATCTCGCCCTGAATCACCCTCATCTCTCTCCTCGGGAAACGTGATGAGCCCTTCCCACTCGGGGGCGATGCGGGAAGTGCGCGGTCGCGGACCTTGCACCAGTTCGGATTCGGCGACATAGTCCGCCCAGGCCTGTGGATCTTCTCTCTTGGTCTGCTCCATCTGCTCCGCGACGCGCTGCCAGCGTTCTTTCTTCTCCATCTCGCGGATGGCGTGGTCGATGATCGCGGTCATGGGTTCACCTCTCTTCTTCGCCAAAGCAGCGATGCGATCTCTGGTCTTCACGCTGACACGTATGCTCGTGGCTTTCGGCTTCGCGGCCATACTTCTGAGCCTATGTAGGCGTGCGCGAAAAACACTACCCTCATGTGGTCACTCTCGGGGCCGTCATGGCAACGGAGGGTAAAGATGGTTGACTCGCGTGCATGGCGAATGTGGCGTTGGTGCTGATTGTTGGTGGTCTGGCGGTATTCGTTGGGGCGATCGTCCAGGGGGCCGTGGGGTTCGGGCTGGGGCTGGTGGCGGCACCGCTGCTCACGTTGCTCGCGCCCGACCTCATGCCGGGTGCCGTTCAGGTGGTCAACATGACGTTGCCGCTGTTCACGCTGGCCATGGAGTGGCGGCGGGTGGACTGGGGCGGGCTCGGGTTCGCGGTGCTCGGGAGGCTGCCCGGTAGCGCGCTCGGCGCAGTCATCGTCGTCTACGTTTCCGTATACATGCGCGGCGTCTTCGTGGCGGTCATGGTGCTCGTCGCGGTGGCGCTGACGGCGCGGGCGCTGAGCGTGCCGCGCAACGCGGTCACCATCACCTCGGCCGGGTTCGTGTCAGGCGTCACCGGCACCGCGACCGGCATCGGCGGCCCGCCCATCGCGCTGGTCTACCAGCACGCCAAGGGCCCGCAGATCCGGGCCACGCTGGCGATGTTCTTCTTCCTCAGCGCCGTCCAGTCGCTGGCCATCCTCGCCCTCGTGGACGAGCTGCCGTCCGCGGCGCTGATGGTGGGCGGGGCGCTGATCGTGCCGATGCTGCTCGGGTTCCTGGTGTCGGGGCCGCTGCGGCGCTACCTCGACGGCGGCAAGGTGCGGACGGCCGTCCTGGTCGTGGCGGCGGCCTCGGCGGTGGGGCTGATCGTGCAGAACGTCCTGAGCCAGGTCCTGGCCTGAGGACGCGCCCGCGGAGTCAGGTCCTGGCCTGAGGACGCGCCCGCGGGCCGGGTGTCACGCGCCGCGGCCGGCCACGATGCCGCTGTACGTGCCGAGCACCTGGACCTGGGCGGGCGAGGCGGTCTTCGGCGGGATGTGCGCGGCCACCTGCACCAGGTCGCCCACCTTCAGGAACTTGTAGTACTTGTCCGGCAGCAGGCCGTTGTTCTCCTGGAAGACGTAGTAGCGCTTCGGGCTCTGGATCACGTCGTACACCTTGGTCCGCGCGAACGTGGTGAAGACGAGCGCGCCGCCGTCGGCCGTGCGCAGCGCGTACGACGGATACTCCTTCGCCGGCGCCGCATGCTCGGTGATCTTGGCGAACTGCCGCATCTTGATGCGGTTCTTGGCCGCGCCGGTGGTGAACTGGTCGGAGGCGAACCGGCTCTTGGCGGCGTTCGAGCCCTTGCCGGTCATGTGGGCGGCGTAGTTCTTGGCGAAGTCGGCCGGTGACATCAGCAGGCCGTCGCCGTCGGCGCTGTCCACCTCGGTGGCCGCGCCGGAGGCGTCCGTCTGGATCTTCGGCAGCTCGTCGGCGTCGATCGTGTCGAAGACGTCGGGGGCGTAGACCTGCTTCCAGGCGCCCTGGTCGTGGGCGAACAGCAGGAAGGTGGGCGTCTTGGCGGACTTCTTCTTGTTCTTCCAGTACGTCGTCGCGAGGAACCACCGCTTGGAGGCCGGCGCCGCGAACGTCGGCTTGACGTACTCGAACGGCGTGTAGGAGTCGCGCCCTCCCAGTTTGCGCTGGGAGGCGTAGCCGGCCTTGTCGATGGCCAGGCTCGACCCGCCCTCGTAGGTGGCGAGCAGCTTCTCGTCGAGCGCCTTGTTGGCCTTGTTGTTGCGCTCGATGTATTCCTTGATCACCGACTCCGCCGTCAGCGCCGGGGCGGACGCCGAGGGCTCCGGCGTCTTCCGCGTCCCAGATGTCGTGGAGGAGGGAGTGGCCGAGGGCGACTCCACGCCCTGCCACGCCGCCGGGTCCATTCCGGGCAGCCCCGAGCAGCCCGCCACCAGGCACCCGGCCAGCACGCCACCGGCCACGCGTCCGTACCGCCGCACCGTCACTCACCTTTCCGAGAGTCTCCTCAAAGCGGCCCAAACCTACCAATAACCACACAGTGAGCGACCCGAAACGGCGTGATCGGGGCCTGTCGGCTACCTCACGTGACGGGCCCCGCGGGCATCACACTCCGGTACGGGCGAGCGTCGGGAAGGTTGATGTGACGTTTCTGGATTGTTACCCGAAACAACAAATCCACCTCTCCAACCCCCTTCACAACCGGTTCGTCCCGGAATACGTTGCCGCAAACAACATTCATCCGGGCCCCTCCGGAAGAAAGGACCCTGCACCATGCGCAAGGGGATCCTCAGCCTGACCGCCACGGCAGCAGCGCTCGCCCTCGGTCTCACCGCCTGCGGGGGCGACAGCGGTCAGACCACGACGTCGACCTCTGAATCGGCCACCGCGTCAGAAGCGGCCAAGGCCGGCAAGATCGGCGTCATCCTGCCGGACAGCAAGTCCTCCGCCCGGTGGGAGACGGCGGACCGCAAGTATCTGGAAGAGGCGTTCAAGGCCGCGGGTGTCGAGTACGACATCCAGAACGCCCAGAACGACAAGACCCAGTTCCAGACCATCGCCGACCAGATGATCACCAACGGCGCCACCGTCCTGATGATCGTCAACCTGGACAGCGGCACCGGCAAGACCGTCATCGAGAAGGCCAAGTCCCAGGGCGTGGCCACCATCGACTACGACCGGCTGACGCTGGGCGGCGGCGCCGCCTACTACGTCAGCTTCGACAACACCAAGGTCGGCCAGCTCCAGGGCGAGGGCCTGGTGAAGTGCCTGACCGACAAGAAGGCCGAGAAGCCGATCGTCGCCTACCTGAACGGCTCGCCGACCGACAACAACGCGACCCTGTTCAAGGACGGCTACGACGGCGTGCTCAAGCCCAAGTTCGACGCGGGCGAGTACGTCAAGGGCCCCGACCAGGCCGTGCCCGACTGGGACAACACCCAGGCCGGGACGATCTTCGAGCAGATGCTGACCCAGGAGCCGAAGATCGCCGGCGTGCTGGCCGCCAACGACGGTCTCGGCAACGCCGCCATCACCGTGCTGAAGAAGAACAACCTCAACGGCAAGGTGCCGGTGACCGGCCAGGACGCCACCGTCCAGGGCCTGCAGAACATCCTCTCGGGCGACCAGTGCATGACCGTGTACAAGGCCGTCAAGAAGGAGGCCGACGCCGCGGCCAAGCTCGCGGTCGCGCTGGCCAAGGGCGAGAAGCCCGCGGCGACCAGCAGCGTCAAGGACCCGGAGACGGGTCAGGACGTGCCTTCCGAGCTGATGGAGCCGCAGGCCATCTACTTCGACAACGTCAAGGACGTCGTGGCCGACGGTTACGTCACCAAGGAGGAACTGTGCAAGGGTGACTTCGCCGAGAAGTGCACCGAGGCAGGCATTCAGTAACGCGGCGGGGTACGGCCCGCGCCACGAGCGCGGCCGTACCCCCGTTTAGGGAGATCCATGACCCCCCTCCTTGAAGTGCGCGGGATCGACAAGAGCTTCGGCCCGGTGAAGGTCCTGCACGAGGTCGAGTTCGCCGCGTACGCCGGCGAGGTCACAGCGCTCGTCGGCGACAACGGCGCCGGTAAGTCCACCCTGGTCAAGTGCATCGGCGGCATCTACCCCATCGACGCGGGCACCCTGCTCTTCGACGGCAAAGAGGTGCACGTGCACAGCCCGCGGGACGCGGGCGAGCTGGGCATCGAGATCGTCTACCAGGACCTCGCCCTGTGCGACAACCTCGACATCGTCCAGAACATGTTCCTCGGCCGTGAGCGCAAGAACGGCGTCCTGCTGGACGAGGACAGCATGGAGGAGCTGGCCGAGCGCACGCTCAGCGGGCTGTCCGTCCGTACCGTCAAGTCCATCAGGCAGCAGGTCTCCAGCCTGTCCGGCGGACAGCGGCAGACCGTCGCCATCGCCAAGGCCGTGCTGTGGAACAGCAAGGTCGTCATCCTCGACGAGCCGACCGCGGCGCTGGGCGTGGCCCAGACCGCGCAGGTGCTGGAGCTGGTGCGCAGGCTCGCCGACACCGGCCTGGCCGTCGTGCTCATCTCCCACAACATGAACGACGTGTTCGCCGTCTCCGACCGGATCGCGGCGCTCTACCTCGGCAGGATGGCCGCCCAGGTCAAGACCTCCGATGTGACGCACGCGCAGGTCGTCGAACTGATCACTTCAGGCCGCAGCGGCGATCTGGGCCTCAAGAACGGGGTCACATCATGAACAAGGTCAAAGAACTACCCGGAGAGGCCATCGTCGCGGCCGCGCAGACTCCGTCGATCAAGAACAGCTTCCTCGCCTACATCCAGCGGGTGCGCGGCGGCGACATGGGCGCGCTGCCCGCCGTGCTGGGACTGGTCGTGCTCTGCACGGTCTTCGCCGTGGCCCGGCCGTCCTTCGTCACCGCGATCAACTTCGCGAACCTGTTCACGCAGGGCGCGGCCGTCACGCTCATCGCGATGGGCCTGGTGTTCGTGCTGCTGCTCGGCGAAATCGACCTGTCGGCCGGGTTCGCCAGCGGCGTCTGCGCGGCCGTGCTCGCCGTCACGCTGACCAACGCGGGCCTGCCCTGGTACGTCTGCATGCTGGCCGCCATCCTCACCGGCGTCATCATCGGCACCGTGCTCGGCAGCCTGGTCGCCAAGGTCGGCATCCCGTCGTTCGTGGTGACGCTGGCCGCCTTCCTCGCCTTCCAGGGCCTGGTCCTCGTGCTGGTCGACGAGGGCACCAACATCTCCATCCGCGACAGCGTGGTCGTCGCCATCGCGAACAAGAACCTGCCGCCGTGGCTCGGCTGGGCGCTCTACCTGGTGTGCGTGGCGGTCTTCGCGGCCGTGCAGCTGCGCCGGGCCAGGAACCGCACCAAGCGCGGCCTCGCCGCCGACCCGATCTCGCTGATCGCCTTCCGCGTCGGCATGCTGGCGCTGTTCGCCGGGCTCGCGGTCGCCGCGCTCAACCTCGAGCGCAGCCGCAACCCCGCGCTGGTCTCGCTCACCGGCGTGCCGATCGTGGTGCCGGTCATCCTCGTGCTGCTGATCGTCTGGACGGTGGTGCTGCGCCGCACCTCGTTCGGCCGGCACCTGTACGCGGTCGGCGGCAACACCGAGGCCGCCCGCCGGGCCGGCATCCCGGTCGACCGGATCAAGATCAGCGCGTTCGTCATCTGCTCCTCGATGGCCGCCATCGGCGGCATCGTGGCCGCCTCCAGAGCCAGCTCCGTCGACCCCAACACGGGCGGCAGCTCCGTCCTGCTGTACGCGGTCGGCGCCGCCGTCATCGGCGGCACCAGCCTCTTCGGCGGCAAGGGCCGGGTGCTCGACGCCGTGCTCGGCGGCGCGGTGGTCGCGGTGATCGAGAACGGCATGGGCCTCATGGGGTACGGTTCCAGCGTCAAATACCTGGTCACGGGGTCGGTCCTGCTGCTCGCGGCGGGTGTCGACGCTCTGGCGCGCAAGCGGGCGGCTGCCGCTGGTTTAAGGTGATCAGCGATCCGCAGCCCCTGAAGGAACCCCAGACCATGCGTGCCGGCCCTTCCCAAGAGGACATCAGGCGCCACAACCTCGGCGCGCTGCTCCGCCATGTCCATCTGGGCGGGCCGATCTCGCGGGCCGAGCTGACCTCGAAGATGGGGCTCAATCGCAGCACGATCATGGCGTTGACCTCCGACCTCACCGCCGCCGGGCTGGTGCGCGAGGAGCTGCCGCGCGAGACCGGCAGGGCCGGGCGGCCCTCGCTCGTGGTGCGGCCCGAGTCGGCGCGGGTCTACGTCTTCGCCTTCGACGTCGGCCCCGACCGGCTCGCCGTCGCGCGCGTCGGGCTGGGCGGGGTCATCCTCGACCGGCGTGAGGCCGTACGCGACCGCGACCGGTTCGAGCTGGACGAACTGACCGGGGTGCTGTCCGGGTTCGCCCGCCAGATGCGGCGCAAGACCAGGGACGACACCGTCTGCGTCGGAGCCGCGGCCGCCGTGTCGGGCGGCGTGCGCAAGGCCGACGGCGTCGTCAGTTTCGGGCCCAACCTCAAGGCCGAGGAGGTGCCGTTCGGCGAGGAGCTGGCGCGCCGGCTCGGCCTCGGGCTGCCCGTCAGCGTGGGCAACGACGCCAACCTGGCCGCGCTCGCCGAGCACAGCCGCGGTGTCGGCGTCGCCGTACGCGACCTCATCTACCTGCACGGCGACGTCGGCATCGGAGGCGGCATCATCTCCGGCGGCCACCTGATCGGCGGGCACGACGGCTACGGCGGCGAGGTCGGCCACATGGTCGTCAACCCCGGCGGGCGGGCGTGCGGCTGCGGGTCGCACGGGTGCCTGGAGGCCGAGGTGGGGGAGCGCACCCTGCTCGAGTCGGCCGGGCGGGTCTCGGACGGGCGGCAGGGGCGCGACGCCGTACGCGGGGTCGTCGAGGCGGCCGACCGCGGCGACATCGTGGCCCAGGAGGCGCTCAGCCGGGTCGGCGACTGGCTCGGGCTCGGCGTCGCCAACCTCGTCAACATCTTCAACCCCGAGATGGTCATCTTCGGCGGCGTCCTGCGCGAGATCTACCTCGGCTCCGCCGCCCAGGTCCGCTCCCAGCTCGCCCTGCACGCCATGGCCCACCAACGCGAACGCCTGCGCCTGCGCACCTCGGCCTTGGGCGACGCGGCCCCTCTGGTCGGCGCCGCCGAGCTGGCCTTCGCCCACGTCCTGTCCGACCCCTTGGAAGTACTGGCCCGCGCCAACGCCTGACTGCGAGGGAAACAACGCCCCCCAAGAACCAGCAGCGCAACGGCGCGAAAGCGGCGAGCCGCGCACACTCCGTCTCCTCTCCGAGGGACGAAAGCACGACGGCGGGGGAGCCGCGGACCTCGCGCAATCCCTCTTCTCTCCAGAAGGACGGAAGCCCGGCGGTGGGGGGTCAGGTTACTCGGTTGGTGGTGGCGGTCCAGGTGTTGCAGAAGCCTGTGGTGCCGCCTCGGTAGCCGCGGTCTTGCCACCAGGCTAAGTTGCGTGGCTTGCCGTGAATGTCGCTTTCGTCGGCGCGGCGGACGGCGGCCACCCAGTCTTTCCAGGAAATTCCTGGGCGGATGCTTTTCAGGGTGGCGCCGTAGAAAACGCCGGCGAAGCATTCGGCCTGCATCTCCAGGCGGTGGCTGAGCAGTTTCCTGGCCTTGGCGGAGGCGGGGGCGTACAGGGCGGCCTGGGCGTCGAGGACGCCGATGAGGTGCTGGACGTGGTGCCCCCACTCGTGGGCGACGGAGTGGGCGATGTTCATCCTGAACGGGTCACGCAGGTCGCTCTTCGTGATGCGGATGACGATGGTGCTCTGCTCGGGGCAGTACTGCGCCCCGCTGCCGGCGATCGTCCCGCACACGGAGTCCCGCCCGGTGGTGACGCTGACCGAAGGCGGCGTGTACGCCAGCCCGGCGGCGGCGAAGCGGGCTGCCCAGAAGCCGTCGGCGCAGGCCGCCATCGCCCGGTGGAAGGCCCTGAGCGAGGCCGCGCTGCCCGGCTCGATCCGGGGGATCGGGCAGCGGTGCGGGGTGACGTCCCCGCTCATCGCGCCGAGCAGCCCGGACGAGGGCACCTGGGCGGCGGCGCTCGCGGGTGGCGGCGTGAGGGGTCCCGCGACCGCGCACGCCGCCAGCGCTAAAAGGAAAAGGCGCATGATCGCGGATCATAAGCCTTCGAAGAGTGATTTACCGCACCCTGGCGTTGGAGCTCGTCCAGGTGTTGCAGACCCCGGTGGACTGGGACGTGAAGCCGCGCTGCAGCCAGAAGGTGTTGCTCTTGTCGCTGCCGTGCGTGTCGTCGGCCCCGCTGCGCACGCCGATGGCGTCGAGGGCGATGGGGTTGTGGGTGCCCTTGGCCAGGATGTTCCAGTCGGAGTCGGGCCGGCCGAGCGAGTCCCAGACGCGGCCGACGAAGACGCCGGACAGGCACTGGGCCTGCAGCTCGAGACGGCGCAGCGCGGCGTACGCGCGGTCCTCGTCACGCCCGCCGATGATCCGGTCGCCGGCCTTCATGATGCCGGTGAGCTGCTGGACGTGGTGGCCGTACTCGTGGGCGAGCACCTGCATCAGCGCCAGGTCGGTGGGCTCCTCGACGATGTTCGGGCTGAGCAGGAAGGTGATGGAGCGGTCCTTCTGGCAGTAGAGGGCCTGCGCGCCCCCGGGGAAGCGCCCGCACCGGGTCTTCGCGCCGACCTTGGTGACGATCGAGAACTTCGGCTTGGTGAAGCGGTGTCCTGCCTTCTTGACGACGGGGGCCCAGGCGCGGTCGAGGCAGTCCTTCACGGCCTCGAAGTACAGCTCGGCCTCCTCCACGCTGCCGGTGCGGACCTCGGGCTCCTCACAGGACCGTACGCCGGGCTTGCCCGCCTTGTAGAGCTTGTTCTTCGTCAGGACGGACGAGAAGGGAGCGGCCGATGAGGACGCCGCGTGCGCGGTTCCGGCGAACAGCACACCGGCCAGGGCGCCCGCCATGAGCGCTAAGAAGGGGATACGCATGAGACGGCACCCTAGTGAAGAAAGGAGCTCCAGGCGAAGAAATAACGCACTATCAGGTGACATTCCGCGGATTGGCGGCCCAGGTATTGCAGGCACCCGGCGTTCCGCGATTGAACCCCCGCGTCATCCACGCGGCCTGCGTCGGCCCCTTGCCGTGGTCGTTCTGCGGCCACCCCTTGGCGCCGTTCTTCCTGAACCAGCCCACCGTGTACGCCCAGTCGGCGTCGGTGACCAGCGACGTGCCCTTCATCGTGCTCATGAACACGGCGGAGAAACACTCGGCCTGCAACTCGGAATTACGCGACAGCTGCAGCCTCTTGGCCTTGCCCGCGACCGTGCGCGCCGCCCAGTAGTAATTCCAGATGCCGGAGACCTGCTGCACGTGGTGGCCGTACTCGTGGGCGATCAGCCGGGTGATGCCGAGCGGGAAAGGGTTGCGCAGCTGGTCCTTGCTGATCATCAGGTACATCGTGCGGTCGGTGGAGCAGTAGACGCCGTCGGCGCCGGTGTTCCACGAGCCGCAGGGCGTCTTGACCTTGCGGGTGATGATGCGCAGCCGCGGCTTGGCGAACGGCATCCCGGCCTTGCGGAACTGCGCCGCCCACGCCTTGTTCAGGCAAGCCGTCACGCGGGTCAGGAAGCGGCGGTAGGCGGGCATGCTCCCCCCGGGCAGGCTGCCCGGCTGGCAGTTCACGTCCGTGAGCCGGCCGGTCTTGTAGAGGGGGTTCGCGGTGGCCGTCGCCCGTCCGGCGACCGCGGCGCCCCCGTGCCTGCTCTGGCCCGCGCTGCCGGACGGCGCTGCGGGCTGCCGTCCTCCGTACGCGCGGTCGGTCGAGGTCGTGGCCACGTCCGCGAGCACCAGCGTCAAGGCGGCGGCGGCCAGCGCGAGGGCCACGCCTGCCGCGACGAGCGCCACGAGCCGGCCGGCGGGGACGGAGTTCATATGGTCCGCAAGACTAGGTCAAGATCGGACATTTGTGGGTGCATTTGACTTGATGGAGTCAGTGAGGCCTTTGCGAACTAGACTCTGGGGATCGGCGCAAAAGAGCAGAGGGGAGTCGCATCCGTGAGCGGGTTGCTGGGCTCGATCGAGGGACCGCACGACGTCAAACGGCTTGCCGTCGAGGAGCTGCCGCAGCTCGCCGGAGAGATCCGCGATCTGCTCGTCGACTCCTGCGCCAGGTTCGGCGGTCACCTCGGGCCCAACCTGGGCGTGGTCGAGCTGACCATCGCCGTCCACCGCGTCTTCGACTCCCCGAACGACCCGGTCATCTGGGACACCGGCCACCAGGCGTACGTGCACAAGCTCCTCACCGGCCGGGCGGCCGGCTTCGAGGCGCTCAAGCAGGAGGGCGGCCTGTCCGGCTATCCGAGCCAGACCGAGTCCGAGCACGACTTCGTCGAGAACTCCCACGCCTCCACCGCGCTGTCCTACGCCGACGGCCTGGCCAAGGCGTTCAAGCTGCGCGGCGCGCGCGACCGCACGGTGGTCGCGATCATCGGCGACGGCGCGCTGACCGGCGGCATGGCCTGGGAGGCGCTCAACAACATCGCGGCGTTCAAGGACCTGCCGGTCGTGATCGTGGTCAACGACAACGGGCGCTCCTACTCCCCGACGATCGGCGGCCTGGCCTCCCACCTGTCCTCGCTGCGGGTCAACCGCCGCTATGAGGACATGCTCGAATACGTGAAGGACAAGCTGGGCAACGTCCCGGTCCTCTACGACGCTCTGCACGGCTTCAAGAAGGGCGTGAAAGACGTCCTGGCGCCGCAGGTGATGTTCGAGGACCTCGGGCTCAAATATCTCGGCCCCATCGACGGCCACGACGAGCAGGCCATGGAGGCGGCCCTGCGCAAGGCCCGCGACTTCCGCGGCCCCGTCATCGTGCACGCCGTCACCCAGAAGGGCCGCGGCTACAGCCCGGCGGAGAACCACGACGAGGACCAGTTCCACTCGCCGGGCGCCTTCGACCGGGCCACCGGCGCGGAAAAGCCCAAGGGCCGCATCTGGACCAACGTCTTCAGCGAAGAGCTGGTCAGACTCGGCAAAGAGCGCGACGACCTGGTCGCGATCACCGCCGCGATGCTCCACCCGACCGGCCTCAACGCCTTCGCCGAAGCCTTCCCCGAGCGCATCTACGACGTCGGCATAGCCGAGCAGCACGCCCTCACCAGCGCGGCCGGGCTCGCGCTCGGCGGCATGCACCCGGTGGTGGCCGTCTACGCCACGTTCCTCAACCGCGCCTTCGACCAGCTCCTCATGGACGTCGCCCTGCACCGCCTGCCGGTCACGGTGGTGCTCGACCGGGCGGGCGTCACGGGCGACGACGGGGCCAGCCACAACGGCATGTGGGATCTGTCGATCCTCCAGGTCGTCCCCGGGCTCAAGGTCGCGGTGCCGCGCGACGGTGACCGCCTGACCGAGCTGCTGCGCGAGGCCGTCGAGGTCTCCGACGGCCCCACCGTGCTGCGCTTCCCCAAGGGCCCGGTCGCCGAGTCGCTGGAGGCGGTCGGCAAGCTGGGCGGGATGGACCTGCTGCGCGCGCCCGAGAGCGAGCCCGACGTGCTGCTGGTGGGTGTGGGCCCGATGGCGCAGGTCTGCATGGACGCCGCCAAGCTGCTCGACGCGCAGGGCATCGCCGCGACCGTGGTCGACCCGCGCTGGGTCAAGCCGATCGACGAGGCGCTCGTGACGGCCGCCGCCGCGCACAAGCTGGTGGCCGTCGTCGAGGACAACGGCCGGGTCGGCGCCGTGGGCGACGCGGTGGCGCGGCTGCTGCGCGACGCCGACGTCGACGTGCCCGTGCGCACCTACGGCATCCCGCAGCGCTTCCTCGACCACGCCAAGCGGGCCGCCATCCTCGGCAGGATCGGCCTGACCGGGCAGGACCTCGCCCGCCAGATCACCGAGGCGGTCGCGCGCCGCACCTCGGCCGCCGAGCCGGCCCGCCGCTGAAAGGCCGCCGAGCCGGCCCGCCGCCGAAGGGCCGCTGAGCCGGCCCGCCGGGCTCCAGCGCTGATCTGCCGCTGAGTTCGCCTCTGAGCCTGTCGCGGCGGTGATCGTGAGCGATCACCGCCGTGCATCAGGAGCTCCAGCGGAGCAGGCGCTCGCGAGAATGATCACTCTGGGTGGGGGAAGGATCACCCGGTGGACATCTTTCGCACGAAGAGCGTCGAACAGTCGATCCGCGACACCGAAGCCCCCGAGCACCAGCTGCGCAAGCGCCTGACCGCCACCGACCTCACCGTCTTCGGCATCGGCGTGATCGTCGGCACCGGGATCTTCGTGCTGACCGGACAGGTCGCCAGAGACGTGGCGGGCCCCGCCGTGGCGGTCTCGTTCGTCGTCGCGGGCATCGTGTGCGGGCTCGCCGCGCTGTGCTACGCGGAGTTCGCCTCCACCATCCCGGTCGCCGGGTCGGCCTACACCTTCTCCTTCGCGACCCTGGGCGAGTTCCCCGCCTGGGTGATCGGGTGGGACCTGATCCTGGAGCTGGCGCTGGCCGCCGCCGTGGTGTCGGTCGGCTGGTCGGGCTATTTCGCCTCGCTGCTGGCCTCGCTCGGCCTGGACCTGCCGGCCTCGATCGCGGGCTCCGATCCGGTGGTCAACGTGCCGGCCGTGCTGATCGTGCTGATCCTCACGGCGGTGCTGGTGGCCGGGATCAAGCTGTCCTCACGGGTCAACCTGATCCTGGTGATCACCAAGATCGCGGTGGTGCTGCTGGTGATCGTGGCGGGCCTGTTCTTCGTCAACGGCGCGAACTACACGCCGTTCATCCCCGATCCGATCTCCACGCCGCGCGTGGAGGGGCTGCAGGCGCCGCTCGTGCAGGTGCTGTTCGGCATCGAGCCGGTGGCGTTCGGCGTGATCGGCATCTTCTCGGCCGCGGCGATCGTGTTCTTCGCCTTCATCGGCTTCGACATCGTCGCCACCGCCGCGGAGGAGACCATCGAGCCGCAGCACGACGTGCCGCGCGGCATCATCGGCTCGCTGGCCATCTGCACGGTCCTGTACGTCGCGGTCTCGCTCGTCGTCGTCGGCATGCAGAAGTACAGCCAGTTGAGCGAGGCGGCGCCCCTGTCGGACGCGTTCATCTCGGTGGGCCAGCCGTGGCTGGCCACGATCATCAGCGTGGGCGCGATCGCCGGCCTGACGACCGTGGTGCTGGTGCTGCTGCTGGGCCAGACCCGGGTGCTGTTCGCGATGTGCCGCGACGGGCTGCTGCCGCGCTCCCTGGCGGTGGTGCACCCCACGTTCGGCACCCCGGCGCGCCTGACGATCATCATCGGGCTCGTCACGATGGCGCTGGCCGGGTTCGTCTCGTTCGGGGAGCTGGCCGAGCTGGTCAACATCGGGACGCTGTTCGCGTTCGTGGTCGTCTCGCTGGGGGTGATCATCCTGCGGCGGACGCGGCCCGACCTGCCGCGGGCCTTCCGGGCGCCGCTGGTGCCCGCGCTGCCGATCCTGTCGGTGCTGGCCTGCCTCTATCTGATGCTCAACCTGCCGGTGCAGACCTGGCTGCGGTTCCTGGTCTGGATGGCCATCGGGATCGTGCTCTACTTCGCCTACGGCTACCGGCACAGCAGGACCGCGGCCCCCTGGCGCTCCTCGGGTGAGTGAGGAGCGGCCAGAGGGCCAGGCGGTGGTCAGAGCGCGAGGACCGCTCCGGTGGCCGCGCGCATGTGGCAGCCGTTGACGTAGACCTTGCCCCAGCGCACGTTCTTGCCGTACCAGGTGCCGACGATCACGGCGGCGTGCGGCTGGAACTCGCGGGTGCAGGCGGCGTCGGGCTTGACGTTGAGCTTGGCGGGGTCGCCGCCGGCCTGCTTGAGCAGGCGGCAGGCGGCCCGCGCGTTGGGGTGGGTGCCGCCGGTGGGGGCGCAGTTGAGGTAGGCCGACTTGGCGCCGCCGCCCTTGACCCCGTAGACGACCTTGAGACGAGCCTTGGGGGCTGCCGCGGCCAGCACGGGGGAGGACGACGTGGCCAGGAGGGCGGCGCAGAGCATGAGGGTGCCTGCTGCTCTCATCATGGTTACTCTCCGTTCGTAGGACGGCACCAAACGCTACGACGGATCCGGTGAAGAGGAGAGGAGGTCCGCGTACGGACCTCCTCAAGCGAGCTTAAAATCGGGCCGGTACGGACGCCACGCCCGGCGCGAGGAAACGGGGCTTGGCGACGCCGGTGCGGTCGAGATACGGCGTGATGCCGCCGAGGTGGAACGGCCAGCCCGCGCCGAGGATCATGCACAGGTCGATGTCCTGCGGCGCCGCCACCACGCCTTCGTCCAGCATGATGCGGATCTCGCGGGACAGCGCGGCCAGCACCCGATCGCGCACCTGCTCGGCGGTGGACGGCGAGGCGCCGCCGGCGAACAGCGCGACCGCCTCGGGGTCGAGCGTGAAGTCGGGCAGGTAGACGCCCGGCTTGCCCGACTCGACGAGCTTGGCCATGTTCTCCGAGACGCCGAACCGGTCGGGGAACGCCTCGTGCAGCGTCTCGGCCACGTGCAGGCCGACGGCCGGGCCGACGAGCTGCAGCAGCGCGAACGGCGTCATCGGCAGCCCGAGGCCGTCGAGCGCGTGCTCGGCGGTCTCCAGCGGCGTGCCCTCGTCCACGGCCGCGACGACCTCGCCCATGAAGCAGGTGAGCAGCCGGTTGACCACGAACGCCGGGGCGTCCTTGACCAGCACCGACGACTTCTTCAGCGTCTTGCCGACGGCGAAGGCGGTGGCCAGCGTGGCGTCGTCGGTGGCCGCACCCCTGATGATCTCCAGCAGCGGCATGACGGCGACCGGGTTGAAGAAGTGGAAGCCGACCAGCCGCTCGGGATGCTTGAGGTCGGCGCCCATGGCGGTCAGCGACAGCGACGAGGTGTTGGTGGCCAGCACGCACTCGGCCGGGACGACGGCCTCGACCTCGGCGAACACCTGCTTCTTGACCGCCAGGTCCTCGAAGACGGCCTCGATGACGAAGTCGGCGTCGGCGAAGGCGTCCTTGGTGAGCGAGCCGCTGACCAGCGACTTGAGGCGGTTGGCCTGGTCGGCCGAGACGCGGCCCTTGGCGAGCAGCTTGTCCACCTCGCCGTGCACGTAGCCCACGCCCTTGTCCAGGCGGGCCTGGTCGAGGTCGGTCAGCACGACCGGCACCTCCAGGCGGCGGGCGAACAGCAGCGCCATCTGCGAGGCCATCAGCCCCGCGCCGACCACGCCGACCTTGGTGACCTTGCGGGCCGGCGACGGGTCGGGCGCGCCCGCGGGCCGCTTGGCACGGCGCTGCACGAGGTCGAAGGAGTAGAGCCCGGCCCGCAGCTCGTCGCTCATGAGCAGGTCGGCCAGCGCCTCGTCCTCGGCGGCGAAGCCCTCGTCCCTGGAGGCGGTCTCGGCCAGCGCGATCAGATCGAGCGCCCGGTACGGCGCGGGCGTGGCGCCCCGCAGCTTCATGTCCACCAGGAAGCGCGCGTCGGCCACGGCCTTCTCCCAGCCGTCGTGGGCCGGCCGCTCCACCGTCACCTCGCCCTTGACGACGCGGGCGGCCCAGCGCAGCGACTCCTCCAGGAAGTCGGCGGGCTCGAACATCGCGTCGGCGACGCCCAGCTCGTACGCCTCCCTGCCCTTGATCATGCGGTTGTTGGACAGCGGGTTCTCGATGATGAGCCTGACCGCCTTCTGCGGCCCGATGAGGCGGGGCAGCAGCTGCGTGCCGCCCCAGCCCGGCACCAGCCCGAGGAAGCACTCCGGCAGCGCCACCGCGGGCACCCCCGCGGAGATCGTCCGGTAGGAGCAGTGCAGCGCGATCTCGAGGCCGCCTCCCATGGCAGCGCCGTTGACGAACGCGAACGACGGGATGCCCAGCTCGCCGAGCCGCCGGAACACGTGGTGCCCGAGCGCGCCGATGGCCTTGGCCTCCTCGCGGGAGGTCACCGAGGCGGCGCCCTTGAGGTCGGCGCCGACGGCGAAGATGAACGGCTTGCCCGTCACGCCCACGGCCACCAGGTCGGTGCGCGCGGCGATCTCCGACAGGGCGCCGTTGAGCGCGAACAGGCCGTGCGGGCCGAAGGTGTTGGGCTTGGTGTGGTCGAAGCCGTTGTCCAGGGTGATCAGCGCCATCGTGCCCGCGCCGTACGGCAGCTGCACGTCGCGGACCAGCGCCTTGGTGACGACTTCGTCGGTGTTGCGCTCGCTCAGCAGCGACCGCCAGGTCTCGAACTCGCTCATGCCAGGTTCTCCCAGATCACGGTGCCGCCCATGCCCATGCCGACGCACATGGTGGTGATGCCGTAACGCACGTCGGGACGCTCGCCGAACTGCCGGGCGAGCTGCGTCATCAGCCGCACGCCCGAGGAGGCGAGCGGGTGGCCGTAGGCGATCGCGCCGCCGTACGGGTTGACGCGCGGGTCGTCGTCGGCGATGCCGAAGTGCTCAAGGAAGGCCAGCACCTGGACGGCGAACGCCTCGTTGATCTCGAACAGCCCGATGTCGGAGATGTCGAGCCCCGCCAGGCGCAGCGCCCGCTCGGTGGACGGGATCGGTCCGACGCCCATGACCTCGGGGTCGACGCCCGCGAACGCGTACGACACCAGCCGCATCTTCGGCGCCAGGCCCAGCTCCTCGGCGACCTCACTCGCGGCGACCACGCAGCCGGTGGCGCCGTCGTTGATGCCGGAGGAGTTGCCCGCCGTGACGTGCCCGTGCGGCCTGAACGGCGTCTTGAGCCCGCTCAGCCCCTCCATGGTGGTGCCGGGGCGGGGCGCCTCGTCCTCGACGGCCAGGCCCCAGCCCTTGTCGGCGGTCCTGATCGCGGTCGGCACGAGGTCGGGCTGGATCTTGCCGTCGGCGTACGCCTTGGCCGCCTTCTCCTGGGAGAGCACCGCGTACGCGTCGGCGCGCTCCTTGGAGATGGAGGGGTAACGGTCGTGCAGGTTCTCCGCGGTCATGCCCATGACCAGGGCGCTCGGGTCGACCAGCCGCTCCGACAGGAACCGCGGGTTGGGGTCGACGCCCTCGCCCATCGGGTGGCGGCCCATGTGCTCGACGCCGCCGGCGATCGCGACGTCGTACGCGCCGAACGCGATGCCGCCGGCGACCGTGGTCACCGCGGTCATCGCGCCCGCGCACATGCGGTCGATCGCGTAGCCCGGCACGCTCTTGGGCAGGCCGGCCAGCACGGCGGCCGAGCGGCCGATGGTCAGGCCCTGGTCGCCGGTCTGGGTGGTCGCGGCGATGGCGACCTCGTCCACGCGCTCGGGCGGCAGGCCGGGGTTACGCCGGATCAGCTCGCGGATGACGCGGACGACCAGGTCGTCGGCGCGGGTCTCCGCGTACAGACCTTTCGGCCCTGACCTGCCGAAAGGCGTGCGCACGCCGTCGACGAACACGACGTCACGAGAGGAAGGCACGGATTCGCTCCTCGTAGTTAGCAGGGGTTCCGTGCCTTATGCTACTCGTCAGTAACCACGCCGCAGACGAGGGCGGTGGTGAGCAGGCCGTAGACGATGCCCGTGGCCGGCTCCCAGAGGTGGGCGCGGGCTCCCAGCAGGGCGGCGATCGCCACGGCCGCGCCCGTCCAGAGCATCGCGCCATCGCGCGGGCGGGCGCTCCGCCCCGGGTCCCAGGGGTCGCCGGGCGATCCGCCCGCCCGCAGGACGCGCGTCACCGTCAGGGCGGCGTCGCGGGCCCACCACAGCAGGAACAGCGCGCCGGCGCCGATCGAGGCCCAGGCCATCGCGTCGGTGACGGCGCTCAGCGCGTCGGCCAGGCCGTACTGGGCGGCCTGGCCGAACAGCCGGGGAACGGTCCAGCCGAGTAACAGCGTCACCGCCCAGCAGCCGGCCACCGCCAGCCGGGCCAGCGGGCGGGCGCGGCCGGAGAAGACGGCGGCGTACAGCTCGTGCTCGCGCTCGCGGACCCGGCGGGCGCGGGCGCCCCAGACGTACTGGGTGATCGCCATCGCGGGCAGGGCCGCGGCGAAGACGGCGAGCGACAGCACCGCGAGCGGGAGCGTCTGCTCCCGCGTGGCGGCCCGGTCGGCGAGCAGCTGGGCGGTGGTGAGCAGCGCGATCGAGGCGGTGAGCGCCACGAGGGCGCCGCGCCGCGCGGACCTGGCGCGGGCACGCAGCCCGGCCAGCTCCTGGGCGCCGGGAGGAGGAGCCATCTCGGTCAGAAGCATGACGTCATGATGACGTCACCGTGCGTGGTGCCGCCCGGTGTTCGGGAGCTTTGGATGGAGCCCTCGCTGAGGTAACGCAGGACTGGCCTTAGGGTCACGCTCTTCCCCATGGCGGCGTACGAACCTTGACATGATGCGAGGAGTCATACTCGTCGCTCAGCATTTGTGACTATGCTTCGCGATCATGGCGCGAGGGGTGAACCGCATGAGGGACCGGCACGACGAAGCGGTTCTGGGTCGGCGGGTCGCTCCGCCGCCCCCGCAACCGCCACCCCCGCCGCCGCCCGGGCCGCCTCCGCCATCGGGCGGAAGGCGCAGGTCGCAGCCCCGCAAGAACCCGCTCACGCCGCTCGGCTGGGTCAGCGTGGCGCTGACCCTCGTGCTGGTGATCGCCACGATCGGCGGCTACGCCTATTACCGCTACCTCGACAGCGGCATCGACCGCCGGCCCTTCAACGTGGGCAAGAGCCGCCCGCCCGAGACCGGCGCGCTCAACGTGCTGCTGGTGGGCTCCGACTCGCGCGAGGGCGACAACAAGAAGTACGGCCCTCAGTCGCAGCACCTCGGTGAGCGCACCGACACGATCATGCTGCTGCACATCTCCCCGAACCGGGACAACGCCACCATGATCAGCTTCCCGCGCGACTCCATGGTGCTGGTCCCGGAATGCCAGGGACGCAACGGCGGCGTGCTGCCGGCCGGGATCAAGCAGATCAACGCGGCCTTCAACGAGGGCGGCATCGAGTGCACGGCGCGGACCCTCGAGTCCCTCACCAACATCAAGATCAATCACTTCGTGAAGGTCGACTTCACCGGCTTCAAGGGCATCGTGGACGCCATCGGCGGCATCGAGATCTGCCTGCCCAAGCCGGTCAACGACCCCAAGGCCAAGCTGGTGCTCGACGCCGGCAAGCACGTGGTGAAGGGCGAGCAGGCGCTGGGGTACGTACGGACCCGCTACGCGCTCGGCGACGGCAGCGACCTGAGCCGCATCCAGCGCCAGCAGGTGTTCCTGCAGCAGGTCATGAAGAAGATCACCGACGGCGGCCTGCTCACCGACCCGGCCGGGCTCAACGACTTCCTGCGCGCCGCCACCAAGTCCGTGACCGTGGACGAGGGGCTCACCCTTGAGCGCATGCTGGAGATCGCCAACAGCGTGCGCGGCATGACGGCCAAGGAACTCAAGGGCATCACCGTGCCGACGGAGCCGTGGCCGCAGGACAAGAACCGCGTGCAGTTCGCCCAGCCGGCCGCCCGCGACTTCTTCGAGAACGTGCGCAACGACGTCGAGGTCACCAAGGCGCCCACGCCGGGCAAGTCCAGCGCGCCCGCGGTCAAGCGCGAGCAGGTGCGCCTGCAGGTGCTCAACGCCACCGGCGAGGAGGGCAAGGCGCTGCAGGTGGCCGACGCGCTCGCCGCCCAGGGGTTCGTGGTGGCCCAGGTCGGCAACGCCGCCCCCACCCCGACCACCACCATCAGGTACGCCAAGAAGGACGCCGCGGACGGTCCGGCCTACGGTGACGCGGTGGCGGCCCGGCTGTCGAAGGACAAGCGCACGCCCGTGGAGGGCAAGGTCAAGGCGACGGTCTCGCAGCCGTACACCGCCAAGACACCGCCGGCCAAGATGCCGAAGGGGCCGGTCATCCAGCTCGTCATCGGCAAGGACTGGCCGGGGGTCCGCGTGCTGTCGGCGATTCCCGACTCGCTCAAGGACAAGGTCGTCGACACCAGTACGAATCCCTGCCTTTGAGCTCGTTCCAAAATGTCCGGCGCGGAACGGGAATTGGTCGGACGATCAGGTGGCCATACCCGCGCAGTGGGACGGGGAAACACCTTTGGGGCTAATGTTACGGAGAGTAGTTTTAGCGAAACAAGTGAAATTTCCGGACAAGTAGTGGTAGGAAGGGGCGCGGTCCGAATACGCACTAGAGAGGTTCCCCGTGGCGCGCGACGAGAACGACAGGCCGTACGACGATGGGCAGGGTAGGTCGTTGAACCCGGAGTTGATGACGGGTGACGTGCTGTCTCCGCGGTGGAGCACCGATGACACCGACGAGCAGCCCGCCATCCAGGTCAGCGGCAACGAGACCTACATCCTGCCGGACACGAGCAGGCGTGACGTGCTCGACGACCCGCCGCGCGATGTGCTGGACGACCCGCACGACATGCTCGGCTCCGGCGGTGACCGGCACGACGTGCTCGGCGGGGGCAACGATGTGCTGAGCGGCTACGACCAGGACGGCCGCGACACGGGCTCGCGCGACTACGCCGGCTACGACCAGGACGGCCGCGACACGGGCTCGCGCGACTACGCCGGCTACGGCGCGGCGGACGACGTGCTCGGCGGGCGTGACTTCGGCGGGCCGAGCGGACCGTACGACCTGGCCGCCGACGACTACAGCGGACCGCAGCCCATCGACGGTTACAGCGGGCCGCACCGCGTGGACGACTACAACCGCGTGGACGGCTACAGCGGACCGCACGCGATCGAGGACGACAGCGCGTACCTGCCGCTCGACCGCGGCTACGACCCCACGCGCGACGACGCCGCCGACGACGACCGGCCCAAGCGCGGCTTCCTCGGCTCCGGCTGGACCGACGACTCCGACGACGCCCGCGAGCCCCGCGAGCCCAGGAGCTCACGCGGCTCCTACGACGGGCACTCCGGTGACGGCGAGGGCGAGGTGCGCCGCCGTACCAGGCTGCTGCTGGTCGCGGCGGCCGCGGTAGTGCTGCTCGGCGTCGGCGCCGGCTGGATGCTCACCGGCACCTCCTCTGACGACCCGTGCGCGGGCGCCTCCTGCGCCAGCGCCGGCGAGGTGTCCTCGCCGACCGGTGACGCCGCCCCCGAGGAAGAGGAGGAGGCGCCGGCCGAGGAGGAGACCGAGCCCACGGACGAGGCCACCGACGACACCGGCGACACCGGCGACACCGCCGACACCGGTGACACCGGCGACACGGCCGGCCAGCCGAACCGGCCCACCGCGAGCACCCCGCCCGCCCAGCAGCAGCCGCGCGAGCGGCCGACCCGCGAGCCGTCGGCCACCCCGACCAGGGCGCAGCGCGGGGAGCAGGACGCTCAGGAGAAGACCGAGCGGCCCACCCGCGAGCCCGAGCGCCAGTCGGACGACGGCCCGTCGCGCATCGACGACAACACGACCGCGAACAGGAACGACTCCGGCTCCCAGCAGCAGGACAACACGCAGGAGTCGACCTCCGACAACCCGGTGGAGTCGGCGACCGAGGCGCCGGTGCAGGAGGACAAGGGCGGCGGCCTGCTCGACATCCTCTTCCCCTGGTTCTGACCTGCTCGCCCGCCTCCTCCCGGAGGCGGGCCCGGAGTGGAGAGCCGCCTTCCCGGTGGGGCATCCTGTTGCCGCCGGCCCAGGACATGGCAGTATGCGGGTCCAGGTGCCGGTCAGGCAGCTGGGGAAACCGCTTACCGGGAGGTCTCGTGGTCACGCTTGAGGACGTCGCCAAGCAGGCGGGCGTCTCGCTCGCGACCGCCTCGCGGGTGCTCAACGGCAGCACCCGCCAGGTGGGCGCGACACTCCGGGCACGCGTCGAGCGGGCCGCGGACGAGCTCGGCTACCGGGCCAACATCGCCGCCCAGACGCTGGCCAGAGGGGCGAGCAACGTCATCGGCATCGTCGTGCACGACCTGACCGACCCCTACTTCGCGGCCCTGGCCGACGGCGCGATGCGCGCGGCGGCCACCCACGGCCTGCTGGTCATGGTGGGCACCACGCACCGCGATCCCGAGCAGGAGATCGCCTACCTCTCCACGCTGCACGCCCAGCGGGTGCGCGCCGTGCTGCTCGTCGGCTCCCGGGTCGCCGACCCCGCCGTCACCGGCCGGCTGCGCGACGAGCTGGCCCGCTACCAGGCGGGCGGCGGCCGGGCGGCCTGCGTCGGACAGGACCTCCTCGGCGTCGACACCGTCGCGCCCGCCAACCGGCAGGGCGCCGCCGAGCTCGCCAGGGCGCTGGCGGGGCTGGGCCACACCAGGTTCGCGGTGCTGGCCGGGCCGCCGCACCTGGTGACCGCCGCCGACCGCAGCGCCGGGTTCGCCGCGGCGCTCGCCGAGCTGGGGCTGCCCGCGCCGCAGATCATCCACGGGCCCTTCGACCGCGACGGCGGCTACACCGCGGCCCAGCAGGTCGGCGACGCCACCTGCGTGTTCGCGGTCAACGACGTGATGGCGGTGGGCGCGCTCGCGGCCTACAGGGAGCGCGGGGTGCGGGTGCCTGAGGACGTGTCGGTGGCCGGGTTCGACGACATCGTGACACTGCGTGATCATGTGCCCGCGCTGTCCACCGTACGGCTGCCGTTGCAGGACATGGGGGCGCGCGCACTCGAACTGGCGCTCAACGAGACCGACCCGGTGGTGGTCGAGGAGGTCGCCGGCGAGGTCGTGCTCCGCGAGAGCGTCAGGAGGATGGCGTGAGGCTGGCGGTCAGCACGCTCGGCATGCCGGGCGAGGACCTCGACAGGGCGATCGAGCTCGCCGCGGGACATGGGTGCCAGGGGGTGGAGCTGCGGCTGCATCCCGACACCGGGGTGCACGCGGGGCTGGACGCGCGGGAGCGGGCGTCCGTACGGGAGCGGATTACGGCGGCGGGCCTGGAGATCTCCGCGCTCGCCGGATATGTCGGCATCTGCGAGCCGGGGCCGGACGAGCCGGTGGTCGAGGCGCTCGTCGCCGACCTGCGCCTCGCCGCCGACCTCGGCGCGCCCGGCGTGCGCGTGTTCCCGCGCGGCGGCGACCCGTCCGTGGGCGCCCGCCGGCTCAAGGCGGTCTCCGGTACGGCCGGCGAGCTGGGCCGGCGCGTGCTGGTCGAGACGCACGACGCGATGGCGACCGGCGCCGCCGTGGCCGCGCTGCTCGCCGAGGCGGACCGCCCCGGCACGACCGGCGCCATCTGGGACCTGCTGCACCCGTGGCGGCACGGCGAGCCTCCGGCCGGCACGCTGGCCGAGCTGGGCCCTTACCTCGCATACGTGCAGGTCAAGGACGCGGTCTCCCAGCGGGACACGACCCCGGTGCCCATGGGCACGGGCACGGTGCCGCTGGAGGAGGCGGGCGAGCTGCTGCGCGCGGCCGGCTACGACGGATGGGTGTCGCTGGAGTGGGAGCGCACCTGGTATCCACAGGTGGCGCCGGTCGAGGAGATCCTGCCGGGCGCGGCGGGCTGGGTGCGCCGCTTCTCCTCCTGACCGCCTTCCGGTGGCATGCCGGACATGTCGGTGGTGTTGAGTTAGGGGCATGTCCGCTCTGAACAACAAGGTGCTCGTCGTCGGCATGGACGGGCTCCGCTACGACCGGCTGGTCGCGCTCGGCGCCCCCGTCCTGACCGGCCTGATGTCCTCCGGTGCGTACGGCACCAGCAAGCTCCCGTACGGGGAGGCCGGCACGCCGCGTACGGAGTCGCCCGGCGAGGTCGTCCCCAAGAGTCCCGAGCCGGGGGAGGCCGGGCGGGTGATCGCGTCGCGTACGGACTCGGGGCCGGGCTGGTCGTCGATCGCCACCGGCGTCTGGCCGGACAAGCACGGCGTGGTGGACAACGCGTTCACCGACCCCCGCTTCCTGAAATATCCGGACTTCTTGACGCGCGCCGCCACCGCCCGCCCCGGCCTGGCCACCGCCGCCTTCTTCTCCTGGGACGCGCTCGCCGAGCACGGCGCGTTCGGCCCCGCCATCGGCCAGCGCTTCGTGCTCGACGGCTACACCGTCGGCTGGTCGGAGGCCGACGCCCAGGTCACCGCGGCGGCCGTACGCCACCTGGCGGACGGCGACCCGGGCGCCGTCTTCGTCTACCTCGGCGACACCGACGAGGTCGCCCACGCGCTCGGCCCCCACTGCCCCGAGTACGCCGCCGCCCTGCACACCCAGGACGCCCAGCTCGGCCGGCTGCTCGACACGATCCGCGCCCGCCCCTCCTACGCCCGCGAGAGCTGGACGGTGCTGGTCACCACCGACCACGGTCACGTGGACGCGGGCGGCCACGGCGGCACCTCCGATGAGGAGCGCACGGTCTTCGTGGTGCTCCACCGGCTGGGCCACGACCTGGGCGGACGCGCCCTCGACGCGCCCCGGCTGGTGGACGTGGCCCCGACGGCGCTGGCCGCGCTGGGCGTGCCGGTGGACCCCTCCTGGAACCTCGACGGGGCCCCCTTGGAGATCTAGATTCATCGCGTGTTGAATTCTTGCCGGGAAAGCGTGACACTGGGGGCAGGACGCCGACGGCAGGGGGACACGCGATGAAGACGATCCTGAGCTTCGCCGAGATCGACGCGGGGATGCTCGCCGAGGTGGGCGGCAAGGCGGCCAACCTCGGCGAGCTGACCAGGGCGGGCCTGCCGGTGCCGCCCGGATGGGTGCTCACGACGGAGGCGTACCGGCGGGTCGCGGAAGGGCTCGACACCGGCGGGCCCGCGCCGGCCGAGCGGGCCAGGCGGCACCTGCTGGAGGCGCCGATGCCGGAGGACGTGCGGGCGGCGATCGCGGGGGCGTACCGGGAGCTCGGTGGCGACGTGCCGGTGGCGGTGCGCTCCTCCGCCACCGCCGAGGACCTGCCGTTCGCCAGCTTCGCCGGCCAGCAGGACACCTTCCTCAACGTGGTGGGCCAGGAGGCGCTCTTAACGGCCGTACGCCGCTGCTGGGCCTCGCTGTGGACCGACCGCGCGGTCTCCTACCGCGAGTCCAACGGCATCGACCACGCCGCCGTCCGGCTCGCGGTGGTCGTCCAGGAGATGGTGGACGCCCGCGTGGCGGGCGTGATGTTCACCGCCAACCCCGTCACCGGGCGGCGGCGCGAGACCGTCATCGACGCGAGCCCCGGCCTCGGCGAGGCGGTGGTCTCCGGCGCGGTCAACCCCGACCGCTTCCGCTTCCGCGACGGCCGCGTCCTCGAACGCAGCGCCGGCGAC
The DNA here is from genome assembly GCF_040676995.1 of Nonomuraea sp. NPDC049419. Lineage (NCBI taxonomy): Bacteria > Bacillati > Actinomycetota > Actinomycetes > Streptosporangiales > Streptosporangiaceae > Nonomuraea > Nonomuraea sp. NPDC049419. Next base: position 626,375 of record NZ_JBFAQB010000002.1, on the reverse strand, counting down.
AAGGCGCTGGCCATCAGGGCGGTCCCCGGCGGCGGCACCGAGCGCGTCGAGACCGCGCAGGGCGAGCTGTGCCTGACCGACGACGAGGTACGCCGCCTGGCCGAGCTCGGCGCCCGCGTCGAGGACCACTACGGCGCGCCTCAGGACACCGAGTGGGCCATCGACGCCGCGGGCACGCTCTGGCTCACCCAGGCCAGGCCCATCACCACGCTCTACCCCCTGCCCGAGACCACGCGGCCTGGGCTGCGGGTCTACCTGTCGGTCAACGTCGTGCAGGGCGTGATGGGGCCGCTGACGCCGATGGGCGTGGCGGCGTTCCGGCTGATCAGCGCGGGCGGGGCCGCGCTGGCCGGGAACGCGCCCGCCGACCCGCTCGACGGCGCGGGGTTCTTCGCGGTGTCGGGCGAGCGGGCCTGGCTCGACATCACCGCCGCCGTACGCAGCGGGCCGGGCCGCGCCATCCTGCCGCGCGCGCTGACGCTCGGCGAGGCCAGGGCCGTGAGCATCATGCAGGGCCTGTTCGAGGACCCCCGCCTGGCGCCCGCACGCGGATCCGCGCGGACGTTCCTGCGAGGCTTCCTGCGCTTCGCCGCCAACCTGCGGCTGCCCGTGCGCTTCTGGGTGGCGCTGACCAGCCCGCGCCGGGCCCTGGCCCACAGCGTGGCCATCGGCGCCGAGCTGGACCGGCGCCTGCACGTGCCCCCCTCCGCCACCCCCGCCCAGCGCCTCGACCACGCCCAGCACGTGCTCGCCCGGCTGTTCCCGCTGATCATCAGGATCATGCCGACCGCGATCACCGGCTACGCCCTCTACGCGCTGTCGGCCCGGCTGTCGGGCGTCCCGCTCGACGAGATGAGCGACGTCCTGCGCAGCGTGCCCCACAACCCGACCACCGAGATGGACCTCGAACTGTGGCACCTCGCCACCCGCGTCGAGCCTGAGCCGTTCCGCGAGCTGCCGGTCTCCGAGCTGGTCCGCCGCTTCCAGGAGGGCGAGCTGCCGCCGGTCGCCCAGCGCGAGGTCACCGCGTTCCTCGCCGAATACGGCCACCGCGGCGTCGCCGAGATCGACGTCGGCGTGCCGCGCTGGTCCGAGGAGCCCGGCCACCTCCTCGGCGTGCTGGCCAACTACCTGCGCATGGACGGCGGGCTCACCCCGGCCGAGCTGTTCGAGAAGGGCACGCGGGAGGCCAAGCGGAGAATCGGCGAGCTGGCCGCGCGGGCCGGGCGCCGCGCGCGGTGGCGCGCCCCCTTCGTGCGGTGGGCGCTCGGCCGCACCCGCCACTACGCCGGCCTGCGCGAACTGCCCAAGTTCTACCTGGTCAAGACGCTCGCGGCGGTCCGGCGCAGCCTGTTCGCCGTGGGGGAGCACCTCGTGGGCCTGGGCGTGCTCGACCGGGCCGACGACGTGTTCTTCCTCGACCTGCGCGAGACCAGGGCCGCGCTGAAGGGCGGCGACCTACGGGAGCTGGTGGCCGAGCGGCGGGCGACGCACGAGCGGGAACGGCGCCGCAGGCACGTGCCCAGGGTGCTGCTCTCCGACGGCACCGAGCCAGAGGCGCTCGCCGCCGCCACCGCCGACCCCGGCGCGCTCACCGGCACGCCCGCCTCGCCCGGCACGGTCACCGGCACCGCCCGCGTCGTGCTCGACCCGCACGGCGCCCACCTGGAGCCGGGCGAGATCCTCGTCTGCCCCTCCACCGACCCCGGCTGGACGCCGCTGTTCCTGACGGCGGGCGGGCTGGTGATGGAGATGGGCGGCGCGATGTCGCACGGCGCGGTGGTGGCCAGGGAGTACGGCATCCCCGCCGTCGTCGGCGTCCCCGACGCCACCCACCGCGTCGGCAGCGGCCAGGAGATCACCGTGAACGGCGCCGCCGGCACCGTCACGCTCCCCTGACTTCTAGGGGAGCACCAGCTCCTCGTAACGGGCCTTCATCGTGGCCACCACCTCGTCGGGGTCGGCGGCCCAGACGTCGGCGTTGAAGATCTCGACCTCGACGTCGCCCGCGTACCCGGCGGCCTGGACGGCGCGCGTGATCGGCGGGAAGCCGATCACGCCGTCGCCCATCATCCCCCGCCCGAGCAGCACGTCCGCCGGCAGCGGATGCAGGTAGTCGCACACCTGGTAGCTCGCGATCCTGCTGCCCGCCCGCGCGATGTCCTCCGCCAGGCGCGGGTCCCACCACACGTGGAAGGTGTCCACGACCACCCCGACCTGCTCCTCGGGGTAGGGCAGGCTCAGCTCCAGCGCCTGGCCGAGCGTGGACAGCACCGCCCGGTCGGGGCAGTAGATCGGGTGCAGCGGCTCCAGCGCCAGCTTGACCCCACGCTCGCCGGCATACGGGGCCAGCTCCGCCAGCGCCTCGGCCACCCGCTCCCTGGCCCCCGCCAGGTCACGGGTGAAGCTTTCGGGCAGCGCCTCACCGGGTCGCACGCCCGGCAGGCCGCCCACGACCATCACCAGGCAGGCCGCCTCCAGCTCGGCCGCCTCGTCGATGGCCCGCCGGTTGTCGTCCAGGGCGCGGGCGAAGGCCGCCCTGCCCTCCTCGCCGGGCAGGCCGCCCGCGGTCAGGAAGCCGCCCCGGCACAGCGACGACACGCGCAGCCCGGCCGCGCGTACCAGCTTGACGCTCTCCGCCAAGCCCTGCTCCTCGACCTTCTCCCGCCACAGCCCGATCGCCTCCAGGCCGTGACGGACGCAGCCGTCCACCGCCTCGGCCAGCGACCAGCGCCGGGTCGTCCACTGGTTCAGCGACAGGCTCACAGGCCGTTCACCGCCAGCAGCGCCCGCATCCTGCGCACGGCCAGCTCCTGGTCGGCCAGCAGCCCCGCCTGGTCGGCCAGGCGGAACACCTCCGACAGGTGCAGCAGCGAGCGCGCCGACTGGGCTCCGTTCACCATGGCGAACGCGTCCTGGTGGCCGTTCAGCCAGGCCAGGAAGACGATGCCGGTCTTGTAGTGGTAGGTCGGCGCTTCGAAGATCTTGCGCGACAGGGTGACGGTCGGGGCGAGGATCTCGTCGTACGCGGTCAGCAGCCGCTCCCGCTCGGCCTCGTCATCGGCCGACTCGGCGGCGTCCAGGGTCCGCAGCGCCGCCGCGGCGGCCGGGGCGATCGCGTCGAAGATGCCGAGCAGCGCGTGGGAGCCGCTCTTGATCAGCGACGGGTAGTTGAAGTCGTCGCCGGTGTAGAGCTTGACGCCCTCGGGCAGCGCGGCGCGCAGCCGCACCTCGTGGTCCTCGTCCAGCAGCGACACCTTCACGCCGTCCACCTGCGCGGCGTGCGCGTGGATCAGCTCCAGGAACGCGTTCGTGGCCGCGTCCACGTCGGGCGAGCCCCAGTAGCCGGCCAGGTTCGGGTCGAACATCTCGCCCAGCCAGTGCAGGATGACCGGGCGGTCGGCCAGGCCGAACAGCTTGCTGTACACCCTGTGGTAGTCCTGCGGGCCCGAGGCGACCGCGGCGAGCTGGCGGGAGGCCATGATGATCACGCCCGCGCCCGCCGACTGGACGGTCTCGATCTGCTCGGCATACGCCTGCGTGATCGCGTCCAGGTCCGCGGCGCCCGGCGCGTGGTCGGTGCCCGCTCCGCACGAGACGAGCGTGGCCGGGTCGCCGAACGAGCGGGCCTCGGCGGCGCTGCGCCTGATCAGCTGCTGGGTCGCGGCCCAGTCGAGACCCATGTTGCGCTGCGCGGTGTCCATGGCGTCGGCCACCCGCAGCCCGTGCGACCACAGGTGGCGGCGGAAGCGCAGGGTCGCGTCCCAGTCGACGGCGGCCGGTGAGCCCGGCGTGTTGTCGCCGAGGGGGTCGGCGACGACGTGCGCGGCGGCGTACGCGACGCGCCCGCGTGCCGGCGCGCTCTCGACCGGCCAATTCCCCTGCTCACGCAGGGGATAGGACCCGAATCCGGGAAGTTCGATCCTCACGGCTGCGGCACCTCGATCCTGCGGCCCTCGGCGTTGGAACGCAGCCCCAGCTCGGCCAGCTGCACGCCTCTCGCGCCCGAGGCGAAGTCGTTCGGGAAGGGCGCGTCCTCCAGCACGTGCCGGATGAACCGCTCCCACTGCACCTTGAAACCGTTGTCGAACTCGGCGTTGTCCGGCACCTCCTGCCAGCCGTCGCGGAAGCGCGCGGTGGCGGGCAGGTCGGGGTTCCAGACCGGCTTGGGCGTGGCCGAGCGGTGCTGGACGCGGCAGTTGCGCAGGCCCGCCACGGCGCTGCCGTGCGTGCCGTCCACCTGGAACTCGACCAGCTCGTCCCGGTTCACCCTGACCGCCCAGGAGGAGTTGATCTGCGCGACGATGCCGCCCTCCAGCTCGAAGATCCCGTACGCGGCGTCGTCGGCGGTCGCCTGGTAGGCGTTGCCCTGCTCGTCCACCCGCGAGGGGATGTGCGTGACCGCCCGCGCATAGACCGACTGCACCCGGCCGAACAGGTTCTCCATCACGTAGTGCCAGTGCGGGAACATGTCGAGCACGATGCCGCCGCCGTCCTCGGAGCGGTAGTTCCAGGACGGGCGCTGCGCCTCCTGCCAGTCGCCCTCGAACACCCAGTAGCCGAACTCGCCCCGCACCGACAGGATGCGGCCGAAGAAGCCGCCGTCGATCAGCCGCTTCAGCTTGAGCAGGCCGGGCAGGAAGAGCTTGTCCTGGACGACGCCGTTCTTGACGCCCTTGGCGGCGGCGGCCTCGGCCAGCGCGAGCGCCTCCTGGGTCGACTCTGCGGTGGGCTTCTCGGCGTAGATGTGCTTGCCTGCCTCGATGGCCTTCAGCACGGCCTTGACGCGGGCGCTGGTGACCTGGGCGTCGAAGTAGATGAGGTTGGCGTCGTCGGCGAGTGCGGCGTCGAGGTCAGTCGTGAAATCCGAAATATCGTGCTTCGTAGCGATATCTGCAAGCTTGTCGGCATTGCGGCCGACCAGGACGGGCTTGAGGGCGACCCTGGAGCCGTCAGAGAGCGTGACGCCGCCCTGCTCGTTGATGGCCAGGACGGACCGGACCAGGTGCTGGCGGTAGCCCATTCGTCCGGTGACGCCGTTCATCACGACGCCGATGGTGCGCACGCTCATGAGGATCCCTTCAGGCACAACAGGTGGAAAGCGCTTTCCCGAACGGTAAGGCCGTCCTGCCAAGGGCGTCAAGAGCCCCGGCCCCGCCACGCCGCCCCCTGCGCCCGGATGAACCCCGGGCACGGCACGCCGAGGGCCCGGATCAGGCCACGGCGTGGCGGGCCTCGACCGGCCGCGGATGCGCTCTGGGCGGGGCCGCGGCCTGGGTGAGGCCACGGATGTGTCGGGCCTCCGGCCCGGATGTGGCGGGCTCTGAGCTCGGATGGGTTTCGGGCGTTGACCCCAGTGGGGAAGGGCCTCGGGCCCTGGTGGGGAAGGGCCTCGGGCCCGGGTGGGGTCTGCCACCCGGGGGCCGGGGCTACGCCTCGCCGCGGGTCTCCAGCCGGGCCAGGGCCTTGGCGATGGGGTGGGCGGTGAGGGAGAGCTGCCACTCGCGGGCTCCGAGCCCGCGCAGCCGCTCGGTCACGCTCTCGTCGGTGATCACGTCGGGCGGCTCCCACGTGAGCCTGCGTACGGCGTCGGGCTGCAGCAGGTTCTCCGTGGGCATGTGGTGCTCGTCGGCCAGCGCGGCGACCACGGCCCTGGCGGCGGCCAGCCGCTTGGCGGCGGCCGGGTCGCGGTCGGCCCAGCGGTTGGGCGGCGGCGGGCCGTCGCCCGGGGTGCTGGGCTGGGGGAGCTGGCTGTCGGGCAGGTTGCGGGCGCGGGCGACCGCGGCGAGCCAGTCGCTCATGTGCCGGCGGGCGCTGCGTCCGGTGAATGCCGATATTTCGGTCAATGCCTTCTTGGTGCGCGGGCCCTCAAGCGCCGCCGTCACGATCGCCGCGTCCGGAAGCACCCGGCCGGGCGCCAGGTCCGCCTCACGGGCGATGCGGTCGCGCATGGTCCACAACTCGCGCACGATCGCCAGCGCCCGCACGTTGCGCACCTTGTGAATCCCCGACGTACGGCGCCAGGGATCGGCGCGCGGCGCCGGCGGCGGGGTGTTGAGCACGGCGGAGAACTCCTCGCGCGCCCACTCCAGCTTCCCCGTCTCGGTCAGCTCCTGGTGCAGCACGTCGCGCAGCTCGACGAGGACCTCCACGTCGAGCGCGGCGTAGCGCAGCCAGTCTTCGGGCAACGGCCTGGTGGACCAGTCGGCCGCCGAATGGCCCTTCTCCAGCCGCAGGCCGAGCACGGTCTCGACCATCGTGCCGAGGCCCACCCGTTCATAGCCGAGCAGCCGGCCGGCCAGCTCGGTGTCGAACATCGTCCGCGGCCTGAACCCGACCTCCAGCAGGCACGGCAGGTCCTGCGAGGCGGCGTGCAGCACGATCTCGGCCCCGGACACGGCCTCGTCGAGCGCGGACAGGTCGGGGCAGCCGATCGGGTCGATCAGCGCGGTGCCGGCGCCCGCCCTGCGCAGCTGCACGAGGTAGGCGCGGTTGCCGTAGCGGTAGCCGGAGGCGCGCTCGGCGTCGACGGCGACGGGGCCGCTGCCCGCCGCGAACCTCTCCACCACCTCGGCCAGCCCGGCCGCGTCGGCGATGACGGGAGGGATGCCTTCCCGCGGCTCCAGCAGCGGCTCCACGGTGCGTTCTTCTGTCATGAGTTCACCGACCTCATGACGTAGGTGCTGTGTTGACTGGTGCCCTCACTTCGTTCGGTCACTCTCCGGATCATCACGTCGACGGGGCAGGGCGGCCACGTCGGGCGGGAGCGGCGGGATGCCCGCAGCCAGACACATCAGATCACACCAAGCGGCGACATGGCCGGACAGATCTTCCTGTGCGGGTGACCAGGACGCCCGCAACTCCAGCTCGGTCGTGACCGGATCGTCGGCCTTGTTGCCGAACCCCTCGGACACGGCTCTAGTCACGGTACCGCCAGCGGCGGAGTAGTCGGCTTGGTGGGCGTCGAGCGCCTCGGTCAGCCAGCTCCACGCGACCGGCCCGAGCAGCGGGTCGGAGGTGATCTCCGGCTCCATGTCGGCCCTGACGTAGGCCACCAGCCGGAACGGCCCCTCCCAGCCGCGCTGGCCGTCGGGGTCGTAGAGCAGGATCAGCCGGCCGACCGCCAGCTCGTCGTCGTCGCGGTAGACCGACGCGCCGATGGCCGCCGAGTAGGGGGCCAGCCGCTGGGGAGCGGGCAGGTCCTCGAGCTCGATCTCCGGCCGCACCTCGGCCAGCCGCATGCTCTCCGCGGCCCGTGCGAACACTGCGGGAGGCGGCGGCTGGTCACCGAGCGTCATAGCCGAAGCGTAGGTCGAAGACGGGCGGAAGGGGACCACGGGGGTGCTCATCCTTCGTGATCAAGCCGCTGCCGTAACCAGCTGGCGAACCGGGCGGATGGTCTCAGCGGCGCCGAAGACGAGGGCGTGACCACACTCGACGCAGGCCCACTCAGGGCACTGGCCGGGCTCGTGCCCGTCGAGGCACGGCGGCTGCTCGAACGGCCGCTCACCGGCGCAGGTCGGGCAGCGCTCACTGCGGCGCTCTGGGGAACTCCACAACGCGGTCATCGCACGAGTCATCGAACCGGGGCCTTTCTTCGGGTCGTGGCTCCGACGTTGGCATGAGCCGCTGACAATTCCCCGCAACGCGCTCGGCGTGTCCTGAAAGTGGTCGATGAATCGGTGCCGCGCGGTGGCTTGGGGAACATTTGGCCCAGTCGAGACCGGCTCTCTGGGCGGGCATGGGGTGTGGTGGACCCGTGGGGGATGCCGATGCCGAGCAGACCGGTAAACCTTCATCTGGCTATCTGATCATGATTTGGGGTGTCCAATGCATCTTTTTCCGACACCTCGGACCCGTGTCCTGACCGCGCCCCCCACATGGCACCCTGGTGAGGTGAACCTCGCCGAGTCAGCCTTCCTGCGCGCCTGCCGCCGCCAGCCCGTCCCGCACACTCCCGTCTGGTACATGCGCCAGGCCGGACGTGCGCTGCCGGAGTATCACAAGGTCCGCGAGGGCGTGCCCATGCTGACGGCGTGCGCCACCCCCGATCTGATCGTCGAGATCACCATGCAGCCCGTCCGCCGCTACGGCGTCGACGCGGCCATCTTCTTCAGCGACATCGTCGTGCCGCTCAAGGCCATCGGCATCGACCTCGACATCAAGCCGGGAGTCGGGCCCGTCGTCGCCGACCCCATCCGCGACGCCAAGGGCCTCAGCGCGCTGCGCCCCCTGGAGCCCGGCGACGTCCCCTACGTCACCGAGGCCATCAAGGCGCTCACCGCCGAGCTCGGCTCCACCCCGCTCATCGGCTTCGCCGGCGCGCCCTTCACCCTCGGCTCCTACCTCATCGAGGGCGGCCCCTCCAAGAACCACGACCGCACCAAGGCCATGATGTACGGGGCGCCCGAGCTGTGGCACGCGCTCATGGAGAAGCTCACCGACATCGTCCTGGAGCACCTGCGCATCCAGATCGCCGCGGGCGCCTCCGCGGTGCAGTTGTTCGACTCGTGGGTGGGGGCCGTCGCGCCCGACGACTACCGCGAGTTCATCCTGCCCCACACCAGGCGCATCTTCGAAGGCGTCGCCGGAGTCCCCCGCATCCACTTCGGCGTCGGCACCGGCGAGCTGCTCGGCGTGCTCGGCGAGGCGGGGGCCGACGTCGTGGGCGTCGACTGGCGCGTCCCCCTCGACGAGGCCGCCCGCCGCGTCGGCCCCGGCAAGGCCCTGCAGGGCAACCTCGACCCGGCCATCCTGCTCGCGCCGTGGGAGGTCGTGGAGAAGAAGGCCCGCGAAGTCCTCCGCCGCGGCGCCACCGCCGAGGGCCACGTCTTCAACCTCGGCCACGGCGTCCTCCCCTCCACCGACCCCGACCAGCTCAAGCGCCTCACAGACCTGGTCCACGAACACTCCTGACGCGTGGCGTGCGCGCGTCGGGGGCATCCGACGCGCCCGAGCCTTGCGGCGCTTTCCGTGCGGTGGCGCGCCGTCGTGCGTTGCTTCCGAGCGCTGGCACTACGGCGAGTGCAGCGGGTCTCCGACACGCATGGCGGCGCCGCGCCCGTGGGGGTTGCCCAAAAGGCGTCGAAGCGTTGCCGAGGGGAGCCCGTGCATCCAGAAGTGGGAGCCTCCTACCCGGGTCGGTGAGCTTCTGCCCCGGGCAAGTGAGCGGGGGCGTGAGGCGGTAGCGTCTGGAGGCGTGGAAGGGAAACGGGCGCACGTGGTCGTCGTCGGCGCGGGGATCTCCGGACTCGCCGCGGCGTGGTATCTCCGCCAAGGCGCGCGCGAGCGCGTCAAGGTGACGGTCCTGGAGGGTTCGCCCCGCATCGGCGGCAAACTCCACGCCTCCGAGGTCGCCGGGGTGAGCGTCGACGCGGGCGCCGAGGCCATGCTGGCCCGCCGTCCCGAGGGCAAGGAGCTGGCCAGAGCGGTCGGCCTCGGCGACGACCTGGTCTTCCCCGGCACCACCCGCTCCGCCGTCTACAGCCGCGGCGCCATCCGCCACCTGCCGAAGGGCCAGGTCATGGGCGTGCCCGCGGATCTGGCCGAGCTGGCGAAGTCCGGCATCGTCTCGCCCGGCGGGCTGCTGCGCGTGCCGCTCGACCAGATCCTGCCCCCGACGCTCGTCCGCACCGACGTCTCCGTGGCCTCCTACATCCGCGCCAGGATGGGCGCGGAGGTCGTGGACCGGCTGGTCGAGCCGCTGCTGGGCGGCGTCTACGCGGGCCGCGCCGACATGTTGTCGCTGGAGGCGACGATGCCGCGGGTGGCGGCGGTGGCACGTTCCGAGCGTTCGCTGCTGAACGCCGCCCGCCACCTCGTCGAGGACGCGCCCAAGGACGCGGGCCCGGTCTTCACGACCCTGCGCAACGGCGTCGGCGGCCTGCCCGAGGCGGTGGCGAAGGCGTCGGAGGCCGACATCAGGACCGGCGTCACCGTGCGGGAGCTGCACCGCACCGAGTCCGGCTGGCGTCTGGTGACCGGCCCCGTCCCGCGCCCCGAGGCGGTGGAGGCGGACGCGGTCATCGTGGCCACGCCGGGCCCGGCGGCGAGCCGGCTGCTCAAGGCCGAGGCGCCCAAGGCGGCGGCCGAGCTGGCCCGCATCCAATACGCCAGCATGGCCGTCGTCACGCTGGCCTACCCGGTCGACGCCTTCCCAGAGCCGCCCGCCACCAGCGGCTACCTGGTGCCGCCCGTGGAGCGGCGGCCGGTGAAGGCGGTGACGTTCAGCTCGGTGAAGTGGCCGCACCTGTCGAAGGACCTGGTGATCCTGCGCTGCTCGATCGGCCGGGTCGGCGAGGAGCACCTGCTGCAGCGCGACGACGTGGAGCTGGTCGCGCTGGCCACCGCCGAGATGGCCGACGTGATGGGCGCCCGCGGCCTGCCCGTGGACAGCAGGGTGACGCGCTGGGGCGGCGGGCTGCCGCAATACAACGTGGGCCACCTCGACCGGGTGGCCAGGGTGCGGGCGGCCGTCGCGATGGAGCCGGGCCTCGCGGTGTGCGGGGCGGCTTATGACGGCATCGGCATTCCCGCCTGCATCGGCACCGCCCGCACGGCCGCCGCCCGGATTCTGGACCACCTGTCCCTGAGAGCAGAATAGGCAGCATGACAGAGGGCGCTCCGCGGCTCAAAGCCCGCGATCTCAACCAGGTGATCCGTTACACGATGTGGTCGGTCTTCCAGGCGACCGAGCCGTGCCCAGGCGACCGCGACGGCCTGGCGGCCGAGGTGCAGGAGCTGCTCGACCAGGCGGCCGGCAAGGACGTCGTGACCAGGGGGGTCTACGACGTCGCCGGGTTCAGGGCCGACGCCGACTTCATGTTCTGGTGGCACGCTCCCACCCCCGAGGACCTCCAGGACGTCTACGCCAGGTTCCGCCGCACCCGGCTGGGCCGGCACAGCAGGCCCGTCTGGTCGGCGATGGCGCTGCACCGGCCGGCCGAGTTCAACAAGTCACACATCCCGGCGTTCCTCGCCGAGGAGGAGCCGCGTGCCTACGTGAGCGTCTACCCGTTCGTGCGCTCCTACGAGTGGTATCTCCTCGACGACTCCGAGCGGCGGGCGATGCTGGCCGAGCACGGCAGGATGGCGCGCGACTACCCCGACGTGCGGGCCAACACGGTGGCCTGCTTCTCGCTCAACGACTACGAGTGGATGCTGGCGTTCGAGGCCGACGAGCTGCACAGGATCGTCGACCTCATGCGGACGCTGCGCGGCGCCCAGGCCCGCCGCCACACCCGCGTCGAGATCCCCTTCTACACCGGCGCCCGCAAGCCGGTGCAGGAGCTCGTCGCAGCTCTGCCGTAGTCCCGCGGGTGGGCGCGGGCTCTCCCCAGCGCCCACCTCCCCACCGCCCACCTCCGAAGGCCCTGGGAAGAGAACCAGACCCAAATCGGCGATCTCGCTGCAGTGCTCTATCCCCTTTGTCACAATCAGGGAGATCTCCGCTCGGCGGGGCGTGACCGGGGTGGCACGTTCCAGCGGTGGGGCTTGGAGGGCTGGTGGACAGGTCCGGAAGGCGGCGGGGGCGGCACGCGGCAGGACGTCGTGCGGGGCGCTCCGGGCGGCGGCGGGGGCTGCTCAAGCGCGTGGCGAGGGGCCGGACGGCGGCCGCGGCCGGCGTGGTCGCGGGCGGCACGGTGGTGGCGCTGGCGGTGACCGGGATGTTCGGCGCGCCGGCCACGTACGGGCTGCTCGGCACGATCGTCGCCCCTGCCGTGAGCCCCGCCGAGAGCCCGCCTGCGGTCGGCGGCGCGCCACGCGAGGGCAGGACCGGTGCGGCGCAACCCGGCCCCAAACCACCGGGGGCGAAGGGAGCGGAGGCGGTGAGCAGGGGCGAGCGCCGGCCGGAGCCGCCCAAGCCACGGCAGCAGGCTCCGAGCAAGAGTTCCGGGCTGGTGCCGGGCGTCACGACCCCGGATGACGTGCTGGCCGAGGGCCCGGCTCCCGAGGACGGCAAGGACTACAAGGCGGACGGCCCCTCCCGGCACACCGACGTCATGGCGGCCGAGTACCTCCGCACGAACTGGGGAGCGAAGGACAAAGCGTTCAAACGCCTGAAAGACATCCGCACGGTGGGCGGCTACCTGCGCATCTACACCGACCTGCCGGAGAGCGCGAACAACTCCCTCACTGCGATCAGGCTGTGTGAGCGCGGCCTGGCCTACCTCCACGAGCAGGGCGTCGAGAACCCCGTGGTGTTCGTGCACTCCGAGTTCGGTGAGAACGGCAACCCGGTGCTCGCCAACATCCTCGGCCCCTCCGACCGCAGCTGCCGCGTCACCTACCCGAACCCCCGCTGACCAGCGGGAGGAGGGGTCCGGGTCAGCGGACCCGGACCCGTGTCCTCGAGCACAGCTCACAGCGCTGAGTGACCACCCGCCCGATGGTCTCGATCGTCACCCACCGGTGGCGAAGATGGACAAACCGCACGCGGTGCTCGTACCCGTAGCCGGCGATCGATACGCGCTGTCGTTACCTGATCACCCCTTGGGTTCGAGCCGCAGGGAGATCGAGTTGATGCAGTAGCGGTCGTCCGTCGGCGTCGGGTAGCCCTCGCCGTGGAAGACGTGCCCGAGGTGGGAGTCGCAGCGGGCGCAGCGCACCTCCGTGCGGACCATGCCGAGGCTGCGGTCCTCGATGAGCCGGACCGCCTCGCTCTCGGACGGCTCGAAGAAGCTCGGCCACCCGCAGTGCGACTCGAACTTCGTGTCCGAGCGGAACAACTCGGCCCCGCAGGCGCGGCACGAGTACACCCCCTCGGTCTTGGTGTCGACGTATTCCCCCGTGAACGGGCGCTCGGTCCCGGCCTCCCTGAGGACGCGAAACTCCTCAGGAGACAGCTGGGTCCGCCATTCGGCCTCGCTCTTGACCACCTTGTCCATACCTCCAGAGTACGAGATGCGGCAAAAAGAGATCTCCGCAGGCTGAAGCATCCGTTCTCAGGGAATTTCGCGTCTTTCTCGGCAAGGGGGTGTCATCACCTCCTGCCAAGGGGTGAGATCATCCGCAGATCCCGCCGAGCGGCACAGCCCACGCCCGTGCTGGCGCCGCTGGGGATCGGAACGGCCGGCCGGGTGGCGCGCCAGCGCCCGGAACGGCGGAGGGTGATCTGGCGGCCCGTCCCGTCGAGCCCTCGGTCCCGCCACCGAGGAGGCTCCGGGACGGGCCCACCCCGTCCACCGCCATACTGCCCGGGACGCCCGTAAGAGATCGCCGGCGCGAAGCAACCTCCCCAGGGCCTCGCGCATGGAGAAGACATGCAATCCGAGATCATCCATCCGCCACCCACGGAAGCGGGCGGCGCAACCGTGGCGGCCTTGTTCGAGGCCCACCGCCTGTCGCTGGTGCTGCGGCGCAGGGCGGTCATCGGGCGCTTCCGCGGGCAGCGCGAGACGCCGTTCTGATCGGCGGAGGCGGCGATGGTGCTGAGCGAGACCCGCAGGCAGGTGTTCCTGGCCGTGCGGGGGCTGCCACGACGCCAGCGCGAGGTGCTGCCCGATGGATGCGTGCAGCGGCCGGGAGAAACCTGTCAGGGCTCCTGAGGCCCCTCCTCGACCGCAAGGGGTAGGTTCGGGGGCATGGCATCGCCGTTTATCGAGCTCGAGGTGGGGGAGCGGACCGTCAAGGTCACCAATCCCGACAAGGTCTACTTCCCGGAGATCGGCGCGACCAAGCGCGAGCTGGTCGAATACTACGTGAGCGTGGGTGAGGGCGCCCTGCGGGCGCTCAAGGACCGCCCGACCAACCTCAAGCGCCACCCCGACGGCGTGCAGACCGAGGCGATCTACCAGAAGCGCATGCCCCCGAAGCATCCCGACTGGCTGCAGTCGGTGGAGGTGACGTTCCCGAGCGGCAGGAAGGCCCACTCGCTGCGCGTCACCGAGGTGGCGGCCATCGCCTACTGCGCCAACCTCGGCACCATCGACTTCCACCCGTGGCAGGTGCGCGCCGCCGACGTCGAGCACCCCGACGAGTTGCGCGTCGACCTCGACCCGCAGCCTGGCCTCGAGTTCGACGCGGCGCGCAAGGCGGCGTTCCTGACCAGGGACGTGCTGGCCGAGCTCGGCATGACCGGCTTCGTGAAGACCTCGGGCAACCGCGGCGTGCACATCGCCGTGCGCATCGAGCCCCGCTGGGATTTCGTCCAAGTACGTCACGCCGGCATCGCCCTGGCCAGGGCCGTCGAGGCGCGCGACCCGAGCCTGGTCACCACGGCGTGGTGGAAGGAGGAGCGCGGCGAGCGGGTGTTCATCGACTTCAACCAGAACGCCAGAGACCGCACGGTGGCCAGCGCCTACTCGGTCAGGGCGAAGCCGCACGCGCCCGTCTCGACGCCGCTGACCTGGGACGAGCTGGCCGACGCCGACCCGCGCGACTTCGACATCCGCACGGTGCCGGCCCGGTTCGCGAAGGTGGGCGACGTGCACGCGGCCATCGACGACGCGGCGTACTCGATCGAGGCGCTGCTCGACCTCTATGCCGAGGACGATCGCGGCGATCTGCCCTATCCGCCGAACTATCCGAAGATGCCGGGCGAGCCCAAGCGGGTCCAGCCGAGCAAGGCGCGCTCCGACACCTGACTCCCTGCCGGCGGCTCACTGCCGGACGAGGCGGTGCGGGGCCAGCTCGCGGGTCTCGCCCCGCTTCAGGTAGACCACCCGGTCGGCGAGCCCGGCCTGCTCGATGTGGTGCCTGAAGTCGTCGAGCGGCGAGCTGAAGACCGTGTAGTCGTCGTAGTGGATCGGTACGACGGTGTGCGGGTTGATCAGGTCCACCCATGACGCCCCCTGCTCGCCGTCCATGGTGACCATGAGGGTGCCGAGCAGCTTGGTGCCGCCCAGGTGGACGAGGGCCAGGTCGATGTCGGGGAAGCGGCGCGGGATGGCGTCGAGCCGCCGGTCGAGCAGCGTGTCGCCGCTGATGTGCAGGCGCAGCTGGACGCGTTCGTCCTGGCCGCAGAACTCCAGCATCGTGCCCATCACGGGCGGCAGCAGCGATTCGGCGAAGCCCGGCGCGTGCTTGCCGGGCAGCGCGGTGATCCGTACGCTGCCGCCGGGGCCGTGCAGCCGGTACTCCGACCAGTTCGACAGCCCGACGGCCTGGCCGAAGCCCTGTCGGTGCAGGACGCGGGCGGCGGACGGGGTGGTGACGATCGTGGTGTCCCGGTCGAGCTTCTTGCGGGCGACCCGGTCCCAGTGGTCACCGTGCATGTGGGAGAGCACGACGGCGTCGAGCGGCGGCAGGTCCTCGACGCGCAGCGCCGGGTCCGTGAGCCGCCGCGCGGCCAGCCCGTAGCCGAGGTGGGCGAGCTGACCCCGGTGCAGGAAGTTCGGGTCCGTCAGGAGCGTGAAGCCGTTGTAGCGGATGAGCGTGGTCGCGTTCCCGATGAACTGCAGGCTGCCTGTCACGTCGGATCACTCCGGGTGTCGTGGTCGCTGCTCCGGAGGCACGCCGCCGCCCTTGCCACCGCCCTTGCGGCCCTTGTCGGTGCCGTGCGGATGCCCATGGCGCTTCTTGGTCTCGGGTATGACGTCGGCCGCTTTCGCGTTGGCGCCGGACCTCCCTGACCTGCGAAGTTCTGGCTGTTGCGGGTTGCTCATGGCTTTCATCCCCCTTTGTTCCGTACGTCCTCTGCCACGGCCGTTCGGAGCCAAACCCGCATGGGACGGTCGCACGGAAAAATGGCTGGCGATCCTGCGGCGCGCCCCGTTACGCTCCCATCCGTCCGTGAAATGCCGTGTCCGTGGCCTCGTGCCACACGGGAGGAGGGTTTGATGCCTGGCACCGCGCCCAGCGCGCCTCGCAGTCGTGCCTCCGGCGGATCCCGCCTCTGACCGAGCGATGACCTCATAACCGGACAGGCCGTACGACCAGCGTGCCCCGCGAGGCCCGCTGGGCGCTTCCTTGCTGCGTGATTTCGAAGACCAATCCGGCAAGGAGTACCCAGGTTGTCCACCAACGGCAATTCACCACTGCTCACCACTTTCGCCTGCGTACGCTGCGGCCTCACGGTCACCGCGAACGCCCCCGACGGCACCCGGCGCAACCACTGCCCGAGCTGCCTGCACTCGCTGCACCTGCAGGACGAGTGCCGGTCACGGATGATCCCCATCTCGATCGCCGTGCTGCGTACCGGGGAGTGGATGATCATCCACCGCTGCACCCGGTGCGGTGAGCTGACCTCGAACCCGATCTGCGGGGACGACAACCAGCTCATCCTCATGCGCATGGCCGTCAGGCCGCTGGCGCAGCCGCCGTTCCCGCTTGAGGCGTTCGGTGATCTGTGACATGCCGCGAAGGAAACCCGGCGGCCGGCGGCCGCAGCAACGCAAGAAGATCCATCACGCGGAGCCGGCGGACGCGTTCCGCTGCGTCGGCTGCCGGCTCGACGTGCCCATGAGGGCGCCCGGCACCGCGCACCGCAACCACTGCCCGAACTGCCTGACCAGCCTGCACGTCGATCACCGCGTGCCCGGTGACCGCAGGGCGGGCTGCCGGGGCCGGATGGCGGCGCTCAGCGTCTCCGTCCGGGGCGACGGCGAGTGGCTGATCATCCACAGTTGCCAGTCGTGCGGCGAGCTGAGCGCCAACCGCATCGCGGGCGACGACAACGCGCTGGCGCTGCTGCGCATCGCCATGCGGCCGCTGTCGGACGCCCGCCTGCCGGTCAACGCCCTGCTCGCGCTGTGACGGGGTGGCCGGGACCGCTTCACCGGCAGGCGGTTCCGGCTTCTCAGTCGCCGAACTCCAGGTGCAGGGCCCGGGTGAAGTCGGCGATGGCCTCCTCGTGCCGGTCCAGCTCCTGGTAGATCTCGCCGCGCACGCGGAACGCCCAGACGTACTCGGGGTCCAGCTCGATGGCGGCGTCCAGGTCCCTCAGCGCGGCCTCGTTGTCGCCCAGCTCGCTCAGCACCGCACCCCGGCTGCCGAGCGCGCGGTCGTTGCCCGGGTCCAGCTCCAGCGCACGGTTGAGGTCGGCGAGCGCCTCGTCGTAGCGGTCGATCATGCGCAGCGCCTCGCCGCGGCGGCTGAGGGCCCGTACGTAGTCGGGGTCGGCCTCAAGGGCCTTGGTGTAGTCGTCGATGGCCTCGTTGTAGAGGTTCATGCGCTGGTAGAGCTCGCCGCGGGCGAGCCAGGAGTACGCCAGGTCCGTGTTCAACGAAATGATCTTGGTGTGCTCCGCCAGTGCCTCGTCCAGCCGGTCCAGGTCCACCAGCACGTCCGCCTTCGCCTCGAGGATCCACAACGAGTCCGGGGTGAGGGTGAGCGCGTGCTCGAAGTCCGCCATGGCCTCTTCCAGGCGTCCCATCGCGGCGTAGGTCTGGCCGCGCGAGCCCAGCGCGTACGCGCTGTCCGGCTCCAGCTTCAGCGCCTCGTCGAAGTCGTCGAGCGCGGCCTGATAGCGCTCGATCACCCGATGGCTCTCACCGCGCAGCCGCCAGGCGCGGGCGTTCTCCGGGACCAGCGCGATCGCCTCGGTCAGGTCCGCTATCGCGGCGTCGTGCCGCGACAGGGCGATGTACGACTCCGCCCGGCTGCGCAGCACGGAGGCCCGGGACTGCGCGGCCGCATCGGACAGCCCGGAATGGTCCATGATCCCCTCGTCCATGGGGGGTAAATCTATCCGACTAAATCTTGATGATGGCGGCCTTTTCCCGGGTGTACTCGAGGACCGCGTCGTGGCCGTACCCGCTGTCCTTGACCCCGCCGAACGGCAGCCCGGGAGGCATCTGGCGGAAGGTGTTCACCCAGACCGTGCCGGTCCGCAGGTCACGGACGAACCGGTGTGCCCGTCCCAGGTCACGCGTCCACACGCCGGCCGCCAGCCCGTAGCGGGAGTCGTTCGCGATCGTGAGCGCCTCGTCGTCGGTCTCGAACGGGATGGCCACCGCGACCGGGCCGAAGATCTCCTCCTGGCACACCCGCAGCCCGTTGTCCTCGCTCGTGTAGAGCGTGGGCGCCACCCAGTAGCCGCCCGGCAGCTCCGGCACCACCTCCGCGCCCGCCCGGCCGCCGAAGACCAGCCGGGCGCCCTCCTTCTCGGCCAGCTCCAGGTAGGACGTGACGCGCTCGTACTGGGCCGCCGACACGATCGGCCCCATCGTCGTCGCGAGGTCGAGCGGGTCGCCCAGCACCAGCTCCGCGCAGGCGCGTTCGATGCGGCCGAGCATCTCGTCCCAGATCGAACGGTGGATGAGGATGCGCGAGCCCGCCACGCACACCTGTCCCGCGTTGCCGGTGTAGACGGAGTTCACGGTGACGCCGAGGGTGGCGGCGTCCAGGTCGGCGTCGGGGAAGACGATGTTCGGCGACTTGCCGCCCAGCTCGAACGTCATCGGCTTGAGCGCGTCCGCCGAGGCCCTGGTGATGGCCTGGCCGGTCTCGGTGGAGCCGGTGAGGCTGACCTTGCCGACGCCCGGATGCCGGACGAGCGCGTCGCCGACCTCCTCGCCCGGGCCGCTGACGATGTTGAGCACGCCGGGCGGGAACACCTCGGCCAGCAGCTCGCCCAGCCGCAGCACCGACGCGCTCGCCTGCTCGGCGGGCTTGACGACGACCGTGTTCCCGGCGGCCAGCGCGTACGCGGCCTTCGCGGAGAAGGTCGAGATGGGGGAGTTCCACGGAATGATGCAGACGGCCACCCCGTACGGCTCGCGCCTGGTCAGCCCGAGCGCGTCCGGCCCGAGCTGCACGGTGTCGCCCCTGACCGCGTCGAGGCACTGCCCGGCGGCGATCTGCCACAGGTACGCCATGCCCGGCAGGTCCCGCTTGAGCGTGTCGCGCAGGATGCGGCCGTTGTCGCGGGTCTCCAGCCTGGCCAGCTCCTCGGCGTGCTCGCCGAACACCTCGGAGACCTTGCGCAGGTAACCCGCCCTCGCCAGGGCGGGCAGCGCCGACCAGGAGGGGAACGCGCGGCCGGCGGCCTCGACCGTGGCGGCGGCCTCTGCGGCGCCCGACGCGGGGATGCGGGCCCAGGGCTGGCCGGTGGCGGGATTGACCGTGTCCATCATGCGCGGGGCGGGCACCAGTTCGCCGCCGATGAGGTTGCGGTAGTCAGGCACGCGACCAAGCATATGCTTGCTCAAGTACCCTGACCAGGGGCCGGAAAGATCGCGTAAAGCGCCCGAAAGTGGACGCATAGTCGCGGAAGCGCGGGGCACAACCGGTCGCGAGGATGGGTGGTGGCGATGGTGAAGCGATGGCTCGGGCGGCTGGCGTACGGATCGCGCTATGACGACGTGCCGTGGGGGCAGCGGGTCTACGTACGGCCGGGGGAGCGGCTCGCCAGGGAGGCGCAGTGGCGCCTGCTCACCAGGCGTGCACCGATCGTGTCCCGGGCCGCGTACGAGCGGACGCGCTCTTTGGGCGAGATCGAGGAGTTCCTCGACTGCATGATGTGCGGCGAGTCGCGCCAGCAGCCGCTGTTCGAGCCGAACGGCGGCAAGGGCTGGCGCTACCACGTCGTCCGCTGCCCGTCCTGCGGCTTCCTCTACCGCAATCCGAACGTCCGCCCCGAGCGCCTCGGCGACCTGTACGCCACCGGCTACAGCAATTTCCTGACCGGCAAGTACGCCGCCAACCGGCAGCGCCGCTACGAGCTGACGATGCAGGCGTTCTCCCCGGTCTTCGACGAGGGCAAGGAGCGCCGCCTGCTCGACTTCGGCTCCGGCGTCGGCCTCTTCCTGGAACTGGCCGAGCAGCGCGGCTTCGACGCGTGCGGCGTGGACCTGTCGCCGGAGTCGGTCGCGCAGGCCAACGAGCGGCTCAGCCGGGCCCGTACGTTCTTCGGCGCCCCGCAGGACGTGCCCGAGATCGCCGCGGGCGGCTTCGACGTGATCACGCTCTGGTCGGTGCTCGCCCACCTGCCCCGGCCGCTGGACGACTTCCGGCAGTTCAGGAGCCTGCTGGGGCCGGGCGGCGTGCTGCTGATCCTCACCGTGAACGCCAACTCGCTGCTGCTCAAGGCGTACGGGTCGAAGTGGAGCGGCTTCACCAAGAACCACCTGATGTTCTACTCGCCGCGGACCGTGCGCACGCTGCTGCGGCGCACCGGCTTCGCGGGCGTCGCGTTCGCCCCGCACTACGGCGACACGATCGAGGCCGGCACCACCAGGCTGCCCGCCGGCCTGGTCAGCCGGCTGCGCAGGAACGTGCGGCTCAGCGACGGCGGCAACATGATGCGGGTGCTCGCCTTCGCCGACGAGGAGGCCATCGGCCGGTACGGCGGCGGCCCGCTCACCGTGCACCGCCTCACGTCGTAGCCGTCACGGCGGCGCGCGCCCGCTCGCGGGTGAGCGGGGTGAGCAGCAGGCCCACCGCGACGGCGGCGGCGCAGGCGAGCACGCACACGACGAACCCGTCCCGCAGCCCCTGCGCGGTGCCGAGCAGCGGGCCGAACGTGGCCACGCCGACGGCACCGCCGACCTGCCGCGCGGTGTTGAACGCCGCCGAGGCGGCCCCGTGCAGCTCGGGCCCGACGGTGGCGATCGCCTGCGAGGTCATGGACGGCACCAGCAGCCCCGAGCTGAATCCGGCGGGCACCAGCGCGAGCACCAGCGGCCACAGCTCCTCCGCCGTGCCCGCCCACGCCACCAGCAGGAACGTCCCGGCCAGCACCGCCTGCGCCGTGCCCACCACGGCCGGCCGCCCGAACCGCCGCGCCAGCCGGGCCGCGCACAGGTTGGCCACCGCGATGAGCCCGGTCAACGGCAGGAACAGCAGCCCGCTGCTCAGCGCTCCCAGCCCGCGTCCTTGCTGGAGCATGAGGCTCATCGCGAACAGCAGCCCGTAGAAGGCGAGATTGAACAGCGCCCCTTGCGCCGCCGTCACGACGAACACCCGATCCCGGTAGAGCGCCGCAGGCACCAACGGCATGCGCCTGGCCCGGCCGTCCCGCCCGGGGAGGGCCGGTGCCTGGCGGGTGGAGGTGGCGCGGGTGGCCAGGACGAAACCGGCGAGTCCGGCCACCCCCAGGATCATGGCGGTGACGACCGGCGTGCTCGGCAGGCCCTGGACGGGAGCCTCGATCAGGGTGAAGACCAGGCCGCCGATCAGCAGGGTCGCGGTGACCAGGCCGGCGACGTCGAGACGACGCGCGCCGCGCGGGACGGCCGGCATCGACCGCACGCTCCAGATTGCCGCGGGAACCCCGATGAGCACGTTGACGCCGAACACGGTACGCCAGTCCGCGACCGCCACGAGCGCGCCGCCCAGCAGCGGCCCCGCCGCCATCCCGACGCCGCCGGCGGCGGACCACCAGCCGACCAGCCGGTGCCGCGCGTGCTCGTCGCCTGCCGCCGCGGTGGCGAGGACGAGCGCGCTGGGCAGCAGCAGCGCCGCCCCCACGCCCTGCACCAGCCGCGCCCCGTTGAGCATCGCCATCGTGGGCGCCGCCGCGCACGCCGCCGACGAGACCGTGAACACCAGCAGCCCCGCCACGAAGGCCCGCTTGGCGCCGAGGGTGTCGGTGATCGCGCCCGCGCCCAGCATCACCGCCGCGAACGCGAGCGTGTAGGCGTTGACGGCCCACTCCAGCTCGGCGCGCGAGGCGCCGAGGTGGGAGGCGAGCTGGGCGAGGGTGAGGTGCACGATCGTCCCGTCCACGAAGACCATGAAGGACGCGACCAGCGCCAGTACGATGACACCTCGACGATGTTCGATAGCCATGGAACAACTGTAGAAAGTGTTCTATCACCATCGAACACTGGGGTGCCCGCTGAAGGTGGCAGGCGTCGCCTAAGATCGGGGGCATGCAGCTCGCCCCCGGCGTCCACGTGGCCATCACCGACCGCAACGGCGGCGTCGGCGCCCCGCCCTACGGTTCGCGCAACCTCGGCGGCATGGTCGGTGACGACCCGGCGACCGTCCGCGCCAACCGCGCGGGCCTGGTGGCCGAGCTGGGCGTGCGGGCGGTGGTCTTCATGCGCCAGGTGCACAGCGCGGAGGTGGCGTACGTGAGCGAGCCGTACGGCGACGACCCGCCGCCGCTCGACGGCGTGTTCACCACCGAGCCCCGGCTGGCGCTGGCGTCGCTGGGCGCCGACTGCCCGGCCGTGCTGGTGGCCGACCCGGTGGCCCGCATGGTCGGCGCCGCCCACTCCGGCCGCCCCGGCACCGAGGCCGGCATCGCCACCGCCCTGGTGGCGGCGATGGCGGCCAAGGGCGCCGAGCCAGGCAGAATGGTCGCGCTGATCGGCCCCGGCGCCTGCGGCCGCTGCTACGAGGTCCCCGCCGCCCTCCGCGACCAGGTGGCCGAAAAGGTCCCCGCCACCTGGTCCACCACGTCCTGGGACACTCCCGCCCTGGACCTGCGCGCCGGCATCGAGTCACAGTTGAGAGCAGCAGGCGTCAGCGACGTCCACCACGACGCCCGCTGCACGATCGAGTCGGCAGAGCTCTACTCCCACCGCCGCGACCAGCCGACGGGCCGCTTCGCCGGCCTCATCTGGCTCACCTGACATCACGACCGCCCCACATCAGGCCCCACCAGCGCCCTCATGGGCTCTCGCCAGCGCTTTCCCGGAACACCCGACCGGAGCCTCCTTGGAACCCCCGCAGGGCCCTCGCCGACGCTGCCGCAGGCCCCGCATAGGAGGCCCCGCATAGGCGGCCCCGCATAGGCGGGCTCGCCGAACCCCACGGGCACTTCGTTACGACCCTCGTAGGACCTCCGCCGACGCTGCCGCAGACCCCGCACCGGCCTTCCTCGCCGGACCCCGCCTCCGCCCCTGATGAACCCCCGATGAACCCCCGCAGATCCCCGCAGAACCCCCGATGGCCCCAGTGGCCACTGTCACCTTGTGGGTGGGGGTTAGTCCTTCTTGTCCTTGGAGGAGTTGGAGCCGCTGAAGATGGAGTTGACGGCGATGATGCCGATCCACACCGCCAGGATCGGCCAGAACCGGCCCTCTCCAAGCACCATGAACACGACGGTCGACACGGTGCCGAGGGCCACCGACACGATGGCGAGGGCGAGGCGTTGGCCGTCGGGTGGGCCTTGGCGGGCCATCTGGCGGCCTTTGGGTGTGACCTGGCTCAGCCGCTCGTCCACCCGCCGGTCGATCTCCTGGCCCATCTTGTCGAGGAACGAGTCCACGACGGCGTCTTCGTAGTCAGGCCCTAAATCGCGGCGTGCGGACACGGCGGCCCTGAGCTCATCCCCTGTCGTCATATAACGAGATATATCGGGACAACGACTATCGGGCAAGGATGTCGTCGAGGTTGTAATGCACGGGACGTTCGAGCTGCTCGTACGTGCACGACTCAGGAGTGCGGTCGGGCCGCCACCGACGGAACTGCGCGGTGTGCCGGAACCGGTCGCCTTCCATCTGGTCGTAGGCCACCTCCATCACCAGCTCAGGCCGGAGCGGGATGAACGACAGGTCCTTCTTGGCGTTCCACCGCGACACCGCGCCGGGCACCCGCTGCCCGCCCCTGGACGGCCCGGCCGCCGGCTGGCCGACGTTCGCCGCCGCCTGCTCGGCCCAGTGACCCCACGGATGCTCGCTCAGCTCGGCGATGTACGGCTTGACCTCCTCGACCAGCTCCGCCCTTCGCTTCATCGGGAACGACGCCGCCACCCCCACGTGGTGCAGCCGCCCGTCGTCGCCGTAGAGGCCGAGCAGCAGCGACCCGACGATCGGCCCCGACTTGTGCTCGCGGTAGCCGCACACCACGACGTCGGCCGTGCGCTCGTGCTTGACCTTGAACATCGTGCGCTTGTCGGGCACGTAAGGCTGGTCGCCCGGCTTGACGATGATGCCGTCGAGCCCGGCGCCCTCGAACATCTCGAACCACTCGCCCGCCTGCCCCTGGTCGGTCGTGACCGGGGTGAGCCTGATGGAGCCGCCCTTCTCGGGGAACAGCGTCTCGAGCCGCGCCCGCCGCTGCGCGAACGGCACCTCCATGAGCGACTCGTCGCCGAGCGCCAGCAGGTCGAACGCGACGAACTGGGCAGGCGTGCGCTCGGACAGCATCGTCACCCGCGACTTGGCCGGGTGGATGCGCTGCTGAAGCGCGTCGAAGTCGAGCTGGCTGCCCATGGGCAGCACGATCTCGCCGTCGATGACGACCTTGTCGGGCAGCTCGGCCCGCGCCGCCTCGACCAGCTCGGGAAAGTAGCGCGTGAACGGCCGCTCGTTGCGGCTGCCCAGGTAGACCTCGTCACCGTCGCGGAAGATGATGCACCGGAAACCGTCCCACTTCGGCTCGTAGAACAGCGTGCCGTCCTGCTTCGGCATGGCCTTGACCGGCTTGGCCAGCATCGGCGGAACGGGCGGCCGCACCGGCAAATTGGGCACCGGCTGCGGCTCCTCCTCGGCCACCGGCCCGGTGATCGGTCCGGTGGTCGGCTCCGTGGTCGAGTCGTCAGTCATCGCTCTGCTCCCTCGTGTACTTGCAGAAGAGCAC
This sequence comes from Nonomuraea sp. NPDC049419, assembly GCF_040676995.1. Classification (NCBI taxonomy): domain Bacteria; kingdom Bacillati; phylum Actinomycetota; class Actinomycetes; order Streptosporangiales; family Streptosporangiaceae; genus Nonomuraea; species Nonomuraea sp. NPDC049419. The sequence goes on along the minus strand of NZ_JBFAQB010000002.1, from coordinate 601,961 downwards.
CCCGTCCTCCTCCAGCACGTGGCCGAGCCGCAGCCCGACCTGCGCGGGCGTGCCGTTCTGGATGCGGGCGGCACCGCCCCCGACCAGCAGCGGGCTGATCGTCAGGCACAGCTCGTCGACCTGCCCGCACGCCGAGAGCTGGGCGTTGATGCGCGGCCCGCCCTCGCACAGCACCCGGGTCAGCCCCCGATCGTGCAGCGCGGCCACGGCGAGAGGCATGTCGACGCCGTCGTCACCGGCCACCACGAGGTCGGCGTATTTGGCCGCCAGCCTGCGCCGCTCCTGGGGCGCGGACTCGCAGGTGATGACGATGGTCCTGCTCGGCGCGTCGGTGAAGAGCTCGCCGTCGAGGTCGAGCGCCAGGCTGCGGGTGACGACCGCGATGGGCGGCACCTCGGGCCTGCCCTCGCGGATCTCGGCCCATGAGTCGCGCGGCGGGACCGGGCCGTAGCCCTCTTTGCGCACGGTGGCGGCGCCCGCGAGGATCACGTCGGCCAGCCCGCGCAGGGTCTGGAAGACACGCCGGTCGCCCTTGCTGGACAGCGGCCCCGAGCGCCCGTTGAGCCAGGCGGCGCCGTCGACGCTGGCGACCATGTTGAGCCGCAGCCACGGCCGGTCTTCAGGGTAGGCGTACGCCTGAACGATGTCCGGGTTGTCCTGAATGTCGGGATAGATGCGCCGCACTCCTCTACCTTGGCACAGCGCACCGACAATCGGTCCCGCCCCGGTTTCGGGACGGATAGTACTTTCGCGTAACGGCGGACTTCTTACCGTTTCTTTGCTTAACGTGACGATAGGGATGACAAAGGGAGAGGGGCCGCCGTGAGCCTGGCCACCGCCGTGGCGTGGACGATCGCCGCAGCCGCCGGCGTCTATCTGCTGTCGTTCTGGCTCACCGGCGCCACGCGCCCGACCAAGATCACCCGGTTCCCCGCCGCGCTCGTCGTCTCGCACCCGGCCCTGGCCGTGACGGCGCTGCTCTGCTGGGCGGGCGGGCTGATCACCGGCAACCGGGTGCTGGCCTGGGCAGCGTTCGCCGGCCTCGCCGCCGCCGCGCTGCTCGGCTTCGTGATGTTCACCCGCTGGCTCGGCACCGGCCGCCACACCAGCACCGCCGCGCGCGGCTTCCCCGCGCTCGCCGTCACCCTGCACGGCCTGGCCGGCGTCACCGCGTTCACGCTCGTCTTCCTGAGCGCGAGCGCCGCCCGGCTCTTCTGACGCGGCTCAGGGCTGGGGCGGCTCAGGGCTGAGGCGGCTCAGGGCGTCCTGACGTCCTGGCGGGGCAGGCGCAGCACCTGCAGCGAGCGGGCGGTGACCGCCACGAGGTCGCCGGCCGACCAGCGCTCGTCGGCGTACGCGTCCTCGATCGTGTCGTGGTTGGTGTCGAGCACCGGCAGCCAGCCGCTGCCGAACTCCTCGCCGGGCAGCGTGAACGACATGTTCTCGTGGTGGGCGTTGATGAGCAGCAGGAACGAGTCGTCCACGATGCGCTCGCCCCTGGGGCCAGGCTCGGTGATGGCGTCGCCGTTCAGATAGACCATGAGCGACTTGGCGTAGCTGATGTGCCAGTCGCCTGCCGTCATCTCGCGCCCGCCCGGCGTCAGCCACACGAGGTCGCGCCGGCCGTCGTCGGGGTGGCGGCCGTGGAAGAAGCGGCGCCGCTGGAAGACGGGGTGCTCGCGGCGCAGCTTCGACAGCGCGCGGACGAACTCCAGCAGGTCGGACTCGGTGTGCACGGTCGACCAGTCGATCCAGGCCAGCTCGTTGTCCTGGCAGTAGGCGTTGTTGTTGCCCCGCTGGGTGCGCCCGATCTCGTCGCCGTGGGACAGCATCGGCACGCCCTGCGACAGGAACAGCGTGGCGAGGAAGTTGCGGCGCTGGCGGCGGCGCAGGGTCACGATGTGGGGGTCCTCGACCGGGCCCTCGGCGCCGCAGTTCCAGGAGCGGTTGTCGTTGGTGCCGTCGCGGTTGTCCTCGCCGTTGGCCTCGTTGTGCTTGTGGTCGTAGGAGACGAGGTCGGCGAGGGTGAAGCCGTCGTGGCAGGTGACGAAATTGATCGAGGCGACGGGACGGCGGCCGGACGACTCGTAGAGGTCGGCGGAGCCGGTCAGCCGGGACGCGAACTCAGGAAGGGCGGAATGGGTGCCCCTCCAGAAATCTCGTACGATATCGCGGTACTTCCCGTTCCATTCCGTCCACAAAGGCGGGAAATTTCCGACCTGATACCCGCCCGGCCCCACGTCCCACGGCTCCGCGATCAGCTTGACCTGAGAGATCACCGGATCCTGCTGAATGAGGTCGAAGAACGCGCTCAGCCGGTCGACGTCGTGCAGCTCCCTGGCCAGCGCCGAGGCCAGGTCGAAGCGGAACCCGTCGACGTGCATCTCCAGCACCCAGTAGCGCAGGGAGTCCATGATGAGCTGCAGCGCGTGCGGCGAGCGCACGTTGAGCGAGTTTCCGCAGCCGGTGTAGTCGAGGTAGTAGCGGCGGTCGCCGTCGTGCAGGCGGTAGTAGGCGGCGTTGTCGATGCCCCTGAACCCGAGCGTCGGCCCCATGTGGTCGCCCTCGGCGGTGTGGTTGTAGACCACGTCGAGGATGACCTCGATGCCCGCCTCGTGCAGCGCCCGCACCATGGCCTTGAACTCCAGCACCTGCTGCCCCCGCGTGCCCGCGCTGGAGTAGCCGCCGTGCGGGGCGAGGTAGGCCATGGTGTTGTAGCCCCAGTAGTTGGTCAGCCCGCGGGCGACCAGGAAGTGCTCGGGGACGTAGTGGTGCACCGGCATCAGCTCGACCGCGGTCACCCCGAGCGACAGCAGGTGCTCGATGATCGCCGGATGCCCCACCCCCGCGTACGTGCCCCGCAGGTCGGGCGGCACGTCGGGGTGGCGCATCGTGAGCCCGCGCACGTGGGCCTCGTAGATCACGGTCTGGTGGTACGGGATGCGCGGCGGCCGGTCGTTGCCCCACTCGAAGAACGGGTTGATCACCACGTTCTTCGGCATGTAGGGGGCGCTGTCCTCGGTGTTGCGCCGGCTCGGGTCGGTGAAGTAGTAGGGGAACAGCGCCTGGTTCCAGGTCAGCTCGCCGTCGATGGCCTTGGCGTAGGGGTCGAGCAGCAGCTTGGCCGGGTTGCACCGGTGGCCCTGCGGCGGGTCGTAGGGCCCGTGCACGCGATAGCCGTAGCGCTGCCCCGGCTGGATGCCCGGCAGATAGCCATGCCAGACGAAGCCGTCGACCTCGGGCAGATCGACGCGCTCCTCGGAGCCGTCATCGTGGAAGAGGCACAGCTCGACCCGCTCGGCGACCTCGGAGAACACCGCAAAGCTGGTGCCAACGCCGTCCCAGGTGCCGCCGAGTGGATAGGGCTCGCCCGGCCAGACCTCGCGCATGTGACCCGATTGTCGCACGCGAAAGCGGTCTTGGTCGCGCAATGGTCCGATCGCTGTTCGGTAAGGGCGCTCGCTCGTCAGAGCAGCTCGGCCTTGAGCGTGATCGTCGTGCCCGCGAGCGCCTTGCTGACCGGGCAGCCGGCCTTGGCGGCCTCGGCCGCCTGCTGGAACTGCTCGGCGCTGATGCCGGGCACGCGGCCCTGGACGGTCAGCACGATGCCGGTGATGCCCTCGCCCGGCTGGAACGTCACGTCGGCGCTGGTGGTCAGCGACTCGGGCGGGGTGCCGGCGCCGGCCAGGCCGTGGGAGAGCGCCATGGAGAAGCAGGAGGAGTGGGCGGCGGCGATGAGCTCCTCGGGGGAGGTCTTGCCGTTGGCGGATTCGGCCCTGGACGGCCAGGAGACCTCGAACGTGCCGACGCCCGAGGTGTCGAGAGAGACGGTGCCCGAGCCGTCGAGCAGGGCGCCTTTCCACTGGGTCGTCGCGGTGCGGGTGGTGGCCATGGGTGGTCCCTCCGTGTTCCCTCCGTGTGTGCTTCGTCGCTTTCTGAAGACGACACTATCGCGGCGCGAAAGACTCTCGCGGTGGGGGTCATCCCGCTCTACATTTGCCGCGAATAATGACATGCTCGGGTCGCGGCGCCTGTGCCGCCTTGGTCCGGATTACACGGGAGTGTGGTGCCAGTGGAGGCACCGTACGACGACCGCCTTCTGCACCAGCGGGTGGTCGGCGGCGATGAGTCCGCGCTGGGGGAGGTCTACGATCGGCTCTCCTCGCTGATCTTCGGTCTCTCCCTGCGGGTCACCAGGGACCGGGTGATCGCCGAGGACATCACGCAGGAGGTGTTCCTGGTCTTCTGGGAGCGGCCGCTGGCCTACGACCCCGACCGGGGCACGCTGCGCGCCTGGCTGGCCACCATCGCCCACCGCAGGGCGGTGGACCACGTGCGCGCGGAGGAGCGCAGGCGGGTGTCGGTGCTCGGGCCCCGGCTGTTCGAACGGGAGCCGGCCCGCCTGGAGGACACCGTGCTGGCCGCCGACGAGGCCGACCGGGTGCGCAGGGCGGTGACGTCCCTGCCCGAGGCGTTACGCCAGGCCGTCGAGCTGGCGTACTTCGGCGGGCGCACCTACCGGCAGGTGGGTGAGGAGCTCGGCGTCCCCGAGGGCACCGCCAAGTCCCGCATCCGCCAGGCGTTACGCCGCCTGGCGGACGAGCTGGCCGAGGAAGAAGTCTGATGAGCGCCGGAGCCTCGCACGGATCGGGCGCGAGCGGAGGAGATCTGATGAACGTCCGGTCGCCCCACAGATCGGGCGGACATGGAGCAAGCGTGCCGGAACCAGGGCCGCCGCACACGGGCCTGACCGCCGCGTACGCGCAGGAAGAGGTGTGATGGACCCCGTCGAGCGTCTCTATCTGGACGCGATGATGGAGGACCCGGCGGTGCCGGCCCACTCGCTGCGGCCCCAGCTCCTGGCCGGGGCCCGCGCGCGGCGCCGCCCCGCGGCCCCCACCGCCGGCTGGGCGCAGCCGTACGCGGCCCGCGTGGCCGCCATGGACGCCCTGCTGGCCTCCGCCGTGGACGACGACTGGTCGCGCGTCATCGTCGAGGGCTGGACGCTGCAGGAGCTCGTGGCTCACCTGGCGGCCAAGGACGGCCTGGTGGCGGCCTCCGTGGGCGCTCCGGTGCTGGGCCCGCCGATCGAGGCGGCCGACTCGCTGGGTCGTACGCACGACGTCCAGGCGTACGAGCGGGCCCGCAGTCCCGAGCAGACGCGGCGGGACTGGCGGGCGCAGGCCGACGCGCTCTGCCGGCACCTGGCCGAGCTGCCGCCCACCACCCCCGCCACGCTCGACGGCATGGAGATCGCGGTCAGGGACCACATCCTGGCCAGGGGCCTGGAGACGTGGATCCACACGGCCGACGCCGCGCGGACGGCGCGGGTGCGCCTGCCCGACCCCCTCCCCGAGCACATCCATCCGACGGCCGACCTGTGCGCGCGCCTGCTGCCGTGGACGATGCTGCTGTCGGGGCTGGACGGCTCCGGCCGCACGCTGCTGCTGACGCTGACGGGTCCCGGCGGCGGCGAGTGGCGGGTCGCGCTGGGTGTGGAGGACACCGGGCCGGGGGAGCCTGACGCGCACATCACGGCGGACGTCGTGGCCTTCTGTTTCCTGCTGGGTGGCCGGGGCGACCCCGCTGACTTCCCTGCCGACCTGGAGGGCGACCTCTCCTTGGCCAGGGACGTGCTCACCACCGCCCCCGCTCTTTCCGGCCCTTAACCTGCGAAATCGGACTAATTCCGCACTCCTCGCTTATCCGTTATAGGAAAAGGCTCGGAGCGTGCGTCTTTTACCGTACAGGCGCCCGGGAAGGGCGCAGCGGTCTCCCAAAATTCTGGTACAACGACCCCTTCGCCGGAACCTTAAGGATTTGACGGGTTGTTTGGATCAGTACGGGTAAACGGGATTCTGTGCGCGGGTACGTCTGCCCTTGTCCGAGTACTCCGAGAAATGGGGGCTCGGATTTCGGGTCGTTCTACCCAGGGCGGTAATAGATGCACGTTCATTTCGATAAGCCACATAGGCCAGCGGTGCGCCGGCGTATCGCTGGCCTTGCGCTCGCCGCCACCGCGGCCGGCGTGGTGCTCCTTCCCGTCGGCCAGGGAATCGCCGGCGCGAGCGCAGGCGCGCCCGCCGTCCCCGCCGCCGTCGCCTACTCCTCCGGCGAGAAGCCGGTGCTGGGGTGCGGTCACCGCCGCTGCGGCCCGTACTGGTGGGGCCGCCGCTGGTGGGGCGGGCACCACCATCACCACCACCACGACTTCCACGACGAGCACCACTTCCGTGGCCACCGCCACCACGACGACAGGCGCCACGAGCCCATTCGCGAGCTGCCCGAGCAGGAGGAGCCGGAGGTCGAGGAGCCGGAAGAGCCCGAGCAGCCCGAGCAGCCCGAGCAGCCCGAGCAGCCCGAGCAGCCCGAGCAGCCGCCCAACCAGCCGCCGAACCGGCCACCGCACCAGCACCAGAAGCCGCACAAGCCGTATAAGCCGTACAAGCCGGTCAAGGAGCGGCCCATCAAGTTCAAGCCGCGCTACGACGACCGCGGCGGCGAGTGGGCGCCGTGGGACAGCTGGCGCAACGGCCTGAAGAGCGACTACGGCAACGACTGGCGCGCCTCCGACTGGGACTGACGGCACACCGGCCACCGGGCTGACCACCGGGCTGATCACCGGGCTGATCACCGGGCTGATCACCGGGCTGATCACCGGGCCGATTACCGGGGCCGACGCAGGAACCGGGGAGCGGCGACGTAGGCTTGCCAATCCTCGACCAGGTCGCCGGGGGACGCCGTGACCGCTGGGCACGGCGCCCCCGGACGGCAGCACGAGACGAGAGGGGGTCTCCCATGACGGGTGACGACACGACCGGTCTGGCCGACCTGATGTACGAGTTCGGGCTGCTCAAACGCTACAAGCGGACCGGCTGGCTGGTCGCGGGCGTACGCGATCCCGAGAGCATCGCCGAGCACTCGTTCCGCGCGGCCGTGCTCGCAGCCGTGATCGCCAGGCTGGAAGGGGCGAACCCCGAGCGGGCCGCCTTCATGAGCCTCTTCCACGACACGCAGGAAACCCGCATCACCGACATCCCGTACGTCGGCAAGCTCTACCTCAAGCCGGCCCCCAACGAGGAGGTCACCGCCGACCAGGTGCGTCACGTGCCCGCCGAGGTGGCCGGCATGCTACGCGACGCCGTGGGCGAGTACGAGGAGAAGGCCAGCCTCGAAGCCGTCTGCGCGCGCGACGCCGACAAGCTGGAGTGCCTCATCCAGGCCGTGGAGTACCGCGAGCAGGGACACCAGAACGTGCAGGGGTGGATCGACAGCTCGCTCGCGGCGATCACCACGACGACGGGCAAGCGCCTGGCGGAGGAGGCGCTGAGCACGGGCACCCTGGACTGGGTGACCCACGTGCTCAACGGCGGCTGACAGATTCGGCCGCATCTCCTGCATGGACGGCGGCCGACCGCCCGGGCGACGCCCCAGGTGCGGTTCCCGCCCGGCCCAAGGGCCCGGGCGGGGCTGTGAGGGCCTGTGCGGGCTCAGGCGGGCTGGGAGACGAGATCCCTGGCGTACTCGTCGTCGCTCTCCGCCAGCACCCGCTGAGCGCCCTGGGCGGCCCGCTCGTCGCCGCGCACGGCCAGCCCGCGCGTGGCCTCGGCCACCGTACGCAGGTCGGAGTCGGTCAGCCGGGCCGCCAGCGCCTCCCTGATCTGCGGCGTGTCGGCCGACAGCCCCGCGAGCCCGGAGGTCGCCCAGTCGCGGATCTCGGAGTCGTCGTCCTCGCTCATCGAGATGAGCAGCGCCAGCCCCTCCTCGTGGTCGGGCGGCAGCACGTCGGCCAGCGCGATGGGGTCGGTGATCGTGCGCTTGTGATCGGGACGCCCGATGACGTCCAGCACGTACGGCAGCGCCCGCGGGTCGCCCTGGTGGCCGAGCGCGGCCAGCACCGAGCGCAGCACCTGCGGGTTGCCCTCGGTCGTGACCATCTTCTCCAGCAGCGGCAGGGTCCTTTCGAGGTACGGCCTGTCGCCGTCGGAGAACCCGAACTGCGCGATGGCGTCCACGCCGAACTCGCGCTCCCTGGCGTCCTCGCTCACGCACAGCCTGGCCAGCGCCTCGTAGGTGTCGTCGTCGGCCCGCTTGCCCAGCGTGTCGGCCACGATCCACCACGTCTCGGCGTCCTCGTCGACGTCGCGGTGCGCCAGCGCCCGCGCCACCAGCTGATCCACCGGCGTCTCGACGCCCGCCGCGTCCTCCAGCAGGGTCGCGATGGCCGCGTGGCCGCGCTGGGCCTGCACCTGCTCGCTCTCGGCGCCGTCGGCCGAGCGGCCCGCCACGGTGACCAGCTCGGTGCCGTCCTTGGCGTATTGGCGGGCGACGACGTATTCCCAGCCCTCCTGCTCCACCTGGTCGAGCAGCGCGCTCTCCAGGTGCACGCCGACCCAGTCGAGGGCGATCTCCAGCGGCGTGTCGCCGTCGCCGTCGTACTTCTGGTGGTCGGCGCCCGCCTCCAGCAGCACCTGCACGACGCCCAGCGCGCCGCGCCTGGCGGCCAGGGTGAGCGGGGTGTCGCCGTCGTCGTTGGTGACGTCGACCTCGGCGCCTGCCTCGATCAGCACCCTGGCGACGTTGGCGTGGCCGTTGGCGGCGGCCCAGAGCAGCGCCGTCCAGCCGCCCGCCTCCCTGGCGCCGACCTCGGCGCCCGCCGCGAGCAGCGCGCCGGCCACCTCGGTGCGGTCCCAGGCGGCGGCCGCGCACAGCGGCAGGCCCGCGTCCTCGCCCTCGCTGGGCCTGTTGGGATCGGCGCCACTGGCGAGCAGCTTGCCGACGGTCTCGGTCTCGCCGTTCAACGCCGCGCGGTAGAGCTGTTCCTCATGCATGACAGGGACCCTAGCCTGGTCCGGCCGCGCCCCGGACCAGACCGGGGTCCGTGTCATCGCGTGATACGTGCCCCGCCCATGGACCGGTTCACTTCTCATCCGAAATGTGCATGTTTCGGGGTATCAAGGTATTCCTCCGCAGGGAGGAGGAGCATCGGGGGCAAGACGCGATATGTTGCGAGTATGACTGATCCCGGTGAGCTCCGCGCGTCCGATGCCGAGCGCGAGGCCGTCGTCGAGCAGCTGCGCGTCGCCTCGGTCGAGGGGCGTCTCACCCTCGCCGAGCTGACGGACCGTACCGAAGCAGCCTATACGGCCACCACACACGCCGAGCTGGCCCTGCTCACCCAGGACCTGCCGTCGGGCGCCGCCGCGCCCGCTCCTGCTCCCGTGCGGCCCCAAGGCAGGAAGCGGCGCTGGTTCGTGGCCGTCATGGGCGACTCCAAGCGGCACGGCACCTGGCGCATCGACCAGGAGCTCGGCGCCGTCGCGGTGATGGGCGACGTCGTGCTCGACCTGCGCGAGGCCGAGGTGCGCACCGACAAGGTCGAGATCATGGCCGTCGCGGTGATGGGCGACGTGAAGATCATCGTCCCCGACGGCGTGAGCGTGGACCTCGACGGCATGGCCATCATGGGCGACAAGAAGGTCAAGGTCGACCAGGCGCCGGTCGGGGCGAACGTCCCCGTGGTGCGCGTGCAGGCGTACGCCGTGATGGGCGACGTCAAGGTGGTCGGCGACTCGCAGGCCAAGCCACTCAAGCGCGGCTTCTCGGCCTGGCGCGAGCACTGGCGCCAGCTCCACGGCGAGGACTGGCGCGAGCTGAGCCGCCAGGTCCGCGCCGAGGGCCGCGAGCTCCGCCGCCAACTCCGCAACGACAACCGCCACCCCGGCTACTGACCTCCCACCTGTCCCTTTCCGGCGGCAGGTGGCCGACGTCCTGTGGGGGAGGGGTGGCCTCCGCCACCGGCCCCCTGTCCCGGCCGCCTTCCGGCCGTAATGGAGCGTGCGGCCGTGGGGTTGGCGCCCTCATGGGAGGGGTGGCCTCCGCCACTGCCCGGCCATAGGGAGTGTGCGGCCGTGGGGTGCGCGTGCCCCATCAGGGTGTCCCGGGGTCAGCCGGCCAGGGCGGCCGGTTGGTTCAGCGCGGTTTTGTAGCGTTCGAGGAGGATCTCGACCAGTTCTGGGGCTGGGCCCAGGACGTCGGCTACCGCGTCGGCGCCGGCCTCCAGGGTTTCGTGGCGGACCTTGTCGGCGAAGAAGCCGGGGGCCAGCAGGTACGGGGCCACGACCACGCGCGGGGCGCCGGCTCGTCTGAGGGCGGTCACCGCCTGCGCGGGGGTGGGGCGCGCCGCGGAGGCGTATGCGGGTGTCACGGTCCACCAGCCGGACCGCCGCCACACCCGCGCCGTCTCCGCCACCACGCCGTTGGCCCTGGCGTCGCTGGAACCGGCCGACACCAGCACCACCGCCGTCCCGGGGTCGCCCGCAGGCACGCCCGCCTCGCCGAGCCGCCGCTCCAGCGCGGACAGCAGCAGCGGATGCGGGCCCAGCGTGCTCCCGTAGCCGACCCGCAGCAGCGGGTCGCGCGCCCTGGCCTCGTTGAGCGCCGCGGGCAGGTCGACCCGGCTGTGGTACGCCTCGGTGAGCAGCAGCGGCAGCACCACGGCCGCCCGCAGCCCGCTGAGCGCCTGCCCGAGCGAGGGCGCGCAATGATCGAGGTACGCCACCCGCACGTCCAGCGGCACCTGGTCGAGCAACGCGGCCACGGTGGCGGCGGCGCGCGGGTCGCGAGACCCGTGGGCCACCGCCACCAGTGGCACGCGGCCGGGGGCCGCCCCGCCTGCCAACGGGACGGGTCCCCCGCTGGGGATCACAGGTGAATGCCGCATTCGACCTTCCCCAGGCCCGCCCAGCGTCCGCTGCGCGGATCCTCTCCCTCCGCGACCTGCCGCGTGCACGGCGCGCAGCCGATCGAGGGGTAGTTGTCGTAGTGCAACGGGTTGATCAGCACCCCGTTGTCGGCGATGTAGTTGTCGACGTCCTCCTGCGTCCAGGCGGCGATCGGGTTGACCTTGACCATCTGCCGCTTGGCGTCCCACTCCACGACCTTGGTGCCGGTCCTGCTGGGCGACTCGTCGCGGCGGATGCCGGAGATCCAGGCCAAATACGGCTCGAGCGCCCGGTTGAGCGGCTCGACCTTGCGCAGGTAGCAGCACAGGTCGGGGTTACGGCCGAACAGCCGCGGCCCGAGGTCGCGGTCCTGCTCCTCGACCGTGCGCGACGGCTTGATGTCGATCACGTTGACGTCGTAGACCTGGCGCACCGCGTCGCGGGTGCCGATGGTCTCGGCGAAGTGGTAGCCGGTGTCGATGAACAGGACGTCGACGCCGGGCTTGACCCTGCTCACCAGGTCGATGAGCAGCGCGTCGCTCATCGAGGAGGTCAGGCACAGCCGGTCGCCGAACGTCGCCGCCGCCCACCGGATGATCTCCCGCGCGGGTGCGCCTTCGAGGAACTTGGCGGCGGACTCGACGATGTCCTGCAGGTCGAGCACGCCGCGCTGATCTCTCAGCCCCACCTCGATGTCGACGAGCGTCATATCTTCACTCCGATCCCCAGGAATTTCAGCTTGAAGGCACGAGCGCAGGCGCGGCAGTACCAGCCGCCGCCCGTTCCCGCCCCGGACGCCCCGCGCTCGCCCGCGTGGGATTCAGTGGGCTCGTAGGGCTCGAGGTCCTCGTCACCGCAGTAGGGGCAGTGGAAGGGAACCGCTCGTTCGGTCATTTCAGGTCGGCCTCGTCTGCTCGCTGGACCCAGTCGGCGAACGACTCGCCTTCCTTCTTCTGGCTGTCGTAGTTGGACACGACGCGTGTCACGTAGTCGGGCAGTGCCTTGGCGGTGGTCTTGAGCCCGCGCACCTTCCTGCCGAAGCCCGCGTTGACGCCGAGCGAGCCGCCCAGGTGGATCTGGAAGCCCTCGACCTGGTCGCCGTTCTCGTCCACGACGAGCTGGCCCTTCAGGCCGATGTCGGCGACCTGGATGCGGGCGCAGGAGTTGGGGCAGCCGTTGACGTTGATGGTCAGCGGCTGGTCGAAGTCGGGCAGGCGCCGCTCCAGCTCGTCGATCAGGTCCATCGCGGTGGCCTTGGTCTCGACGATGGCGAGCTTGCAGTATTCGATGCCGGTGCAGGCCATCGTCTGGCGGCGGAACGTGGACGGGTTGACCTGCAGGTCGTTGGCCTCCAGCTCGGCCACTACGGACTCGACCCGCTCGGGCGCGACGTCGAGGATGACCATCTTCTGCTCGACGGTGGTGCGCACCCGGTCGGAGCCGTGGCGCTCGGCGATGTCGGCGATCACCCGCAGCTTGTCGCCGTCGACCCGGCCCACCTTGGGCGCGAAGCCGACGTAGAAGTTGCCGTCCTTCTGCGGGAAGACGCCGACGTGGTCGCGCCGGCTGTCGCGCGGCTGCTCGGGCGCGGGCCCGTCGGGCAGCGCCTCCTTGAGGTATTCGGTCTCCAGGATCTCCCTGAACTTCTCCGTCCCCCAGTCGTTGACCAGGAACTTGATCCTGGCCCTGTGGCGCAGCCGCCGGTAGCCGTAGTCGCGGAAGATGCCCACGACGCCCTCGTGCACGTCGGCCACCTTCTCGGGGCTGACGAACACGCCGAGCCGCTTGCCCAGCATCGGGTTGGTGGACAGGCCGCCGCCGACCCACAGGTCGTAGCCGGCCTCGCCGCGCTCGTTGACCACGCCGACGAACGCCACGTCGTTGATCTCGTGCACGGTGCAGTGGGCCGGGCAGCCGCTGAGCGCGGTCTTGAACTTGCGCGGCAGGTTGGAGTAGGCCGGGTTGCCGACGACCCGGTCGTAGATCTCCTTGATCTGGTCGCTGGCGTCGAGCACCTCGTCGGAGTCGATGCCCGCCAGCGGACAGCCCATGATCACGCGCGGGGTGTCGCCGCACGCCTCGGTGGTGGACAGGCCGACGGCCTCCAGCCGCTCCCAGATGTCGGGCACCGACTCGATCTCCACCCAGTGCAGCTGGATGTTCTGGCGGTCGGTGATGTCGGCGGTGCCGCGGGCGTACTCGTTGGAGATGTCGGCGATCGTACGCAGCTGGGCCAGGTCGAGCTGGCCGCCGTCGATGCGCACGCGGAGCATGAAGTAGCGGTCGTCCAGCTCCTCCGGCTCCAGGATGGCGGTCTTGCCGCCGTCGATGCCGGGCTTGCGCTGGGTGTAGAGGCCGTACCAGCGCATGCGTCCGCGCAGGTCGGCCGGGTCGATCGAGTCGAAGCCCCGCTTGGAGTAGATGTCGATGATCCGCTGCCGGACGTTGAGCCCGTCGTCGTTCTTCTTGTTCTCTTCGTTCTTGTTGAGCGGCTCACGGTAACCGAGGGCCCACTGGCCTTCGCCGCGCGGGCGTTTGTGGTGCCGGCTGGCAGGAGTGCGGCTGGCAGGGGTACTCATTGCGCGTCCTTCTGATCATGGGCGCGCGCAACGTTCCTCCTGCCTCGTCGGCGAGGGCAGGGCTGGAGTGGAGAAGTGCGACGCGCTCAGCGGAAAAAACAGATGTCGGTTAGCGGGCGTCGCAACAGATGGCACTGCGGACACGCTGAAGGTCGACGTGGCGTCGACCGACGAGCATGGGGTCCGCTGGCATGATTCGAGAGTACTCTCGCTGTCCGAGATGTCCAAGACGGGGTCCAGAGTGTGGGATAGTGTCCCCTCGTCCCCCGAGTTGTCTCATCCCTGCCGCTGCCAGTTGACGGACGGCTCAGGGGCGCTCTCGCCGAGCTCCCCGGTGAGGTCCCCGGTGAGTTCCTGCGTCGCGTCCTGATCTGACGGGCGGGACATGACCCGATGCTGGCAGTCGCACCAGGAGCCGCCCCGGCAGTCGCCATGGCGCTTGTCCTTGCAGCTGTCACAGATCACGCTTGCATTATGGACCTCATGGCCGAGCTGATCGGTGACCTGCGTGCCGAGACCGACGCGCTGCGCGCGCTGCTGCCCTCCCCTGACGACGCGGACTGGGAGCGGCCCACCCCCGCGGAGGGGTGGGCGGTGCGCGACCAGGTGAGCCACCTGGCGTGGTTCGACGACGCGGCCGTGCTGGCCGTCACCGATCCCGGCGCCTTCGCCGCGCTGCCGGCGGGCGCCGGCTCGGTGGACGACCTGGCCGCCGAGTCGCGGGGCATGCCGCCCGCGGAGCTGCTGGCCTGGTTCGACGCGGCCAGGGGGCGGTCGCTCGAGGTGTTCGCGGGGCTGGGGGCGCGCGAGCGGGTGCCGTGGTTCGGGCCGCCGATGTCGGCCGCCTCGTTCGTGACCGCGCGGCTGATGGAGACGTGGGCGCACGGCCAGGACGTCGCCGACGCGCTGGGCGTCGTCAGGGAGCCGGCCGACCGGCTGCGGCACGTCGCCATGCTGGGCTTTCGCGCCAGGCCGTTCAGCTTCGCCGTACGCGGCCTGCCCGTGCCGGAAGAGCCCGTACGCGTGGAGCTGGCGATGCCCGGCGGCGGCACCTGGACGGCGGGCCCCGAGGACGCGCCCTCGTCCGTACGCGGGACGCTGCTCGGCTTCTGCCTGGCCGTCACCCAGCGCGCCCACCTGTCCGACACCGGCCTGGAACTGGCCGGCGAGCCTGCGCGGGCCTGGATGGAGATCGCCCAGGCGTTCGCGGGACCCCCCGGAAAGGGCCGCGCGCCCAGGGGATGAGTCAGGGTCATTCCGGATACGCGACCGGCATGATCGATGACATCCTGTGAGCATGCGCACAATCTTGAACGTCATCTGGCTGGTGTTCGCGGGTCTCTGGCTGGCGCTCGGCTATGTCGCGGCCGGGATCATCTGCTGCATCCTCATCGTCACGATCCCGTTCGGCATCGCCTCGTTCAGGATCGCCGCGTACGCGCTGTGGCCGTTCGGCAGGACGGTCGTGCGCGACCCGGACGCGGGCGTGTTCTCGACCATCGGCAACGTCATCTGGCTCATCTTCGCGGGCATCTGGCTGGCCATCGGTCACGTGGTGACGTCGATCCCGCTGTTCATCTCCATCATCGGCATCCCGCTGGGCGTCGCGAACATCAAGCTCATCCCGGTCTCCCTTCTCCCGCTGGGCGCGCGCATCGTCGACAACGACTAGGGGCCCGATCAGGAGCATCGTGTAGGGGGCCTAGGGCAGAGGCGGGGACGTAAGCTGTCCCACAGAGTCACTGCGAATACCGTTGGGTGCCATGACGTCCACCGAAGCCCCTCCCCGGCCCAAACGAGGGCTCGTCACCCATGCCAGGGCCAGGCTGAGCTGGGTGCTCGACACCAAGTCGTGGGCGATCGTGCGCGCCGCCACGAACGCCGGCGTCACCTACCGCGTCACCGGCCTGGCCGGCGAGGCCGCGTTCTTCGCGCTGCTGTCGCTGCCGCCGTTCGTGCTGGGGCTGATCGGCGTGCTGGGCAAGCTCGGCACGTGGCTCGGCCCCGGCGTCGTCGGCGAGGTGAAGGCGTGGGTGATCCAGCAGGCCGGCCTGCTGTTCACCGACGATGCGGTCAACAAAGTCATCAACCCGCTCATCACCGACGTGCTCAGCGACGACGCGGGCAAGGTGTCGATCATCTCGCTGGGCTTCCTGCTGTCGCTGTGGTCGGGCTCGCGGGCGCTCTACGTCTACGTCGATCTCATCTCGGTGGCGTACGGGCTGGGGGAGGAGCGGGGCATCATCCGCACCCGCCTCATGTCGTTCGGCCTCTACGTCGTGGGCCTCATCATCGGCATCATCGTCATGCCGATCCTCGTCGTCGGCCCTACTCTCATCAGGGACGCGCTGCCCGCCGACTACGGCGTGCTCATCGACGTGCTCTACTGGCCGGTCGTCATCGCCGGCTCGGTGCTGTTCCTGACCGTGCTCTACCACGTCAGTGTGCCGGTGCGGACGAAGTGGTATCGCGAGCTGCCCGGGGCCATCCTGGCGTTGTTCCTGTGGATCGTCTGCGCGGCCGTGCTGCGCGAGGTGCTGGCCGCCTGGTTCTCGCCCGTCTCGGTCTACGGCTCGCTGGCCGCGCCCATCGCGCTGCTGCTGTGGCTCTACATCACCGCGCTGGCCGTGCTCATCGGCGCCATCCTGAACGCGGAGGTCGACCGGCTCTGGCCGGGCGTGGGCCGGGCGAAATAGCCGTTCCGCGCGGTCGACGGGGACGCCCGCGTACATGTCTCCCGAGCAGGCCAGGGGCGAGCACGTCACGCCCGCCCGCGACGTGTTCTCCTGGGGCTCGCTGGTCGCGCACCCAGGCCGTGTCGGAGACCTGGACGCCGGTGATCGTCCCGCCCGCGGGACCGCCTGCGCCGCGCGAACCGGCCGCCTCAAGGCGCGCGGTTCTTCGCCGTCTTCCGCCGCGTGCCCAAGACCGCCACCACGGCCGACCTGGACATGAAGAACCTCGGGCACTACGCCAACGTGGTGATCACGAAGAAATAAGCCCTCGTCACATCCGCTATCGTCTAGGGCGAGACGCGACTGGCGCATCAGGTGGGAACGACCACCAGGGAGCGAAAGGAGCGGAGGCCGTGCGCCTGGGTCTTCGCAGATCGTCAAGATGACAGGAGAGTCATGGGTTCTCTCGCTAGCGTCGACCCGCAGATCGCCCAGCTCATCCAGGCGGAAGAGCGGCGTCAGGCCGACACCGTCAAGCTGATCGCGTCCGAGAACTACGTGTCCAAGGCCGTGCTCGAGGCCACCGGCACGGTGCTGACCAACAAATACTCCGAGGGCTACGCCGGCAAGCGCTACTACGAGGGCCAGCAGGTCATCGACCAGGTCGAGACCCTGGCCATCGAGCGCGCCAAGTCGCTGTTCGGCGTCAACCACGCCAACGTCCAGCCCTACTCCGGCTCGCCCGCCAACCTCGCCGTCTACATGGCCTTCCTGCAGCCCGGCGACACCGTGATGGGCATGGGCCTGCCGTTCGGCGGCCACCTCACCCACGGCTGGTCGGTCTCGGCCACCGGCAAGTGGTTCAACCCGGTCCGCTACGGCGTGCGCAAGGACACCGGCCGCATCGACCTCGACGAGGTGCGCAGGCTCGCGCTCGAGCACCGGCCGAAGCTGATCTTCTGCGGCGGCACCGCCATCCCGCGCACCATCGACTTCGAGGGCTTCGCCTCGATCGCCCGCGAGGTCGGCGCCGTGCTCGCGGCCGACATCGCCCACATCGCGGGCCTGGTCGCGGGCGGCGCCCACCCGTCGCCGGTCGGCCACGCCGACGTGATCTCCACGACCACGCACAAGACGCTGCGCGGCCCGCGCGGCGCGATGCTCATGGCCATGACCGACGAGCACGCCACCGCCCTCAACAAGGCCGTCTTCCCCGGCCTGCAGGGCGGCCCCCACAACCACACCACCGCCGCCATCGCGGTCGCGCTGCACGAGGCCGCCCAGCCCGCCTTCCGCGACTACGCGCACCAGATCGTGCGCAACGCCAAGGCCCTCGCAGAAGAGCTGTCCTCGCGCGGCTTCGACCTGGTCTCCGGCGGCACCGACAACCACCTCATCCTGCTCGACCTGACGCCCAAGGGCATCGGCGGCAAGCCGGCCGCGCAGGCGCTCGACCGCGCCGGGCTCGAGACCAACTACAACACGGTGCCGTTCGACCCGCGCAAGCCGTTCGACCCGTCCGGCATCCGCATCGGCACCCCGTCCGTCACCTCGCGCGGCATGGGCGAGAACGAGATGCGGCAGATCGGCGCCTGGATCGACGAGGTCGTCACGGCCGTGGCCAAGGGCGACGCCGAAGACGTCATCACCCGCGTGCACCACGAGGTCACCGAGCTGACCTCGCAGTTCCCCGCTCCCGGCCTGTAAGACCGGCCGGACGGCGAAGCGCCCCGCCGCACGGGCTCCGTGCGCGGCGGGGCGCTGTCGCGAGCGGGGCAGGCCGGAGTGCCCCGTCGATCATGGGTGGTACGTACGGCTTGCGGCGCGGCCGCTCAGGCCGGGATGGTGAGCAGCCGCTTGCCTCCCGAGGTGACCACCTCGAAGTGGTCGATGTCCTTGAGCTGCGTCGCGCTGCCCCCGTGCATGTAGAGCGGGTCGGGCGACCCCGGCACTCCGTACCCGGCTGGAGGTACGGACCACCCGGTCATCACCCTGCGCTCGCCCGACTTGGCGACCGAGACCAGCTCGCACTGCAGCGGCCCCTTCACCCCCGCGAGCTTCAGCGCCGCGTGCGTGCCCCACCCCTTCGACTCCACCACCAGCCCCCCGGTGACGCCGTCGACCCCCTTGCCCTGCATCGGCCGGCCCTCGGCGTAGAACTGCTCCGCCGGGCCCATGTCGGTGCCCATGCGACCGCCCTGGCCCTGCGCGAGCGTCGCCGCGTCGCCCGCGTCGAGCTGGGTGCCGATCGTCAGCCCCCCTGCGACCAGCGTGACCGCCGCCGCCATGCCGATCAGGAACGTCCCCCTGCGGGCCCGCCGGTCGGCCGCCTTCTTGCGCCGCAGCAGGCCCACCACGTCGTCCTGGCGGTCAGCGGAAGGGGGGTAGGGGGCCTCGACGGGGGCGATGCCGTTGAGCACGTTCGCCACGCCGGACAGCTCGTGCAGCTCGTACCGGCAGGAGTTGCAGCCCAGCAGGTGGGCCTCGAACGCCAGCCGGTCGTCCTCGTCCAGCAGCCCGAGCGCGTACGCGCCGACGTCGGTGTGCTCGACCCTCGAAGTCACGCCGTCACCCCCCTCTCCTCCAGTGCGATGCGGAGCGCGCGGACGGCGTAGTAGACGCGGGACTTCACGGTGCCCACGGGGATGCCGAGGGCGGCGGCCGCGTCGTTGACCGACCGGTCCCGCAGGATCGTCTCGTTGAGGATCTCGCGATGTGCCGGCGACAACGCCTTCAGCGCCTCGGACACGACCACCTGATGCAGCAGTCCCTCCATCTCGTCGGGCACGGGCAGGCTCTCCAGCGGTGCGGCGCCCGACTCCTGGGGGCGGGCGTCCCTTCGCCGCCGGTCATCGATCACGATACGTCTGGCGACCGTGGCGAGCCAGGGCATCAGCGAGACCGCGTCGGGATCGAGCCGCTCCGCACTGCGCCACGCCCTGATCATCGTCTCCTGCACCACGTCTTCCGCCCACTGCCGATCGCCCGCGGTCAGCCGGATCACGAAGGCCAGCAGCGGCCTGTGGTATTCCCGGTAGAGCGCGGAGACGACCACCTCGTCGTCCGGGCGTACGCGCCGGATCCAGTGGCGTAAGCGCGGCTTGCCCAACGGGGCGGCTCCCTCGGCCGAGGGCGGGGGATACGTGCTGGTTCGCATGCTTCCCCTTTCTCAGTCCGTCGGCAGGTGGTACGGCCGGCCGCCCTGACACGGTTCAACGAACGCCGGAAGATAATGCGATTGCATGGCCGGGGAGCACTTGCGTAGAGTCGGCTCGGCAACCGATCGAGGAGGTGAGGACTATGCGGGTCACCGTCTTCCGCCTGCCTTCAGTCCACCTCCGGGCGCTCGCCTGAGCAGCCCCGTTCTCTCTTTCACCTTCTCGATCAAAGGTTTCACTGCGTTGTCTTACGATCTTTCTTCCTTCGGCTGGACCGACCTGCGCGCCGCCGGCCTTCCTGACGGCACCGTCCCCGCCCGGGTCTCCCGGGTCGACCGCGGCGCCGCCGAGGTGATCGCCGCCGACGGGCAGCACCACGTCCGCTACGGCGCCCGCGTCCGCCGCGCTTCGGCCGCCGACCCCGTCGCGCTGCCCTGCGTCGGCGACTGGGTGGCGCTCGCCTGGCTGCCCGAGGGCCGCTACGAGCTCGACGAGGTGCTGCCGCGCACGACCGCGTTCGTGCGGGGCGGCGTCAGCCGCGACTCCGTCGGCGGCCTGTCCGGCGACGGTCAGGGCCAGGTGCTCGCCGCCAACGTCGACATCGTCTTCGTGGCCGAGCCGTCCATGCACTCCACCGACTTCGCCGACCTCGGCCGCATCGAGCGCCTGGTCGCGCTGGCGTGGGAGTCGGGCGGCACGCCCGTCGTGCTCGTCACCAAGTCCGACCTGTTCGAGGACGGCCTCGACGACCTGCTCGCCGACGTCCGCGCGGCCGCGCCGGGGGTGGACGTGCACGCCGTGTCCTCCCTGCTGGGCGACGGCGTCGAGCTGGCCCGCGGCTACCTCGAGGGCTCGCGCACCGCCGTCATCCTCGGGCCTTCAGGGGCCGGCAAGTCCACCCTCGTCAACGCGCTGGCGGGGGAGGGGGTCATGGAGACCCAGCAGGTGCGCGCCGCCGACGGCCGCGGCCGGCACACCACCGTCCACCGCGAGCTGATCCCGCTGCCCGGCGGCGGGCTGGTCATCGACACGCCGGGCATCCGGCGGATCGGCCTCTACGACATCGGGGAGGGCGTCGATCGCGTCTTCTCCGACATCGAGGACCTGGCCGCCGAGTGCCGCTTCGGCGACTGCGGCCACGACGGCGAGCCCGGCTGCGCGGTCCTGGCCGCCCTGGAACGCGGCGACCTGCCGGAACGCCGCCTGCAGAGCTGGCGCAAGCTGCAGCGCGAGGCGGCGTGGATGGCGTCGAGGACGGACGCGCGGCTGCGCAAGGAGCAGCAGAACAAGTGGAAGATCATCCACAAGGAGATGCGCCGCTCCGGCCGCAACCGCCCCTGACCCCGACCGCCCTTGACCCCAAGCGCCCTTGACCGCGACACACCCGCCGCCCCGCGCGCAGCGGTTGGCACGCGACGGCTTCTGCCGGCGCGCCAACGGCCCGGCACGGCCCTCGCACCGCCCGTTCGCTCTGGTCGTCGGCTGGGGCGGCGGAGTGTGGCGCCGCACCCCCCGCCGCTCCGGGTGCGGGTCTCTTCCCGTCATCTCTCCTCAAGGGGAGGGGTGGCGGGGAGGGGGTAGGGGCAGGGCATGGTGGTGTTCGCAGATCGGGCGCAGGCGGGAGAACTGCTCGCCGAGCGGCTGCAGGGCGCGCGTGATCCCGTGATCCTCGCGCTGCCGCGGGGCGGAGTGGCCGTGGCGGCGCCGATCGCGCACCGGCTGCGTGCGCCGCTCGACGTGCTGGTGACCAGGAAGATCGGTTATCCGCCGGCCCCCGAGCTGGGGGTGGGCGCGGTGGCCGAGGGCGGCGAGCCGGTGTTCCACCGCGAGCTGCTGCGGCGGCTCGGCATGACACCCGAGTCGGTCGCGGACGTCGTGGAGCGGGAGCGGCGGGAGCTGGCCCGGCGGGTACGCGCGTACCGGGGCGACCGGCCGCTGCCCGAGCTGGCGGGCCGTGAGGTGATCGTGGTGGACGACGGCCTGGCCACCGGCGGCACCGCGCGGGCCGCGCTCAGGGCGGTCAACGCGGCCAAGCCCGCCAAGGTCACCCTGGCCGTCCCGGTGGGGTCGCCGGACACGGTGGCGTCGATGCGCGGCGAGGCCGACGAGGTGGTGGTGCTGGCGACGCCGGTCGACTTCCGCGCGGTCGGCCAGTGGTACGAGCACTTCGAGCAGCTCGACGACGACGACGTGCTGGACCTGCTCGACGCCGCGTCAGCTGGTGATGACGGCCCAGACGAGCTTGCGTGAGCCGCCGGCCGACAACCAGCCCCACGCCGAGCAGAGAGCGTCGACGAGCCGAAGCCCTCGGCCGTACTCGGAGAAGACGTCGGGCGCCGCCGCGACCGGCACCGTACGGCTGTGGTCGGTGACGACGCAGGCGAGCTCGGCCTCGTGGGACAGCAACCGGAGCTGCGCGGCGCCGCCGCCATGCCGGATCGCGTTGGTCACCAGCTCCGACACCACCAGTTGCATGTCGAAGGCGGCTTCGAGCGCGCCCCAGGTGCCGAGCGTCTGGTCGACGAAGCGCCGGGCGGTGGCCACGCACGCGGGCTCCACCGCCGAGCGATGCTGAAAGGGGAAGACGGCGTCGCACGCGCCGGGCCGCCCGTCGACCAGGATGGACGAGAGCCATGCCGGTGGCCGCGAACCGATGGCGGCCTGCGGCCGAGCGTCGAAAGTCGTCATCCTGGCCCCCGAAGCGCGGTCTGGTGATCCAATACCCATCTTTACGGCCAGTGCTTACCGATGCAAGACTTTTCGTAGTTTGCGGATGCGAATAGCATCTGCACGTGCAGGAGAGTCCGGGGAGCGGTGGAGTGAGCGCGGAGAGCACAGAGGGGAAGCTCCTCAGCCATACGCCGGGAAGCCCTACGGTGCTGCGGATCCTGCTGGGGACCCAGCTGCGCAGGCTCCGCACGGAGAAGGGTATCTCGCGGGAGGACGCCGGGTACTCGATTCGCGCATCTCATGCAAAGATCAGCCGATTGGAGCTGGGTCAGGTCAGTTTCAAGCAGCGTGACGTGGCCGACCTGCTCACCCTGTACGGCGTCACCGACCCGGCCGAGCGCGAGCCGCTGCTGGCCCTGGCCAAGCAGGCCAACGCCCCCGGCTGGTGGCACCAGTACGGCGACCTGCTGCCCGCCTGGTTCGAGGTCTACATCGGCCTGGAGGGCGCCGCCTCCAGCATCCGCACCTACGAGAACCAGTTCGTCCCCGGCCTGCTGCAGACCCCCGAGTACGCCAGGGCGGTGATCGAGCTGGCGCACGAGAAGGCGCCGAGGCACGAGCTCGACCGCCGGGTGACGCTGCGGATGACCCGGCAGAAGCGGCTGGAGAGCGGGCTGACGCTGTGGGCGGTGATCGACGAGGCCGTCGTGCGCCGCATGCTGGGCGGGCGCGAGGTCATGCGCGCGCAGATCGCCCACCTGCTCGACATCACCGCCGAGCGCAACGTCACCGTGCAGGTGATGCCGTTCGAGCGGGGCGGGCACGCCGCGGCGGGCGGCCCGTTCAGCATCCTGCGCTTCCCCGAGCGCGAGCTGCCCGACGTCGTCTACATGGAGCAGCTCACCAGCGCCCTCTACCTGGACAAGCCGCAGGACTCCGACCACTACATGGAGGTCATGGACCGGCTGAGCGTCCAGGCCGAGGAGCCGAAGGCCACCCGGCGCTTCCTGGAGCGGCTGCTCTCCGACTGAGTCACATCTCCCTGTGATTCACTCCATATAGGGATTTTGGTCGTCCGCTATATGGAGCTTCTCGTGTTGCCGTATTGTCACCTCGCAAACGCGGATGCACGTGCATCCGTAAGATCGCGAGGAGCTGCCCCCATGCAAGAGTTCCGGAACGGAACGCCCGCCGGCCGCCTTCCCGTCGTCTGGCGCAAGAGCAGGCGGAGCAACCCCAACGGCAACTGCGTCGAGGTCGCGAACCTGCCCACGGGGGAGATCGCCATGCGGAACTCACGCTTTCCCGACGGTCCCGCGCTGGTCTACACGCCGGCTGAGATCACCGCGTTCGTCCTGGGAGCCAAGGACGGCGAGTTCGACGACCTGATCGTCTGACGTCTCGGTCTGTCATAGCCACTTTTCGGTCAGGCGGTTTCTGAGGGCGGCACGTTGTGCCAGCGCCACCGAGTAAGGCGTGGCCGGCCGGGAAGGTCGCCGCGTCCCGTCGCCCAGAGCAGGGTGGCCCAAGGGTCGCCGCCGACCGGGGCGTCGGGGAAGAGGCGGTCGAGCACGCGCGCGCAGACACCGGCGGGCGGCGTCCATGCCAGGCCCAGCCCCTGCGCGAGGTCGTGCACGTGCACGAGGGTCTCCACCAGGCCCATCGCGGCCGTCGCCGAGGCGTCGGCGGGGCCGAAGATGTGGTGGGCGCGGGCCTGCGGCGGCGCGGTGCGCACGACCGCGACGAGCAGCGCGCCGCTGCTCTGCACCACCTGAAGCAACCCGGTGACGCCGGCCGCGCGGTCGGCGTGCACGCTGTTGCGCGGGCCGCCGGGCCTGCGGCTCTCGCCGGTGAACGGCACATAGACGTCGAGCGGCGGCACGGTCAGCCCGAGCTGGACGGCGTAGGCGAACAGATCGTCGGCCAGGTGCTCGGCCGTCTCCCAGCACGTCCATTCGAGCGAGCCCGCTCTGCCCTCCCAGGCGGCGGGCTCGCCGGCGTGCGCGAGTGTATGGACGGCCTGCGCCACGACGTCTTGCAGATCATCGGCCCATGCGGATGCGTTATGCGAAGTCGGCATGGCCGCGAGAGTATCGGTGACGCACGGCGGATGATGCCATGAGCAGGCAGGGTTATGCCGGGAAGATGCTGGATTGGGGCAGTGACGAAAAATGTCGGAAGCGTCGGCTAACGTGCCATCCGTGAGGCAGGGACACGAGAGGGGCGCCGACACGCATGAGAGTCCGCAGGGGCCGTGCACGACGGAGAGCCCGCTCCGACGCGAAGGGCGGGACCGGCGGACATGAGGCGTCTCCCTGCCGCGGCTGGCATCCGCGGTCAGGGAAGAGGAGATCCCCTCGCCCGATGGCGAAGGGATGCTGGTGGCCTGATCAGGCAGTTGTCCCGACCGGGTTCGCCAGAGCCTGGGCATGGGATGCCAGGCTTCGGTTCATCGGGACAACTGCGTGATCACGCGATGATGGCTGCCGGGTGTGTGTCAGGCGGCGGAGATGCCGGCGCTGGCCGCGCGGCGCATACGACGGCGACGCTCGCTCGCGCGCTCGTCTTCGTTGAGACCGCCCCACGTGCCGTACTTCTCGGGCCGGGACAGCGCGTAGTCAAGGCACTCGTTGCGGACAGGGCACTGGGCGCAGATCGCCTTGGCCTTCCGCTCACGTACGTCACGCTCGGGCTGCCGCTCCCCATCGGGGCCGAAGAAGAGCACGAGGTCCTCACCCCGGCACGCGGCATCATCCTGCCAACCCCAGCTGGGGCGCGGGCGGGCGAGCTGCCGACGTACCTGAGACATGAGAAAACCACCTTCGTGAGAGGTATTTCGGGATTTGAGCCGCATTGGACGCTTTTGGCGTCACTGTTCCAACGCAACCTTGGGCCGTGATGTTCCCTGATCAGGCGAGGGCGGGCGTGGCGTACCGCACAGGCGCGAGCCTGTCCAGCGAAACCAGCCGGTAGGTGGTGATCGTCTCGGCGCAAGCCGTACCACACGGCGCGGTGAACGCCGATGGTTCGATCACAACCTGGAGCCGGACGTCACCGCAGCGCACGATGGCTTCAGTGACGTCGCCGTCCATCCTGGAGGATTCCACGGCCACCGCGCCGACGGAGCGCTCTCCCGTATGGGCTCGGGCGAAGTGCTCGACGGCCTGCAATGGCTCAGGGATGCCTGCGCGTCCCCGGAAACGGTCGAGGATGACCTCGCCCGACCGGTACGCGTTAGCCGCTGCCAGTGCAGCAGCCTGAGACATGCTGCCGTAGAAAATTCCGTGTGGCAAGCACACGAGGTTGGCGGCGTAGCGATCGCCGCCAACGTGTGACGTTTCCCACACTCTGTCCGGCAGTTTTTCGGCCAGGGACCGAGCGAGGGGTAGTCCAATGCGGGCGCAGCACGCATTGCGCTTGGCGTGCGTGCAGACCAGAAATACCGGCTCGTCTTCAAGTATGCAGGACTCGGGGACCACTCCGGCCACCAGCGCGTCCAGGTCAAGATCGTCAGGACCTGCGATGACGCCTGACGCGAGCCACGGGCGCTCGCCTGCGGCGTAGCCCACTAGCACACGGATCCCCTGCTCCCGCTGGCGGGTCCGCCTTCCGGGGCGGCGGATCAGCTGGGGCCTGATACCGCGTTCGAGCGCTCTGCGGACGAGTTCCGAGATTTCTTGAGGAAGTTCGAAGTTTTCCAGGCGCGAGGGCCAGGTTCCGGTGTATTCGACGAGCAGCCACAGCCTGGCGCCCACCGTGGCACTGGCCAGAGTGGGCACCTCCCCGGTGTGGCACCCGGCCGGATGCTCGCAGCCCCTTGCCAACTTCCCTACCCCTTCCGAACCGACTTAGGTAAGACTAACCTAACGGTTCGGAGGGGCTATCCGCGGGAGGTCCGGTCCACTATCTCCCGTGTCGTCGGCAGTGCCCGTTCTCTGTCCTGCCGCACGAGGCCGATCCTGGTGCGGCGGTCGAGCAGGTCGCCCTCGTCGAGCGCGCCCTCGTGCAGCGCCGACCAGAGCAGGTCGCCGGCCGTCAGGCCCAGCCCGACCTCCTCCGGGTGCGTCTTGACCAGCTCGTACGCGGCCTCCGCCTCGGCGCCGTACCGCTCGGCCAGCCGGGGCGGCACCTTCTGCGGCGGCTTCTGCAACCGGGCCCCGGCACCCACGAGGGGGATCCGCCGCGTGCGGCACCGGCGGGCCTTCAGGTTCGCGTGCGAGATTGCCTCATCCACGGCATCCTCGGCCATCCGCCGATATGTCGTCAGCTTCCCGCCCACGACGGTCACCACGCCGTCGCCGGTGACCACCGCGTGCCGGCGCGACAGGTCGGACGTCCTGCCGTCGGCCGCCAGAAGGGGCCTGAGACCCGCGTACGCGCCCGCGACCGCCTCTCTGGTCACCGGAGTCTCAAGCACCCCGTTGAGCACGCTCAGCAGCGTTCTGACGTCCTCCTCGGGCGCCTCGGGGACGTCGGGCACCGGCCCGTCCACCGGCTCGTCGGTGAGCCCGACGTACGTGCGGCCGTCGGGCTGCGGCAGCACCAGCGCGAACCGGTTGCTCTCGCCGGGCAGCGGCAGGTGCAGGCCCGCGATCAGGCCGGGCAGGGCGCCGGGCGCGAGCACGAGGTGGGTGCCGCGCGACGGGCGCAGGCGTACGCGGTCGTCGAGGCCGCCCGCCCACACGCCGGTGGCGTTGACCACCACCCGCGCGCGGATCGTGAACTCCTCGCCGGTCAGCTCGTCGCGCACCTCCGCACCGCTGCCGGTGAGGCGCAGGGCGCGGCAGCGGGTCAGCACGCGCGCACCGTGACCTGCGGCGGTCCGCGCGATGGCCACGACCAGGCGGGCGTCGTCGAGCAGCCGGCCGTCCCACGACAGCAGGCCGCCGCGCAGCCCGCCGTCGTCGCGCAGGACCGGCGCGAGCGTGTGGGCGCGGGCCGCGCTGAGCCGGGTGGGGCCGGGGAGCAGGCGGCGGGGCGTGCGGGCGGCGGCGCGCAGCGCGTCGCCGAGCCGGTAGCCGGTCATCACCAGCGCGGCCTGCCGGCGGGAGACGTCCTTGGTCAGCGGCAGCACGTACGGGTGCGCCTTGGCCAGGTGCGGGGCGGTCCTCCTGAGCAGGATGCCGCGCTCGACCGCGCTCTCGTACGCGACGTCCACCTGTCCCTTGGCCAGGTAGCGCAGGCCGCCGTGCACCATCTTGGAGCTCCACCTGGAGGTGCCGAAAGCCAGGTCGTGCGCGTCGATCGCCGCTACGCTCAACCCCCGGGACGCGGCGTCCAGCGCGGCGCCGGCGCCTGTCGCGCCCAGCCCCACGACCAGCACGTCCAGCCGTTCCTCCGCCACCTCGCGCAGCTCGCGGGAGCGTCTGGCGGCGTTCAGCGAGCTATCCAAGGTAGGCCTCCAGCAGCGCGGCGAGCTCGGCGTCGAGCTCGTCCATGGTCACGGGGTCGAGCATGGTCGGCGCGGACAGCAGGAACGACTGCGCCACCAGCAGCACCGCGCGCGCCCTGCGCGGGCCGCCGGCCACCGGCTCGAGCACCTCCAGCACGGCCTCGTGGCTGGCGCCGCGCCGGTCGAGCAGGTACGGCAGCAGGAGCTCAGGGTCCGCTTCCACGATCTTGCGCCACAGCGGGTGCTCGCGCAGCCCCCTGACTCCCGACACCACCGCGCGCACCGGGTCGGACAGGTCGAGCTCCGACACCACCCGTACCCACTCCCTGGTCATGAGATCGGCGACCAGCGTGCGCACGTCGGGCCAGCGACGGTAGATCGTCATCCGCGAGACGCCCGCCCGGCGCGCCACATCGGTGAGCGTCGTCCTGCGCACCCCGTAGGCGAGCACGCAGTCGCGGGCCGCGTCCAGCACGTCGTCATTGTGACGATTCGACGTCATGTGTCACAGTGTAAACGTGACTGGAGAACCCATGTTGTGGTCGGGCTGGGGCGACCCCGCCCGAGCCCGCGAGCTGCCCGAGCAGGTCAGGAAGCTGCTGCACGACCTGCTCGGCGTCCGCGCCCCCGCCACCCCCGCCGCCGCCCTCGGCGAGGTGCGGCTGCCGCCGGTCGCGCTGCCCGCGTCCCTGCAGGCGGTGCTCGCCGGCGTCGTCGGCGAGGCGCACGTGCTGACCGGGCACGAGGACCGCGTCCGCCACACGCGCGGCAAGTCCACCCCTGACCTGCTGCGGATGCGCGCGGGCGACGGCTCCTACGCGCCCGACGCCGTCGTGCTGCCCGGTTCGCACGACGAGGTGGCCGAGCTGCTGCGGCTGTGCTCGCGCGAGCGCGTCGCGGTCGTGCCCTTCGGCGGCGGCACCTCCGTCGTCGGCGGGCTCGCCCCGGCCGGCGGCGCGCATGGCCGGGCCCGCTTCGCCGGCGTCGTCGCGCTCGACCTGCGGCGGCTCGACCGGCTGCGCTCGGTGGACACCGAGTCGATGATCGCCGAGTTCGAGCCGGGCGTGCGCGCGCCCGACGCCGAGCGGCTGCTCGCCGCGCACGGGCTGACGCTCGGGCACTTCCCCCAGTCCTTCGAGTACGCCACGCTCGGCGGCTTCGCCGCGGCCCGCTCCAGCGGCCAGGCCTCGGCCGGGTACGGCCGCTTCGACGACATGGTCGCGGGGCTGACCCTGGCCACGCCCGCCGGCGACCTCGAACTCGGCCGCGCGCCCAAGTCGGCGGCCGGGCCCGACCTGCGCCAGCTCGTGCTCGGGTCGGAGGGCGCGTTCGGCGTCATCACCGCGCTGCGGCTGCGGGTGCGCCGCGCGCCCGCGGAGCGGCGCTACGAGGGGTGGCGCTTCCCGACGTTCGCGGCAGGGTCGGCCGCCGCGCGGGCGCTGGCCCAGGAGGGGCCGCTGCCGACCGTGCTGCGGCTGTCGGACGAGACCGAGACGATGATCGGCCTGGCAGACCCCGGCGCCATCGGATCCGGCGGTCCCGGCGGCTGCCTGATGATCACCGGGTACGAGGGCGCCCGCGTGGAGCCGCGCAGGACGGAGGCGTCCGCCGTGCTCGCGCGGCTCGGCGGCGAGCCCCTGGGCGAAGCGCCAGGGCAGGCGTGGGAGCACGGGCGGTTCTCGGCGCCGTACCTGCGCGACTCGCTGCTCGCGGCCGGCGCCACCGTCGAGACGCTGGAGACGGCCGGCTTCTGGGCGAACCTGCCGCGCCTCTACGACGCCGTCAGGCTCGCCCTGCTCGGCGCGCTCGGCTCGCCGCTGGTGCTGTGCCACATCTCCCACGTGTACGA
Source organism: Nonomuraea sp. NPDC049419 (assembly GCF_040676995.1). NCBI lineage: Bacteria > Bacillati > Actinomycetota > Actinomycetes > Streptosporangiales > Streptosporangiaceae > Nonomuraea > Nonomuraea sp. NPDC049419. Next base: position 572,914 of record NZ_JBFAQB010000002.1, on the reverse strand, counting down.
GACCGGCGCCTGCCTCTACTTCACCGTCGTGGTCGCGCAGGACGGTGAGCCGGTGGCGCAGTGGGAGCGGGCCAAGGAGGCGGTGAACGCGGCCGTCGTCGAGGCCGGCGGCACGATCACGCACCACCATGGGGTCGGGCGTGACCACCTGGAGGCGTACGGGCGGGAGATCGGCCCCGTCGGGGTGGGCATCCTGCGCGCGGTGAAGGCGTCGGTCGATCCGGAGGGCGTGCTCAACCCCGGCGTGCTGATCCCCTGAGCCCGGCTCGGAGGGGTCAGTGCTCGTCAGGAGGGACCGCGTCGGCCTCGGCCAGGGCGGCGGCGGCGTCGCTGTAGCGGTGCAGGGCCTCCTGGACGGAGGCGAGCGTGTGCAGGCAGACCACCAGGGACCCGCCGCCGATCGACCGGCTGACCGCCACCGCCTCCTGGGCCAGGGGCAGCGCCTCCGTGGACCGGCCCCACGCGAGCAGGTGCTTGGCGGTCGTGCGCAGGCAGCGGGCCAGCAGCTCGGTGTGCTCGCGCGGCGCCCGCTCGGCCAGGATCCTGCTGCGGGCGATCGCCTCCATGAAACCGTTGAGCGCGGCGCTTCTGCTCCAGCGCGGCCGGGTCTGGGCGAATGCCAGCAAACCCTCGATGGCCCCCACTTCGGAAGTGCCTTTTCGGGTCGCGTCATCCGGGCCGTTACGGCTCATGGGAGCCTCCCCTCGGGCGATCCCAACCGCTTGCTTGGGGGAGGAGGCTACACCATTGCGAACCTTCTGTGTTCCTCACGGTACGGAGCGTTCAGGATGCATGAAAGGTAGATCGCGGTAAAGATGTTGTCATGGTGGAAGTAGCGGCTGAGCGGGGAAAGCAGCTTTCGTCACGGGTGTCGGAGGAGGGCGCGGGCTGGGCGTGTGCGCAGATCGGGACGTTCGACCAGCTCAGACCCCATCGCAAGGGGTTCAGCTGGCTCAATCCGGCGACGTTGTGGCGCTCGCGTAACGAGGTGCTGGCGACGTTGTTCGGTGATCCTTCCGGGCAGGTGCGCGAGCGGTGGGTGGAGGCGCAGGAAGCGCGCGGGATTGATCGGGAATTTCGCATCAAGCCGCCCGTCGGGGGAAATTTCAGTTTCCTGTTACTGGGCGATACCGGTGAGGGGGACGCGTCCCAGTACGCTGTTGTTCCCGGCATGCTGAAACTCGGCGAGGGCACCGCGTTCGCCGTCATCGCCAGCGACGTGATCTATCCCACCGGATCGGGCAACGAGTACGGCGACAAGTTCTTCCGCCCGTACCAGGAGTACGACGCCCCGATCTACGCGATCCCCGGCAACCACGACTGGTACGACGGGCTCGGCGGCTTCATGCGGGTCTTCTGCGACGCGCCGCCGCTCAAGCCCACCCCCGACCGAGGGCTGCGCGGGCTGCTGTGGCGCAAGCCGGAGACCATCGACGAGGACCGCCTGGCCGAGGCACGCGCGCTGCGCGGCAGGCCGTCGCAGCAGGCCAAGGGGCTGGCCGCGCAGCCGGGCCCCTACTGGGCGATCGAGAGCGAGAGCCTGCTCATCGTCGGCGTGGACACCGGCATCAGGAACGTCATCGACCGCGACCAGACCGCGTGGCTGCGCCGCGTCTCGCTCGACCCCCGGCCGAAGATCCTGGTGACCGGCAAGCCCATCTACACCGGCAACGAGTACAAGCCGTCGCCGCTGGAGGAGGGCGGCACGATCGACGACATCGTGCGCGACCCGGCGCACCGCTACGTCGCCGCCATCGGCGGCGACGTGCACAACTACCAGCGCTACCCGGTCGAGCTGGACGACGGCCGGGTGATCCAGTACGTCGTCTCGGGCGGCGGCGGCGCGTTCATGCACGCCACGCACACCATCGAGCGGGTGGACGTGCAGGGCGTGCACGAGGACGCCTTCAAGTGCTACCCGCTGCGCGGCGACTCGCTGTCGTTCTACAGCCAGCTCTACGCCAGGCGGCTGCGCATGCGCTGGCTCTGCCTCACGCCGGCCGAGGCCGCCTGCATCATGACGGAGCGCATCAAGAACGAGCCGGTCAGGACCCCGGCCGGGCCGGTGCGCATCACCCTGCGGATGCGCTGGGCGGCGCGGCTGCTCGGCGCCTGGCCGTGGCCGCTGCGGCTGCCGGTCGACCGGGTGTTCCACCGCTACCTGTCGGAGCTGTCCGACTGGGACACGCCGCCGTTCTTCAAGCAGTTCCTGCACGCCACGGTGACGCCGCAGGAGCTGACGCTGCGCTGCTTCGCCGCCACCGGCTGCCTGGGCCAGGAGCTGAACCCGCCGCTCGAGGACGAGGTCCGCATCGACCTGACGCGGTAATTGTCGGAGCCGTTTGGCACCCTTGGTCACGTGTACGTGGTGGTCGCGGGCGAGACGGTGCTGCCGGTCGGCGGCGCGCCGAGCCGTCCGGCCGGCCTGGCGGAGGCGGTGCGCGAGCTGGAGGCCGGCCAGGCGCCCCGGTGGGTGTGGGCCGACACGCGTGAGGCCTATCCTCCGCTGATCGAGAAGGGCGTGCGGGTCGCGCGCTGCCACGACCTCGCGCTGACCGAGGGCCTGCTGCTCGCCTACGAGGGCCGCCACCGCGACCCGCGCTCGGCCAGGGCCGCCCACGCCAGGCTGCACGGCCTGCCGGTGCCCGACGAGCGGCCGAATGAGCCCGGCACGCTGTTCGCGCCGGAGCCGCCCTCCGCCGAGCTGGTCGCCGAGGTGCTCGACGACCAGCTGCGCCGCATCGCCGCGCTGCCCGAGCCGGGCCGCTTCCGGCTGCTGGTGGCGGCCGAGTCGGCGGGCGCGCTGGTGGCGGCCGAGATGACGCACGAGGGCATGCCGTGGCGCAAAGACGTGCACGACGCGCTGCTGACCGAGCTGCTCGGGCCGCGTCCCGTCCACGGCATGCGGCCGGCCAAGCTGCAGGCGCTGGCCGACGAGGTGGCGGCGGCGTTCGGCCATCCGGTCAATCCCGACTCCGCGCAGCAAATCGTCAAGGCGTTCAAGGGCGCGGGGGTGTCGCTGAAGACGACCCGGCAGTGGGAGCTGAAGCAGATCGAGCATCCGGCCGTGGCGCCGCTGCTGGCGTACAAGGAGCTGGCGCGGCTGCACAGCGCCCATGGGTGGGCGTGGGCCGACCAGTGGGTGCACGGCGGGCGGTTCCGTCCCGAATATGTGGTCGGCGGCGTGGTGTCGGGGCGGTGGGCCACCAACGGCGGCGGCGCGCTGCAGATCCCGAAGGTGATGCGGCAGGCCGTGCTGGCCGACGACGGGTGGGTGCTGGTCGTGGCCGACGCCGCCCAGCTCGAGCCGCGGGTGCTCGCCGCGATGGCCGGTGACGGGCGGCTGGCCGAGGCGGCGGGGGAGATCGACCTCTACTCCGCGCTCGCGCGGTCGTTCGGCGGCGAGCGGGCCAACGCCAAGATCGCGATGCTGTCCGCCATGTACGGCGGCACCAGCGGCGACGCCTCGCGCCTTCTGGCCGTGCTGCGGCAGCGCTTCCCCAAGGCGTACCAGTTCGTCGAAGACGCGGCCAAGGCGGGGGAGGAGGGGCGGACCGTACGCACCTGGCTGGGCCGCACCAGCCCGCCGCCGTCCGAGCGGTGGAAGGAGCTGGTGTCCGGGCCCGAGGGCGTGCGGGCCGCCCGCGACCGCGGCCGCTTCACCCGCAACTTCGTGGTGCAGGGCACGGCCGCCGAGTGGGCGCTCGCGCTGCTCGCCGTGCTGCGCGGGCGGCTGCCCGAGCCGGCCAGGCTGGTGTTCTTCCAGCACGACGAGGTCATGGTGCACTGCCCCGCCGAGCAGGCCGAGGAGGTGACGGCGGCGATCGCCGCCGCGGCGGCCGAGGCGACCCGGCTGCTGTTCGGGCACACGCCGGTGCGCTTCCCGATGGAGACGGTCGCGGTCGGCTGCTACGCCGACGCCAAATAGCACGGCTACGGTTTCCCGTAACGAACGCGGCGGTTTCTCACCATGGCGGGGGACAAGGGGCCTCCGTAGCGTCGGCAGGTGTTCAAAACCGTGCTTGCCGCCATCTGCCTCACCTTCGTCCCCGTCACCTCGCTCCCCGCGTCGGTCGACTCCTACGTCGAGCATTACCGCGCGGCCACCGGCCTGCCTGGCGTCGCGGTGGCGATCACCAGGAAGGGCGAGGTCGTCCACACCGCCGGGTACGGGGAGACCGCCACGGGCGAGCCCGTCACCGCCGGCACCCCCATGGCGGTGGCCTCGGTCAGCAAGTCCTTCACCGCCCTGGCCGTCCTGCGGCTGGCCGAGCAGGGCAAGCTAGCCCTCGACCAGCCGGTGCGCCGCTATCTCCCCGAGTTCACGATGGCCGACCCCAGGGCCGAGAAGATCACCGTACGGATGCTGCTCGACCAGACCTCGGGCATGGCCGACGCGGCCTTCCGCGAGAAGAGCCTGCCCCAGCCGGACACCCTGCACGGCGCGGTGGCCCGGCTCAGGACGGCGAAGCTCGCCGCGGATCCCGGCACCACCTTCAGCTACCACAACACCAACTACCAGGTCGCCGCCCGGCTCGTGGAAGTGGTCGGCGGCCGGCCGTTCGCGGACCATCTCGCCGCGCACGTCTTCGAGCCCCTCGGCATGCGCCACACCACGACGTTCGACACCGACCGGGACCTGCCCGGCACCGCTCGCGGCCACCTGTACGTCCTCGGCCGGGCCGTCGCCCTGCCGGAGCCCGCGGCCTTCGGCAACGGCTCAGGCGGCGTCGTCAGCACCGCCGACGACATGGCCAGGTGGCTGATCGCACAGAATGCCGACCTGTCGGGGCTGCTGTCCCCGCAAGGTGTCAGGGAGATGCGTACGGGCTCCGAGCCGAACAAGGACTACGCACTCGGCTGGCAACTCGGCACGACGGACGAGGGCTCCCCCGTGCTCGAACACGGGGGAGACCTGTTCACCTCCACCGCCTACCAGGTGGTGATGCCCGGCTCGGGCTACGGCATCGCCGTCATGGCCAACACCGGCATGGCCTTCTCCGACGCGGAGACCCTCATGAGGGGCCTGGTCGCCATCGTCGAGGGCGGCACCCCGCAGGTGCCCGGCGGCCGGCCGATGCTCCTCACCGACATGCTCTTCGCGCTGCTGACCCTGGCGACCGTCGCCCTGGCGGCACGCGGCACCGTACGCGCCCGCCGCTGGGCCGCGCGCCGCACGGGGTGGCAGCGGTGGCGGCTGGTGCCCTACCTGGCCCCGCTCGTGCTGTGCGCGACGCTGGAGCCGGTGCACCGCTTCCTGGCCCGGGGGCGCGACGCGGCGTTCGTCCAGCTCGCCTACCTCTACCCGACGTTCATGATCTGGCTGGTGGCCGCCGCCGCAGCGGGGCTCACCGTGATCACCGCGCGCCTGTGGAGCGGCGCCAGACGGTGACCAGCCAGAGGCCGGACACCGCGACCATGATGCCGACCACCAGGCCGAGCACGCCGTAGCCGAGCAGGCCGACGATGGCGCCCGCGATGATGGTGCCGGTGGCGCCGCAGACGTTCATCAGCAGGTCGGACAGGCCCTGCACGGCGGTCCGCCGCTCCAGCGGCACCGACTCGGTGACCAGCGCCGAGCCGGCCACGAGGCCGCACGACCAGCCGAGGCCGAGCAGCACCAGCGCCGCCGTCACCTGCCACACCCGGTGCCCCGCGGTGCCGGCCAGCGCGGCGGCGCTCAGCAGCAGGCCCATGCCGAGCACCAGCACCGGCAGCTTGCCCGCCTTGTCGGCCAGCCAGCCGACGAGCGGCGACAGCACGTACATGCCGGCGATGTGCAGGCTGATGACCAGGCCGATGACGTCGAGGTTCGAGCCGTCGTGGTGCAGCTTGACCGGGGTCATGGACATGACCGACACCATGGCCGTGTGGCTGACCGCGATCATGACGAGGGCGTGGCGGGCCATCGGGGTGGTGCGCAGGGTCTGCAGGGCGGTGCGGATCGTGCCCCGGCGTCCCGTGCTCTCCTCGCGGGTGCCGTGCACCTCGCGGGCCAGCACGAGCGGGTCGGGGCGCAGCAGGACGAGGATGACGAGCAGCGCCAGGCCGAAGGCGAGCGCCGCGAACGCGAACGGCCCCGCCTTCTCCACCAGCCCGAGCCGCATGCCGATCTGGTCGGCGGGCCTGGCGAGGTTGGGCCCTGCGACGGAGCCGATCGTGGAGGCCCACACGACCAGCGACAGGTGCCGGGCCGAGCGGTCGCGCGGCGACAGGTCGGTGGCCGAGTAGCGGGCCGCCAGGCTGCCCGCGCTGCCGCCGCCGACCAGCACGAGCCCGGCCAGCAGCAGCGGCCATGTGCCCAGGCTGATCGCCAGCACGGAGACCAGGCAGCCGGCCAGCGCGGCGACGTACGCCAGCGACAGGCCGGCCCGCCGCCCGCCGCTGCCCGCCGCCCTGGCGGTGGGCAGTGCGAGCAGCGCCGCGCCGAGCACCGTGGCCGTGCCGGCGAAGCCGCTGATCACCGTCGACCTGGACAGCTCGTCCACGACGACGGAGCTGAGCGCCAGCCCGACGGCGACGCCCACGCCGCCCACGATCTGCGCCGCGGACAGCACCGCGAGCGTGCGGCGCTGGACGCGGGCGATCCGGTCAGGAGGGGACGAGGCGGACTGTGTGGGGGCACTGGTCACCCGTGAAGTCTCGCATAACCCCTAACAACACCCCATAGAGGACAGTGCGCCTCTATCGGGCCGATCCCCGACGGCCGTTGCGTCCGGGGCCGCCGGGGGTGGGGGCCACGCGTCTCTTGCGGGGTGATCCGGGTCAGAGGATGGTGACGCGGTCGCCCACGGCGATGCGGCCGGGGGCGTCGGGGATGAGGTTGACGCCGAACCAGGTCTTCCCCTCGCGCCTGCGGTAGCGCGACAGCGTCCTGATGGGCTCCTTGCCCTTCTCGTAGGTGTCGGGGTCGATGGTCGTCAGCACGCACCGCGCGCACCCCTTGGCGACCCTGAACTCCACCTCACCGATGCGCAGCCGCTTCCACTCGTCCTCGGCGAACGGCTCCGACGGCACGCCGTCGACCACCACGTTCGGCCGGAACCTGCGCATGGGCAGCGGCGCGGGCGGTTCGTCGCCGCGTTCGAGCGCGTCCTCGGCGATCCAGTCGTTGAGCCGGGCGAGCGAGGCCGCCGAGGTCAGCAGCAGCGGGTAGCCGTCGGCCAGGCTGACCCGGTCGTCAGGCCGCCCGTACGCGGGATCGACGGGCCGCCTCCTGGGGTCGTCCAGCCACTTCAGCCGCACCGGCCGCCCCACCAGCGAGGTCAGCCACGCGGCGGCGGAGTCGCCGCAGTCGGTGAGCTCGATGTCGCTGCCCCACAAGGTGACGGGGGACAGCCGGGCGGAGGGGGCCACCCGCAGCGGCTCGGCGTGCGGGCCGGTCAGCGTCAGCGTGTCGCCGTCGAGCATGGGGACGACGGCCAGCAGCCGAGGCTCGACGCGGGCGGTCAAGGTGCGGCCCTGCTCGTCGGCCACGAGGTAGCGGCGGTCGCCGGCCAGCCCCCACGGCAGCACGTCGGCCTCGCTCACCTCATGGCCCGTGGTGGATTTGACCGGGTAGTACGAGATGCTCGCCAGCTTCATCAGATACCTCCGCGGAAACCCCCGCCTTCAGGCGGGGGAGGAATCGGACCCCTGCGGGGCAGGACAGGGGCAGCCGGTTCGCCGTCAGGCGAACCGGCGTATCGAACACACGCACGGCCCTTAGCCGATCGTGCGATAGTTGTGAGGCGGGGCGCAGATCGTGAAGCGGGCCTACAAGTACCGCTTCTACCCGACCCCCGAGCTTGCCCGGACGTTCGGCTGCGTCCGTCTTGTTTACAACAAGGCACTCGAGGAGCGCACCCGCGCCTACCGGCTGCAAGGCCGCCGCGTCTCCTACGTGGAGTCCTCCGCGCGCCTGACGGGGTGGAAGCGCAGCGGAGAGTACGACTTCCTGTTCGAAGTGTCGTCAGTCCCTCTTCAGCAGGCGCTGCGGGGAGCGGGTGTAAGACCTCAACGAGAGTCCTCTCGGACGGGCGACCGGCTGCGAAGCAGGAAGGCCCGCGGGTGAGCGTGGGAATCCCCCTCGTTTGCGAGGGGGAGGATGTCAAACGGCAGACCGTATCTCCACTTCGGGGGTTTTCCGAAGGGGATGTCCGCCGCGCTCCAGGCCCGCCGACAGCGCCGCCGCGGCCAGCGCGACGACCCCGATCGCGGCGCCGGTCCAGGCCACGGAGGCGTAGCCGAGATCGGCACTGATCATCAGGCCGCCCACCCAGGGGCCGACCGTGATGCCGACGTTGAAGGCGGCCACGTTGAAGGCGGCGGCCAGCGTCGGGGCGTCCTTGGCGAGGGCGAAGGGGCGGGCGTTCAGCGCCGGGTTGGTGCCGAAGCCGAACGCGCCGAGCAGGAAGATCAGCGGGATGGCCAGCACGGCGACCTCGGCCGACAGGGCGAGGGCGGCCGAGGTCAGCACGAGACCGACGACGCCGGTGAACAGCAGCGGGAACGGCCGGGCGTCGCCGATCCTGCCGCCGATGGTGATGCCGATGAGGGAACCGGCGCCGTACAGGGCGAGGACGGCGGGCACCCAGGGCTCGGCGAGGCCGGTGACGCCGGTCAGCAGCGGGCTCAGGTAGCTGAAGGTGGCGAGCAGCGCGCCCGTGGTCAGCGCGGTGACGCCGTACGCGAGCCACAGCCGCGGCCTGGCGATCGCCCGCAGTTCGGTGGTCACGCTCGGCGTGCCGTCCGTCTTGGGGCGGCCGCCGGGGATGGTGGCGAGCACGCCGATCGCCGACAGCGCCGACAGCCCGGCGACCGCCCAGAACGCGGCCCGCCAGCCCAGGTGCTGGCCGATCACCGTGCCGGCGGCCAGGCCGAGGATGGTGGCCACGGTGAGCCCGCCCGCCAGCACGCTCATCGCCTTGGCGCGGGCGTTGACGGGCACCAGGCCGATCGCGGTGGCGGCGGCCACGGCCCAGAAGCCCGCGTACACGAAGGCGCCCACCACGCGGGTGGCGAACAACACGGCGTAGTCGGCCGTCAGCGCGCCCGCCACGTGGGACAACGCGAAGATCGCCAGGAACGACAGCAACACCGTACGCCGGGGCAGCCGGATCGTCGCGACGGCCAGCAGGGGCGCGCCCACCAGCATGCCCAGGGCGAACGCGGAGATCAGCAGGCCCGCGTCGGGGATGGACACGCCGAGGTCGGCGGCCATGCCGGGCAGCAGCCCGGCCAGCATCAGCTCCGACGTGCCCTGCGCGAAGATCGACAGGCCGAGGATGTAGACCGCCAAGGGCATGGCGGGCCTCCTTGTTTTAGATTGATCAGTACAAAATGCGGGCATGAAGAAATCAGAAGACGGTCAGCGCGACGTTCGCGATCGACTCGAGCGCCGCCCGGTCCGCGCCGCCCCGCTCGGCCACCCGCAGGCCGTTGACCGTGGCGGCGACGAACCTGGCCAGGGCCAGCGGGTCGTGCTCGGAGCCGAGCTCGCCCCGGGTGCGCGCGCTCTCGATGCCGGTCCTCAGCAGCTCGATGCGTTTCGCCTCGTCGCGGCGGAGCACCTCGGCGATCGCGGAGTCGTGGGGCGCCAGCTCGATGCTGGCGTTGACCACCATGCAGCCGGCCGGTTCCTCAGGATCGGGCTCGACCGCCCACCACAGGACGGTCCTGACCTTCTCCCTGATGGGCAGATCGGCGTCCATCAGCTCGGCGAGCGAGCCGTTGTGCACGTCCATGTAGTGGCGCAGCGCCCGCTCGAACAGGTCGTGCTTGCTCACGAACGTGTTGTAGATGCTGCTGCGGCCGAGGCCGGTCGCGGCGCACAGGTCCTGCGTCGAGGTGGCCTCGTAGCCCGCGTCCCAGAACGCGCGCATGGCCGCCTCGACCGCCCTGCCCTCCTCGAACTTCCTCGGCCGCGCCATGACCGGCACGCTACCGTTTTGGAACGACCGATGCAATACGTCAGGCGTTCGGCTGGAACGTGTCCAGGAACACCTTCCTCGTCTCCGCCTGGTCGTCCCACCGCAGGTCGGGCAGGTCGAAGACGATCTTGTACGCCGACGTGCCGCCGAGTGCGGCGTACCGGGTCAGGGCGTGCATGGGGATGCCGTTGGGCGTGGTGTAGGTGTACTCCCAGTCGGCCGCCTGCGTGCCCCGGTACTTCACGGCCTGCAGCCGTACCTGGATGTAGTTCTCCCTGCCGCCCTGGGCCTCCTGCTCGCCCAGTTCGGCCAGCCCGCCGTCGTCCTGCGGGGCGGCCTTCTCGACCACGATCCGCATGTTCGAGTCCTTCGGCCCGTTGAACGTCGCCACGTCGCCCGCGACCGCGAGCTTCCACCCCTTCGGCAGGGCGGCGGTGAACCCGGGCCCCGTGTGCTCCTCGAACCCGCTCGGCACCGGTGAAGGCTCGCTCGCCTGCTCGGCCGCGGCGCTCGCCGGTGACGGCGCGGCGGCCGGCGGCGTCTCGCCTGAGCCGCTGGTCAGGATGAGCACCACGGCGCCCGCCACGACGGCCACCGCCACCAGCGCGCCGACGATCGTCAGCGGCGTCGGGCGGCCGCCGCGCACCCACGGCCCCTCGTCCTTCTCGGGCCTGCGCCGGCTCTTCCCGGTACGCGGCCCGGCCGGGGGCAGCGAGGTCAGGCTGCCCCTGCCGACGTCCCTGGACAGGCTGCGCGACTGCTCGCGCAGGTCGTCGGGGGTGGCCAGGGGCCACGGGGTGGCGGCCGAGGTGCGGCTGTCGGTGGTGAGGGGGAGGATCGGCTGCGGCCTGGGGCCCGTGCCGGTGTCCAGGTCGTCGTCGATGCCGCGGCCGGGAGGCGGCGCGCCGAAGGGCGGCTGCGGGCCGGACGAGCTGCGCAGCGCGTCGTACGGGTTCGACGAACTCGCGAGGGAGTCGTAGGGGCCTGACGAGCTCGCGAGGGAGTCATAAGGGCCGGACGAACCGGCCAGGGAGTCGTACGGGCCCGAGGCGCTCGCGAGCGAGTCGTACGGGCCCGAGGCGCCGCCGGCCGGTTCGTCGGCGCGGGGGAGCGGGGGCAGCTGGTCGGTGCGGTGGCTGCCCGAAGGGCTCGACATGCCCTCGTACGGCATCGAATGGCCGCCCGACGGGCTCGTGATCGGGTCGTACGGCACCCGCACCGGCCCCGACGGCGTCTCCACGATGCGCGACGGCATCGGCCCCGACGGCGGCTCCAGCGGCGGCAGCAGGTTGGCGGGCGTCGAGTCGGTCGGGCTCGGCAGCGTCTCGGGCGTGCGCGGCCTGGGCGCGCCGTGCGCCCGCAGCACCGCCTCCAGCATCTCCATGACCTGCTCGGAGGTCAGCCGCTCGGCCGGGTTCTTGTGCAGCAGGCCCTCGATCACCGGCAGCAGCGAGCCGGCGCGCTGCGGCCTGATCGGCTCCTGGGTCAGCACCGAGCCGAGCACCGCCACCGGGTCGGGCCCCTCGTACGGGGGCCGCCCCTCGACGGCGGCGTACAGGGTGGCGCCGAACGACCACAGGTCGCCGGCCTGCCCGATCGGCTGGCCGGACAGGCGCTCGGGCGGGATGTACGCCGGCGAGCCCATCAGCAGCCCGGTCTGCGTGATCGTCACGTCGCCCTCTATGGCGGCGATGCCGAAGTCGGTCAGCACCACCCGGTCCGAGGTCAGCAGCACGTTGCCGGGCTTGATGTCGCGGTGCAGGATGCCGTGGGCGTGCGCGTGCCTGAGCGCGTCGAGCACGCGGATGCCGATCTCGGCCGCCTGGACCACCGGAAGCGGGCCGCTCTGGCGTACGGCCTGCTCCAGCGACCACGCGCGGACCAGCTCCATCACGATCCAGGGCCGGCCGTCCTCCTCGACCACGTCGTGCACGGTCACGATGCCCGGGTGCGTCAGCCGCGCGGCCGACCTGGCCTCGCGCAGCATGCGCCGGTGCGCCACCTGCTTGCCCGCGTCGTCCAGCCCGTACGGCAGGATCAGCTCCTTGACCGCCACGTCACGGTCGAGCAGCACGTCGTGCGCGTGCCACACCATGCCCATGCCGCCCCTGCCCACGGGCGACATCAGCCGGTAGCGTCTGCCGATCAGGCGCCCCTGGCTCTGCGAAGAGCCTCCCGCGGCACCCCCCTCTGGGCCGGGTCCGCTGAGCAAGCGGTCGGCTGCCATGTTCCCGCCCCCATCTCGCCTCATCCGTCACGTGCGTTCTCACGCTACTTGCAGATTATGGAGGATCGTCACGATATCGGCGGCAAATGCACAAGGGAAGGTGACATTGTCTGACAACAATCCTGACGTGCAGAAATATCGGAATTAAAATGGATCACTTACCCAAAGCGGACAGCGCTTGGAGGGCGCTCGTGAACGCCTCCACCGGCGGCTCCACCAGGCCGGCACCCACCTGACCGGTGCCCGCGACCCGGCCCGCGATCCCCGTGTTGACCACCGGCAGCAGCCCCGTCCGCGCCACCAGCGCCACGTCGATCCCCACCGGCGTGCCGCGGAAGCCGAGGCCGGGAATCTGGTAGGCGGGATGCTCGGCCAGCGTGATCTCGTACATCGACCGGGTGGCCTTCACCGCGTCCGCCACCTCGCCGCCCACGAACCGCACGATCGCCGGCGCCGCCGCCATCGCGAAACCGCCGAGCCCCGACGTCTCCGTGATCGTCGAGTCGCCGATGTCCGGGTTCGCGTCGTCCGGCCCGTACGCGCCCAGATAAAGCCCGTGCGGCACCCCGGCGGGCCCGGTGAACCAGCGCCCGCCCAGCCCCGACACCTGCACCCCGAAGTCGGTGCCGTTGCGCGCCATCGCCACCACCAGCGACGAGCCCGGCACGTCGCGCGCCGCGTCGGTGCTGACCTTGGCCGCGGCCATGCCCGCGTTCAGGAAGAAGTGGTCGTTGCCGTTGATGAAGCGCAGCACCTCCGCCGCGTCGCCCGGCGCCGCCTCCACGATCGCGGGAGCCAGCTCGCGCAGCAGCAGCGAGGTGGCCGCGCGGTTGCGGTTGTGCAGCTCGTCGCCCATCTGCAGGGCCTGCGCGATCAGCGCGCGCAGGTCGATCGGCCCCGTACGCTCCAGCGCCCCCGCCAGCGCCGGGCCGAGCACCTGGTCCATCCAGCGCAGCCGGTCGAGCACCTCGGGCCCGTACGCGCCGTACCGCAGCACCTTGCCCAGGCCCTCGTTCAGCGAGCAGTACGCGGTGCCGCCGTGCTCGGCGTCGTGCACCTCGAACAACCACATCGACGGGCTCACCACGCCCGCCATCGGCCCCACCGCGCCGTGCTCGTGGCAGGGGCGCAGCTCGACCGCGCCCGCCGCCAGCCGGTCGGCGGCGTCCTCCTCGTCGGCGGCCAGGCTCTCCAGCAGCATCGCGCCGATCAGCGCGCCGCGCATCGGGCCCGACGCCCGTTCCCACGTGATGGGCGGGCCCGCGTGCAGGAACACGCCGGGTTCGAGGATCTCCGAGGCCCGCCGCACGCCCACCAGGTGCGGCCTGGCCGCCGTCAGCCGGCCGACGGCCACCGCGTTGGCCTCCTGCCTGCGCGGATCGGCCAGCACCCGGGCCAGCGCCTGCTCGGTGCCGGGCAACGGCGGGCGCCAGGCGACCGGAACCGTCGCCACGGCCTGCTCCCGCAGCGCCTCGTCGAGCAGCCCGGCCCCGACGGTGATCACGCGGGGCGGCCCGTCGAGCAGGCCGGGCACGGTCTCGGGCTGAACGGTCACATCAGGCTCCTGGCAGGGCGAACGGCCTGGGCGATCAAAGCGAACTCCCGCCTGGTCACATCAGGCTCCTGGCGTGGCGGGCGGCCTGGGCGTTGGAGACGAAGACCGACGCGCCCGCCTCGCGGAACGCGGCGGCCTGCCGGTGCAGGTCCTGCGGATCGCTCTCCGAGCCGATCAGGGCGATCACCACCGTGGCCGGCGTACGGGCGATCGCGGGGGCCAGCGCGGCGGCCGGGTCGGGGTCGGCGCCGTGGCCGAGCACGACGTCCATGAGCACCACGTCCGTCTCCACAGCCCGGGACAAGGCCTCGACGCGCAGGGTCGGGTCGATCATCGGGTGGGCGCGGCCCCTGGTGTAGGCGTCGTCGCCGAAGTCCACGAAGTCGCCTGACCCGGCCAGCAGGGCGGACTCGGCGCACAGCGTGCCGCCGGCGTACAGGCCCTTGAGCGCCTTGGCGGCCGGACGCGAACCAGGCGCGGCCGGCCAGGACGGCCACTCGGGGACGGCCCTTCCGAGCACCCGCAGCACCTGCTCCGCCGCCGTGGTCAGATCGCCGCCGGACGTGCCGAGCAGGGCGTGCACCACGGGGGTGCGCAGCCGTTCCGCCGCCACCTCGCGCGCCACCCCAGGGGACGGCGGCTTGGAGACCAGCACGATCAGCTCGGTGGCCGGGTCGTCGTCCAGCATGCGCAGGGCGCGCCGCGTGGACAGGCCGCCCACCTCGGCCGACAGGTCCCTGCCGCCCACCCCGAGCACGTGGCTGACCCCCACGCCCGCCCAGTCGAGCAGCGACGTCACCTGCTGCGCCCCGGTGCCCGACGCGGCCACCACGCCGACGGGGCCGGGCGACAGCACGTTCGCGAAGCCGAGCCCGGCGCCGCCGATCGCGGCGGTGCCGCAGTCGGGGCCCATGACCAGCACGTCCTTCGCCTCGGCCAGCTCCTTCAGCCGCCGCTCCTGCTCGACCGTGACGCCGTCGCTGAAGATCATGACGGGCAGGCCGGCCTCGACGGCGTCCAGGGCCTCGAAGAAGGCGTACTCGCCGGGCGTCGAGACCAGCACCAGGTTCGCCGCGTCGCGGGCGGCGGCCGAACGGGTGGTCAGCGGCGGCTGCTCCGCCGCCGAGGACTCGGCCCCGTGCGTGCTCGCGAGCAGCCGATCGGCCTCCGCCACGGCCGCGCCCGCGTCCTCGGCGCGTACCGCGATCAGCAGGTCGGACGGCCCCGCCGGCGGCACGTCGAAGCCCATGTCGCGCAGGATCGAGACGTTGAGGTCGGTGCCCATCGCGACCATCGCGGCCGTCACGCCGGGCAGCTTCGACAACGCCCGGCTGACCCGCATGAGCGTCACCGAGTCGTGGTACGCCCCCCGCCGCGCCAGCACCAGCGGCTCGCTCATCCGGCCGCCCCCAGCGACAGCACGGTACGCGCGCCGATCGCGACGCCCTGGGCGAGGTCGCTGCCCGAGGTGTGGCCGAGCCGGTGCAGGCGGCGCAGCGCCGGCGGTAGCGCCTGACGCCCGGCCAGGCCGCGCAGCACGCCGAGCACCTCGGGGCTGGCCTCGCCCCTGGCCGCGCAGTGCAGGAGGGTCGCGGAGATCGGCGTCGTACGGGTGCGGGCGTCGTACGTCACGGTCGCCGCCAGCCAGTCGGCCAGCCACACGGCTCGCCCGGCGCCGGCGGCCCTGCCGAGATGCCGCAGCGCCACCAGCAGCCCCGCCAGCACGTCGTCCCCGCTCGGCGTGAGCCCCGGGCCCAGCCCGACCAGCCGCTCCGCCGCCGTCACCGCGCCCAGCAGCCATCCCTTCACGCAACTTTCCGCGAGCAGCTCCACCGAGGCGTCACCGGCCAGCCCCGCGCCAGGCGGCTCGGTCAGCTCGTCCACGGCCCGCGCCAGCAGGTCCCTGTCCACCGCGCCGAGCGGCGGCGCGGGATCCCACCACCGGCGTACGGTCAGGCTCAGCGGGCCCAGCTCGATCGCCCGGTCGCCCACCGCCGCGTCGTCACCCACCGTGAGGTGCGGCAGCGGGGCGGCCAGCAGCACGGAGTTGGGCAGCCGGCTGGCCTCGCCCGTGATCACCGCGATCACCGACGGCTCCACCTCGGTCCTGACCTCCAGATACACGCCCTGAGGGAACGCCGCGAGCACCCGCGCGGGACGCCGCTGCGCCTCCAGCACCGCGCGCACCGCCGTGCTGGCCGCACCCGTGACGTGCACGCGGGTACGCCGCGCATGAGTACTGACGGTCACCGGACCTCCCAACCGACCTTGGACCTGACCGTAGAACGGCCGATGAACCCTCCGTACGGGTAAATTTGCCAACAGTCAGCGCGATGGTTGGCTCTTCCTGACAGACGGTCCCCGGGGTCACAATCGCTTCGTGACTCCTCCGCTCCGTGAAGGGAGCGGCTTCTCGCTAAGCCGCTTCCGCAGCCTGGCGAAGGGCAAGCCCTGCCCTGAGGATGTTGATGGCCGCGTTGACGTCGGCGTGCGCGGCATGTCCGCACGCCGTGCAGGCGAACGCGGCCTGGGTGAGGCGGTTGTCCTTCGCGCAGTGCCCGCATCGGGCACACGTGCGAGAGGTGCCGGCGGGGTTCCCCGCGATCAGCTCTCGACCGGCGCTTTCAGCCTTGTACGCGAGGACCGTCAGGAACACCCCCCAGCCCGCGTCCAGAATGCTGCGATTCAAGCCGGACTTCTGCGCGACGTTGCAGCCGGGAGAGGCGATCGTGCCGGACGCACTGCGGGTCATGTTCCTGATACGCAGGTCCTCGTGCACGATCACGTCGTAGCCGCGGACCAGCACGAGCGCCGCCTTGTGCGCGTGGTCCAGCCGCTGGCGGCGGACCTTGCCGTGCAGGGCGGCCACCCGTGCGACGGCCTTACGGCGGCGCTTGGACCCGCGTTTCCTGCCGGCCAGGTCGCGCTGAGCGTCTGCGAGTCGATCAGCGGTCGCGGCCAAGTGGCCGGCGGGCACGTCGTCGCACGACAGGATCACATACCAGCGCGAGCCTTCCCGCTTGGCGCTGATGGTCTTGACCCGGCCCCGGATCGGGCGGTGCTGGTGGACGCGGACGTGCCCGGCGCCCTGGAGCCGGACGTAGGTCGCGGTGGGGTGCCCGGGCTGGGAGTCCCACCGGCAGCCATCCCCGTCCTTCGGCCACTGCACGCTGTCGAACCGGCCCTGGCCCTTGAACCGGGGGAAGCCTGGCGTGCGCCCGGCCTTGACGCGGTCGAAGAACGCGCGGAACGCCCTGTCCAGGCGGCGCAGCGTGGCCTGCTGGGAGGAGAACGACCACCGGCCCTGCCCACCGGGATCGTCGGCACGGGTGTGCTTCAACTCGGCCGACCGGTCACCGTACCGGACGCTCACCCCGACCTTGGCGTAGGCGGTGCGGCGGTGCTCAAGGGCGGCGTTGTACAGCGCGCGGTGATCCTCCAAGCACGCGGCGAGCGCGGTGGCCTGCTTGACCGTGGGGCGCAGCAGGAACGTGAACGACCTACGCACCGCACCACCCTTGGACGGCCGCTCGTCCTGCGTCTGGAGGAAGCGCTGCACCGTCCCGGCCGGCACCGCGCCGGCCGTGGCCACGAAGCAGGACCGCGACCACAGCGCGGGCGACCAGGACCGCGAATGACCGAACTCGGCACGGAGGTAGTGGGAGGTGAACCCCTTGAACTGGCCGACCACGTACGACGGCGAATTCTTCGGGCAGGGCTTAAGGAACAGGCGCACCTGGCCGGGCATCACCCCAAGCGCCACGATCTCCCAGCCGCGCTCGCCGGCCTCAGCGCGGATCAACTCCTCCAGGCGGTCTTCCACCCAGCCGCCGAGGACCGGGCTGCGGTACTTCGGGCACCACACCACGGGGTACCCGAGGTCGTACCCGGCGCCCGGGGAAGTGCGCACCTGCAGAGTCACACGATCGTGTAACAGCGCTGTCCAGCTCATGCGCGACGAAACGGAGAACTCTCATGTGCAGACCAGGCAGGTCACTGCACGCGCGGGCCTTGACGGCCCTCCTGCTCCCGCTTCCCCCGTCGCCTGAAGGCGCCGGTCCCTTCGGGAGAGTATGATGCAGCGTCCCGTCCGTCTCGCCAGCACCGGCACGATCATCCACGGCGTGTCCGTCGGAGAGGTGCTCGGCGTGTCCACCCTCGCCGGCGCGCGGCTGATCGCGGGGGAGAGCGGGCTCGGCCGCATCGTGCAGCGGCTCAACGTGATGGAGGTGCCCGACATCCTCGCCTGGGTCAAACCGCACGAGCTGCTGCTGACCACCGGCTACCCGCTGCGCAACACGCCCCAGTCGCTCGGCCGGCTGGTCGCCGACCTCGACGAGCGGGGGCTGGCCGCGCTGGCCATCAAGCTCGGCCGCTACGTCGACGAGCTGCCCGACGAGATGGTCGAGCAGGCCGACCGGCTCGGCTTCCCGCTCATCCTGCTGCCCAACGACGTCGGCTTCGACGACATCCTCAACCAGGTGCTGACCGACATACTCAACCGGCAGGCCGCCGTGCTCGCCCGCGCCGAGGAGGCGCACCGGGCGCTCGTCCAGGTGGTGCTGGCCGGGGGCGGGCTCAACGAGGTCACCGCCGAGGTGGCCCAGCTGCTCGACGTGTCGGTGGCGGCCGTCGACGGCACGGGCCGCGTCCTCGCCACGGCCGGGCCGGCCGAGCACGTGGCCGTCCTGCGCGAGTCGATCGCCCACGAGGGCCCGCCCGCCGCACCTTCGCCCGGCCTGGTGCGTTCGTTCGCGGCCGTGCCCGTGCTGGCCGGCGGGCACCACCACGGCCGCATCGTGGCCTACAGCCCGTCGGGCGCGATCAGGGACAGCGACGTCGGCATACTCGAACGCGCCGCCACCGTCGCCGCGCTCGTCGTCACCCGGCAGGAGGCGGTCAACGCCGTCGAGAGCAAATACCGCGCCGACTTCCTGCGCGACGTGCTCACCGGGCGGGCCGGCACCGCCGAGCGGGTCACCTCGAGGGCGCGCGCCTTCGGCTGGAACCTCGCCAGGCCCGTCACCGTGCTCGTCGCCGAGCTCGACCCCGACGGCGACGAGCGCAGCGCCCAGGACCGGCTCGTCGCCTGCTGGACCGCCGCCATCAGGCGGCACGACCCGCAGGGCGCGGTCGCCGGGTTCTCCCACGAGGTCGTGGCCGTGGTGGACGCCTCGCTCGACGCCGCCAGAGTCGCCAAGGACGCCGCGTCCGCCTTCGCCGACATGCCGCCCGCGACCTTTTCCACCGGCACCTCACGGCCGAGCCCCGGGGCGGAGACGCTGCCCGAGGCGTACGCGCAGGCGCTGAAGGCGGCCCGCGTCGGACGCCAGCTGCACGGGCCCGGCGCGGTCGCGCACTTCGATCAGCTCGGCGTCTACCGGCTGCTGTCGCTGGTCAACGACACCGACGAGCTGCACGCGTTCGTCCGCGAGACGCTCGGCCCGCTCGCCTCCGACGACGACGCCGAGAACGCCGACCTGCGCCGCACCCTCCAGGTGCTCCTGGAGACCAACCTCAACGTCGCCGAGACCGCGCGCCGGCTGCACTTCCACTACAACACGCTGCGCTACCGCATCGGCAAGCTCGAACGCCTGCTCGGCAACTTCACCGACGACCCCCACCTGCGGCTCAACCTCACGCTGGCGCTGCACGTGCTGCGCATGCGCGGCATCTGAGCTGCATCTAGGCTGGTCGCTCGTGGACTTCGAACTGCGCTCCGACTACATCCCGCTGTGCGACCTGCTGAAATACTGCGGCATCACCGAGACGGGCGGCATGGCCAAACAGCTCGTCGCCGAGGGCATGGTGATGGTGGACGGCGAGGTTGAGCTGCGCAAACGCGCCAAGATCCGATCGGGCCAGGTGGTCAGCGGCGAGGGGTTCTCGATCCGCGTGGAGTAGCGCGGCGGACGTTCACGAAAAGTCATCACGTCATTACGTACTGTTTACTAGCATCAGTCCCGCAAAAAGAAACGGCCCCCTGGCGGGGGCCGTAAGACCCGGGAACTGAGTGCCGGGCGATCTGACTCCATGCTAGGAGATAGTGGCAGTGCGTGACAAGCCGAACGGCACAGGCGGGCGCGTAGGCGTCTACGTCGATGGATTCAACCTGTACTACGGGCTCAAGGGCATGAGCCACCACCGCGACCTCTGGCTGGATCTCGCCGGCCTCGCTCGCGACCTGCTGCGCGACGGGCAGTCGCTGGAGCGGGTCCGCTACTTCACCGCCATCGTCCGCAACGACCGGCAGGCCGCGGCGCGCCAGCGCGTCTATCTGGCCGCCGTCCAGAGCCAGGGCGTCGAGGTGGTGCTCGGCCGCTTCCAGGAGAAGTACAACCGGTGCCGCCAGTGCGGCATGGTGTGGCGGTCGTATGAGGAGAAGAAGACCGACGCCGCCATCGCCAGCTCCATGGTGGCGGACGCGGCGCTCGGCGTCGTGGACGTCGTGCTGCTGGTCTCCGCCGACACCGACCTCTGCGCCCCCATCGAGAAGATCAGGGCGATCGACGAGCGGCGCGGGCACAAGACCAGGATCGTCAGCGTGTTCCCCCCGGGGAAGGGCGCCGACGGGCTGCGCAGGTGCAGCGACGCCTGGTTGCCGCTCGGGCAGGCCCTGATCCGCCGGTGGCAGCTCCCCGAGGTGGTGTGCGGGCCGGACGGGATCGAATATCGGCGCCCGGCGTACTGGAATTAGGGGGCACCCTCTATTGTGCTCTGCGACATAACTCGTGGTCGTACCCGCTGGTCAGGCGGGAGATTGAGGTGCGGGCGTGGCGTTGGGGTGGAAGGTGCACGGCGATGGGAAGCGCCTGACGCCGGGTGAGGTGGTCAAGCCGGACGAGCGGCTGAGCTGGCCCAGGATGGTGGGCATCGGCGCGCAGCACGTCATCGCGATGTTCGGCGCGACGTTCGTGTTCCCGCTGGTCATGGGGCTGGACGCGAACCTGGCGGTGATGATGTCCGGGGTCGCGACGATTCTCTTCCTGCTCATCGTGAAGGGCAAGATCCCGAGCTACGTGGGGTCGAGCGCGTCGTTCGTCGGCGCGGTCGTCGCGATCAGGGCGGCGGGCGGCGGCGACGCGACCGTCACGGGGGCGCTGCTGGCGGTCGGGGTGGTGCTGGCCGTCTGCGGCTACGCGATCCACAAGCTGGGCGTCGGAGTCCTGCACCGGGTGTTCCCGCCCATCGTCACCGGCGGCGTGGTCATGCTCATCGGGTTCGGCATGGCGTACGTGGCGGCCGACGTCTACTGGCCGAAGGACCCCTGGGTGGCGCTGCTGACGATGGCGGCGACGTTCGTGTTCATCGGCGTGTTCCGCGGCTTCCTCGGCCGGATCGGGGTGCTGCTGGGCCTGGTGTTCGGGTTCCTGCTGTCGTGGGGCTGGGACGTCGTCGGCGGGAAGATCACCGCACCCGACGACAGCGGCCAGGTCACCGAGCACTTCCGGGTCAACCTCGACGCGGTCGCGCAGGCCGACTGGGTGGGCCTGCCGTCGTTCCACGGGCCGGTGTTCGAGGCGTCGGCGATCGTGCTGGTGCTGCCGGTGGTGATCGCGCTCATCGCGGAGAACGTCGGGCACGTCAAGGCCGTGGGCGAGATGACCGGCACGGACGTGGACGCCTACATGGGCCGCGCGGTGATGGCCGACGGCGTCGGCACGGTGGTGGCGACGGCGGTCGGCGGGCCGGCGACGACCACGTACGCGGAGAACATCGGCGTCATGGCGGCCACCAAGGTCTACTCGACGGCCGCGTACTACATCGCGGCGGTGATCGCGATCCTGTTCGGCCTGTGCCCCAAGTTCGGCGCGCTCATCGCGGCCACGCCCGGCGGCGTGCTGGGCGGCGTGACGACCATCCTGTACGGCATGATCGGCCTGCTGGGCGCCAAGATCTGGATCGAGAACCGGGTGAACCTGTCGGACCCGGGCAACCTGGTGCCCACGGGCGCGGGCATCATCTGCGCGATCGGCCCGGTCGCGTTCCCGATCACCGACACGTTCGCGCTGAGCGGCATCGCGCTCGGCACGATCGTCCTGCTGCTCGGCTACCACCTGCTGCGCGCCGTCCGGCGTGAGGAGCCCGCGGCCTCATAGCCCCGCACTCACTGGACATCCCTCAGATGACACCCCTCACGGGGCGGGTCTGCTCATGTGCGCGAGGTTGGCTCTGGTCGGCGGGTCAGATTTGGCAGATCATGCCCGTGTGAGCGCGTGCCGTCGGGCCTAATGTGCCCGCAACGGTACGTGACGCCGGCCCAGCGCCCAGTACAAGAGGGGCTTGCCATGGTTGTGGGATGGACCAAACACGGTGACGGCAGGCATCTGGCCCCCGGCGAGGTGGTCAGGCCGGACGAGCGGCTGAGCTGGCCCAGGATGGTGGGGTTCGGGGCACAGCACGTGATCGCGATGTTCGGGGCGACGTTCGTCTTCCCGCTGGTGATGGGGCTCGACCCCAACGTCGCGGTGATGATGTCGGGCGTCGCGACGATCCTGTTCCTGCTGATCGTCAAGGGAAAGGTGCCCAGCTACCTGGGCACCAGCGCGTCGTTCGTCGGCGGTGTGTTCGCCATCAGGGCGGCGGCGGGCGGCGACACCGCGGGCGCCGACGCGATCGTGACGGGCGCGATCCTGGTGGCCGGGTTCGTGCTGGCGCTGGCCGGGCTGGCGATCCACTTCCTCGGCGTGGACATCATCCACAAGATCTTCCCGCCGGTGGTGACCGGCGCGGTGGTGATGCTCATCGGGTTCGGGCTGGCGTTCGTGGTCGCGGACGTCTACTGGCCGCAGGACCACTGGGTGGCGCTCATCACGATGCTCATCACGTTCGTGGTGATCGTCCTGTTCAAGGGGTTCATCGGGCGGATCGGGGTGCTGATCGGGCTGGTGTCCGGGTTCGTGCTGTCGTGGCTGCTCGACCTGACGGCGGGGCCCGTCACGTCGGTCCTGCCCGGCGCGAACCTGCGCGACGCGGCGGGCGCCGCCTGCCCGGTCGAGGGCACGTACTGCGTGGCCACGGCGTTCCCGCACGACCGGGTGAGCTTCGACGCGGTGGCGGCGGCGCCCTGGTTCGGGCTGCCGAACTTCCACGCCCCCGACTTCAGGACCTCGGCGGTGCTCCTGGTGCTGCCGGCCGTGATCGCGTTGATCGCGGAGAACATCGGGCACGTCAAGGCCGTGGGGGAGATGACGGGCACGGACGTCGACCCGTACGTGGGCCGCGCCGTGACGGCCGACGGCGTCGCGACCGTGGTCACCAGCGCGGTGGGCGGCTCGCCGACCACGACGTACGCGGAGAACATCGGCGTCATGGCGGCCACCAAGGTCTATTCGACGGCCGCCTACTACATCGCCGGCATCATCGCGATCGCGTTCGGGCTGTGCCCGAAGTTCGGCGCGCTGGTCGCGGCCACGCCGGGCGGCGTGCTGGGCGGCGTCACGGTCATCCTGTACGGCATGATCGGCCTGCTCGGCGCGAAGATCTGGATCGAGAACCGGGTGAACTTCGCCGATCCCGTGAACATGGTTCCGATCGGGGCGGGCATGATCCTGGCCATCGGACCTGTGCAGCACGCCATCGGAGGCGACTTCACCCTGGAGGGCATCGCGCTCGGCACGATCGTGGTGCTGGGCGGCTACCACCTGCTGCGCGCCATCGCGGGACGCAGCCAGGAGCCCGCACGGAGCGAGGCTTGAAGCCGCCGCCCTTCGCCTACCACGCCCCCCGCGACCTCGGCGCGGCGTTGCGGACGCTGGCCGAGGTGGGGGCCGAGGGCGGCAAGGTGCTGGCGGGCGGGCAGAGCCTGATCCCCATGCTGAACATGCGGCTGGCCGCTCCCGGCCACCTGGTGGACATCAACCGGGTGGCGGGGCTCGACGGCCTGGAGGTGACGCCGGAGGGCGTCCGGGTGGGAGCGCTGGTCCGGCACTCCGACGCCGAGCGGGCGGGCGCGCACCCGCTGCTGACGCAGGCGCTCAGGCTGGTCGCCCACC
This sequence comes from Nonomuraea sp. NPDC049419, assembly GCF_040676995.1. Taxonomy (NCBI): domain Bacteria; kingdom Bacillati; phylum Actinomycetota; class Actinomycetes; order Streptosporangiales; family Streptosporangiaceae; genus Nonomuraea; species Nonomuraea sp. NPDC049419. The sequence continues at coordinate 549,226 of NZ_JBFAQB010000002.1, read as the reverse complement.
CCGTGATCAGGAATCGCGGCACGGTGGTGGGCAGCCTCGTGCACGCCGATCCGGCGGCCGAGCTGCCCGCGGTGCTGGCGGTGCTGGGCGGTCACGTGCGGCTGGCCCGATGGGACGGCGGCCCGGAAGGTGGCGCGGAAGGTGGCGCGGTGGTGACGCGTGACGTGCCCGCCGCCGAGTTCTTCCTCGGGCCCATGGAGTCGGCGGCGCGGCCCGGCGAGCTGGCCGTCTCGGCGTTCTTCCCCGCGGTGGAGGAGGGCGTGGGGGTGGCGTTCCGCGAGGTGGCGCGGCGGCACGGCGACTACGCGCTGGCCGGGGTGTGCGCGCTGGTCACGCCGGACGGGTGGGCGCGGGTGGCGTGCATCGGGGTCGGGCCCGTGCCGGTCGTCGTGGAGCTCGACGGGCTCGCGGGGGCGGCCGGCGCCGTACGCGCCGCGACCGATCCGGACGACGACCTGCACGCCACCGCCGCCTACCGGCGGCACCTGGTGGGTGTCCTGGCCGAACGGGCGCTGCACGACGCGGCGCGGGAGGGGGCGGCGGCCCATGGGCCATGAGACCACCCGGTACGAAGCCACGAGCCACGAAACAACGAGCCACGAAACAACGAGCCACGAAACAACGAGCCACGAAACAACGAGCCACGAAACAACGAGCCGCGAGAACATGAGCCGCGAGAACGCGCTCCACGAGATCACGCTGGTCGTGAACGGGACAGCCAGGCGGGCGCGCCTGCCCGCGCGGCGGTTGCTGTCCGACTGCCTGCGGCACGACCTGGGCCTGACCGGGACGCACGTCGGCTGCGAGCACGGCGTCTGCGGCTGCTGCACGGTGCTGCTCGACGGCCGCCCGGTGCGCTCGTGCCTGACGTTCGCGGTGACCGTGGACGGCGCCGAGCTGACCACCGTGGAGGGCCTGGCAGGGGAGGACGGGCGGCTGTCGGCGGTGCAGCGGGCCTTCGCCGAGTGCCACGGCCTGCAGTGCGGCTTCTGCACCCCGGGCTTCCTGTGCACGGTGACGGCGCTGCTGCGCGACAACCCGGCGCCGACGGACGAGGAGGTGGTCGAGGGCATCTCGGGCAACCTGTGCCGCTGCACCGGCTACCAGAACATCGTCAAGGCCGTCCACCGGGCCGCCGAGCTGCTGGCGGAGGAGGCATGACGACGCGGTGGCTCGGGGAGCCGGTGGCGCGCAGGGAGGACCCGCGGCTGCTCACCGGCCAGGGCCGCTACCTCGACGACCTCGGGCAGGACGCGCTGGCGGCGGCGTTCGTGCGCTCGCCGCACGCGCACGCCCGCATCCGCGACATCGACGTCTCGGCGGCGCTCGACGTGGAGGGGCTGGTCGCCATCTACGCCTGGGAGGACCTGCCGGAACGCGTCGGACGGCCGCTGCCGCTGCTCATCCCGCACCCGGCGCTCACCCACGGCCGCACCGCCTACCCGCTGGCCAGGGACGTCGTCAGGCACGTCGGCGAGCCCGTGGTCATGGTGGTGGCCGCCGACCGCTACGCCGCCGAGGACGCCTGCGCGCTCATCGAGGTCGACTACGAGCCGCTGAAGCCCGTGGTCGGCCTGGCGGAGGCCGTGCAGGGGGCGCAGCTCGTGCACGAGGACGTGCCCGGCAACGTCGGCGCCCACCTCGTCCAGGAGGTCCCGGCCACCGACGGCCGAGGCGCAGAAGAGGCGATCGAGGGCGCGCCGCACATCCTGTCCTTCCGGCTCGACATCGAACGCAGCGCCAGCATGCCGCTGGAGGGCCGCGGCGTGTACGCCCGCTGGGACGGCCGCGACCTGCGCGTCTACTCCAGCACCCAGACCTCGACCAGCGTCAGGATGGCCGTGGCCGCCGCGCTCGGCCTGCCGCTGCCGCAGGTCGAGGTGATCGCGCCCGACGTGGGCGGCGGCTTCGGCGTGAAGATCGTGCACCCGTGGCCGGAGGAGATCCTGGTGCCGTGGGCGGCCATGACGCTGAACCGCGAGATCAAGTGGGCCGAGGACCGCCGCGAGCACTTCGTGTCGTCGGCGCACGAGCGGGCGCAGGTGCAGCACGTGCGGGTCGGGTTCGACGACGACGGGCGCGTGCTGGGCCTCGACGTGAGCATCCTGCACGACCACGGGGCCTACACGCCGTACGGGATCATCGTCCCGATCGTCACCTCGACGCAGCTGCTCGGGCCGTACAAACCGGGGGCGTACCGGGTCGAGTTCACCGCCGTCTACACCAACACCGTGCAGGTCACGCCCTATCGCGGGGCGGGCAGGCCGCAGGGCGTGTTCTGCATGGAGCGCACGCTCGACAAGATCGCGCGGCACCTCGGCAAGGACCGCACGGAGGTACGGGCGGTCAACTTCATCCAGCCCGACGAGTTCCCGTACGACCAGGGGATGACCTTCCAGGACGGCCGGCCGCTCATCTACGACAGCGGGAACTACCCCGAGATGCTCCGCATGATCAAGGAGCTGATCGGCTGGGACTCCTTCGAACGCCGTCCTGGGCGCGGCATCGGCATCGGCTGCTACGTCGAGGGCACCGGCGTGGGCCCGTACGAGGGCGGGCACGTGCAGATCACCTCCGACGGCCGGGTGCACGTCTCCACCGGCCTCACCTCGCAGGGGCAGGGCCACGAGACGGCCTTCGCCCAGATCGCCGCCGCCGAGCTGGGCGTGCCCATCGAGCGGGTCAGCGTGGTCACCGGCGACACCCGCCGTTTCGGGTACGCGGTCGGCACCTTCGCCTCGAGGGCCGCGGTCGTCAGCGGCAACGCCATCGCCCTGGCGTGCAGGAAGGTCCGCGAGAAGGCGCTGCGCATCGCCGCCGACGCCCTGGAGGCCGACCCCGCCGACCTGACCGTCACCGACGGGCTCGTGCACGTCGCCGGCACGCCGTCGGCGTCCATCCCGCTGTCCACGGTGGCCGTGCTCGCCAACCCGCTCAGGTACGCCTTCGACGAGGAGGCCGCCAAGGCCACCCAGTTCTCCGGCGCCGCCGACCCGGACAAGCCGCCCGTCGCCGAGGGCGAGGAGCCCGGCCTGGAGGGGCGCGACTACTACTCGCCGATCCGCTCGACGTTCGCGGCCGGGATGCACGCCGCCGTCGTCGAGACCGACCCCGACACCGCCGAGATCAAGGTCGTCAGGTACGCCGTGGTGCACGACTGCGGGCGGCTCATCAACCCGATGATCGTCGAGGGGCAGATCCACGGCGGCGTCGCCCAGGGCATCGGCGGCGCCCTGTACGAGCGGATGGTCTACGACCAGCACGGCCAGCTGGTGAACGCGTCCTTCATGGACTTCCTCATGCCGTACGCGACCGAGATCCCCCGAGTCGAGACCGGCCACCTGGAGACGCCGTCGCCGCTCAACCCGCTCGGCGTCAAGGGGGCGGGGGAGGCGGGCGTGATCCCGGTGTCGGCGGTCATCGCCTCGGCCGTCGAGGACGCCGAGGGCATCCCGATCGACCGCATGCCGATCTCCCCGTCCGACCTCCACACGCTGCGCACCGCAAGGGGCGGCCGATCCGGGTGAACCGGAGGCGGCGGGGCTGCGTACCCTCGCACATGACGACTTTTCCACGTCTGGCCGCTTTCGCGCTGCTGGCCGGACTGGTCGCCGGCTGCTCCTCAGGAGGCGGCTGGAACGACTACGTCGCAGCAGACGGGGCGGAGCCGGCGAGTCCCAAGCCGATGACCGTCGAGCAGATCTCGGAGAAGGTCGGCTGCAAGCCCAAGATGCAGGTCGAGGCCGACGACATCAGGACCGCGTTCTGCAAGACGGACGCCGGCGAGTTCTTCGTCAACACCTTCAAGACCGAGAAGCTCAAGGACGCCTGGATGAACGAGGCGCCCGAGTACAACCCGCACCTGGTGGGGCCCAAGTGGACGGTGCTCGGGCCGCTGAAGGTGCTGGAGGTGCTCAAGGGCCCGCTCAACGGCGACCTCCACCTGACCGACCACCGCGTCTCCCAGAGCCCCGCCCCCAAGTGACCGGCCACGTGACCGGCGGGTCCTGAACCTGGCCTCCCGCAGGTGCGTACCTCTGCACATGACGACTTTTCCACGTTCGGCCGCTTTCGCGCTGCTGGCCGGACTGGTCGCCGGCTGCTCCTCCGGGAGCGTCGGCGGCTACGTCACGGCGAGCGCGCAGCGGGCCGGCGCCGCCCCCGTCACCGTCGAGCGACTGGCCGCCAAGGTCGGCTGTGCGCCCCGGATGCAGGTGGACGCGCCGGAGATCCGTACCGGCTACTGCAAGACCCCCGACGGCGAGTTCTTCGTCACGACCTTCGCCAGCCAGGCCGGGAAGGACGCCTGGATGGACGCCGCGCCGGAGAAGAACCCGTACCTGGTGGGGCCCAAGTGGACGGTGCTGGCCGGCCGGCAGGTGCTCGACCTGCTGCACGAGCGGCTCGGCGGCGACCTGCACCTGGCGAAGGAGGCGCGGGTCAGCTGGCAGGCACCAGGACCCGCTTCCTGAACACCCAGTACGTCCACCCCTGGTAGACCAGCACGAACGGCAGGGCGATCAGCCCGATCCAGCTCAGCATGGTCAGCGTGTACGGCCCCGACGCCGCCTCGGCCAGCGTGAGCCCCGGCAGCGGGCGCAGCCGCAGCTCCATGAAGACCGCCAGCGTGGTCAGCACGATCGCGCCGGCCGTCGCGCCGAACGCCCATCCCTCCCTGCGCCGCCAGATCAGCGCCGTGGCCGCGGCCAGCGCCGCCATCGCGGCCAGGGCGGGGCCGGTGCCGAGGCCCGACAGGGCGAACACCGCCACCGGCAGCGTCACGCCCGCGGCGGCGAGCGCGGCGGTCCTGGCGCGGCGGCGCACCTGGCCGGTGGTCTTCAGCGCCAGGAACACCGCGCCGTGCAGGACGCAGACGGCCAGCGTGAACGCGCCGCCGAGCAGGGCCGCGAGCAGGCCGCCGAACAGCAGGTGGGCGAAGACCGTGCCCCACAGGAACGCCGGCAGCGCGCTGCCCGCCACGACCGCGAGGTCGCACCAGGCCGGGTTCGCGACCTTGCTCCGCCACTCCAGGCCGAGCCCGCGCAGGATCAGCCCGACCAGGATCAGCGTCACGGGCAGGTAGAACGTGCTGAACACGCCGGCGTACCAGGCGGGGAACGCGGCGAACATGGCGCCGACCGCGGTGATCAGCCACACCTCGTTGCCGTCCCACACCGGGCCGATGGTCTGCAGGCTGGCGCGCTGCTCGGCGGCGTTCCTGCTGACCACCGGGGCCAGCATGCCGACGCCGAAGTCGAAGCCTTCGAGGACGAAGTAGCCGGTCCACAGGAAGGCGATGATGGCGAACCACAACTCGATCACGGGAAGCTCCTCAACTCGTCACATGGGCTCAGTACATGAGCTGCGGTTCGCGCCGCTCGGCCGCGGGCTCGGGAGCGGGCTCCTCGACGCCCTTGCGTACGTGCCTGGCCAGCAGCACGGCCTCGGCCACGGTGAAGACGCCGTACACGAGGGTGAAGATCGCCAGGGAGGTGGCCACCTCGGCCAGTGTCACGCCGGGTGAGACGCTCGCGGCGGTCAGCAGCTCGCCGGCGACCGTCCACGGCTGGCGGCCGATCTCGCTGAGCAGCCAACCGGCGATCACCGCGGCCAGCGGCAGCGGCAGCGCGAGCAGCAGCGCCTTCGACAGCCACGCGGGGAAGCCCCGGCCGCGCCTGGTCAGCCACAGCCCGAGCACCGACAGGCCGACGGTGGCCATGCCGAAGACGATCATCACGCGGAACGACCAGAACACGACGGGGCCGTTGGGGCGGTAGTCGCCGGGGCCGAACTGCTCCTCGAAGCGGCGCTGCAGGTCCTCGGTGCCGGCGACGACGGCGTCGGGGTCGTTGGTGGCGAGGAAGCTCAGCACCTTGGGGATCTCGATGCCGGGGGCGACGCTGAACGCCGCGCCCGCCGTGTCGCGCTCCAGCCCCTCGGCGGCGGCCAGCTTCATCGGCTGCTGCTCGTACATGAGCTTGGCGGACATGTCGCCGGTGCCCGCGACCACCGCGCCCGCGAGCGCGGTCATCAGCAGCGCGGCGCGGGCGGCGCCGCGCCACATGGCGGCGGCCTGCGTGCCGCGCGTGCGCAGCAGCCAGTAGCCGCAGACCGCCAGCACGAAGCCGCCCGCCACCACGAACGCCCCGCCGATCACGTGCGGCACCTGGGCCAGCGCCGTGGAGTTGGTGAGCACCGCCCACAGGTCCGTCATCCTGGCCTTGCCGTCCACGACCTCGTAGCCGACCGGGTGCTTCATCCAGGCGTTGGCGGCGAGGATGAAGTAGGCGGAGATGTTCGAGCCGATGGCCGCCGCCCAGATGCAGGCCAGGTGCGCCTTCTTCGGCAGCCGGTCCCAGCCGAAGATCCACAGGCCGAGGAACGTGGACTCCATGAAGAAGGCCAGCAGCGCCTCCATGGCCAGCGGGGCGCCGAAGACGTCGCCCACGAAGGTGGAGTATTCACTCCAGTTCATCCCGAACTGGAACTCCTGCACGATGCCGGTGACCACGCCCATGGCGAAGTTGATCAGGAACAGCTTGCCGAAGAACTTGGTCAGCTTGAGGTAGTGCTCCTTGCCCGTGCGGTGCCAGGCCGTCTGCAGGCCCGCCACGAAGATCCCGAGACCGATGGTCAGGGGCACGAACAGGAAGTGGTACACGGTGGTCACCCCGAACTGCCACCGCGCCAGGTCTAGTGCGTCCATCATCCCCGCCGAGAAAAGTCGTTGCTCTACAAGCCGTAGTACATCTACTTGCAGTAGTACTACACGTTGTAGAGCAATGGGGTGCGACGTTCGTCACATCCCGTTTGCGCTGGTTGCCGAGCTTCGAGAATGCCCTGCTGGGGCGGGGATGCGCGTCACCCGCGCGACGGATCGTCGCGTACGCCCCGAGGCGGACCTCAGCGCGGGTCGGCGGCGTCCAGGTACGCCTGAAGGTTGCCCAGGGCGTAACCGCGGCGCTTGATCTTCTTCACCAGGATGCGGAAGTCCCTGGCCAGGTTGGGACGGAAGTGCAGGAGCAGGATGTCACCGGGGCGCAGCCGCTTGTCCGGCACCTGGTAGGCGATCTTGCCGCCCGGCTGCACGGTCGCCGTCCACAGGAGTACGGCCCGCACGCCGCAGCTCTTGGCGGCGAGCAGCGTGTCGGTGTTGTAGTTGCCGAACGGCGGGCGGAACAACGCCGGCCGCGTCCCGATCTCCTTCCTGATCAGCTGGGCCGTGCCGCAGATCTCTTTGCGCTGGGCGGCGCGGCCGAGGAGGCGGAGGTTGGGGTGGGTGAGCGTGTGGTTCTCGACGGCCACCCCCGCATCACGCAATTGGCGGAAGTATCCCCACTTGCCGGCGCCGACGTAACGGGCCTCGCCGCCCGCCTGGTCCGGCGTGCCCTCGGCCTCCACCGCGTCCCGCATGGCGAAGGCCGTGACGGGGATGCGCTCGTCGCGGATCTGCTGGACGAAGCCGGGGTCCTGCTCCCAGCCGTCGTCGATGGTGAGGAAGACGACCTTGCGTCTGGTCGGGATGGAGCTGATCACCGGTGGCAGGTCGCCGGTGCGGGTGATCGGGCGTACCTCGCCCTTGCGCGGCCTGACCCCGGGCGGGCCCTGCGGCTTGGCCGGGCTCGGCGTCGCGGACGCCGTGGGCTGATCCTTCGGTGCGGCGGACTCCTTGGGCGCGTCACCCGGGCCGCAGGCGGCCAGCGCCAGGGCGCACACCACGCCCACCGTCACGCCCGCCTTCGCCCACGCCCGCCGCTTCCCGTTCATAGCCACACAATCTTGCCAGGCATGATCGACCGACCGGTCCGCGTCTGGCAGGTGTTGCCCTTAAGCCGGGAGGCTCCGGCTGCTTAGAGTGGCGACATGAACGTGGCGGGCAGTGTCGTGATCGGGGTGGACAGGGACCGGCTGTGGGCGGCGTTCCGCGACCCCGCCGTGCTGGTGCGGACCATCCCTGGGTGCGAGCGGCTGGAGGAGTGCGGTCCTGACACGTACCGGATGACGGTCAACGCGGGCGTGGCCTCCGTCAAGGGCGTCTACCAGGGCGAGGTGGCGCTGTCCGATCCGCTGCCGCCCGAGCGCTTCACGCTCAGGGCGCGCGGGCAGGGCGCGCCCGGCACCGTGGACGCGACCGTGCAGGTCCGGCTCAGCGAGGCCGACGGCGGTACCAGGGTCGACTACGACGCCGAGGCGGTCATCGGCGGCATGATCGGCGGCGTCGGGCAGCGCATGCTGGGCTCGGTGGCCAAGCGCACCGCCCAGGAGTTCTTCACCGCCGTCGAGCAGCACCTGTGCGCCCCGGTCCCGGCCGCCGCGCCCGCGCAGGACGCCGCGCCCCTCACGGACGCCGCGCCCCTCACGGACGCCGCGCCCCTCACGGACGCCGCGCCCCTCACGGACGCGGGGGCCCTCACGGACGCGCGGAGCCTTACGGACGCCGCTCCCGCCGCCGTCTACGAGCGGCCCCGCGCGCCGCGCACCGAGACGCGGCCGTGGGTGATGCTGGCCGCGTTCGGCACCGGCGCCGGCGTGGCGCTGGCCGGCGTGACGCTCGGCTGGCTCCTCGGGCGGGGCACCCGCCACCGCGCCTGACGGCGCCTGCCTCCGGACTCTCGCGGAAAAGGATCTCCCGGCGTAGCGTGGCGAGTATGCGGCAGGCACACGCTGAAGACGCACGTACCGAGGCCAGGCGAGTCGTACGCAATCTGCTCGGCGAGGAGCGGCCCACGGCCGAACGGCTCATCGGCGACGTGCGTCCCTTGCTCGGTGACGAGCGCACCGAGCGCACGCTCGAGCTGGCCCGTGGCGCCCAGCTCACCCGGCGCTCGGCCGAGCTGGCCGCCCTGGCGGCGCTGCTGGTCGGCACTCGCGAGCTGGGCGAGCAGTGGTGGAGCAGGCCGCGCGGCGGGAAGCTGCCGCCCCCCGACGAGGTCGTGCGCACCGCCGTCGCCATCGAGCCGTGGACCGACCTGACCGCCCTGGAGATGCTCGCCGCCTGGATCGCCGACGACGCCGCCGACCAGCTGTGGGGCGCGCCCGTCGCGCAGGTCGACCTCAACTCCTGGCAGGCCGAGGACCGCTTCGCGCTGCCGCTTGGCGTCAAGCCGGGGCAGCGGCTCGTCGTGCACTTCGACGCCGGAGGCAGGCTCGACGCGGTCGTCACCCGGCGCGCCGACGGCGACCTCGGCTCCAACCTCGACTTCCACTCCCTGCGCTACTCCCGGCCCGCCGAGGCGCAGTGGAGCTGGGGGGTCGCGGCCGGGCTCGGGCCGCACCGGCTGCCCGGCGAGGACCCCGACCCCTACGCGCGCGAGGTCTCCGCCTCGGCGGCCGGCATCCTGCGGGCCTGGGCGGTGCGCCACGGCGCCACCCGCGAGCAGCTCGGCGAGCAGTGGCGGACGGTCGGCGACGTGGTGGCCGCCATCGAGCGGGTCGACTGGATGTGGCGCAGCGGCGAGTGGTTCGGCTGGTGGCGGGGAGCGTCGGCGCTGGTGGACGACTCGGCGTACCTGACGTACCGGCTGGAGGAGCTGGCCGCCGGATGAACCAGGAATCAGGCAGGTCCGCAGGCGGTTGTGGACCGACATGAAGGTCGAGATCTTTTCTGATGTCGTGTGCCCCTGGTGTTACATCGGGCACACCAGGTTCGACAGGGCCGCCGAGCGGTTCCGCGCGAGGGGCGGCACCATCGAGGTGACGATGCGCCCGTTCCAGCTCGACCCCGACGCCTCCAGCGACGGCGAGCCGGTGATCCCGGCGATGCAGCGCAAGTTCGGCCCCAACGCGACGCAGATGATCGACCGCGTCGTCGGCGTCGCCGCGGAGGACGGGCTTGAGCTCCGCTACGACCAGGCCATCAGCGCCGGCACGTTCGAGGCGCACCGGCTCATCGAGGTCGCCACCCGGCAGGGGCGCGGCAAGGAGATGGCCGAGCGGCTGTTCGGCGCGTACTTCACCGAGGGCCGCAACGTCGGCGACCCCGCCGTGCTGGCCGAGCTGGCGGCCGACGCGGGCGTCACCGACACCGGCGAGGGGGCCGACGAGGTGCGCGAGCAGCTCGCCAGGGCGCGCTCGCTGGGCATCAGCGGGGTGCCGCTGTTCTTGTTCGAGGGCAAGTACGCCGTGTCGGGCGCACAGCCTGAGGACGCCTTCGCCGCCGCGATCGACGAGGTGGCCGAGCGGACCGGGCAGACCCCGATCACTCAGCTCGCCGCGCCCGCCGACGGTTGCGACGACAGGACCTGCGCGGTCTGACCGCCGAGTGCGGGCCGTGCGCCGTGGCGGGCGACGTGAGAGCCCTCCCCGAGCCGGCCCGCGCGGTGGTGGCGGCGGCAGAGCACCTGATAGCGCACGGGCGCGTCGTCGGTGTCGCCGATGACGACCTGCTCGCCCGTACGCACCATCGTCCCGCCCACGACGCGGGCGTTGAGCTGCCCGGGACGCCCGCACCAGCACAGCACCTCGACCTGGAGCCGCGACACCTCGTCGGCCAGCTCGAACAGCCGCTGCGCGGCGGGGAACATGACCGAGCGGAAGTCCGACGCCAGCCCGAACGCGTAGACGTCCACGCCGTGCTCGTCCACGAGGTCGGCGAGCTGCTCGATCTGCTCGACGGTGTAGAAACAGGCCTCGTCGCAGATGAGGTAGTCGACGCGGTCGTACGCGGTGACCAGCGCGACCAGGTCGAGGTCGTCCTCCACCTCGATCGCCTCGCGGCCGAGCCCGATCCTGCTGGTGACCTGCGGCTCGCCCGAGCGGTCGTGCTTGGTCAGCACCAGGCCCCGCCTGCCCTGCCGCGCGTGGTTGTAGTTCATCTGCAACGCCAGAGTGGACTTCCCGCAGTCCATGGGCCCGAAGTAGAACTTCAGGACGGCATCTCTGGCGCCCGACGGCGCTGGCGACAAGGCAGACAGATCAGTCACGGGCCGTCAGCTTAGTGGCTTGGCTTGTTCCATGACCTCGTGGGACATTTCTCCCCACGAGTTACAGGAGGAAAATCTGTGGTCACCGACAAACCAGCCTCGCTCGACGTCATGATGACGCAGGACGACCTCTCACCGGCCCAAGCCGACGCCACCCGCTGGCGCTATGGTTTCCTCGTCGTCGTGGCGGGCATCGTCGCGGTCCTCGCCGCCTTCGGCGCGGCCGTGTTCGCCAGTGCCGAGTTCGGTGTGCTGTTCGCCGGCGTGGCGGGGGTGATCGGCACCATCATCGGCGCTTATTTCGGAGTTCAGGCGGGCCAGTCGGGGAAGGCCAGGGTCGAGGCGGAACTCGCCAGGTCCCAGGAGATGGTGGTGCGCCTGGCTGCGTACGTCGGCACGGAGAACGCGCCCCGAGTCATCGACGAAGTGCTCGGCCGGCGCCGGAGCTGAGGAGCCCATGCGTAGCGTCCGTATCGGAGTGGACACCGGAGGCACGTTCACCGACGTCGTGGCGGTGGACGAGCAGACCGGTGAGATCCTCACCACGAAGACCCCCTCGACCCCGGCGAACCCGGCCGACGGCTTCATGGCCGGGCTCGGCAAGCTGGGTGAGCTGGAGGTCGCCTCGATCGTCCACGGCACCACGGTGGCCACCAACCGGCTGCTGGAGGACCGCATCGAGAGCCTCGGGTTCATCACGACCGAGGGCTTCGAGTTCATCCTGGAGATCGCCAGGCAGAGCGTGCCCGACGGTTACGGCAACTCCTACTTCTGGGTCAAGCCGCCCAGGATCGTGCCCGTGCACCTGGTCAAGACCGTCGGCGGGCGGCTCGGCCACCTGGGCGAGGAGGTGCGGCCGTTCTCGGAGGAGCAGGCCGTCGAGGTGGCCCGCTGGTTCCGCGCCAAGGGCATCACCGCGATCGGGGTCTGCTTCCTGCACTCCTACGCCAACCCCGAGCACGAGCGGCGGATGCGCGAGGTGCTGGCCCGCGAGCACCCCGAGGCGGTGGTCTCGCTCTCCAGCGACGTGCTGCGCGAATACCGCGAGTACGAGCGCTCGGTCACCACGCTCGTGGACGCGGCCGTCAAGCCGGCCATGCGCGGCTACCTCGCGAACCTGTCCGGCCGCCTCGGCAGGTCGTTCTCCGTGATGAAGTCGAACGGGGGCGTGCTGTCGGCCCGGGAGGTCGTCAACCAGCCCATCACCACGGTCCTTTCCGGCCCGGCGGCCGGCGCGCTGGGCGCGGCGCTGCTCGCCGGCACGGCGGGCCACACCTCGGTGATCACCCTTGACGGCGGCGGCACCTCGACCGACGTGGCGGTGGTGGTCGACGGCGAGCCGTCCATCACGACCGAGGGCACGATCGGGCGTTACCCCTGCAAGATCCCGATGATCGACATCGTCACCGTCGGCGCGGGCGGCGGCTCGATCGCCTGGATCTCGCCCGAGGGCACGCTGAAGGTCGGCCCCCGCTCGGCCGGCGCCGACCCCGGCCCTCTCTGCTACGGCAGGGGCGGCACCGAGGTGACGGTGACCGACGCGCACGTCTTCCTCGGCCGCATCCCGCCGCACCTGCTGGGCGGGGAGATCCCGCTCGACGTGGACGCCGCGCGCGGCGGCATCGAGGCGCTGGCCGACAAGCTGGGGCTCACGCCCGAGCGCACCGCGACCGGGATCCTGGAGATCAGCGCGTTCAACCAGAGCAACGCGATCCGCAGGCTCACCGTCAAGCGGGGGCTGGACGTGCGGGACTTCCCGCTGGTGACGTTCGGCGGGTCGGGGCCGCTGCTGGCGTGCCGGCTGATCGACATCCTCGGGCTCCCGTCGGTCGTCGTGCCCCGCGACCCGGGCAACGTCTCGGCGTTCGGGCTGCTCACGGTGGACGTCAAGAACGACTACGTCCGTACGTACGTCACCCGCGACCTCTCGCTCGGCAAGGCCGTCGAGATCTTCCACGACCTGGAGCATCAGGCCGCCGAGGCCCTCGACCGCGAGGGCTTCTCCGAGCCGGTCCACCAGCGCAGCGCCGACCTGCGCTACTTCGGCCAGGCGTACGAGGTGCGGGTGCCCGCCCCGGCCGGCGAGATCGACGAGTCCTGGCACGAAGAGGTCGTCTCCCGCTTCCACGAGGCCCACGAGAAGCTCTACGGCTACGCCTACCGCGACGACCCCCGCCACGGCGTCGAATGGGTCAACCTGCGCGTCTCCGGCATCGGGCCCATCACCCGCCCGGTCATCCCGCGCCTGGACAAGCCGGGCTCCGGGGCCACGTCGGTGCGTCCCGTGCACTTCGACGAGACCCGCGACACCCCGATCCACCAGCGCGCCGCGCTCGGTCCCGGCGCGACCGTCACGGGCCCGGCGGTGATCGAGGAGTACGGCTCCACGATCCCCGTCCACCCGGGCTTCACCGCCAAGGTCGACGAATACGGAAATGTGGAGATAAGTCGTGACTGATCCGATCCTGGTGGAGATCGTCGAGGGCACGCTCGCCTCCGTCGAGAAGGAGGTCGAGACCGCGATCGCGCGGACGGCCCGCTCGCCGATGATCCGCGACGCCCACGACTTCCGCGCCGGCATCCACGACGCCCGGCTGCGCAAGCTCACCGGCCGCTCCTACAGCGCGCTCGTCCAGCCCGTCGTCCGCGACTTCCCGATCGAGACGATGAAGCCCGGCGACGTCTACTTCCACAACGACGTCTACCTGTCGGAAGGCGGCATCGGCCACCTGCCCGACCTGTGCGTCACCGTGCCCGTCTTCCACGAGGGCGAGGTGGTCGCGTTCGTGCAGGCGTTCGGCCACCACGACGACATCGGCGGCGCGGTGCCCGGCTCCATGCCCTCCCACGCCCGCTCGGTGTACGAAGAGGGCCTCATGGTGCCGCCGATCAAGCTGCGCGACCAGGGCGTGCCCAACGAGGCCGCGCTGCGCATCATGACCCGCAACTCCCGCATGCCCGACTCGCTGGCCGGCGACCTCGACGCCGAGTGCTCGGCCTGCCTGATGGGCGCGCGCAGGCTCGGCGAGCTGTTCGAGCGCTACGGCCGGGAGGCCGTCGAGGAGTGCTTCGACGCGATCATCGGCAAGACCACCGAGACGTTCCGCAGGGAGCTGCTGGCGAAGATCCCCGAGGGCACGTACGTGTGGGAGGACTACGCCGAGCACGACGGCGTGGACGAGCCGCGCCTGCACGCCCAGCGCATCACGCTCACCGTGGACCACGCCGCAGAGTCACCGCTCACCATCGACTTCACCGGCACCTCGCCCCAGGCCAAGGGTCCCATCAACCACGCGGGCGACTACGCCGACGGCGTGTTCCTGAAGAAGTGGCTCGCGCCCGTGCTGCGCAACCTCGCCGACACCCCGGAGCGCATGGCAGAGCTGGAGGTCAACGAGGGCGTCGTGCCGCTGATCACGATGGTCTTCCCCGAGAAGGGCACGCTGCTCACGCCGATCTTCCCGGCCCCGACCAACGCCCGCACGTTCGTCATCCTGCGCCTGCTCGGTGTGCTGGCCGGCGTGCTGGCCAAGGCCACCGGCGGGCGCATGCCGGCCGACCAGGAGACCATCCGCTACACCGGCGTGCACGGCGTGGACGCCGACGGAGTCCCCTACCTGATGCGCGAGGTGCTCGGCGGCGGCTCCGGCGGGCGCTGGTACGCCGACGGCGAGGACACCATCCACGTGGTGCCCGACTCGCGCAACATCCCCGTCGAGTTCGCCGAGGCCCGCTGGCCGCTGCGGGTCGAACGGCTCGGGCTGGCCTGCGACTCCGGCGGGCCCGGCATGTTCAGGGGCGGGCTCGGCTACGACAAGCACATCAGGATGCTGCGCAACGCCTCGTACATGTCGATCGCCGACCGGTCGATCCTGTCCTGCTGGGGCGTCAACGGCGGCCTGGCCGGGCGGCCGTTCCGCGTCGAGATCGCGGGCCGCGAGATGGAGGGGCTGGTGGACGACCATCCCGTGCTCGCCGGTGAGCTGATCAGAATCCGCACCACCGGCGGCGGCGGATGGGGCTCCCCGTACGACAGGGACCCGCGGGCGGTGGCGGCCGACGTGCGCGACGGGAAGGTGTCGATCGCGGGCGCGCTCGGCGACTACGGCGTGGTGCTCGACGGCGACCGCATCGACGAGCAGGCCACGGCCGAGCTGCGCGCCCGCCTGCGTCCTCCGGCCGACCGCTTCTTCGACCGCGGGCCCGGCTACGCCAAGCTTTCCGGCGGCCGCAGCCACGCCGAGGTGGACGACCTCTGACGCCGCGCCCCGGCCGCTGACCCCGCCTCACGGCCGCTGCCCCCGTCACCCGGCCGCTGACCCCGCCTCACGGCCGCTGCCCCCGAGCCCCAGGGACCCGGCCTCTGGGGCCGGAGTCCCGGGCGGCGCCCACGGCCGGTCGCGGTGGCCGGGGCTCAGGAACTGGCGAAGTAGGTGGCGGCCATGTCCTCGTCGCCGTGGCCCTGCGCCTCGGCGCGGCGGAAGCGTTCGCCAGAGGCGGCCACCACGTCGAGCCGCACCCCGGCGGACTCGCCCGCCTCGACGATGAGGCGGGTGTCCTTCTCGGCGTTGCGCACCGAGAACGACGGCGTGAAGTCGCCCTCCAGGATGGCCTTCGACTTGGCCTGGAAATACGGGCTGTCCATCGGCCCGCCCGAGATCACCTGCCTGACCAGGCCGGGGTCCAGCCCGAGCCCCTTGGCCAGGGCGAGCGCCTCGGCCACGACGGCGGTCATGGAGATGCCGACGCTGACCGTGGCCATCTTCAGCCTGGTGCCCGCGCCGTCCGCGCCGTCGCCGGACAGCCAGAGCGTACGCTGCCCGACCGCGCAGAACACCGGCTCCAGGACCTGCCTGGCCGGCTCGGGACCGGCCGCGAGGATGACCAGCTTGCCCTGCTCGGCGGGCTGCTTGGTGCCCTGCACCGGCGCGTCCACGAACGTCAGCCCGTGCCGCCCGGCCAGCGCCGCCAGCCGCCCGACGGCCGCGACGCCGACCGTGCTTATTTGCGCCCACACCTGACCGGCCCGCAGCCCGGGCGCGGCGGCGGTGACGGCCTCGTGCACCGCGTCGCCGTCGCTGAGCATGGTCACGATCACGTCCGCGCCTTCGACCGCCTCCGCCGGTGAGCCTGCCACGGTGGCGCCGTCGGCCTCCAGCGGCCTGGCCTTGTCGAGCGTGCGGTTCCACACCGTGACCCGCAGGCCGGCCCTGACGAGGTTGCGGGCCATGGGCAGCCCCATGAGCCCCGTTCCGAGAACTGCGACAGAAACCATGAGATCACCATACGATCACCCCCGGAGCCGGCTCGTGTGAGGATGGCGGTATGCGACCGTCCGTCATCATGGCCGTGCGGCACGGCGAGAGCGAGGCCAATCTCGCCCATCGGCTCGCGGGCGACCGGCCGCTGGTCTACGAGCGCGGCGACGACGAGGTGACGGTGACCGAGCTGGGGCGGGCCCAGGCGGCGGCGTTCGGCCGGCTGCTGGCGGCGCTGCCTCAGGACGAGGCGCCCGAGCTGGTGTGCTGCTCGCCCTACCGGCGGGCACGCGACACGTGGCGGATCGCCCAGGAGACGTGGGGCGCGGAGCCGCCGCCCGTCATCGTGGACGACCGGCTGAGGGACCAGGAGCAGGGCGCGTTCGCCGGGCGCAACCTGGCCGCGCTGCGCGAGCGGTTCCCTGACGAGCTGGCGCGACGGGAGGCCGCCGGGGCCTACGCCTTCCGCCCGCCCGGCGGGGAGTCACTAGCCGACGTGACGGTCAGACTCCGCGCGTTCCTGGCCGATGACCTGGGCGGGCGCGCCGACGGGCGGCGGGTGCTGATCGTCGCGCACGACTCCGTGGTGCTGGGGCTGCGTCACGTGCTCGGCGGGCGGCCCGACACGGAGCTGTCGGCGGTGCTGGCGTGCGCGCCGGTGCTGAACGGGTCGGTGTCGGTGTGGCGGGCGGGCGAGCTGGTCCGCTTCAACGACGTCGCCCATCTCACGTCCTGACGACGAGGTCGGCGCGTTCCTTCGTACGGTCGGCCGCGAACCAGGCGCGCTCGGCCGCGAACCACTCGCGCCAGCGCGGCTCCAGCTCAGGCCCGTCGCGCTCCAGCACCCGCCGCAGCCGCTCGGCCTCGTCGGCCTCCACCCACACCGTGTACGCCAGCATCCCGGCCGCCGACGCCCGCGCCGTACCGACCCCTTCGATCACCAGCACCGGCGCGGGAGGCACCGGCACCTGCTCGGCATAGACCCCGCGCACCCAGTCGTACCTGCGGAAACCGCCCGGCAGGCCGCGCTGGAGCGGCCGCAGCACCTGCGACTCCAGCAGGTGGAACCAGCCGCCCGGCCCCTCCTCCCACGGCACGGGGAAGTCGTCGCTGCCGATCACCTGGCAGCCCAGCAGGGCGCCGAGCCGCCCCGCGTACGTCGTCTTGCCCGACCCGGCGGGCCCGTCGACGGCGACCAGCCGCACGGGGCCGCAGGACGGCGGCAGGGCGGCGATGCGGGCAGGCAGACCGATCATCGCACCCAGGGTAGAGGAAGGGGGGTGGACGCCTGCGAGAATGTTCATTCACCCCATAACGCGCATGGGAGGTTGGGATCGTGCTCGAACCCCTTGATGGCCCCCTTGATGGCATCGTCGTGCTCGATCTGTCCAGAGCGCTGGCGGGGCCGCACGCCGCCCAGCTGCTCGGCGACCTGGGCGCCCGGGTGATCAAGGTCGAGCATCCGGACGGCGGCGACGAGTCACGCGGGTGGGGCCCGCCCTTCGTCGGGCCGGATCACGACATATCCACGTACTTCCTGGCGGCCAACCGTAACAAGCAGTCCATCGCCGTCGACCTGAAGTCCGACGACGGCAGAAGGCTCATAGAGCGGCTCGTCCGCCACAGCGACGTCCTGGTCGAGAACTTCCGCACCGGCGTACTCGACCGCCTCGGCTTCCCCGTCGAGCGGCTGCACGAGCTCAACCCCCGCCTGGTCATCCTGTCGATCACCGGCTTCGGCCACGACGGCCCCGAGGGCGGCCGCCCTGGCTACGACCAGATCGCCCAGGGCGAGGCCGGCCTGATGTCGCTGACCGGCCCGTCGGCCGACGAGCCCTACCGCGTGGGCGCGTCCATCGCGGACCTGCTGGCCGGCATCCACGGCGCGTACGGCGTGGCCGCCGCACTCTACGAGCGCGAGCGGACCGGCGCGGGCAGGGTCGTGCGCACCTCGCTGCTCGCCGCCGTCACCGGCGTGCACTCCTACCACGGCACCGCCTGGACGGTCGGCGGAAAGGTGGCCGCCCCCACGGGCAACCACCACTCCTCGATCACCCCGTACGGCGCCTTCCGCTGCGCCGACGGCCTGCTGCAGATCGCCGCCGGCAACGAGGCCCACTGGCGCAAGGTCGCCGAGCTCCTCGGCATCGACGCCGGGCAGCCCCGCTACGCCACCAACCGCGACCGGTTCCTGCACCGCGACGAGCTGATCGCCGACATGGAGAAGGCGCTGGCCGCCCACGACCGCGCCCACTGGCTGGCCGAGCTGGGCGCGGCCGGCGTGCCCGCGGGCGCGATCAGGACGCTCGACGAGGTCTACACGTGGGAGCAGACCCGTTCGCAGGGCCTGGTCGTCCAGGTCGATCACCCGGTGCTCGGCCCCATCGAGCTGCCGGGACCGCCGCTGCGCTTCGACGGCGAGCCCCCGATGACGCACACCGCACCGCCCGCGCTCGGCCAGGACGGCCCCGCCGTGCTGGCCTGGCTGGAGGAGCGCGAACGATGAGCGGCGTTCTGCGGCACCGGCGGGGGCGCTCGTGCGTCACCATTGCATCGTTGGCCGACATCTAGGGAGCGATAGTGAGCCGACCGGACGCGCGCACGCTGATTGACACGGTCCTCGACCGGGGGTCGTGGAAGTCATGGGATGCGCCGCCCGCCGATCCGGCCGAGCCAGGCTCCTCCTACGCCGACGAGCTGGCCGCGGCCCGGGCCAAGTCCGGCTACGACGAGGCCGTGATCACCGGCGAAGGGCTGCTCGACGGCCGCAGGGTCGCGGTCGCGGCGTGCGAGTTCTCGTTCATGGCGGGGTCGATCGGGGTGGCCGCCGCCGAGCGTTTCGTGGCCGCCATCGAGCGGGCCACCCGCGAGCGGCTGCCGCTGCTGGCCGCGCCCGCCTCCGGCGGCACGCGCATGCAGGAGGGCGCGCTGGCGTTCGTCCAGATGGTGAAGATCACCGCGGCGATCCAGGCCCACCGCGCGGTCGGCCTGCCGTACGTCGTCTACCTGCGGCATCCGACGACCGGCGGGGTGTTCGCTTCGTGGGGGTCGCTCGGGCACGTCACGGCGGCCGAGCCGGGGGCGCTGATCGGGTTCCTCGGGCCGCGGGTGTTCGAGTCGCTGCACGGCTACCCCTTCCCCGAGGGGGTGCAGGTCGCCGAGAACCTCCACCGCAAGGGCCTGCTCGACGCCGTCGTCTCGGCGGAGGAGGCGCGGGAGGTGGCGATCAGGGCGCTGTCGGTGCTGGCCGACGACCGTACCGGCGTGGTCGCGGGTGAGCCGCCCGAGGAGGACCTGCGGCCCGTCGAGGCGTGGGAGGCCATCACCAGGTCACGGCGTGACGACCGTCCAGGCGTACGCGCGCTGCTCAAGCTCGCCGCCACCGACGTCACCCCGCTCAGCGGCACCGGCGAGGGCGAGAACGAGCCGGGGCTGCTGCTCGCGCTGGCCAGGTTCGGCACCGCGCCGGCCGTGGTGCTCGGCCAGGACCGCCGCTTCCAGCGCACCACCTCGCCGCTCGGCCCGGCCGGGCTGCGGGTGGCCAGGCGCGGCATGCGGCTGGCCGCCGAGCTGGGCCTGCCGCTCATCACCGTGATCGACACCGCGGGCGCCGACCTGTCGAAGGCGGCCGAGGAGGGCGGGCTGGCCGCCGAGATCGCGCGCTGCCTGGCCGAGCTGGTCATGCTCGACGCGCCCACGGTCTGCCTGCTGCTCGGCGAGGGCGCCGGCGGGGCCGCGCTGGCGCTGCTGCCCGCCGACCGGGTGCTGTGCGCGCAGCACGCGTGGTTGTCGCCGCTGCCGCCCGAGGGCGCCTCCGCCATCCTCTACCGCTCGGTCGACTTCGCCCCCGAGATCGCCCAGGCGCAGCGCATCCGCGCCACCGACCTGCGTGGCGACGGCATCGTGGACCGGGTCGTGCCCGAGCTGCCCGACGCCGCGTACGAGCCGCGCCAGTTCTGTGAGCGGGTGGGGCGGGCGCTGGAGTATGAGATCGCCGGCCTGCTGCGGCTGAGCCCGGAGGAGCGGCTGGCCGCCCGCCACACCCGCTACCGCAACCTCCGCTGACCCCTCGGGCGTCAGGGCACCGGGATGCGCTCGACGCGGATGGAGAAGACCTCCTCGCGCGGCACCACGACCTCGTAGGCGCCGTGATCGACCATCCAGTAGCCCAGCGCCTCGGCCTTCATCCCGCTGTGGCCGGTGTAGGCGATGTGCAGGCCGTCGTCGTCCTCGTCGAGCACGATGCACGGCTCGCCGCCGAACGCGCCGACGGTGCGGATCAGCACCAGCCACTCCACCTTCGAGCGCGGCACCACCCGCCGCCAGTAGCCGGACGCGGGCTCGAAGCCCTCCAGCTCGGTCTCGCTGAACAGCACCACCTGGTCGCTGTCGGGGCCGAGCGCGGCGGGCAGCGTGTGCTCGCCGTAGCGGGCCACGAAGCCCGAGGCGATGGGCGTGATCTCGTCGCTCATGCGGCGGGCCGCCAGGTCAGCCCGTCGTAGTCGGCGAAGGGCCGCTCGCCCTCGACGGTCACGTGGACGATCTGCGCCCCGGCCGGGATCGGCATCGGGACGGTGTGGAACTGGGGCACGACGTGCTCGGACGACGTGGTGAACCCGTTGCCCGCGAACGGTGGCGCGTCGCTCCAGTCGCCGCCCATGTGGGGCCCGTAGGGCACCGCGTAGGTGTCGACGTCGCGCGCGTGCCAGCGCATGACATAGAGCTCCGGCACCTCGGCGAACAGCTCCGAGCCGTCGAAGGACAGGTCGAGCCCGTAGAAGAGCGCCTCGGGAGTGGTCAGCCGGACGCAGTCCTGCACCCGGTAGACGTAGCCCGATATGACCGTGCGCTTGCCCGACAGGTATGGCACGAGCAGACGCGGCGGGACGACCTTCTGCATCTGCGTTCCGCTCACGGGTCTACTTTACGATCGCTTGACCCCCGGATGGACCACTCCCCGGTTACAGAACGCGATGTTCGAGGCAAGGGAGGGTGGCGCGGGCGGTCGCGGTCCACTCGTGGTCGATCTCGACCAGGCGGGTGCCAGGGCCGGTGCCGAGGTCGGCGCGCACCACGCCGAGCGGGTCGACCAGCATGCTGCGGCCCACGCCGTAGCCGTCGGACGACTCGGCCGGGTTGGGCGCCTGGCCGACGGCGGCGGTCCACATCGTGTTCTCCAGCGCGCGGGCCCTGACCAGGGTGATCCAGTGGTCTTCCTTGAGCGGCCCGGAACCCCAGGCGGCGATCACCGCGAACATCTCGGCGCCCTTGTCGACCAGCGCCCTGGCCAGCTCGGGGAAGCGTACGTCGTAGCAGGTGATGAGCCCCACCTTGAGCCCGGCCAGCTCGGCCACGACCGGCTCGGCGCCCGGCTCGACCAGATCGGACTCCTTCGCGCCGAACGAGTCGAACAGGTGGATCTTCCGGTACGCCGCCGTGATCGCGCCCTGCGCGTCGATGGCCACGGCCGTGTTGCGCACGCGGTCGCCGCCGGTCTCGAACGTGCCGGCGATCACCGCCAGCCCGTGGGCGCGCGCCGACTCGGCGAGGCCCGTCACGAAGGGACCGTCGAGCGGCTCGGCAAGACTCGTGATGCGGCGGCCGTAGCGGGTGAGCGTGGCCTCGGGGAAGATCGCCAGGTCGGCGCCTTCGGCGGCGGCCAGCGCCTCCCTGGCCCTCTTGAGATTGGCGGACGGGTCAGGGGAGACCGGGATCTGGCAGAGGGCGATGGTGGTCACGATTCGACTCTAGCCGGTTGGGCACGGGACGGAAGAAGGTCAGGCACCGCCAGACCCACTCCAGCGGGCCGTACCGGTATCGGCCCAGCCACCACCGGCTGACCAGCACCTGCACGACCAGCGTCACCGCCGTCAGCGCGAGCACCGACCACCGGGTCGGGTCGGCGTTCAGCAGCGGCAGGGCCAGCACGATCACGGCGGTGCCGGTGACGTAGTTGGTCAGCGCCATCTTCCCAAGCGGCTCCAGCACCGCCGACAGGCGCGGGCGCAGCACGAGCAGCAGGCCCAGCGAGTACGCCGCCGCCCCCGTCACCGCCGCCAGGTTGTAGACCAGCCCGTCGCCGGTCATCCGCCCGGCCGCCGTCAGCAGCGCCGTCGCCAGCGCCGCGACCGCGAACCCCGGCAGCAGCAGCTCGCGCGGCGGCCGCAACCGCCACACCGCCATGCCGAGCAGGAACAACCCGGGGATCAGCAGCACCCCGCCGCCCACCATCAGCCCCCAGACCGTGACGACCAGGCCGAGCAGCAGCACCGGCAGCCCGCCTGGCAGGAACGAGGCGGGCAGCAGCACCAGCGCCCCGAAGAAGGCGTAGTCGGTCAGCACCTCGCCCTCGTAGAAGGCGTGCTGCACCTTGCCGAGGCAGAACAGCCAGAACAACCGGCTGAGCAGCGCCCACCGGCTGTTGCCGCGCAGGAACAGCAGGAAGCTGATGCCGAACAGCATCGAGAAGATCGGGTAGAAGCGGCTCTGGAACAGCGTCTCGATCGTCCAGTCGAGCGGGACGCGCAGCTGCTTGTCGGTGTGCTGCCACGTGTTGACCAGCATGATGCCGCCCACCGCGAAGCCGCGTAGGGCGTCGAGCTCACGGATGCGTGTCACAGGAACCAGGTGAACCACCATATGAGGAATACGCCCGAGATGGCGGCCGCGGTCGTCTGCGGCCACTTGCGGTTGTGCAAAAGTGCCGCCACGGTGAGCGCGGCGGAGACGACCGCGAGCCACGCGTACCACTCGGTGATCGCGGGCACGCCGACGGTCAGCGCGCCGCCGTGCTCCTTGGCGAGCTCGTAGACGGACCGGCCGGTCAGCCCCGCGAACGCCACTCCCGCCAGGCCGCCGTACGCGGGCAGCGCCCGGCCCTTGAGCGCCGCCGTGACGAGCTGGATCAGGCAGGCCAGCGCGAAGATCCCGAACGGCGCGGCCAGCCAGGGGGTGCGCGCGATCGCGTACGGGGCCGCCGTCACGTGCAGCTCGACCGGCCGCGCTCCGGGGCAGGGACCGGCCGGCCTGAGGTCCGCGACGAACGCGGCGGCCGCGCGCCGGGCGCAGGCGTCCCCGGGGAAGGCGGCGGGCAGGACGTGGACGGGCGCCTGGGGCGCGGTGCTCGCCAGGGTGACGGGCTCGGGGGCCCTGGGCAGGTTCCAGGCGTCGCACACCGCCTGGTCGCCGCTGACCGTGAAGAGCGGCGACCCGGCCGGGGGAGGCGCGTCCTGGCAGCGTACGGCGTGGTACGGCCCCGACGCGCGCCCCGCCAGCTCCTCGCCCAGCCGCTCCACGAGCGGGCGCAGCAGCTCGTCGCGCCCCTCGGCCAGGGCGTTCACCAGCGCGGGCGTGCCCGCGTCGTGCGGCGCCGCGCCGAGCAGCGCGGTCAGGTCGTGGCCGCTCACCCGGGCCGCGAACTCCCTGCCGAGCAGCGGGTCGAGCGCCGTCACCCGGGCGGGCCGCGCGTTCAGCCGGGCGACCGCCCTCTCGTACGCGTCCCCCGGCCGGGCCGGCACGATCCCGGGCTCCTCCGGCGGGGGCTCCAGCACCACGGAGCGCGTCCCCGCGGGGTCGGCCGCGGCCACCGCCGCCATCACGCGCGCGGCGTGGCCGGCGCCGACGAGGTTCCATGCGTCGTACCCGAGCAGGCCGCGCAGCGCCACCACGTCGGCCACGATCTCGCCCGTCCGGTAGCCCCGCAGGTCCACGCCTTGGGCGGCGAGCCGGTCGCGGCAGCGTACGGCGGCGGCGCCCACGTCGGACGGCGGCACGCGCAACCGCCCGAGCAGTGCCTGCGCCGTCTCGGGGCAGCCCACGGCGGGCTGCGACGCCCCGCCGCCGCGCTGGTCGACCGCCACCACGTCACGCTCGGGGAACATCCCGGCCAGCTCTTCCATGAGCGGGATCGCCGACGTGCCGCCCATGAACACCACCGGGTCGGGCCGCCGGCCGGGGTCGAGCGAGTGGCGCACCGCGTACGCGACCTGGATCGTGCGGCCGGGGGAGTCTCTGCGCTCGGGCACCTCCAGGAAGCCGCAGACCGTGCCGGCGGGCACGGGGACCCGGCAGGGCCCAGGATCGGCCTGGTCCGGTGTCACGACGGGCGGCGCGGACAGGGCGAGGGCGAGCACGACCCGAATGAACACGGCACGAGACTAATAGTGTGGAGCCGTGACCGAACCACTTGTTGCCAGGATGCGCGCCTTCGGCACGACGATTTTCGCGGAGATGAGCGCGCTCGCCGTCCAGACCGGATCGATCAACCTCGGGCAGGGCTTCCCCGACACCGACGGCCCCGCGGCGATGCTCGACCGGGCGGTGCAGGCCATCGGGGCGGGCGCCAACCAATACCCGCCCGGCCCCGGCGTGCTGGAGCTGCGGCAGGCGGTCAGCGAGCACCGGGCGGCCCACTACGGGCTCGCGTACGACCCGGTCAGCGAGGTCCTGGTCACGGTGGGCGCCACGGAGGCGGTGGCGGCGAGCGTGCTCGCGCTCTGCGAGCCCGGCGACGAGGTGATCGCCTTCGAGCCCTACTACGACTCCTACGCCGCCTCGATCGCCCTGGCCCAGGCCAAGCTGGTGGCCGTCACCCTGCGCCCGTCCGAGGGCCGCTTCACCTTCGACCCCGACGAGCTGCGCGCCGCCGTCACGCCGCGCACCCGCGCGATCCTGGTCAACTCCCCGCACAACCCCACCGGCACCGTCTTCACCCGCGCCGAGCTGACCGCCATCGCCGAGCTGTGCCAGGAGCACGACCTCATCGCCGTCACCGACGAGGTCTACGAGCACCTCACGTTCGACGGGGTCGAGCACATCCCCATGGCGACGCTGCCCGGCATGCGCGAGCGCACGGTGATGATCTCCTCCGCGGGCAAGACGTTCTCGGTCACCGGCTGGAAGACCGGCTGGGTCTGCGCGCCGCCCGCCCTGGTCACGGCGGTCTCCACGGTCAAGCAGTTCCTCACGTTCACGGCGAGCGCCCCGTGGCAGCTCGCGGTCGCCTACGGGCTGCGGCACGAGATGGACTGGGTCTCGGCGCTCGCCTCCGGCCTCCAGGACAAGCGCGACCGGCTCATGGAGGGGCTGTCGGCGGCCGGGTTCTCCGTGCTGCGGCCGGCCGGCACCTACTTCGTCCAGACCGACATCAGGCCGCTGGGCTTCACCGACGGGCTCGAGCTGACCCGGCGCCTGCCCGAGCTGGCCGGCGTGGTCGCCATCCCCACCCAGGTCTTCTACGACCACCCCGAGCGCGGCCGCCACTTCGTGCGCTTCGCCTTCTGCAAGAAGGAAGAGGTGATCGACGAGGCGGTGGCCAGGCTCAAGCGGCTGTCCGCCTGAGCGGGTCACCACTCCCGGTAGAGCACCAGGTGCTCGTGGTAGAGCACGCCGTCGCGCACGTCGCCCGTCGCGGTGAAGCCCAGGTCGTCGAAATAGTCGATGTGGTCGCCCGTGACGGTGTACCTGCCGGTGTAGGCCTTGGGGCGGCCGTCGCGCTCCTCCTCGTACCGGCCGTCGGCCCGCAGCTCCTGGCGGATCCGCCCGTCGGCGGTCACCCACATGCCGACGTGCGGGTGCGGCGCCGTCGCGTTCGTCTTTCCGCGCGCCTCCGCGTCGGCGCAGGCCGCCATCGCGGTCATGACGCCCAGCGTGAGCAGCACTCTGCCGATCATGTACGTACTCCCTCGATCAGCGGAGACGGACCTCCCGCCCCCTGATCAGGGAGTCTGCCGGGGCGCGGCGGGCCGCACGAGAGGCGGGATCTTCCTGGGAGCGCCACACCCAGGCTCCGCTAGGGGCGGGGCGACGGCTCGCCGTCCAGCGGGGTCAGCGCCGCCGTGGCCTCCTCGTGCTCCATGCCCGTGGCCTGCAGCAGGTCCACCACCACCGAGCGCAGCTGGGCGATGATGACGTGCGCGGAGAAGCCCAGGCCGCGCGGGCGCTCCCTGGCGGCCACCGCGAGCAGCGCCTGGCGGGCCAGCGTCGGGTCCCGCCCCGCGCCCAGCTCCAGCTGCAGCAGCAGCGCCGCCTCCGACACCTCGCGCATCGCCTCGGCCAGCGCCGCAGGGGGCGGGCTCGCCTCGCCGAGCGACGCCAGCGTGCGCCTGACCAGCACCCGGACGTTGCGCAGCGCGAGGTCGACCGGCACGGCGGCGGTCTCGTAGCGGGCCAGGCGGGCGCGGCGGTGCCAGTGCAGCGGGGAGATCATGGTGATCTCCTTGCTGGTCTCCAGCGCGGCCCCGAACTCCTCCACCGCGGCCTGCGTCTCACGCGCCTCCTCCAGCGCCTCGGCCGCCAGCTCCACGTCACGCTTCTCGATGGCCTCCGCGGCCCGCTCCATCACCGTGGACAGCGCGTCGAGCACCCCCGACAGGTGTTTCGCCGCGATCGAGAACGGGCTCGCGGGCAGCAACGCCACCGCCACGACGCCCACGATGCCGCCGGTGAGCGCGTCGGCCATCCGGTCGAGCCCGCCCACGTCCTCGCCCGGCACCAGCGTGGCCACCAGCACCGCCGACGAGCCCGCCTGCGCGACGAACAGCGCCCCGCTGTTCAGCAGCACCGCCACGGTCATCGCCAGCGCCACGACGAGCGCGAGCTGCCAGGCGCCCGAGCCGATCCAGGACACCAGCAGGTCGCCCACGCCGACGCCGACGCTGACCCCGACGACCAGCTCGACCAGCCGGCGCAGGCGCTGGCCGAGACCGACGCCGACACAGATCAGCACGGAGATGGGGGCGAAGAACGGGCGGGGGTGGCCGAGCAGCTCCATGGCGATGATCCAGGCGAGGGCCGAGCCGACCGCGCACTGCGCGATGGAGGGGGCTGTGAGGCCGAACGTGCCCAGCCGTTCCTTGACGAGATCGCTGAGCCGGGTGCGCACCCATCCTAGGATGGCGGATCTTTATGACGGTAAGGTCACGTTTGCCCCATGAAGCCCGCTTTTACCGAGGGTCTTCGTCGAGGAACGCGTCCACCACCCGCAGGAACTCCTGGCGCGCCGTCACGTGGATCAGGTGCCCCGCCTCGACCGTCACCAGCCGCGCTCCGGGGATGCGTCGCGCGATGTCCGCCGCGTCCAGCGGGCTGGCCGTCCCGCCCGACAGCACCAGCGACGGCCTCACGATCGCCGCGAGCCCCGCCACCCAGGCCGGGTCGGGGTCGATGAGCTGGGCTTCCGTCTGGTGCATCATCCGCCAGTCGAAGCTCGCGGGGCCGTCCTCCACGATCGGCGGCCGCCCGGTGATCGCGTACGCCTGCGGCGGGTCCTCCAGCACCAGCCGCGACACCAGGTCCGGCCGCGCGATCGTCACCCGCGTCGCCACCAGCGCGCCCAGCGAGTGCCCGACCAGCTCCACGGGCCCGGTCCTCAGGTGGTCGAGCAGCGCGGCGACGTCGTCGGCCATCTCGTGCAGGGCGTACGCGCCGGGATGCGCGCTTTCGCCGTGCCCCCGCAGATCCGGCACGAGGACGTGGCGGCCCCTCCTGGCGAAGTGCTGGGTGATGCCGTTCCAGTCGTTGTGGTCGGCGGTGCGGCCGTGCAGCAGCACGAGCGGCCGGTCATCAGGGCCGCCCTCCTCCCGGTAGCGGAGCCTGATGCCGTTGACGTGCGCGTCCCGAATCACATCCCGGACCCTACCGCCGCCACACGTTGACATCACCGCCGGTCTACGTGGGCAGACATTGACCATGAACCCCGCTGGCCGGCTCGGTAGCGTCAGCGGAAACCGGGCAGAGGAGGGCAACGCATGCCGGACCCGATCGAAGTGCGTAAGGTGCCGATCGAGAGCGTCACCGACGCCTCCGGCCTGTCACGTCTCATCGCCGACGGGGTGATCGAGGCCGAACGGGTGCTGGCCGTCATCGGCAAGACCGAGGGCAACGGCGGCGTCAACGACTACACCCGCATCCTCGCCGACCGCGCCTTCCGCGAGGTGCTCGCCGAGAACGGGCATCCGTCGCCGGAGAGCGTGCCGCTCGTGTGGTCCGGCGGCACCGACGGCATCCTCAGCCCCCACGCCACCATCTTCGCCACCACGGCCGACGCGCCGCCGTCCGACGAGCCGCGGCTGTCGGTCGGCGTCGCGATGAGCGAGGTCATCCTGCCCGAGGACATCGGGCGGCCGGCCATGGTGGAGAAGGTCGCGGCCGGCGTACGCGAGGCCATGAAGATCGCCGGCATCGACGACCCGCGCGACGTGCACTACGTCCAGACCAAGACGCCGCTCCTCACGCTCGCGACCATCACCGACGCCAAGAGCCGCGGCCAGGACACCGCCATCGAGGAGACCGGGCCCTCGATGGACCTGTCCAACTCCACCACCGCGCTCGGCATCGCGGTCGCGCTCGGCGAGATCGAGATGCCGAGCGCCGACCAGATCCACAAGGACCTGTCCCTGTACTCGTCGGTCGCCTCCTGCTCGTCCGGCGTCGAGCTGGACCGGGCCCAGATCGTGCTGGTCGGCAACGTACGCGGGATCGGCGGGCGCTACCGCATCGGCCACAGCGTCATGAAGGACGCGCTCGACGCCGACGGCATCTGGGAGGCCATCGAAGACGCCGGCATCCCGCTCCCCGACCGCCCCCACCCGTCGGACCTCGGGGGACGATTGGTCAACGTCTTCATGAAATGCGAGGCCGACCCATCGGGCCGCGTCCGCGGCCGCCGCAACATCATGCTGGACGACTCCGACGTCCACTGGCACCGCCAGATCAAGGCCGCAGTGGGCGGCGTGGCCGCCTCGGTGACGGGCGACCCGGCCGTCTTCGTCTCGGTGGCGGCCGTCCACCAGGGCCCGTCGGGCGGCGGCCCCGTCGCAGCCATCGCCGACCTCGGTTAGCGCCTCGGACCGGTCTCCGGGCCCCGCCACGTGCTTCGGCGCGGCCGTATCTCCGGATGGCCCGGTGCGTCCGGACGGGCCCGGTGCAGTCGTCGGACGGGGTGAGGCGGGTGGCGGATAGGCTCGGGCGTTGTGCCGAACATCCCGCAGCCACTCGACCCGCAAGACGACGGCTCCGCCGCACCCGCCGTGGCCGCGGCCCTGGCCGCCTACGAGGCGGGCACGGCAGGCCCCGCCGAGGTGCTCAACGCGCTCGGCGCGGCACGCCTGCTGGTGCCCGTGGTCGCCCTGCTGACCGAGACCGAGGTCGGCGCCCACGGGCTGCGGCAGGAGAAGGAGAGCGAGATGGCGCTGCCCAAGCTCGTCGGCCAGGACGGCAGGCAGGCGGTGCTCGCGTTCACCGGCGCGGAGTCGCTGGCGAGGTGGCGCCCCGACGCCCGCCCGATCCAGGCCACCACGCTCCAGGTGTGCAGGGCAGCCGTCCAGGAGCGGGCGGCGGCGGTCGTGGTGGACGTGGCGGGCCCGGTGCAGTTCGTGATCGAGGGCGACGTGCTGGGCGCCCTGGCCGCCGTCGAATCCGGCACAGTGGACCGACTGACCGGCGTAACCGTCGCCAAGGTGACCCCCGCCCAGCCCAAGCCCAAACGCCGCTGGTTCTCCAGAAGGCCCAGCTGACCACCCCAAGCAGCACCGCACATGCGCGGTCCCCCCGCTCGCGCATGAACGTCGTTCGCTCGCGCGCATGATCCCGCGTGTGCGGGGTGCCGCGCCCGCGCGGCGGCGTCATGCCGGTTGTGCGTATCGGCCCTCCTGGCGCGGAGGAGCGGGTTAGGTTCTGCGGCATGTTCGGGATCATGGCGGTGGTGGGGCTGGTCTGCGGGGCTCGGATCAGAGCGCTCGCGGGGTCCTACGACGACGGGCCGACGTGGGAGCCGGCCCCGGGGGCGGTGGAGCTGACCTGTGCCGCCGTGGTGGCCGTGATCGCGTGGCGGGCGGGGCCGGCGTACGCGTGTTTCGCCGTCATCGGCACCGCGCTGGCGGTGATCGACTGGCGGACCAGCACGTTGCCCGACGCCATTACGCTGCCCGCGTACCCGGTCATGGCGCTCGCGCTCCTGCCCACCGGCGAGCTGACGGGCGCACTGGCGGGAGGGGCGGCGCTCATCGCGGTCTACGGCGTGTTGTGGCTGGTCAGGCCGGATGCGATGGGGTTCGGGGACGTGAAGCTGGCCGGGCTCATCGGCATGGCGTGCGGCACGTTGGGCTGGGAGGCGGTCGCCGCCGCCGCGCTCGCCGGGCAGGTGCTCGGCGCCCTGTACGCCCTCGTCCTGCTGCTGACCGGGCGCGGCACGAGGCACACCCAGTTCCCGTTCGGCCCCTTCATGCTGCTCGGCGCGTTCACGACACTCTGTCTCGCTGGGTGAGCGGAGGGACATCCCACTCGGCGGCACGTGGAAGACTTGTACGCATGTTGCGCTGGTTGACCGCCGGAGAGTCCCACGGGCCCGAACTCGTCGCCATCCTCGAGGGCCTGCCGGCCGGGGTCGAGGTGACCACGGCCGCCATCGACGAGGCCCTGCGCCGCCGCAGGCTCGGTTATGGCCGCGGCGCGCGGATGAAGTTCGAGCAGGACCAGGTGACGATCGTCGGCGGCGTACGCCACGGGCGCACCATGGGCAGCCCGGTCGCCATCCGTGTCGGCAACACCGAGTGGCCGAAGTGGGAGAAGGTCATGGCGGCCGACCCGGTCGACCCGGCCGAGCTCGAGGGCCTCGCGCGCAACGCGCCGAGGTCCCGCCCGCGCCCCGGCCACGCCGACCTGGCCGGCATGCAGAAATACGGCTTCGACGACGCCCGCAACGTCCTCGACAGGGCCAGCGCCCGCGAGACCGCGGCCCGCGTCGCGCTGGGCGAGGTCGCGCGGCGCTTCCTCAAGCAGGCGCTCGGCGTCGACATCGTCAGCCACGTCACCGAGATCGGCGGCGCCCGCACCCCGGCCGAGACGCTGCCCGGCCCGGGCGAGCTCAGCAGGATCGACGACGACCCGGTCCGGTGCGCCGACCCCGAGGGCAGCGCCGCGATGGTCGCCGTCATCGACAAGGCGCACAAAGAGGGCGACACGCTC
Organism: Nonomuraea sp. NPDC049419; assembly: GCF_040676995.1. NCBI lineage: Bacteria > Bacillati > Actinomycetota > Actinomycetes > Streptosporangiales > Streptosporangiaceae > Nonomuraea > Nonomuraea sp. NPDC049419. Next base: position 518,082 of record NZ_JBFAQB010000002.1, on the reverse strand, counting down.
GGCGGCGTCGTCGAGGTCCTCGCCTACGGCCTGCCGCCCGGTCTCGGCAGCTACACCCACTGGGACCGCAGGCTCGACTCCCGCCTGGCGGGCGCGCTCATGGGCATCCAGGCGATCAAGGGCGTCGCGGTCGGCGACGGTTTCGAGACCGCCCGCAGGCCGGGCTCCCGCGCCCACGACGAGATCGAATACACCACAGCAGACGGCGTGCGCCGCATCACCAACCGGGCGGGCGGCGTCGAGGGCGGCATGACCAACGGCGAGATCCTGCGGGTCAGCGCCGCCATGAAACCCATCTCCACGGTGCCGCGGGCGCTGGCCACGATCGACGTCAAGACCGGCGAGGCGGCCAAGGCCCACCACGAGCGCTCCGACGTGTGCGCCGTGCCCGCGGCCGGCATCGTGGCCGAGGCGATGGTCGCGCTGGTGCTGGCCGACGCGGCGATCGAGAAGTTCGGCGGCGACTCCGTCGAGGAAGTCGCCCGCAACCTGTCCGGCTACCTCTCTTCCATGGTGATCAAATGACAGCCAAGGCCGTGCTCATCGGGCCGCCCGGATCCGGCAAGACCACGCTCGGGCGGCTGCTCGCCGAGCGGCTCGGCGTCGGGTTCCGCGACACCGACTCCGACGTCGAGGCGGTGGCGGGCAAGCCCGTCTCCGACATCTTCGTCGAGGACGGCGAGGAGCGCTTCCGCGAGCTCGAACACGAGGCCGTGCGCCGCGCGCTCGCCGAGCACGACGGCGTCCTGTCGCTCGGCGGCGGCGCCGTGCTGCACGAGGAGACGCAGGCCCTGCTCGACGGCCAGCCCGTCGTCTACCTCCAGGTCGGGCTGGCCGACGCGGTCCAGCGGGTCGGCCTGGCCAGCGCCCGCCCGCTGCTGGTGCTCAACCCGCGCAGCCGCCTCAAGGCGCTGATGGAGGAGCGGCGGCCCATCTACGAGCGGCTGGCCGTGATGACCGTGGTGACCGACAAGCGCGAGCCGGAAGAGCTGGCCGACGAGATCGTGAAGGGGCTGCCCGGGTGAGCGCCACCAGGATCCACGTACGCGGCGACAGCCCCTATGACGTCATGGTCGGCACCGGCGTGCTGGCCGAGCTGGCCACGCTGCTCAAGCCCGGCGTGCGCACGGTCGCGGTCATCGCCCCCGAGACGCTGCCCGAGATCACCAGGCCCGTCCGCGAGGCGCTGGCCGGGGCCGGCTACGACGTGGCCGAGCTGACCGTGCCCGACGGCGAGCAGTGCAAGACCGTCGAGGTGGCCGCGCGGCTCTGGTCCGAGCTGGGCCGCCACGGCGTGACCCGCTCCGACGCCGTGGTGGGCGTCGGCGGCGGCGCGACCACCGACCTCGCCGGGTTCGTGGCGGCCACGTGGCTGCGCGGCGTCCAGGTCGTGCTCGTGCCCACCACGCTGCTCGCCATGGTCGACGCCGCCGTCGGCGGCAAGAACGGCATCGACACCGCCGAGGGGAAGAACCTCGTCGGCACCTTCCTGCCGCCCGCCGGCGTGCTGTGCGAGCTGTCCACGCTGGCCGGGCTGCCCAAGGCGGACTATGTCGCGGGCCTCGCCGAGATCATCAAGGGCGGCTTCATCGCCGACCCCGAGATCCTGCGGCTGGTCGAGTCCGACCCCGAGGCCGCCACCCGTCCCGACGGCCCCCACACCCGTGAGCTGATCGAGCGCAAGATCCGGGTCAAGGCCGACGTCGTGGGTGCCGACCTGCGCGAGGCCGGCCTGCGCGAGATCCTCAACTACGGCCACACGCTCGCCCACGCCATCGAGCGCGACGAGCACTACACGATCCGCCACGGCGAGGCGGTCGCCGTCGGCATGGTCTACGCCGCCGAGCTGTCCAGGCTGTCCGGCCGCGCCGACGTCGTCGCCCGCACCCGCGCCATCCTCACCTCCGTGGGCCTGCCGACCACCCACCGTGCCGAGGCCTGGCCGCGGCTGCGCGACCACATGCGGCTCGACAAGAAGAACCGCGGCGCCAAGCAGCGGTTCGTCGTGCTCGACGACCTCGCCAGGCCGGGCCGCCTCGAAGATCCGGCGGAAGAGCTGCTCGAAGCCGCCTACAAGGAGATCTCCGCATGATCCTCGTCCTCAACGGCCCCAACCTGGGCCGGCTCGGCGTGCGCGAGCCCGACGTCTACGGCGCCGACACCCTGGACGACCTCGCCGCCCTCTGCCGCGACACCGGCCGCAAGCTCGGCCATCACGTCGAGGTGCGCCAGACCGACGACGAGGCCGAGATGATCGGCTGGATCCACGAGGCGTGCGACGGCCGCATCCCCGTCGTGCTCAACCCCGCCGCCTTCACCCATTACTCCTACGCGCTCAAGGACGCCATCGCCCAGCGCACCGCCCCGCTCGTCGAGGTCCACATCTCCAATCCCGCGGCGAGGGAAGAGTTTCGCCATACCTCCGTCGTGGCCGGGGTGGCGACGGGCACGATCGCCGGCTTCGGACTACAGTCATACGTCCTTGCGCTGCACGCTATCGCGGAGATGATCACCACCTCATGAGGCACTACAAGTCCTTCGTCGCGCTCGGCGACAGCTTCACAGAAGGACTGAACGATCCCGGTCCGGACGGGCACTACCGTGGCTGGGCCGACCGGGTGGCCGAGCGGCTCGCCGCCGACGACCCCTCCTTCCGCTACGCCAACCTGGCCGTGCGCGGCAAGCTGCTCGACCAGGTCGTGGCCGAGCAGGTGCCGCTGGCCGTCGAGATGGCGCCCGACCTGGTCAGCTTCTGCGCCGGGGGCAACGACCTGCTCAGGCCCGGCAGCGATCCCGACGTGATGGCGAAGACGCTCGCGCGGGCCGTACGCGACCTGCGCTCCGGCGGAGCCGACGTGCTGCTGTTCACCGGGGTCGATCCGCGTGACACGCCCATCATGCGGCGGATGCGCGGCAAGTTCGCCATCTACTACCTGCACCTGCGCTCCATCGCCGACCTCTACGGCTGCCGGCTCGTCGACCAGTGGTCGATGCAGGGGCTGCGCGACTGGCGGGCCTGGAGCGCCGACCGGCTGCACATGAACGAGGACGGTCACCGGCTGGTGGCCGCCCGGGTGCTCGACGTGCTGGGCGTGCCGTTCGAGGACTGGCGCAAGGAGTGGCCGGCCCGCACCGTCGACCCCCGCACCCGGCGTCGCGAGGACGCCCAGTGGATGCGGGAGCACCTGGTGCCGTGGGTCTCCCGCCGCCTGCGCGGCGTCTCTTCGGGCGACGGCCTCACCGCCAAACGCCCCGACCTCGCCCCCTGGGCCTGACCCAACTCCCGACCCAGGCTCCCGCGGCCACCGCGGGGGCCGTCTCCATGCGTCCCTGTCGCCGTTTCAGGCGCCGCACGCCCCGTGCTGCGGCGGTGTCCGCCGTCGGGGCCACCGCCGTGCCGGGCGTCTCCGGGGTCAGGTGGTGGTGAGGCGCTTCAGGGCGGCGCGGGGGACGGCCGGGTCGGTGGTGCGCCAGAACGGCGGCAGCGAGCCCAGCAGGAAGCCGCTGTAGCGGGCCGTCATCAGGCGGGGGTCGAGGACCGCGATGACGCCCTTGTCGTCCTGCGAGCGCAGCAGCCGGCCGACGCCCTGGGCCAGCAGCAGGGCGGCGTGGTTGGCGGCGACGGCCATGAAGCCGTTGCCGCCCCTGGCCGCCACGTGGCGCTGGCGGGCGGAGGTCAGCGGGTCGTCGGGCCGGGGGAACGGGACGCGGTCGATGATGACCAGCCGCAGCGACGGCCCCGGCACGTCGACCCCCTGCCACAGCGACAACGTGCCGAACAGGCAGGTCGGCTCGTCCTCGGCGAACTGCTTGACCAGCAGCATCGTCGAGTCGTCGCCCTGGCACAGCAGCGGCACGTCGAGCCGGTCGCGCAGCGCCTCGGTCGCCGCCTTGGCCGCCCGCATCGAGGAGAACAAGCCCAGCGTGCGCCCACCGGCCGCCTCGATCAGCTCGGCGATCTCGTCGAGGTATTGCTGCGGCAGCCCGTCGCGGCCGGGCTGGGGGAGGTGCTTGGCGACGTAGAGGATGCCGGAGCGGGGGTGGTCGAAGGGGGAGCCGACGTCGATGCCCTGCCAGTCCTTGCCCGCCTCGCCGAGCCCCCACTGCGCGGCCAGCGCGTCGAACGTGCCGCCGAGCGCCAGCGTGGCCGAGGTGAGCACGACCGTGCGCTCGCCGAACAGCTTGTCGCGCAGCATGCCGCTGACGCTGAGCGGCGCCACCCGCAGCGCGGGCGGGCGGCGGTCGGTGCCGCCGTCGAGCCAGACCACCTCGGCCCTGTCGGCCTCGGAGGCGTGGCCGTAGGCGTCGAGCATGCGTACGGCGGTGTCGTGCACCTCGTCGAGCGCCGTGAACGCGGCCTTGCGCTGGCCCGCCTTGTCGGGGTCGTCCTTGTCGGCGTTGCGCGGCCCCAGGGCGGTGACGCAGCGCCAGGCGGAGTCGCGGATGAGCTGCAGGGTCAGCCCGAGCACCTGGGGCAGCTCGTCGATGCGGCCGGGCGGAGCGGCGGCCAGCAGCGCCTTGAGGTCTTCGCCCGCCTCCATGAGCTGGTCGGCGATGGGCTGGTCGATGAGGCGGCCGACCCGGCGTACGGCGAGCATGACGGATGCCTCCGACAGCTCGGACGTCACCACGGACGTCACCCTGTCGACCAGCTCGTGCGCCTCGTCGACCACGACGACCTGGTGCTCGGGCAGCACCGGCAGCTCGCCCATGGCGTCGATGGCGAGCAAGGCGTGGTTGGTCACCACGACGTCGACCTCGCCGGCGCGGGCCCTGGCCAGCTCGGCGAAGCACTCGGCGCCGCTCGGGCAGCGGCTCGCGCCCAGGCACTCCTGCGCGCTGACCGAGAACTGCCGCCACGCCTGCTCGCTGACGCCCGGCACCAGCTCGTCGCGGTCGCCGGTCTCCGTCTCCTCGGCCCACTCCTGGATGCGCTGCACCATGCGCCCCGTCGCGCTCACCTCGCGCGGGTCGAACAGCTGGTCCTGCTCGTCGTCCTCGGGCCAGCCCGCGCTCGCCTTGTAGCGGCACAGGTAGTTGCGGCGGCCCTTGAGGATCGCGTACGTGGGCTCGTGGGGCAGCTCCTTGCCCAGCGCCTCGGACAGGCGGGGAAGGTCGCGGTCGACGAGCTGGCGCTGCAGCGCGATGGTGGCCGTGGAGATCACGACGGGCGCGTCGCTGTCCATCGCGTGGCGGATCGACGGCACCAGATAGGCCAGCGACTTCCCCGTGCCGGTGCCCGCCTGGACGGCCAGGTGCTCTTCCGCGTCGATGGCGTGTTGCACGGCCCGCACCATGGTGATCTGGCCCTGGCGTTCGCTCCCTCCGAGAGCGTTTACCGCGATGCTGAGCAGTTCGTCCACTGGCGGGAGATGGGAGTCGGGCACGGCAGTAAACGCTACCCGCATTCCGGGGTCGCCGCGCCGAACGCGGTGTGATCGGCCAGACGCATCCCGGCGTTCCAGGAAACTCCCGGCGGGTTGCGTGGCACACTGGGCGATCGGAACGCCGACTGGCAGGTGGGGGACGTCACCGGATGTGACCAGAGGGGTTCCGGGAGTAGATGGGAAGGCCGGTTAAGTAGGGTTTTCCGGGGTTGAGTGGACGAATAAAGGCTGGTTAAAGCAATATGTCTGCCATGTCGGAAGTTGTCCCGTTGCCGTCGTTCGGCGAAGTCTTCTTCGATGCGCGAGGTCAGGAGCGGTGCCTGCGTGTCACGTGGCATGAGGGCACGCTCGTCCTCAGCCTGTGGCGCGGGGAGATGTGCACAGCGAGCTTCCGCATGCCGATGGAGGATGTCGGCCGGCTGCTCGACACCCTCGATGAGGGGTACGCAGAGGCGACCGGCGAGCAGCCCGCCGTGCCGGCGCACGACCCGGGCACCGAGGTCATCCCCGGCACCGGTCAATACCACCGGCCGCCCCAGCCTCAGCAGCCCCAGGCGCAGCAGCCTCAGGGCCAGCCGCTGGACGACCGTCCCACGGCGGCGCTGTCGCCCAACGACGTGCTCGTGGCCCGGGGCAACCCGCCCCACCAGGACAAGCTCGTCGCCTCGTACGGTGACGCGGGCGCCCAGCGCGAGGCGTACGGCGAGACCACCGCGCCCCGCGAGCAGTACGGTGACCAGCGCAACCCCTTCACGGGCCCGCAGTACGTCGAGTCGACGGGCCCCCAGCCGAAGTACACCGGCGACCCCTACAGCGGCCCGCAGTACACCGGCGACCCGCTCAGCGATCCGCGCTACGCCCAGCAGCAGGGCAGGCAGCCCGAGCCGTTCACCGGCCCGCAGTACGTCGACCAGGACCCCGTCTACCAGTTCCCCGGCGAGCAGCGCCGCCCGTCGCCGCTGAGCACCGACCCGCTGGGCTTCCCCTCGCAGGCCGCCGACCCCTACCAGCAGGCGCAGCCCCGCCACGACCAGTACGCCGCCGACGCCTACCCCTCCCCCTCCGACCCCTACGCGGGCCGGCGCGCCGACGGCTACCAGCAGCAGGCCCAGCCCCAGCAGCCGCAGCCCCAGCAGCGGCCCGAGCCGCAGCCCAGCACCGCGGGCCTGGGCACGCCCATGCACGGCATCCCGGGAGCGGGCCGCCGCAGGCAGCCGCCGCAGCCCGCCCCCGACGACTACGGCTCCTACCAGAACCCGCCGGCCGGCCAGGCCAACCCGGTCGATCCGCTGCTCGCGCTCGGCCGCCAGGAGCAGCAGCAGTACCCGCAGTCCGAGGCCGAGCTGACCCGGCCGTACGTCGGGGACCCCATGTTCTCCACGGGCGAGCGCCTGCGCCCTGACCAGCCCGATTACCACGAAAGAAGCGACCGCAGGGAGTGGTGACCGCCTGGTGACCGCCGCCCTCGCGCCGCCGGGTACTCTTCACCGCGAGACGATCGGCTGACACGGCCGTGACCTGACGGAGGGGGCGCTGGTGGGGTTCGGCATGGGCCCGCAACTGCTGTTGCTGGCCGGTGGCGCGGTCGCCGTGGCGGCGTTCGCGCGGCGCAGGGGCTGGCCGGCCCCGCTGCTGCTGGTCGCGGCCGGGCTGCTGGTCTCGCCGCTGGTGCCCGCGGTGCCGCTCGACCCCGAGCTCGTGCTCTACGTCTTCCTGCCGCCGCTGCTCTACTCCGCCGCCCTCGACAGCTCCTACCTGCGCCTGCGCGACGTCAGGAAGTCGGTCGGGCTGCTGTCGGTGGGGCTGGTGCTGTTCACCACGGTCGTGGTCGGGCTGCTCGTCCACCTCCTGCTGCCCGCCCTGCCGCTCGCGCTGGCGTTCGCGCTCGGCGCGATCGTCGCGCCGCCCGACGCGGTGGCGGCCGTCGCGGTCGGCCGCCGTCTCGGGCTGCCGCGCCGGCCGCTGACCATCCTCGTCGGCGAGAGCCTGTTCAACGACGCCACCGCGCTCACGCTCTACCGCGTCGCCATCGGCGCGGCCACCGGTGGCGCCATCAGCCTCTGGCACGGGATGGGCGAGTTCCTGCTCGCCGCCGTGGGCGGGGCGGCGATCGGGCTGGCGCTGGCGTTCGGATGCGCGTGGGTGCTCGAACGCACCAGGGACTCGCTGGTCGACAACACGGTCATGCTGCTCGTCCCGTTCGCCGCCTACCTGGGGGCGGAGTCGGTGCACGCCTCCGGCGTGATCTCCGTGGTGATCGTGGGCCTCTATCTCGGCAACCGCATGCATCTGCGCGGGTTCGGCACCCGGCTGGTGTCCGACGCCGTGTGGCGGGTCATCGTCTTCTTCCTCGAGACGGTGGTGTTCGCGCTGATCGGGCTGCAGCTCGTGCCCGTGATCGAGGGCATCGCCGGTTATCGGCCGTGGCAGGTCGCGGGGTACGCGGTGGCGGTGCTGGGGGTGACGATCGCCGTCCGGTTCGTCTGGATGTTCGCGTACTCGTACCTGATCGCAATGATCCGCGGGGGAGAGGCGCGGCCGACCGGGCAGCAGACGGCGATCCTCAGCTGGGCGGGCATGCGGGGCGTCGTCTCGCTGGCGGCGGCGTTCGCCATCCCCGAGACCGTGCCCGAGCGCGATCGGGCGATGCTGCTGTTCCTGACGTTCACCACCGTGATCGGCACGCTGCTCATCCAGGGCACCACGTTCCCCGCGCTGATCAGGAGGCTGCGGGTGTCGAGCGAGCAGGAGCGCTACGAGGACCGGCTGGCCGAGGCGGCCGCCCAGCAGGCGGCGCTGGAGGCGGGCCTGGCCGAGCTCGACCGGCTGGTCGCCGAGCACGGCCACGAGCCTGACGAGATCCAGAAACAGGTCATCGACCAGCTCAGGGAGAAGTCGTGGCGGCGCTCGCTGACCGCCTGGGAACGCCTCGGCGGCGGCACGGGGCCCGGCGGCGCCGAGACGCCGAGCGCGCTCTACCGGCGGTTGCGGCGGCGGATGTTGCAGGCCGAGCGGGAGGTCTTCGTCCGCATGCGCGACGAGCGGCGGCTCGATGACGAGGTGCTGCGCGAGGTGATGGCGCAGCTCGACTTCGAAGAGGCCATCCTCGACCGCTGACCGAGGCCGAGCGCCCGGCGGTCAGGGCCGCGCGCCCAGGGCTCGGATCCGGCGCCGGGGTGGGTCAGCCCATCTGGCTGTCGACGAAGCACCAGCGCCAGTTCTCGCCCCGCTCGTACGACTGCATGACGGCGTGGCCGGTCTCGTGGAAGTGCGCGGTGGCGTGCTTGGCCGGCGAGGAGTCGCAGCACCCGATGTGGCCGCACTCCAGGCAGCGCCGCAGGTGCACCCACCGCCCCCCGTGGGCCAGGCACTCCTCGCAGCCCTCCGGCGTGTTCGCGGCGGGGTCGCCCGCTTGTGACAGATGTTCGCACGTTGCCATGTACGCGATCCTATGCTCCGCCCGGCGATCCCCAGGACCGGGGCCGGTGGCGGGCGCGTAGGATGCCTGCGCACGTCGAGGAGGCTGACATGGGAGTCACAGAGGGCACCGGCGCCGGGGCCCAGCGGGTGCTGGTGCGCCGGGCGCTGCCGACCGACCCCGCCGTACGCGCGTCGACGTCCCTGTTCCTGGCCGAGGCCGAGCGCCAGGGGCTGGAGGCGGGGCGCCGCATGCTGTACGTCGGCGAGGAGCCCGCCCCCGATCATGTCGCCGCCTGCCTGCGCGTGCCGCCGGGCAGCGGCGTCATCGCGCGGCGCAAGCTGCTGACCGCCTCCGGCGTCCCCGTACGCATCGCCACCAGTTTCTTCCGCGCCGACCTCTTCGCCGGCACCCGCATCGCCGAGCCCGGGTTCGTCCGGCCGTCGCTGCAGTCGGCGCTGGTGGCGCTGGGCCACGAGTTCGGGCACGCCGAGGAGACGCTGGTCGCCCGCCCGCCGACCGCGTTCGAGCGCGAGACGCTGGAGCTGGCGGAGGGGGAGTGGGTCGTCCAGGTGCTGCGCACCGGCTACTCCACGGACGACGTGCCCGTCCACGCCCTGGAGACGATCTGCGCCGCCACCCGCCACGTCTTCACCATCACTCAGGTCACCGGACACGACGAGTTCTGAAAGTGTCGGAGGCGGCGGCAGACTGTCCGCATGATCGTGCAGAGTGTTGTTCTCACCGGCGCCGCCGGGCGGGTCGGGTCGGTGCTCCGTGAGCCGCTGCGCCGCCGGGTGCGCCGGCTGACCTCGATCGACCGGGTGCCGATGGTCGCGCAAGGGCCGGGCGAGGAGTGCGTGCAGGCCGAGCTGAGCGGCGCCGGCCCGTTGGAGCCGCTGGTCGCGGGCGCCGACGCCGTGGTGCACCTCGCGGGCGTGCCCGACGAGGCGCCCCTGCCCGACCTGCTCGACGGCAACGTGCTCGGCACCCATCACGTGCTGGAGGCGGCCCGGCGGCAGGGGGTGCGGCGCGTGGTGCTGGCCGGCAGTAACCGCCTGACGGGCTGCTATCCGGCCGCGCAGACCGTCTCGGCCGAGGCGCCGCCCCGGCCCGACGGCCTCTACGGCGTCAGCAAGGTCGCCGCCGAGGCCCTCGGGCGGCTCTACGCCGACAAGTTCGGGCTCGAAGTGGTCTGCCTGCGCATCGGCAGCCTGGAGCCCGAGCCCACCGAGGCGCGCCATCTTGCCACCTGGCTCAGCCCCCACGACTGCGCCGGGTTCGTGTGGGCCGCCCTGACCTGTCCCGAGGTGTCGTTCCGCGCCGCCTACGCGGTGTCGGCCAACACCCGCCGCTTCTGGGAGCTCGACGAGCACCTCGGCTACCGCCCGCGCGACGACGCCGAGACCTACCGCGACCGCCTCCCCGAGCCGGCGGCACCCGCCCACCGGCTGCAAGGCGGCGCCTACGCGACCCCGGAGTTCACGCTTCCCCACATCTCCGCGTGAGACCTCACGGTTCGGTGGTGGGAGTGGGGCTGGGGGAGAGCGAGGTCGTGGGGGTGGGGGTGGCTCCCGTCGCGTCCTCGTCCTCGTCCTTCTCCGGCTTCACCGGCGGGCAGCCCGTCGTGCAGCCCTCGAAGCGGCTGGTGAGGATCGGGGCGAACGGCGTCGGACGGACCTTGCGCAGCGCCTGGATCATGGTCTCCCGCCAGATCGGCCCGGGGACGCTCGCCCCCTGCACCGACCCGTAATAGCGCCCGCCGATCGTCACCCCGGTCAGCTTGTACTGCTGCGACCCCCGCGGATCGCCCAGGCTGACGGCGCCGGCCAGGTCGGGGGTGAAGCCGGCGAACCAGGCCGAGGCGTACCCGTCGGTGGTGCCGGTCTTCCCTGCGGCGGGCCGGCCGATGCCGCCCGCGCCCCGCATGGTCCCCTCGGTGAACACGCCCGACAGCACCTCGGCGGTGGCGTCGGCGATGGCGGGTTCGAGTGCCTCGCGGCACTTGGGGCGGTAGCGGGTGGTCGAGCCGTCCCTGTCGGTGATGTGGGTGATGGCCATCGGCGCGCAGTAGGTGCCCCGGGCGGCGATCGCCGCGTAGGCGGCGGCCACCGTCACCGGGTCGGTCTCGTTGATGCCGAGCGTGAACGTCTCGTACTCGCGCAGCTTCTTGCCGTCCGCGCGCCGGATGCCGAGCGACTTCGCGGTCTTGACGGTGTCGCAGAGCCCGACCCGCTGCTCCAGCTCCATGAAGAAGGTGTTGACGGAGCCCCACGTGCCGGTGCGCAGCGTCTTCCAGCCGGGCGAGCCCTCGTCGTTGGTGACGGTATGGGTGGGGTCGCCGATGCTCTGGCCTGCGCAGTTCTTGAACGTCGAGTACGCCGGCGCCCGATAGCCCGCTCCCGCGGCGAGCCCGTCGTCCAGCTTCATGCCCTCCTTGAGCGCCGTGATCAGCGTGAACGTCTTCATCGTCGAGCCCGGCTGGAATCCGACACCGCCCCCGTGCGCGGTGTCGGCGACCACGTTGTACGAGATCTCGTTCTTGCCGGCGTCGGGCCCGTACCGCCGGCTGGCGGCCATCGCCCTGATCGCCCCGCTGCCCGGCTGGACCAGCGCCTCGGCGGCCACGGCCCGGTCTGAGGCGTGCACGTATCGCTTGATGCCGCGCTCGGCGGCGGCCTGCGCGACCGGGTCGAGCGTGGTCCTGATGGTGAGCCCGCCCCGGTTGAGCATGGCCAGCCGGGCCTTGGCGGTACGGCCGAAGTCGGGGTTGCTCAGAATTTCGTGCCGGACATACAGGCAGAAGTACGGATATTTGCTGGCCTCGCAGCCGCCGGGCAGGCGCGTGCCCTTGTAACCGAGCTTCGTGGCCTTGGCCGCGGCCGCCTCCTCAGCGGTGATCTTGCCCAGCTCCGCCATCCGGTTCAGCACCACGTTGCGGCGGTGCAGCAGCCGCTCCCGGTGCTCAGGGCCGAGGTTGGGGTCGGTGGCGTTCGGGTCCTGCACGGCGCCGGCCAGCGTGGCGGCCTGCGCCAGCGTCAGGTCGGCCGCGTGGACGCCGAAGAACCGCTTGGCGGCGGCCTCGACGCCGTACGCGCTCGCCCCGAAGTACGCGATGTTCAGATATTTCTCGAGAATCTGGTCCTTGGTGTACTTCTGCTCGATCCCCATCGCGTACCGCAGCTCGTTGAGCTTGCGCGCGTAGCTGGCCTCGATGGCGGCGTTCCGCTCCGCCTCGGTGCCGGCCGAGTTGAGCAGCACCTGCTTGACGTACTGCTGGGTGATGGAGGAGCCGCCCTGGCTGGTGCGGCCCGTCTGCAGGTTCGTGGCGAGGGCGCGCAGCGTGCCCTCGATGTCGATGGCCCCGTGCTCGTAGAAGCGGAAGTCCTCGATCGCCACGATCGCGGTCCGCATCTGCTCGGCGATCTCGTCGAGGCCGACGATCTCGCGGTACTCCTCGTAGAAGCGGGCGATCTCGCCGCCCTTGGCGTCCCGCACGATCGTCACCTCTGCGGGCGGCGGCTCGGCGAGGTCGACCGGCTTGAGGTTCACCTCGTCCGCCGCCGCCACGAACCCGGCCCCCATGCCCCCGACGGCCGGGATCGCGATCGCGGCCACGAGCACGCCCGACCCGGCGGCGGCCGCGGCGAGGCGCAGAAGCTTCGTCCCCCGACGTCGCATCAGAGCCTGCCGAGTCCGCGGGCCAGGATGGTGGCGGTCTGAGCGATCACCTTGTCGTCGGCGGGCTGACCGGCGGCCGTGCGGTTGGTGTAGACGGCGAGGATGATCGGCTCGCGCGAGCGGCCGGACGGCCAGGCGATCGCGACGTCGTTGCCCGCGCCGATCTCCTGGTTGGTGCCGGTCTTGTCGCCGATGGTCCACTTCTTCGGCAGGCCGGCGCGGATGCGGGCGTCACCGGTCTCGTTCGCGATGAGCCAGCGGTTGAGCTGCGCGCGGTCCTTGGGGTGCAGCGCCTTGCCCGCGGTGAGCAGGCGCAGGTCGCGGGCGATTGCCGAGGGGGTGGTGGTGTCGCGCTTGTCCTTGGGCGTCCAGTCGTTCAGCTCGGTCTCCCAGCGGTCCAGCCGCGAGACCGGGTCCTTGAGGCTGCGGAAGTACCTGGTCAGCCCGGCGGGCCCGCCGAGCTGCTTGAGCACCATGTTGCCCGCGGTGTTGTCGCTCAGCGTGATGGCGGCCTTGCAGAGCTGCGCGACCGTCAGCCCGTCCTTGACGTGCTTCTCCGTGGTGGGCGAGTTCGGCTTCACCTCGGCCTCCGTCCACTTCACCCGCTTGTTCATCAGGCCGGGCTCGGACGTGCGGGCCTTGTGCAGCGCCGCGCCGCACGCCACCGCCTTGAACGTGGACAGCAGCGGGAACCGCTCACCCGATCGGTAGGCCACCGTCCTCCCCGTCGCCGTGTCGATCGCGTACGCCCCGATGCGCCCCTTGAAGGACGACTCAAGCGCCCGCAGTTCCTTGCTGACCAGCGCCTGGCCGGAGAGCTCGGCGGTGACCGCCGAGGCCGTGGCCGCCGAGGCGGTGGCGGGGCTCGCGGTCGCGGCCCCGCCGGCCAGCAGCGAGAGGGTCAACGCAGTCGCCTGCACCGCGGCCGAGAGCCGCCGGGCACGAAGGTGTCGCATGCCAAGTCCTTGCCGTCGTTCGATCAGATCAGAGGGCAGGAGCAAAGCAGACGCGAAAGCGCCATGTCTAATAGCGATATCGCGAAAGCATTCATATCGCTTTCCATATCCTTGCAGGTCAGTGCCCATTTTGCCGGATCGGCAACGTGGTTACCCGCCGCCCTCGCGAGCGGCCCATAGTGCTGGGAAAGGAGGATGACATGAAGGACATCACGCATCGGCTGATCGAGGGGCCCGCGGGGCGCATCCACGTGGCGGAGCAGGGCGACGGGCCCCTGGTGCTGCTGGTGCACGGCTTCCCCGAATCGTGGTACTCGTGGCGCCACCAGCTGCCCGCGCTGGCCGCCGCCGGATACCGGGCGGTGGCGATGGACGTGCGCGGCTACGGGCGGTCGGTCAAGCCGGCCAGGGTGGCGGCGTACCGGATGCTGGAGCTCGTCGCCGACTGTGTGGCCGTGGTGCGGGAGCCGGGCGGAGGGCCGGCGGTGATCGCCGGGCACGACTGGGGGTCGGGCATCGCCGCGCACAGCGCGCTGCTGCGGCCCGACCTGTTCCGCGCGGTCGCGCTGTTCAGCGTCCCGTACGCGCCGCGCGGCCCGCTCCGGCCCGCCGACGCGTTCGCGGCGATGGGCGGCGAGGAGGAGTTCTACGTCAGCTACTTCCAGGAGCCAGGGCGGGCCGAGGCGGAGATCGAGTCCGACGTGCGAGGGTGGCTCGCCGGCTGCTACGCCGCGCTGTCGGCGGACGGGCCGGGCGAGAGTGCCTTCTTCCTGCCCGCCGGCGGCCGGCTGCGCGACCGCTGGCCGAAGGGCGCGCTGCCGTCCTGGCTCGGCGAGGAGGACTTCGACGTCTACGCGGGCGAGTTCGAGCGCACCGGCCTGACCGGCGGGCTCAACCGCTACCGCAACGTGGACCGCGACTGGGAGGATCTCGCGGCCTGGGACGGCGCCCCGATCCCGCAGCCGTCGCTGTTCGTCGCGGGCGCGCAGGACGCGGGCGTACGGTGGCTGGCGGGCGCCATCGAGGCGTTCCCGCAGACCATGCCCGGCATGTCGGGCAGCCACCTGATCGACGGCTGCGGTCACTGGGTGCAGCAGGAACGCCCGCAGGAGGTCAACCGGCTGCTGACCGATTGGCTGGCCACGCTGCCCTGATCGTTCGGTCACGCCACGTGGCCGCCTGCTTGGGTAGGGTCAAAGTATGCGTTCACTCAAAAGCCGGTTCGTGCCCCTGGCCCTCTTCGCCTCATGTGTGCTCGCGGCCGGTTGCAGTGAGGTCAATAACACCATCGACAAGGCCCAGGCCTGCATCGAGGCGCCCAAGATCATCACCGAGCTGGGCGCCGAGATCACCAAGCTGACCGACGACCCCCAGGCCATGGACAAGGCGATCGACAACGCCGCGGCCAAGCTCAACGACGTGGCCGACTCGGCGGCCAACACCACGCTCAAGGAGGCCAGCGACAACATGGCCGCCACGTTGACCGGCATCACGGTCAACGACGTCAACGACGCGGTCGACGCCGCCCAGAAGGTCGCCACCGAGAGCGCCGACTACGTCAACCAGGTCGCGCAGGCCTGCAGCTGACCCCAGGGACAATCCCGGCATCTCTAGGGGAAATGGGGACGAATTACCGTTTCTCCATGGAACCCGACCCGCGTTTCACCTTGGCCAACGAACGCACCTTCCTCACCTGGCTGAGCACGGCGCTGGCGCTCAGCGCGGGTGGGGTGGCCATCGCGGCGGTGCCGTCCGACGTGTTCGTGCCGTGGCTGCGTACGTGCCTGGCCATCGCGCTCGTCACCCTGTCCGCGCTGGCGGCCGGCATGGCGTACCCGCGCTGGCGCAACATCCAGCGCGCGCTGCGCAAGCAGGCGCCGCTCCCGCCGCCCGCGCTCGCGGCCGTCTTCGGTTACGGCGTCGCCGCCGTCGCCGTGGCCGCCCTCGTCCTGATCATCCTGTCGGCGCGGGGCTGACGGCGAGGACGCCGTGGGCATCACTCCGGAAGAGGAGATCTGGGACGAGGGCCTGCAGAGCGAGCGCACCCGGCTCGCCTGGGTGCGCACCGCCGTGGCGCTGTCCACCGGCGGGCTCGGCGCCGCCGGCGTCGCGCTGCGCAGCGGCCTGCCGGCGCCCGCCATCGCCGCGTTCGCGCTGGCCGCGCTCTGCGGCGCCGTGCTGCTGATCAGGACCAGGCGGCGCTTCCGCCGCGTGCAGGCCGCCCTGCACGGCGGCCGCCCCCTCGACGCCGGGCTCGACGCGATCGTCGCCTGGCTCGGCACACTCAGCGTGGTCGCGGGCGCCGTGACCTTTGTGTTCACCATGCGGTAGGGCCGGGTTGCGACACGCCGGGAGGGAGGCGGACACTCGGAAGCAGGGGGTGACCTCATGGAAGAAGAACTGCGGATCGTGCCTTTCGAGTGTCAGCGCTGCTGGCACGTGTGGGAGGAGGAATACGTCGTCAGGCATCAGGAGGACCGTCACGGCAACGCGGGTGAGATCTGGCTGCGCGCCGGGCTGCCCGTCTCGCCGCCCTCGTCGGGCGCCATCTGCCCGCGATGCGGCTGCCAGCGGGCCACGACCTTCCCCGACGGCTACCTGTCACGCCATCCGGAGCTGAGGAGGGCGGCGGAGCCCGCCGTCCCCGACGAGACGCCGCTGATCAGCCCGGTACGCCCGCCGCTGTACTGAACTCCCCGACCCTCCATACAGAGCCGGCTCCGGCACCCCTACAGGAGCGCCGGAGCCGGAACCCTCTAGCTGAGGCTCTCCAGCCACGCCTGGTGCAGCCCGGCGAAACGGCCGGACGCGGCGATGAGCTGGGCCGGCGGCCCGTCCTCGACGATGCGGCCGTGCTCCATCACCAGCACCCGGTCCGCGATCTCCACCGTGGACAGCCGGTGCGCGATGATCAGCGCGGTGCGCTCGGCGAGGATCGTCCGCAGCGCCCGCTGCACCAGCCGCTCGCTCGGCACGTCGAGGCTGGAGGTGGCCTCGTCGAGGATGAGCACGGCAGGGTCGGCGAGGAACGCCCGCGCGAACGCGACGAGCTGGCGCTGACCGGCCGACATGCGCCCGCCGCGCTTGCCCACCTCGGTGTCGTAGCCGTCGGGCAGCGACGAGATGAACTCGTGGGCGCCGATGGCCTTGGCCGCCTCGCGTACCTGGTGGTCGGTGGCGTCGGGGCGGCCGAACCTGATGTTGTCCGCCACCGTGCCGTCGAACAGGAAGTTCTCCTGCGTCACCATGACCACCGCCTGGCGCAGCGTCGGCTCGTCGAGCGTGCGCAGGTCCACGCCGTCGAGCAGCACGCGGCCCTCGGTCGGGTCGTAGAAGCGGGAGATCAGCTTGGCCAGCGTGGTCTTGCCCGCGCCGGTCGCGCCGACCAGCGCCACGCTCTGCCCGGCCGGGATGGTCAGGTCGAGGCGCGGCAGGATCGGCATCTCCTTGACGTAGGAGAACTCGACGCCGTCGAAGCGCACCTTGCCCTGCGCCCGGCCGCCCGGCAGCGCCGCGGGCTCGCGCGGCTCCGGCACGCCGGGCTCCTCCTCCAGCACGCCGGACAGCTTCTCCAGCGCCGCGCCGGCCGACTGCAGCGTGTTGTAGAACTGGCTGATCTCCTGCATCGGCTCGTAGAACTGGCGCAGGTAGAGCATGAACCCGGCCAGCACGCCGACCTCCACCTCGCCGTGCAGGGCGAGGTAGCCGCCGTAGAGCAGCACCGCGCCGATCGTCATGTTGCCGATCAGCTTGATGCCGGTCATGAACGTCGCGCCGAGGATCATGCTGCGCGCGTTCGCGTCGCGGTAGTCGTCGTTGAGCTGCTCGAAGATCTCCTGGTTACGCGGCTCCCTGCGGAACGCCTGCACCGCGCGGATGCCGATCATCGACTCCACGAAGTGCACGATCACCAGGGCGACCGTCTCCCTCGTCCGCCGGTAGACGACCGCCGACTGCCGCTGGAACCACTTGGTGAACAGCAGCAGCAGCGGCAGCGGGACCAGCGCCACGAGTCCGAGGTGCACGTCCAGCACCAGCAGCAGCACCGCCGTGCCGACCAGCGTCAGCACCGCCTTGACCAGCGCGTCGAACCCCGACTGCACCAGCTCGGCGATGGCCTCGATGTCGGAGGTCAGCCGGGAGATCACCCGGCCCGAGGTGTACTTCTCGTGGAAGCTCAGCGACAGCCGCTGGAAGTGGTCGAACACCCTCCTGCGCAGCGTCAGCAGGATGCTCTGGCCGACCGTCCCCATCAGCCGCAGGAACGCCTGGCGGGCCAGCGCCTGGGTGACCGCGGCGGCCAGGATCACCCCGACCACGGTGAGCAGCACCGTCGGGGCCTGGCCGCCGGTGATCGGCGGGATGCCCTGGTCGATGCCGACCGAGACCAGGAACGGGATCGACAGCCCGGCCGCGTTGGAGATCACGATGATCAGGACGAGCAGCGCGATCTTCTTCCGGTACGGCCGCAGGAGATCGCCGAGCAGCCGCCGCGAGCGGGCCCGCAGCAGCACCGACACCTTCTCCGACAGCTCGTCCTGGTCCTCGGAGCCGACGCCACGCCAGGAGGCGTTCTTCTCGGGAGCCGTGGTGGTCGCCGTCGTCGTCATCGCAGCGCTCCTTCCGCCGCGTCGTCGAAGTCGGCGTCCTGCGCCAGGAGCTCGCGGTACTCCGGCACCTGCGCCAGCAGCTCGCGGTGCTGGCCGACGTGCGTGATCGTGCCGTCGCGCAGCAGCGCGACCTTGTCGGCCAGCAGCACCGTGGAGGCGCGGTGGGCGACCACGATGCCGGTCGCGTCGCGCAGCACGTGCCGCAGCGCCTCCTCGACGAGGGCCTCGGTCTCGGCGTCGAGCGCGGACAGCGTGTCGTCGAGCACGAGGATGCGCGGCTTGCTGAGCACCGCCCTGGCCAGGGCGAGCCGCTGCCGCTGCCCGCCGGACAGCGACAGGCCCTGCTCGCCGATGCGGGTGTCGAGACCCCACGGCAGGTCGTGGACGAACATCGCCTGCGCGGTCTGGATGGCCTGCTCCAGCTCCTCCTCGGTGGCGTCGAGCCGGCCCAGCATGAGGTTCTCGCGCACGCTCATCGAGAACAGCGTGGGCTCCTCGAACGCGGTGGCGACCACTTGGCGCAGCTGCTTGAGGTCGAGGTCGCGGACGTCGTGACCGTCGATCGTGACCCGGCCGGAGGTGGGGTCGAGCAGGCGGGGCACCAGCGCGGTCAGGGTGGTCTTGCCCGACCCCGTGGCTCCCACGATGGCGACCGTCTCGCCCGGCCGCACGTCCAGCCAGACGTCCTGGAGCACGGGCTGCTCGGAGTCGGCGAAGCGGAAGCCGACGCCCTCGAAGCGCAGGTGACCGCGCGGCTCCTCGATGACGTCCGAGCCGCTCTCGATGGTGGGGACGGTGTCCATGACCTCCATCAGCCGGTCGGCGGAGGTCATCGCCTCCTGTGCCATGACCAGCAGGTAGCCGAGGCTCGCCACCGGCCAGACGAGCTGCAGCATCAGCGTGGTGAAGGCGACCAGCGCGCCCAGCGTCAGCGCGCCGGAGCCGACCGCCAGCGCGCCGAGCAGCAGCACCAGAGCGAGCGTGATGTTGGGCACGATCTCCAGGAAGGAGAAGAACTTCGCCGACAGCCGCACTTTGCTCATCGAGGAGCCGTAGACCTTGAGCGCGGCCTCGTCGTAGCGGTCGAAGACGTGGTGGCGGCGGCCGAACGCCTTGATCGTGCGAATGCCGATCGCCGACTCCTCGACGAACGTGGCGAGGTCGCCCTGCTCGTCCTGGACCTGGCGGGAGATCTTGATGTAGCGCCGCTCGAAGCGCTGGGAGGTCATCACGATCGGCACGACCGAGGCCAGCACCAGCAGGCCGAGCGGCCAGTACTTGTTGAGCAGCAGCACGGTGACGGTGACGACCTGCAGCACGTTCATGACCAGGAACAGCGCGCCGAAGCCGAGGAAGCGCCGCAGGGTCGACAGGTCCGTCGTCGCCCGTGACAGCAGCTGGCCCGACTGCCAGTCGCCGTGGAAGGCCATGGGCAGGCGCTGCAGGTGGGCGTAGAGGTCGTCGCGGATGGCGGTCTCCAGGCCGAGCACCGGCTTGACCTGGATGAAGCGCCGGAAGAAGATCAGCAGCGCTTCGAGCGCGCCCACGCCGACCGCCAGCAGGCCGAGCGGCAGCAGAGCGCCGGGGTCCTTGTCGGCCACGGGCCCGTCGATGACCTTCTCGATGATGAGAGGGAAGACGATCACCAGGCCGACGCCGACGAGTGCGGTCAGCCAGATGACGACCAGCCGTAAGACGTATGGGCGGAGGTAGGACCGCATCCGCCACAGGGAGTTGGCGGAGAGCCCGGAGGAGGATCTGGAAGACGGCAGGGCAGGGCGAGGTTGGTGCGTATCGGGAGGCATCCCTTCTAGGCTAATACGTCAGATCAACCGATTTTCTGTGGCCTCAGGGTGGGTTTTCTGTACATGACGTGGGAAAACGTGAATAGTCATGCACTTTCGGCCGGTCCGTAAACCGCAGTTGACGACAGGAAGGAGGGCGGCCGATGATCGGCGAATCCGAGCTGCACAGGGGCTACCACAGCGGACGGCCGACATCCGTTTGACCTGCGGTTTGCAGCCCGCGTGGCACAGTCGGACACATGGTGCCCGGCCGCTCCATCAGGGCTCGGATGACGCTCGCGACGGTGGTGTCGTTCGGCGTCCTCCTGCTGGGCGGAGCGGGCCTGCTCTCGGCGACGTGGCCGTCCAGAGCCCGCGCTGACCTGGTCTCGCAGGCCGCCACCGCCAGCAGGCACGTCACCACGATCATCGACGCCCAGCGCTTCGAGGGCCCCATCCCGCCGATGAACGGCATCGGGCTGCTGCAGATCGTCGACTACGAGGGCCGCGTGGTCGCCGCCAGCGCCGGCATGCTCGGCCAGCCGCCGATCACCCAGGCCCGGCCCACCGGCGGTGACTCACAGGTCGAGACCCGGGAGTGCCGGCCGGAAGGCTGCCTCGCCGTCGTCGGCACCAGCAACCGCGCCACCGTCTACGGCCCCGTCGTCGCCTACGCGGCCGTCCGCGAGCCGTTCCTGCTGCACTCGCCGTACCTGAGGGTCATGCTCTTCGGCTCCTCCGCGCTGCTGCTGGCGCTGATGGCCTGGGGCACCTGGTACGGCGTCGGCCGCGTGCTCGCCCCCGTCGAGCAGATCAGGCAGGGCCTGCAGAGGATCAGCGCCGAGGACCTCAGCTCCCGCATCGCGGTGCCGGACTCGCGCGACGAGGTGGCCGAGCTGGCCGCCACCGTCAACGAGACGCTCGACCGGCTGGAGGACGCCGTGGACCGGCACCGGCGCTTCGTCTCCGACGCCTCCCACGAGCTGCGCACCCCCATCACCGGGCTGATGGTGCGGCTGGAGGACGGGCTGTACGAGCGCGGCGAGGCCGACTGGCGGGCCGCGCTGGACGACGCGCGGCGGCTCGCCGACATCGTGCAGGACCTGCTGCTCATGGCCCGCCTGGACGCCGGGGCGCCGGTCAAGAAGAAACGACTCGACCTCGGCCGCCTGGTCGAGGACGAGGTCGCGCGGCGACCCTCCCGGCTGCCCATCACCGTACGCGCCGAGCCCGGCGTGCACGTGCACGGCAACCGGCTGCGGCTGGCCCGCGTCCTGACCAACCTGCTGTCCAACGCCGACCGCTACGGCGACTCCAAGGTGGAGGTGCACGTGTGGGGCAACGGGGACGAGGCGGTGCTCGAAGTGGTGGACGACGGGCCCGGCATCCCCGAGGAGAAGCGGGAGCAGGTGTTCGAACGCTTCACCCGCCTCGACGTGACCCGCTCGCGCGACCTCGGCGGCAGCGGCCTAGGGCTGCCGATCGCCCGGGACATCGCCAGGGAGCACGGCGGAGAACTGGCCATCGAAGGGCCGCAGACGCGGCTCGTCCTCCGCCTGCCCCGCGATTAGGCCCGCCTGCACCTTGACGCGCTCGTCGACGTCGGGGCGCGCGCTCAGCACCTCGTGGATCCGCTGCAGCCGGGTCGGCCCCGACCAGCGGCGGGCGGCCGTCCGCATGAGGCTGAGCACCTCGCGGCCGGGCAGCACGCGGGCGTCCTCCGCCAGCCTGCGCAGCACCTGGTCCACGTACTGCCAGGTCGGGCCCTCCGCCAGCGCGACCGCGTACCTGCCGCTGTCCGGAGTCTCGCTCAGCAGGAGGTCGAGCAGCAGCGCCACAGGAGAGCGCGGGTACGCCTCCAGCGTCGGATCGACGTCCGCCGCGTAGGGGAGGAGGGCGGCGTACAGGTGGCCGAGCAGCGTGTCGTCGCGGAAGGCGATCTCGCGCATGTGGATCGAGCCGCTCGACCGCATCCTGCGGGCCGGCTGCGGCCTCTCGCCCGGCCAGGTGAAGAAGACCAGGTCCGCCACGTCGATCTCGGCGTCCCGCTCGAAGGTCACCTCCAGCGTCCTGACCCCGTCGCGCAGCTCGTGGCGGACCTTGACCGTGCGGATCAGCGCGTCCCACTCGGCCCTGGTGAGCTGGGAGTGCCACAGGCGGGTCATCCTGCGCCACAGCTCGTTCGCCTGCTCCGGCTGGGCGCTTCCGAACAGCTCGGCCCCCGTCACCGGGCCGCCGGCCGCAAGGACCGCGAGCAGCATCAGGTTCGCGGCGTAGGCGGCGCAGCGGGCGGTCACGTCCGCTCGGGTGGGCTGGTAGGCGTCGTACGCAGAGCCCGGCCTGGCCTGCAGTGCCCGCGAGAACAGCTCGCACAGGTGCCGCTTGAGGATCTCGCGGCGATCCTCCGTGAGGTCGGTCGTCAGGCGGTGGGCCAGGAAGTCCACCGTGGGGGCGCGGCCCACAAGCGCGGCGAACGACAGCAGGGCGTGCGGGAAGCCGTCGTCGGGGGTGGCCGGGCGGCGGCGCGACTCGGCGAAGGCCAGCTGCTCCGCCATGTCCGCCAGCTCCCTGGCCACCAGGCGGGCGACCAGGTATTCGCCGAAGGTGGCGTGCAGGAACTCGTACGTCCTGAGGCGTTCGTGGTCGCGCAGCGCCTGGGTGGTGTGAATGAAGAAGAACCCGCCGATCACGCCTTCCGCCTGCGTCAGCCGGCGGCGGAAACCCGTCCCCTCGGTCCTGTCCTTCGCGTCCGGCAGCAGCACATGCAGGTCCGCGTCCAGGTCGGCGTCCGCGATCCACTGACGGCCGCGGTTGAACATCGCGAACGCCGTCACCGACAGCCGCAGCAGCTCGTCCTCCACGGTCCGTTCGAGGTCGTCGTCCGGCAGCCCCGGGCGCGTCTTGGCGACCTCCCGGGCCGCGAAGCCGTGCAGGAGGCGCTCGTAGAGCTCGGCCTCGGGGAGGTCGTCGCGCATGAGGCGCAGCGCGTTGGCGTCGGCGTCGTAGAGGGCTAGAAGGGACAGCAGGAGCGGCTGACCGGCCAGCTTCGGTACGGCGAGCACTCTTTCGAGGGGCAGGGATCGCAGGTCGCGGTCGCGGAAGTATGTCTGGTTGGCGTTGTTCCAGACGGTGACCCACTGTTCGATCTGGTCGTCGTCGAAGGGCTCCAGACGGATGACGTAGGAACCCTCCGGCACACGGGCGCGATCTGCGACCGCTGTCCTTGAGGTGACGATGACCGCCAGCGCCCGCCCCTTCTCGGCCTGGGCGCGCTGGAACTCGGCGACCCGTTCCAGGTAGTCGCTCTGGTTGACGCCGGTCGCCTGGAGCAGCTCGTCGAACCCGTCCAGCATGACCACCGGGAGCGCGCCGCCGCCCGCGTGCACGAAGTCCGGCCAGGACATGTCCTCGTCCAGCGCGGCCCTGATGCCATATTCGATCTGCGTGAGAACGTCGGCGTCCGCCGGCACGCCGCGCAGCTCGACCCTGAGCGGGAGGAACTCGCTCGCCGGGAGGCGGGCGGCGAGCACCCTGGTCAGCACGGACTTGCCCGCTCCCGGCTGGCCGAGCACCAGCAGCGGGGCCTCGGCGGCGAGAGGTGTCGTCAGGTAGGCGGCCAGGAAGGCAGTGAGGTCGTCACGGTGGTCGGCCTGCGCCCACATCTCCTCGAAGGACACGAACGCCGAGTGCGGAATCAGACGGTATCTCGGGTCGATGTAGCCCTGTTCGAGCGAAGGAAGGGTCATTCCCGGGGGTGTGCGCGTGGAGGACATCATCGGGTGGCGTAGGGCGGCCCGGTTCGATGTGATGAGCGCGGTGAGGCGGTCGGGCAAGCCGCGAACCTGCGGGAGCGCGGCCAGCCGCTGCTCGATCCCGGCCAGGCCGTGCGCCAGCTGCCTTACCTCGGCCCTGGTGGCCTGGTGATCGGCGCGGTCGATCCAGCACGCCACCTCGGGGAACTCGGCGGCCATGCGGCGGAACAGCTCCTCGTAGCGGCGCAGCGCCCGGACCGGTATCTCGTCACCCAGCCGATAGCGTGTGGTCTCGTCCCAGCGGTCCCAGCAGGCGAGGCCGGACAGAACGTCGAGCACTATGTCCGTGAGATGGCGATAGTGGTCCACGAAGATCGCCAGCATGTGCTCATAGGAGAGGTCGGGGCCGGGGATCCTCATGGGGTCACTGGACAGTGAGCGTCGCTCATCGTTGTCGCCGAGCATGAGGCGCTGGTCGTCGAGGGTGAGTTCGCGCAGTACTTCCACCTCGGCGAGCGCTTCCAGAAAGGCGACCGTCACGATGATCGTGTGTGCCGCCGCCAGCCGCTCCGTGGCGTGATACCTGCTCAGGCCCTTGACCTTGTCGCGCAGCCGGCGGAGGAAGGCGTCACCCAGCCGGACCGCCTCGCCGCGGGCGTCGAACAAGTCGATCTCGCCCAGCCCGAACAATGCCAGGGACGAAGCCTTGTCGAGCAGGCCCGTGGCCATCGTCGGGCCACCCAGCCACGCCACGGCGTCACGGTAGGTCAGGAATTGCCGCACCTGCCCAGTCTGCCGGAGCCGGGGGTGATCGCGTTCCTAGAATGAGCCATGCCCACTGAGCCTCTTTCCCGAGCGCGTATCGTCGCCGCCGCCGTCGAGCTGATCGAGCGGGAGGGCGCCGATGCGATCTCCATGCGGCGCGTGGCGGCCGGGCTGGGGGTCGGCGTGATGTCGCTCTACAACCACGTGCCCAACAAGGACGCCGTGCTCGACGGGGTCGCCGAGGCGGTGCTGAGCGAGATCGAGTTCACCGACGACCCCGAGGCGCCGTGGAGCGAGCGCGTACGCGGGCAGGCGCGGGCGTTCCGGCAGATCGCCCGCCACTACCCGCGCTGCACGATGCTGGTGGTCAGCAGGCAACTGCACTCCACGGCGGGGCTGCTGCCGGTCGAGCGGGCGCTGGCGACGCTGCGTGACGCGGGGTTCGACGGGGCCGGCGCGGTGCGGGTGCTGCGCATGTTCATCGCCTACATCGTGGGCTCGCTGCTGCGGGAGGTGGGGGTGACGCCGACGTTCGCGCCGGCGCAGACCAGGACGATCAGCGCGGACGGAGTCGATCCCGCGCTGTTCCCCGAGGTGACGTCACTGGCGGAGCTGCTGGGGGAGTGCGATCACGAGGCGGAGTTCGAGTTCGGCCTGGACATGTTGATCAGGGCCGTCGAGGAGCGGGCTGGGCGTAGGGAGGGCACCCGGTAGTGGTACGGCACCGGATGCCCTCCTGAGCCTCCTAGTACCAGTTGTGCGATCTGAAGTGTCCCCAGGCGCCGCAAGGCCTGCCGTACCTCCCCTTGATGTAGGCCAGGCCCCACCGGATCTGTGTCTCCGGGTTGTGCTTCCAGTCGCGGCCCGCGCCGCGCATCTTGCCGGCCGGGAGGGCCTGCGGGATGCCGTACGCGCCGGATGAGCTGTTACGTGCCCGGTGGTTCCAGCCGCTCTCCCTGGTCCACAGGTTGTCGAGGCAGCGGAACTCGCGCAGGTTCCACGAGCGCTGGACGACGTGCCCCAGGGCGATCTTCTTGTTCCTGTTCTCCGGCCTGACGGCCGTGATCTTCGGCTGGGCCGACGTGGTCCAGGTCCTGGTCTTGATCGGCATCGTCTCGGCCTTGGCCGGAGTGCCGCCGATGACGGTGAATGCGCTGACGGTGATGAGTGTGCCCGTGAGCACGCGTTTGCTGTCCAAATCGATCCTTGCCATCGGGCCGCGTGCGGACGGGCGCGCTCGGCGCGCGCCCTGCCTGCCCGCGCCCGTGGCTCGGGCGCGGAGGGTCCGCGTGGCCCTCCGGGATCCTGTTGCCGCCCGATCGTGCTGGGCGGCCCGGAGGGCACCGCGACGTGTCCTTTAGCACGATTCCTATTACGCACAGTCACCATCGGTCACTTACAGTGACACGCGAAGGACGGGTGTTTGTGTGTTCGTTGCGGATAAAAGGCCCGCTCGCTGGAGCGGGATTGCCCGGCCCGCCTCCCGGCTGGGCGGGGCTTGCCGTAAAAAGCGCGCGAACCTGGGGTTTGGCTCAGTACCAATGGTGGGACTGGAAGTGGCCCCAGGCCCGGCACGGCGACTTGTAGCGCTGCTTGATGTAGCCGAGCCCCCAGTGGATCTGCGTGCGCGGGTTGGTGCGCCAGTCGCGCCCCGAGGCGGCCATCTTGTGGCCGGGCAGCGCCTGCGGGATGCCGTAGGCGCCTGAGCTGCGGTTGCCCGCGCGGTGGTTCCAGCCGCTCTCGCGGGTCCAGAGCTTCACCAGGCACCTGTACTGGCCGATGTCCCAGCCTCGCTTGGCCACCATGGTCCGAGCGATGGACTTGTTCCTGCCGCTGGTCTGGGAGCTCTGCGCCTGTGCGGCCGAGGCGCCGCCGGCCGCCACGAGCGTGGCGGTCAGCACCAGGACGCCGGTACGGCGGAGCATGGGCATGCGGGTTCCCTTTCGAGGGGGTTCATGGACCGCGCCACAGTGCCCGAGCGATTCTCTTGACAGCGAATTGACCAAGAAAATGAAGATCGTCAGTAAAAATCACGATATATACCTTCTTCAGGGGGTTTGTCCGAAAAATGAGGACTGTGTCACAAATCTGGTCCTGACTCGTTCTGTAGGGTCGGATCATGAGCCTCAGTGACATCCCGCTCCGCACCCTCGACGACGCCACCACCACGCTCGGCGCCCTCGCCTCCGGCGGCCCCGCCCTGATCGTGAACGTGGCCTCCCGTTGCGGCCTGACCCCTCAGTACGCCGCCCTCGTCGAGCTCCAGCGCCAGTACGGCCCCCGCGGCTTCACCGTCGTCGGCATGCCCTGCAACCAGTTCGCCGGCCAGGAGCCCGGCACCGCCGAGGAGATCCAGCAGTTCTGCGCCGCCACGTACGGCGTGGACTTCCCGCTCCTGGAGAAGGCCGACGTCAACGGCCCAGGACGGCACCCGCTCTACGCCGAGCTGACCCAGGCCGCCGACGAGCAGGGCGAGGCCGGCGACGTGCAGTGGAACTTCGAGAAGTTCCTCGTGGACGGTGAGGGCCGGGTCGTGGCCCGCTTCCGCCCCCGCACCACACCCGACGACCCGGCGGTCGTGGCGGCGATCGAGAAGCTGCTCTGACGCGGCGGTCGCCAAGCGTTACGAAGTCATGACGCTACGCGCGCGGGCCGGTGGGTAGTCATCCCCATTGTCGCTGGTCCGGCCCGCAGGGGAGCGTGATGACGATCAATCCGTACGCCGGCAACCCGTACGCGGGATCGCCCTTCACCTACGCCGCCGAGCCCTCCGTGTCGCCGTACGCGATCGTCGAGCTGATGCCCGGCGCGCGCAACCTGTGCGAATACGCCCGGGTCGCTCCGGGCGACCGGGTGCTGCTGATGATGGAGCACACGGTGGACCCGGTGGTCGTGCAGGCCATCGCCGCCGCCGCGGCGCTGCGCGACGCGGACGTGCGCATCCTGTCGGTGCCGCCGTTCAGCGCGGGCGGGTGGGACCGCGAGGCGCCGCTGCAGATCGAGACGGCCGCCTTCCACGAGGCCGACGTGGTGATCGGCGGCACGTGGTGGGGCGAGGTGCACAGCGAGCCGCTGTTCTTCGACCAGATCAGGGCGCGCTCCGCCCGGTTCGTGTCGCTGCACATGACCGCCACGGCCGGCGCGCTGCTGACCGGGGCCAGGCTGCCGGCCGAGGTCTTCTACGCGCTGGTGGCCAGGGCGCTGCGGCAGCTCGCCACGGCCTCCTCGATCAGGGTGACCTCCGCGCGGGGCACCGACCTGACGTTCGCCGGGTTCACCTTCGAGGACCCGGGGCCCGGCGGGCTGCGGCCGGGCGACTGGCGGCCGTTCCCGTACGGGGGCGTCAACTTCTGGCCCACCGAGACCGAGGGCATGCTCGTTGTCGAGGACTCCACCGTCACCGGCGTCCCCGAGGAGCCGCTGCGCATCACGCTCGAAGGCAACCTGGTCCGCAAGATCGAGGGCGGCGCCGCCGCCGCCCAGCTGCGCAGGTACGCGCCCGAGGGCTTCTACATGCGGCACGCGCTGTTCGGGCTCAACCCGAAGGTGCGGCTGGCCGGCGGCACCCAGTTCGAGCGGGAGAAGCACGCGGGCGCCTTCTACTGCGGGCTCGACGGGCTGACCGGCGGCCTGCCGGTGACCAGCGGGCCCGGCTTCGCGCACTGCGACTGCCAGGTGGACCGGCCGACCGTGGTGGTGGACGGCGAGCTGTTCGTCGAGCACGGGCGGCTGCTGCTGCTCGACGAGCCGGAGATCAGGCGGGCGGCGGCCAGGTTCGGCCCGCCCGAGGTGATCCTGGACGACAACCCGGTGCTGGTCCTGCCCCGCCGCTACACGGGCGGCGCCGGGTAGGGAGGCCACGGCGCGCCGCGAGCTGAAAGGTGCTCAGTGGCGGGGGCCGCAGCTGCCGCGCACGATCAGCTGCGTGGGCAGCACCACCGAGCGCGGACGCCGGCCGCCCGACCGCAGCACCAGCTCGGCCGCCCGATAGCCCATGTCGCGCCCCGGCTGGGCGACGACGGTCAGCGGCGGTGAGCACAGCTCGGCCCAGGGCACGTCGTCGTACATGACGAGCGAGACGTCTCGCGGCACCCGCAGGTCGAGCTCCCTGGCCGCGAGCACGGCCGCCTCGCCGAGCACGTTGCCGCCCGCGACCACGGCCGACAGGTCGGGACGGCTCTGGAACAGGCCGGACGCGGCGGCGTAGGCGGAGTCGCGGCTGCCGGTGCCGAACACGATCAGCTCCTCGTCCACCGGCTCGCCCACCGCCTCCCTGAACGCCGCGGCCCGCCGGTCATGGCCGGGGCCGCCGATGAACGCGATGCGCCGGTGGCCGAGGCCGCGCAGGTAGCGCACCGCCGTACGGATGCCTGACCGGTCGTCGGCCGTCACGGACGGCACGTCCAGCGACCGGGGACGCACGGGAGCGGGGGCGGCTCCGTCGAGCAGCATGAGGTCGTTGACCGCCCGCACCGCCGGGTCGTCGTCATCGGCGGACGGCACGGCGGGCAGCCGGTCGGCGAAGACCACCGTCATGCCCGCGCGGAGCGCCGGCGCCCAGCTCTCCTCGTCGCCCGACGGGACCGCGATGAGCCGGTCGACGCTCTGCTCCAGCAGCATGCCGATCAGCTCGGACTCCTGCTCGGGGTCGCCCGCCGTGGAGCCGAGCACGACCGGCTCGCCGGCCGAGCGGGCGCAGGCGAGCACACCCTCGGCGAGCTGGGCGTGGAAGGTGTCGGTCAGGTCGGGCACGAGCAGGCCCATGCCGCCGGTGCGGCGCTGGCGCAGGTTGCGGCCGAGCGCGCTGGGACGGTAGTCGAGCTGCGCCGCGACGGCCAGGACGCGCTCGCGGGTCTGCGGGCTGGCCGAGCCGCCGGACAGCACCCGGGAGACGGTGGCGACGCCCACGCCGGCCGCCTCGGCCACATCCTTGATGGTCGCCCGCTTTTCCATGGAAACGATTCCATCATGGTTTCCGGTAAAGAGGAAGATGGGCGAAGAACAAGGGCTGGTCACGCCGTAACCCTTGACACTCATGTCCGTTTCGGGTGAGATGCTTGAAAACGTATCCACGTGAGTGGGAAACGGGACCAACATCCGGGCCACAGCCCTGGAGCGCGAAGGAATGTCATGGCATCCATCGTTCTGACGAACGTCGACAAGGTCTACGCCGGTGGCGTCAAGGCCGTGAACGGACTCAACCTTGAAATCAAGGACGGCGAGTTCATGGTGCTCGTCGGCCCGTCCGGCTGCGGTAAGTCGACCGCGCTCCGGATGATCGCGGGCCTGGAGG
Source organism: Nonomuraea sp. NPDC049419 (assembly GCF_040676995.1). Classification (NCBI taxonomy): domain Bacteria; kingdom Bacillati; phylum Actinomycetota; class Actinomycetes; order Streptosporangiales; family Streptosporangiaceae; genus Nonomuraea; species Nonomuraea sp. NPDC049419. The sequence goes on along the minus strand of NZ_JBFAQB010000002.1, from coordinate 488,436 downwards.
ACATCAGCGGCGGCGAGATCGCCATCGGCGACAAGGTGGTCAACCACCTCCCGCCGAAGGACCGCGACATCGCGATGGTCTTCCAGAACTACGCGCTCTACCCGCACATGACGGTCGAGGAGAACCTCGCCTTCGGCCTCAAGCTTCGCAAGATGCCGAAGCCGGAGATCCAGAAGCGGGTCAACGAGGCCGCCAAGATGCTCGGCCTCGAGACCTACCTCAAGCGCAAGCCGGCCGCTCTCTCCGGTGGTCAGCGTCAGCGTGTCGCCATGGGCCGCGCCATCGTGCGTGAGCCGCAGGCGTTCCTCATGGACGAGCCGCTGTCCAACCTGGACGCCAAGCTCCGTGTCTCCATGCGCGCCTCGCTCAACCAGATGCACGAGCGCCTCGGCGTCACCACCGTCTACGTCACGCACGACCAGGTCGAGGCCATGACCCTCGGCGACCGCGTCTGCGTGCTGCGCGACGGCATCCTGCAGCAGGTCGACACCCCGCAGAACCTGTTCGACAAGCCCGTCAACCTGTTCGTGGCCGGCTTCATGGGCTCGCCCGCGATGAACTTCGTCACCGCCGAGCTGGTGCGCGGCGACGGCGGCCCCGCGGTGACCTTCGCCGACATCAAGCTGTCGATCCCCGAGTCGACCTTCTCCGAGAAGCCGGGCCTCGACCAGTACGTCGGCAAGAAGATCATCCTCGGCATCCGCCCCTCCGACTTCGAGGACGCCGCCTCCGCCGGCAACCACGCCAACGGCTGGGCCACGCTGCCCGTCAAGGCGGAGGTCACCGAGGAGCTGGGCTCCGAGATCAACGTCCTGTTCCTGATCGACGCCCCGCCGGTCGAGCACAAGGACACCGTGGCCGCCGCCGACGCCGGTGACGACGAGGACAGCACGCTGCCGCTGGCGGGCGACAAGTCCCTGTGGACCGCCCGCGTCAACGCCCGCAGCCACGTGCGCCCCGGCCAGCAGATCGACCTGGTCGTCGACACGCACAACCTGCACTTCTTCGACTCGTCCTCGGGTCTGGCCATCGGCCACGAGGCCAACCGCTGAGGCGCTGACCTCCCATTCCCGGCCGCGGGCGACGCCCGCGACCGTCCGGGCCCCCACCGCGACCCCCTCCCGCGGCGGGGGCCCGCCTTTTTGCCGGCGTCCGATCGTCGGCGTCCGATCGTCGGCGTCTATCGTCAGCGGCCGATCCGCTGCGACACCATCGCCTGCACGCTGCGCGGGATGAGCCGCCCGATCGCCACGACGGCCTTGTAGCGCAGGTCGGGGATCGACACCCGCTTGCCGAGCGCGAGGTCGCGCATCGCGTCGCGCACCACGTCGTCGGCCTTGAGCCACATGAAGCCGGGGATGGTCGAGGAGTCCATCGAGGCCCGCTGGTGGAACTCCGTCCTGACGAACCCCGGGCACAACGCCATGATCTTGATGCGCGGGTCGCGCAGCTCGGCGGCGGCCGACTCGCTGAAGTTCACCACCCACGCCTTCGAGGCGCTGTAGGTGCCCCGCGTGAAGAACGCCGCCACCGACGCCACGTTCACGATCGCGCCGCGCTCGCGCTCACGCATGCCGGGCAGCGCCGCCAGCGTCAGCCGCAGCACCGCCTCGCAGTGCACCTTGAGCATGCGCGTCTCGCGCTCGACCGGCACGTCGGGGAAATTGCCGGGGTTGCCGAACCCGGCGTTGTTGATCAGCAGATCGACGCCGTCGCGCAGCCGCGACTCGACCTTGGCCAGGCCCTCGTCCGTCGCCAGGTCGGCGGGCAGCACCTCGACCGGCACGCCGTACCTCAGCTTGAGCTGGTCGGCGGTGCGGATCAGGCGGAGCTCGTCGCGGGCCACGAGGACGAGCGAATACGCGTCGGCGGCCAGGCGCCGGGCGAAAGCGGCGCCGATTCCTGAGGTGGCGCCGGTGATCAGTGCGGTAGGCATGTCTGAACCCTAACGTTCGTGGCAGGATGAGGGCCGTGCGCCTCGTCGTGGCCGTGTTCTCGTTCGCGCTCCTGCCCGGTGCCCTGCTGGCCTGCACGCCGGCCGCCCCGGCCCCTGTGACGCCGTCGGCCGCTCAGAGCTCCGCGAGCTCCGAGGCCGCCACCCCCTCGCCGTCGTCCAGCGGCAAGCTGCGGTTCACCGAGATCGCCACGCTGGAACAGCCGGTGGCGATGGCCGTGCGCAAGGACGACGACCGCCTCTACGTCGCCGAGCAGACCGGCCGGCTGCGCACCTCCGACGGCGCGACGGTCATCGACCTGTCCCGCGAGGTCAGCACCGGCAACGAGCAGGGCCTGCTCGGCGTCGCCTTCCACCCCTCGGGCCGCTGGCTCTACCTCGACTGGACCGACGCCCGGGGCGACACCCACGTCACCGAGTGGGCCTACGACGGCTCCAAGGCCACCGCCAGGCGCGACGTGCTCAAAGTCGACCAGCCCTACGCCAACCACAACGGCGGCCAGCTCGCCTTCGGCCCCGACGGCCACCTCTACATCGCGCTCGGCGACGGCGGCAGCGGCGGCGACCCTGAGGGCAACGGCCAGGACCTGGGCACGCTGCTGGGCAAGATCCTGCGCATCGACCCGCGCGGCGACGAGCCGTACGCGGTGCCGCGCGACAACCCGTTCGTCGGCAAGTCCGGCGCGCGGCCGGAGATCTGGGCGTACGGGCTGCGCAACCCCTGGCGCTTCACCTTCGACCGCGAGAGCGGCGACCTGTGGATCGGCGACGTCGGCCAGAACGCCTGGGAGGAGGTCGACCGCGAGCCGGCCGGCTCGAAGGGCGGCGCCAACTACGGCTGGAACCTGCGCGAGGGCAGGCGCCCGTTCCGCGACGGCGAGGCCGCCGACCTGGTCGAGCCGGTGATCGTCTATCCGCTGCAGGAAGGCGGTAACTGCTCGGTCATCGCCGGCCACGTCTACCGCGGCACGAAGATCCCGTGGCTGCGCGGCCACTTCCTGTACGGCGACTTCTGCGCCGGATGGGTGAAGGCCGCGCCCGTCGACGATCTCGACGCCGCGGCCGGCGTGGGCGAGGTTGAGCAGCTGTCGTCGTTCGGCGAGGGCCCCGACGGCGAGCTCTACGCGCTCAGCCTGGGGGGTCCGCTCTATCGCGTCGATCCTGCCTGACCCGCTCGATCAACGACTCCACCTGGTCGTTCAGCTTCGCGCCACGGGCCCATCCGGCGTAGTGGGTGAGGAAGACGACCACCTCGCGCAGCTCCGGCTCGTTCAGCTCGCCGGCGCGCAGGGCCACGTCGAGCTGGATCTCGGTCGCCTCGTGCAGGCCCTGACCGACCAGCAGGCCGAGCAGGAGCAACCGGCGCTCCCTGACCGACAGCACCGGGCGTGACCAGACCTCGGCGAACAGCCGCTCGGCCGTCATGCCGAAGGAGTCGACGGTCTCCATGGCGGGTTCTGTCATTGTTCGCTCCGCGGGTGTCGGAAGGGATCCTCATATCTTTCGCTACTTCCCGAGATGAACCAATGGGAGGTTGCATGAACGTTGGAGCCCCGAGGACCGGTTTCGAGGGAGGTCCCTGCCGATCTGTAACAAGTGAAGCCAATCTGCGGCCAAGATTTGGTCAAGATTTACTCCCGTGCATCGGGCCTCATTTCACCAGAAAGCGGGCACAACCACTCCGTTGGTCCGCTAAGCGGAGGTAAGCCCTGGTGAAAAAGACACGGGGGTTGATCGCGCTGTTGGCCGCGACCCTGACGCTGTCCGCGTGCGGGCAGCCGGAGTTCACCTACGTAAGGGACAAGAGCGGCACCACCTACTTCAAGGTGCCGGCCTCCTTCAAGCAGCTCGACGCGTACCCCATCGAGCTGTACCTGTCGGGGGACCACCCCCACTCGCAGGCGGCGCTGCTGCGGGCCCAGCGGGTCTGGTCGACGGCCTTCGACCAGTCGGCGCAACCCTCGGTCGCCCACCTGCTCGGCTCGGCCGACGCGTTCGTCTACGCCACCGTGCACCGGCTCACCGCCGAGCAGCGCGACGCGATCTCCCTCAACCGGCTGCGGGACTTCATCCTGCCGGTGACCGAGCAGACGCGCGCGCTCTACGCGCAGCAGGCCATGCTGACCGGCCAGGCGCCCCTGTTCAACCGCTTCGAGCCCATCAGCGACGACGTCCTCAGCCTGGACGGCGGCGCCAGAGGCGTGCACGTCCGCTTCAACTACCAGATCGGCGCGTACGTCCAGACGTTCGACCACACCGCCATCCTCGATGAGAAGGGTGCCACGGTCTCCGTCATGCTGATCGGCTGCCGCTCGACCTGCTACCGCGAGCGCGCCGCCGAGTTCGACACGATCGCGAGTTCTTTCAAGCTGCTCCGGCTGCCTGGATGAGGGAGCCCGTCCATGACGACCACCCACCACGAAGGGCTGCGCGCGCCCGGCAGCGGCCCGACCGACCCGGACTCCGTGACCAGGAAGAAGATGCAGTTCTGGGACCGGAGCACGTTCCTCATCGTCCTCGTGCTGGCCTACCTCATCCTCACCTGGAAGGTGATGGCGGACTTCGAGGGCATCATCGCCTTCCCCGAGGCGGCGCGGAGCATCGCGCGGTCGTACCGGTGGATCTTCTGGCTGCTCGGCGTGGAGATCGTCAGGCAGGCCCACCTCCTCATCAGCGAGCGCTCGCCCGGCTACCACCGCTTCTGGAGCAGGACGGTCTTCGGCGGGTTCGAACGCTGGACGCACCGCCGCTTCGACGACTGGACGCGCTTCCGGCTCGCCAGGGCGCTGAAGATCGCGTTCTTCGTCACGCTGGTCGCGCTCGTGCTCGGCGCGGTGCTCGACGTCAGCCCGTTCGCCGCGCTGCTGCAGGCGCCGGCGCTGGTGTGGCAGGCCCTGCCGTTCCTCTTCCCGTTCCTCTTCCTGTCCTTCTTCATCGTCATCCATCTCGTCGGGCTGTTCTGGTTCCTGTCCAGGGGCGGCGTCGAGACGTACTTCCCCGACGACATCAAGACCCGCTTCCACGACGTGTGGGGGCAGGACCACGTCGTCGAGCGGGTCCGCGAGAGCATCGTCTTCCTCGAACGGCCCGACGAGATCGAACGGCGCGGCGGGTACGTGCCGAGCGGCCTGCTGCTGTGGGGGCCGCCCGGCACCGGCAAGACCCTCATGGCCGAGGCCGTGGCCGGGGAGACCGGCAAGCCGTACGTGTTCGTGGACCCGGGCGCGTTCACGAACATGTTCATGGGCATCGGCATCCTCAAGGTCAAGGGCCTGTTCAGGAAGCTGCGCAAGCTCGCGCTGCGCTACGGCGGCGTCGTCGTCTTCTTCGACGAGGCCGACTCGCTCGGCAGGCGCGGCCGCCTCGCCCAGCAGGGGCCGCCCGGGCAGGGCGGCGGCTTCTCCGGCTGTCACGGCATGACCTACTTGTCGGAGCCCACCCGGCAGCTGCTCGCCTTCCGCCCTGGCCGCCGTGGTGAAGAGCGTGGTGAAGAGGAGGCCGGGCGGCGCAGCCGGTTCTTCATGGGCGGCGGCATGATGAACAGCGGCGACCCCGGCACCCTGCAGGCGCTGCTCACCGAGCTGTCCGGGTTGAAGAAACCGCGCGGCTTCCTCAACCGCCTGGTACGCCGGCTGCTCGGCATGCGCCCCAAGCCGCCGCCCGAATACCGCATCCTCGTCATGATGGCCACGAACCGGCCCGACGCGCTCGACGAGGCGCTGCGGCGGCCCGGCCGCATCGACCGCATCTACAAGGTCGGCTACCCGTCCAAAGCCGGGCGGGTGCGCACCTACCAGGGCTACTTCGACAAGGTGTCGCACGAGCTGACCGCCGAGCAGATCGACAAGCTCGCCACCATCACCCCGTACGCCACCGGCGCCACCATCAAGGACCTGGTCAACGAGTCGCTCATCACCGCCGTCAGGGACGGCAGGGAGATCATCACCTGGTCCGACGTGCTGCGCGCCAAGCGGCTCAAGCAGCTCGGGCCGCCCGAGGACGTCGAGTACATCGAGCGCGAGCGGCACGCCGTGGCCGTGCACGAGGCGTGCCACGCCGTCGTCGCGTACGTGACCCGCCTCCACCTCGAGATCGACGTCGCCACCATCGAGAAGGGCGCCGACCGTCTCGGGATGGTCGGCTCGATCAAGCCCGAGGACCAGTTCACCCGGTGGAAGTCCGAGCATGAGGCCGACATCATGGTCTCCCTGGCCTCGCTGGCCGGCGAGCGGATGTTCTTCGGCGAGGACAACTCCTCCGGGGTCTCCGGCGACCTCTACTCCGCCACGTACCTGACGGCCATGATGGAGTCGTACTGGGGGATGGGCTCCGGCGTCGCCTCCCTGCCCGCGCTCCAGGAGCTGGAGATCATGGGCGGCAAGGCCGTGCGCAAGCCGGGCGGCGGCGGCTCCATCGGCATCACCGACCGCGAGCCCGTCGGGCGCCCGCCCGACCTGACGCCCGACGTGCTCGGGGAGCGCATCGAGTTCAACCTCGTGCGGCTGCTCGATCAGGCCGAGGAACTGCTGCGGCGGCACCGGCGCGAGGTGCTGTGCCTGGCGCACGCGCTGGAGACGCACAAGACGCTCAACGGTGACGACGTCGTGGCGGTCGTCCGCGGCGAGCGCGGCCCGCTGATCGACGGCACGGTGTACGCCTCGGACGCGTTCTACGAGGAGCTGGAGGAGTACCACAGGGACGCCGCCCGGGCCCACAAGGACCACAGCCCGATCGCCCGCACCCTCCCCACCCCGGTGGGCGCCCTGGACGCGGCCCCACCGACCCCCACCACCCCGCCCACCGCTCGCGGCCCTGCCGTCGCACCGCCTGCCGGGTCCGGTGGGGAGCCGTCGGAGCGGCCCGAATTCGTGCCGTGGGCCGCCGCGGGACCGCCGCTCGCCCAGCCCGTCGCTCAGCCGCCCGTCGCGGTGAGCGCGGGGCCGGGACGTGGGCGGAGGGTGTGGCTGGTCGTCGGGAGCCTGCTGGTGCTCGTGGCGCTGTCCCTGCTCACCGCGCTGGCCGTAACGGGCGTGCTGTCGGGCGCCACCGGCAGCACCGGCGCCGTGGCGGGCCGCGCGGGCACCACCACGGCCGGCGGCGGGGGCGGCGCGGTGACCGCGCCTGGCATCGCCTCACCGGGCCTGCTGCTCCTGCTGTTCGTGGTGATCGTGGCGGTGATCGTCGGCGCCGGGCTGGCGTACGTGGCGGTCAAGGGCATCCGTACGGCCCAGGCCAAGGCGGAACGGGAACGCGACCAGGCGCACGCCCGCGCCCAGTTCCTGGCCGCCGCGATGGACCCGGACACCGCCATGCGCCTGCTCGGCTACGACGGCACCGACCCCGGCCGCCGTACCTGACGCCTGACGCGCCCAGGCCACCCGACCCGGCGGACGATCGTCCGCTCGACCACGTCGGTCCGCCGCACCTCCGCCTCCGCCGGCAGCTCGATGAGTTCCGGGGAGCAGGCGGCGCCGGCCGTCCTCTCTGTGCGCCCTTTCCCGCGAGACTATCGAGTTCGGAGCCCGCCGTACCGGGTACCACCTGCGACGACGAGTACGCGCAAGGCCGGCGCAAGCCCCCGCGACGCCCGGCACCCGTAGGGGAGCCCGATGGACGTATCCGCAGCGGTGTGGTGGCTGACGATCCTGGGCATCGTCGCGCTGCTGGCGTTCGACTTCTTCTTCCACGTCCGCCACGCGCACGTGCCCACCCTGCGCGAGGCGGCCGTCTGGTCCGCCCTGTACGTCGGCGTCGCGCTGCTGTTCGGCGTCGGCGTGTGGTGGTTCGGCGGCTCCGACGCGGGCGCCGAGTATTTCGCCGGTTACGTCACCGAGAAGGCGCTCTCGGTGGACAACCTGTTCGTCTTCCTCGTCATCATGGGCAGCTTCAAGGTGCCGCGCGCCGACCAGCAGAAGGCGCTGCTGTTCGGCATCGTGTTCTCGCTGCTCGCGCGGACGGGGTTCATCCTGGTCGGGGCCGCGCTGATCAACCTGTTCGCCTGGGTGTTCTACGTCTTCGGCCTCATCCTGCTGCTCACGGCGGGCAACCTGCTCAGGCCGGAGGGGGAGGAGAGCCACTCGCCCGACAACCTCATGGTGCGGGTGGCCCGCAGGCTGCTGCGGACGAGCGACGAGTACGACGGCGACAAGTTGTTCACCGTACGGGACGGGCGCCGGGTGATGACCCCGATGCTGCTCGTCATGATCGCCATCGGCGGCACCGACATCCTGTTCGCGCTCGACTCGATCCCCGCCATCTTCGGCCTCACCCAGAACGTCTACATCGTCTTCACCGCGACCGCGTTCTCCCTGCTGGGCCTGCGCCAGCTCTACTTCCTCATCGACGGCCTGCTCGACCGGCTCATCTACCTCAGCTACGGCCTGGCCGCCATCCTCGGCTTCATCGGCGTCAAGCTGATCCTGCACGCGCTGCACGAGAACAACGTGCCGTTCATCAACGAAGGTCAGCCGGTGAAGGTGGTCGAGATCAGCACCGGGCTGTCCCTGACGGTGATCATCGGCGTGCTGCTGGTCACCGTGGTCGCCTCGCTGGCCAGCCCCAGGGGCCGGGCCCGCAACGTGGTGTCCGTGGTGCGCCGGCACGCCCAGCAGTACCTGGACGTCGAGCACGACCCCGAGGTGCGCGAGGAGATCTACCGGCGGCTGCTCGCCGAGGAGGCCAGGCTGGCCGACCTGCCGCCCAAGCACTGCGACCTCGCCGCGGACGAGCGGCTGGTCGCCCTGCTGCGCCGTGCGCACGCGGAGCACGACCGCGCCTGAGCGGCGCTCAGATGCGGATGCCGAGCCGGGCGATCGGCTCGACCAGCTCCTCCTCCTCGTACGCGAAATGCGACGACAGCACCCGCACCAGCCGGTCCACCTCGGCCCTGACCTGCTCGATCGCGGCCTGGTCCGCCAGCAGCGCCACGCACGCGGCGTCGAGCCGGTCGAGCAACTCGGCGATCACCTCGTGCTCCTGTTCCAGCTTCTTGACCACCGGCGCCAGCGTCGAGTCGCGCTCCAAGACGGCCGGGAACATCGACTCGTCCTCGATCGTGTGGTGCACGGTCAGCAGCCGGTTGAACGTGGCGCAGAACGTGCCGAGCGTCCAGTGGTTCTGCCGCACGCTCAGCCGGTTGATCGCCGAGCGCAGCGCGCCGGTGCCGGCGTGGCCCGCGGCCACCTGCTCCACCGCGTCCTGGACCTGCCGCAGCTCCTGCCGGTAGCCGTCGTGCACCTGCACGAGGTGACGGCCGAGCCGGAGCTGCGCGGGCGTCAGCGCCGCCGGGTCCTGCTTGGGCGCGTGCGGCCGGCCCGCCTCGTCGAGGTCGGCGAGCGGGGCCGGCGTGACGGGCCGCTCGGTGACGGGCTCGGGTTCGCCGCGTTCCTTGGCCACGGCCTCGCGTACGGCAGGCGCCACCTCTTCGGCGAACGTGCGCAGGTCACGCTCGGCGTCCTCACCTGGCGCCAGCACGAACCCGGTCATCCCCACCTCGAACACCAGCTCCGTCAGCTGCTCGGCCCACAGTACGGCGGGCCCGTCGAGGAACCCGCGCCCCGGCAGCGGCGAGAACGTCCCGCCCACGTTGTAGATCCGGCGGATGCCGGCCGGGTCGCGCCCCGCGTCCTCGGCGGCGGCGTTCAGCACCTTCGCCTGGCGGGCCACCGCGTCGGGCGGGCTGTAGAAGGAGGAGGGCAGCCAGCCGTCGCCCATCCGCCCGGTCAGCTCCAGCATCCTGCGCTTGATCGCGCCGATCCAGATGCCGATCGGATGGGCGGGGAACGGCCCGGGTGCTGCTCCGGCGAGCCGGTGGTGGTCGCCCTCGAACACGACGGGCTCGCCCGGTGTCCAGAGCGCCCGCAGCACCGTGATGGCCTCGGCCAGCGCCTCGATCGACTCGCCAGGCGACAGGCGGCGCCCGCCCATCGCGGCGATCGCGTCCCAGAACGCCCCCGCGCCCAGCCCCAGCTCCACCCGGCCGCCGCTGAGCAGGTCGAGCGAGGCTGCGGCGCGCGCCAGCACGGCCGGCGGCCGCAGCGGCAGGTTGACCACGTCGGGGACCAGCCGGATCCGCTCGGTGCGGGCCGCGATCACCGACAGCAGCGTCCAGGTGTCCAGGAATCCCGCCTGGTACGGATGGTCCTGGACCCCGACCAGGTCCAGGCCGAGCCGGTCGGCCAGCGTCACGTGGCGCAGCAGCCGCTCGCGCCCCTCGGCCTCCGGCGACAGGAACGCGCCGAACCACAGATCATGCATGTCCATCCCCCCGAGTCGATGTTCGCACGGCCCCGTGAACCGCCGCCCGCTGCCCTCCGTCTTACGGATGTGCACCGGCTCCGCGCGCCTCTGGCCGCCCTCCTCCTCGCCTGCGCCGCCTGCTCGACCACGGTGGAGTGCACGGCGATCGGCACCCCCGTCGGCGTGAGCGTCGCCGTACGCGCGCCGCTCGGGGCCCGCGCCCAGGAGGCCGACCTGGAGGTCTGCTGGGACGGCTCCTGCCGCCGGGCCCGCGCCGAGCTGTTCCCCACCACGCGGGCGGGCGAGCAGACCTGCTCCGGCGACACCTGCTCGGTGACGGCCGTGCCGACCGGCGACAAGCACGGCTTCGGCGGCGTCGCCGGGCTGCCCGCGCGGCCGGTGGAGGTCAGGCTGACGCTGCGGGACGCGCAGGCGAAGCCGCTGCTCGAACGCACGGTGCGGGCCACCCCGAAGGAGCGCTTCCCCAACGGGCCCCAGTGCGGTGCCGGCGGGCCCAACACCACTGTTACGGTCATGCCTGATGGGAGCGTACGGACGGAAACCTGATTAACACAGCGTTCACATTCGGGCAAAAAGCGGGAAACGGCTGTCCGTAAGACTCGGCGTGGCTGAGAAGAACCCCGAAAGGACCGCCGTGAGCTACAAGGCTGAGTACATCTGGATCGACGGCACCGAGCCCACCGCCATGATGCGCTCGAAGACGAAGATCCTGACCGACGGAGCCGAGCCGCCGGTCTGGGGTTTCGACGGCTCCAGCACCAACCAGGCCGAGGGCCACTCCTCCGACCGCGTGCTGCGCCCCGTCTTCGTCTGCCCCGACCCCATCCGCGGCGGCGACAACAAGCTCGTGCTGTGCGAGGTCGAGGAGATCGACGGCACGCCGCACTCCAGCAACACCCGCGCCCTGCTGCGCCCGGTCGCCGAGCAGTACGCCGACCAGGAGTCCTGGTTCGGCATCGAGCAGGAGTACACCTTCTTCAAGGGCAGCCGCCCGCTCGGCTTCCCCGAGGGCGGCTTCCCCGCCCCGCAGGGCCACTACTACTGCGGTGTCGGAGCCGAGGCCGTGTTCGGCCGCGAGATCGTCGAGCTCCACCTCGACCGCTGCCTCGCCGCCGGCCTGAAGCTCTCCGGCATCAACGCCGAGGTCATGCCCGGCCAGTGGGAGTTCCAGATCGGCCCGGCCGGTCCCGTCGAGGCCGCCGACCACATGTGGGTCGCCCGCTACCTGCTCTACAGGACGGCCGAGGAGTTCGGCGTCGAGGCCACCCTCGACCCCAAGCCCGCCCGCGGCGACTGGAACGGCGCCGGCGCCCACACCAACTTCTCCACCCGCGCCATGCGCGAGGGCTACGACGCCATCATCACCGCCTGCGAGGCGCTCGGTGAGGGCGACAAGCCGATGGAGCACGTCTCCCAGTACGGCGCCGACATCGAGCTGCGCCTGACCGGACACCACGAGACCGCCCCGTGGAACAAGTACACCTACGGCGTGTCCAACCGCGGTGCGTCCGTGCGCATCCCGTGGCAGGTCGAGGTGGACAAGAAGGGCTACATCGAGGACCGCCGCCCCAACGCCAACGTCGACCCGTACGTGGTCACCCGCCTGCTGGTGAGCACCTGCTGCGCCGCCCTGGAGAAGGCCGGCCAGGTCTGATCCTTCTCACGCGTAAGAGCCCCTCGCATGAGCGAGGGGCTCTTTCGCGTCTCACGCCAGGCGGAAGTCCAGGTCGGGGACGATCTCCGCGACGTCCATCTGCGCCTTCTGCAGCCGGCCCGAGTGATCCCAGTTCATCGCCTGCCAGCGGGTGAACTGGTCGAGCACCCACATGCCCGACTGGCGGCTGCCGTTGCCCGACTTGCCGTTGCCGCCGAACGGCAGGTGCGCCTCGGCGCCCGAGGTGGAGTTGTTGACGCTGACCATGCCCGCCGAGACGCCCTCGCGGAAGCGGAAGGCGTGCCTGGCGTCGGTCGTGTAGATCGAGCTGGACAGGCCGTAACCGGGCAGGTTGGCCAGCTCGATCGCCTCGTCCATGGTCGCGAACGAGGCCACCCCGACGATCGGCCCGAACGTCTCCTCCATGAACAGCCGGTCACCGGGACGCACCCCGTCGACCACCACCGGGTGGTAGTAGAGCCCCTCGCCGCCGTCGAAGCCGCCGCGCGGGCTGTCCTTCGTGATGCGGCCCGTCGCGCCCGTCACCACGCGGTGGTGCGGCTCGATCCAGGTCAGGTACTCCTCGTAGCGGTCGGCGAACTTGCGGTCGAGCAGCGGCCCGGCCAGCACCTCCGCGCGCGGGTCGCCGATCCTGGCCGACTCCACCGCCCGCGCGAACCGCTCCACGAACGCGTCGTGGACGCTCTCGTGCACGATCACCGTGCCGAGGCTCGTACAGCGCTGACCCGCCGTGCCGAACCCCGAGAACAGCGCGCCCTCCACGGCCAGGTCGAGGTCGGCGTCCGGCATGATCACCATCGGGTTCTTGCCGCCCAGCTCCAGGCAGGCCGACTGCAGGTGCCGCCCGGCCAGCTCGCCGACCTTCCTGCCCACCTCACTGGAGCCGGTGAAGCCCACCTTCTGCACGCTGCCCGCGCCCAGCGCCAGCTCCAGGCCCCTGAACGTCTCGGCGCCGTCGGCGAAGACGATGTTCAGCACGCCGTCGGGCAGGCCGGCCGCCACGAACAGCTGGTACATCGCGTGCGCCGACGCGGCGGCGTACTCGGCGGGCTTCCACACCACCGCGTTGCCGCACAGCAGCGCCGGCACGAGATACCACGACGGGACCGCCACCGGGAAGTTCCCCGCCGTGATCACCGCCGCGACCCCGACCGGGGTGCGGAAGGTGAACAGATTCTTGTCCGGCATCTCCGACGGGACCGTCTGCCCGTACAGCCTGCGGCCCTCGCCCAGGAAGAAGTCGCAGGTGTCGACGATCTCCCTGACCTCGCCCAGCGCCTCGCCGTACGGCTTGCCGATCTCCTCGGTCACCAGGGCCGCGAGACGCTCGGCGTTGGCCTCCACCAGCCTGCCGATGGAGGCGATCACCCGGCCGCGCACCGGCGCCGGCACCTTGGCCCACTCGCGCTGGGCCTCCTTGGCCGTACGGCAGGCGGCGGCGAACGTGTCGGCGTCGGCCAGCCCGACTTTCGCCACGACCTCGCCGGTGCGGGCGGGGTTGACGGAGTCGTACGTGGACACGGCCTCCGCGTCCTTGCCCCCCACGATGGAAACGATCTGACGGCTCACCGCTGCCCTCCTCATAGTTCCTCCGGCTAGACAATCATCCCGCCGCAAAAAACCCAAGGTGACCCGACCGCGAGGGGCCGTGCGGCCCGGCCGCCACGCAGCCCGCGGTCAGCCTTCGCCGGTCCCTGTACGCGTCGGTCGTCAGCGGGCTCCGTGGCTCAGGACGAGCTCGGCGACCCGACCGGGGACGCCCTCGGACAGCAGGGAATGTCCCATCCCCTCGACCGTCTCCAGGCGCGCCCCCGGGATCTGGGCGGCCAGCGCCTCGCCATGGGGGAGCGGGAGCAGCGGATCCTCGGTGCCGTGCACGACCAGCGTGGGGGCCTTGATCGTCGAGAGCGGGACGAGCCGGTCCGGGGTCAACGTCCGCCCGGCCAGGTCGTGGTTGCCGGCCGTGGCCGGATCGCCGGCTGCGTCGTGGGCGTACTCGGCCGGCCGCCGCGCCGCGTCCTCGTCGAACGGCAGCACGTCCCCGCTCAGCACCCGCCACGTCTCGACGGCGGCGGCCAGAATCTCCTCGCGGGTGGTACGCGGGGCCGGCGACATGAGGTGGGCGAGCAGCCGTGGACGGGGCGGCGGCAGCGCACCCGGATCAGGCTCCTGCCCGGCCAGCGCCCGTGCCCAGACCGGCCCCTGGTCCGCCCCCATGGGCGCGCTCATGACCAGGGTGAGCGCCGCGACCCGCTCAGGCCGGTGCACACCCAGGACTTGCGCCACCACCCCACCGAGCGAGGCCCCGACGACATGGGCGGTGGCGATCCCGTACGCGTCGAGCACGGCGACGGCGTCATCGGCCAGGTCGGTGGCGGTGTACGGATGGACGGAGAAATCGACCCAGTCGGACCGCCCGGTGTCGCGATGATCGAACCGGATCACCTGCCGTCCACCGGCCACCAGAACCCGCACCAGCTCATCGGGCCACCCGAGGCCCGGGGTGGAGGTCCCCATGACGAGCAGCACCGCCGGATCCCCAGGATCGCCGAACCGCTTGGTCCACAAGTTCAGTTGCCCGGATTTGACGAATTTCCCGTCCTCAGCAGCCATGACCGCGAATATAGCTGCCCAATTCGTCTTATTCGAATGAAATGCAGAATATCAATATTAATGGTATAATAGAATAACCAATAACGAGTGGACATGCGCTGAATTCGGGATGCGTCGCTGCATAGAGCGCGACCAGCCGCGACCCGGCCTCATCCGCCACCATGCCCTGGGAAGCCAGGCCCTCATGGCATCTGGCGCTGCAAGACACCGACCGCGGAGGGGCAGGCCAAGCGGTCTTCGCGAGGTACGTCGGTGGCGTCGGGTTTCAGGCGGAGAAGTCGGCGAAGTCGAAGCCGGGGGAGACCACGCAGCTCACCAGCACCGCCTCGTCCCCGGCCGGGCGCGCCGACTGCCAGACCCCGCCCGGCACGACCGCCTGCGGCACCTGGCCGTTCTCGACGTCCTGCCCCAGGGTGACGACGGAGTCGCCGATGGTCAGCGCCAGCGGCCCGCCCCGATGCCACAGCCACAGCTCCGTCGAGCGCACCACGTGCGGCACGGACTCCTCGCCCGGGTGCAGCAGGAAGTAGATGGCGGTGGCGCTGGCACGCTCCCCCGGATAGTCGTCCGGCGTGAACGTCACCGGCGACCGCCACGTCTCCCTGAACCAGCCGCCCTCGGGATGCGGCAGCAGGTCGAGAGCGGCGGCGACGGGCGGACGCTCGACGAAGGCGACGGGGGCGCCGGTGACGTCTCTGCGCAGGAAGCGTCCGTCGAGAACGAGCTGGCCGTCGAGCGAGCTGGCCAGCGCCGCCGCCTCGTCGGCCACTTCGGCGGACGGGCCGTCAGGATAGATCCGCAACTCCACAGAGCGAGTCTAGGCGTCCCCGCAACCAACGGATCGGGCCGGTCCGGGCGGAGGGCGTGGGGCTCGTCACGGGTGGGAAACGGGGGCGGGAATTGTCGGTGCGGCTGGCTAGTCTGCGGCAGGTGATCGAACGGTGGAGCCGTGATCAGGTCCTCGCCCTCGCCCCTGACGCCTCGTCCCGCAAGGCGGCGCAGGGCGTGGCCACGCCCGCGAAATGGCCGGTGCGCGGCCACACGGGCATGGTCGTCTACGGCGAGTGCAGGGGCAGCGGGTCCACGCCCTACCTGGCGTGCGTCGACCTGAGCGAGCCCGCCTACCGGTGCAGCTGCCCGAGCCGCAAGTTCCCGTGCAAGCACGCGCTGGGGCTCCTGCTCCTGTGGTCCGACGAGGCGATCCCGGCCGAGGCGGGCGCGCCGCAGTGGGTGACGGAGTGGCTCGACAGCCGTGCCGAACGCGCCGCCAAGTCCGCCGCCAGGTCCGCCGCCCGCGCCGCGACCGCCGCCGCCGCCGACACAACAGCCGACGGGCAGACCGCCGACGGGCAGACCGCCGCTGGGGCAACCCTTGCGGGCCCTGATGGCGGCAGCTCGGTCGGGGGCGTTGAGGCATCGAGCGACGCCGGTGGAGCGGGGAGCGGTGCCCGGCAGGTGAGTGGGGGTGGGCGGGGTGGCTCGCGTGCGAGCGGGGCGGAGTCCCTACGGCATGGGCGGGTCGCCGCCGGGCTGGCCGAGCTGGAGCGGTGGTTGGCCGACCAGGTGCGGCAGGGGCTGGCGGTGGCGGCCGAGCATGACTGGGAGGGGCTGGCCAAGCGGCTGATCGACGCGCAGGCGCCGGGCGTGGCGGGCATGGTGTCGCGGTTGGCGCGCGTACGGGCCGAGGAGGGGTGGCCGGGGCGGTTGCTGGAGGAGTACGCCCTGCTCAACCTGCTTGCCGTCGCCTATCGCAGGAGGGCTGAGCTGCCGCCGGACCTCGCGCGCACGGTGCTCATCCGGGTCGGGTTCCCCGTGACCAAGGAGGAGGTGCTGACGGAGCCGGTGGTCCGGGATGTGTGGCATGTCCTGGGGCGGCGTGACGAGACGCAGGACCGGTTGACCGCGCGCCGGGTGTGGCTGCGCGGCCGCCGTACGCGACGGGCCGCCCTCATCCTGTCCTTCGCGCCGCAGGGGCAGCCGCTCGACGCCTCCCTGGTGACCGGCACCGCCGTCGACGCCGACCTGGCCTACTACCCGGGCGCCGCCCCGCTCCGCGCCCTGGTGGCGACCCGCCACACCCCGGCCATGTCCGCCGAGGGGCCCGGGCCCGTGCCTCCCGGCATGACGCCCGCCGAAGCCCTCGACGAGGTCGCCCGCGCGCTCGCCGAGGACCCGTGGACGGAGTCGTGGCCGCTCGTGCTCACGGGCGTGATCCCCGACCGGCGCACCATCGGCGGCCTGCCGCTGCATCCGCGCGCCCACGACCCCTGGCGCCTCATCGCCGTCTCCGGCGGGCACCCGCTCACCGTGGCCGCCGAATGGACGCCGGCCGGCCTGCGCCCCCTGACCACCTGGGACGACGAAGGAACGACGGTGATCCTGTGACCGGCTGGGACGACCTCGCTTCGACCGCGCTCGTGGGCACCGACCGCCGCCCATACCCGGGCGACCTGCTGGAAGCAGCCGCCGTGGAGTCCGTACGCCGGCGAGCGGGCACCAAAACCCCCGACGAGCCGTCACAAACCTCCGCGCCCGGCGAGAGTCGTGCGTCCGGTGATGGGGGTGCCGCCGACGCGGGGCGGGCGGCTATGGAGGAGCGCGGGGTTGTGGGGAGGCGGGCGGCGGAGTGGTTGCGGCGGATTCTCGGGGGTGAGCATGAGCGGTTGCTGCCCGAGTGGCTGGCCGCCGCGGCGGCGACCGGCCGGATCGTGCCGCCGTACGTGCTGCCCGACCTGCTGGAGCGCGGTCGGCGGGATCGGTCGATGCGGGTGCATCTGGGCGTGCTGGCCGGGCAGCGGGGCCGCTGGCTGGCCGGGCTCAACCCCGGCTGGGACTACCTGCTGGCGGAGCCGACCGGCGAGACGTGGGAGCTGGGCGGCGCGGCCGACCGGCGGGCTCATCTGACGGCGCTCAGGGCGGCCCACCCGGCCCAGGCCAGGGAGTTGCTGGAGAGCACGTGGGAGCAGGAGTCGCCGGACGATCGGGCCGGGTTCGTGGAGGTGCTGGCCGAGGGGCTGAGCATGGACGACGAGCCGTTTCTGGAGGAGGCGCTCGACGACCGCCGCAGGGAGGTGCGCCAGGCCGCCGCCAACCTGCTGACCCGCCTGCCGGAGTCCCGCATGTCGCGGCGCATGGCGGGAAGGCTGCGCGCCTGCGTGACGATCACCGGCGGCGTCATCGCCGTCCAGGCCCCGATGGCCTGCGACAAGGAGATGGAACGCGACGGCGTACGCCAGAAGCCGCCCCGCGGCACCGGCGAGCGCGCCTGGTGGCTGCAGCAGATCATCGCCCGCGCCCCGCTCTCCGTCTGGGACCACCCGCCCGCCCGGCTGCTCGCCATGAAGATCCCCGACTGGGACGTCGAGGTGAAGGGCGCCTGGGTGCGCGCGGCGGTGCTGCAGCGCGACCCGGAGTGGGCGCGGGCCATGTTCGGCTGGGACCCGATCGCCGACCTGCTCGTGGCCCTTCCGCCCGCGGAGCAGCAGGAGCTGGCGGCCAGGTTCGTCGCGGAGCACGACCTCGACAGCCAGCTCATCATGGTGCTCGGCGGGGTGTCGTCCCATTGGGGTGATGGCCTGGCGACGGCCGTCCTCCGCAAGATCGTGAAAGTGAACACCACGCAGCCGTGGAACCTCGCCGAGCTGGTCAAGCTGGCCGGCGAGCACATCGACCCCGACCTGCACGAGCTGGCCGAAGACTTCTCCCCGGCCGAACCCGTCCAGAAGGTCGCCGCCCTGCTGCGTTTCCGCGCTGACATGTACAAGGAGCTCCACCGATGACCGTTCTGCGCCCGCACGCGGAAGACCAGTACGCCGAGGAGCTGGCCGTCCTCGCCAAGGACGACGACCGGCCGAGGCCGCCGGGCTGGAAGCTGTCGCCGTGGGCCGTCACCACGTACATCCTGGGCGACGGCGACCGCATCACCCCCAAATACGTGGGCGCGCGCCGCATCGTCGAGGTCGCGGTCGCCACCCTCGCCACCGACCGCGCGCTGCTGCTGCTCGGCGTGCCGGGCACCGCGAAGACCTGGCTGTCCGAGCACCTCGCCGCCGCCATCAGCGGCGACTCGACGCTGCTCGTGCAGGGCACGGCCGGCACGGCGGAGGAGGCCATCCGTTACGGCTGGAACTACGCGCGGCTGCTGGCCGAGGGTCCGTCGCTGGAAGCGCTCACCCCGTCGCCGGTCATGCGCGCCATGGCCGAGGGCCGGGTGGCCCGGGTCGAAGAGCTCACCCGCATGCCGTCCGACGTCCAGGACGCGCTGATCACCGTGCTGTCGGAGAAGACGCTGCCCATTCCCGAGCTCAACAGGGAGGTCCAGGCCGAGCGCGGCTTCAACGTCATCGCCACCGCCAACGACCGCGACCGGGGCGTCAACGAGCTGTCCAGCGCGCTGCGCCGCCGGTTCAACACCGTCGTGCTGCCGGTGCCCGCCACCGCCGACGAGGAGGTCGACATCGTCGCCCGCCGCGTCGCCCAGCTCGGCCGTTCGCTGGAGCTGCCCGAGACGACGACGGGGCCGGCGGAGATCCGGCGGGTGGTGACCGTGTTCAGGGAGCTGCGCACGGGGGTGACCGAGGACGGCCGCACCAAGCTCAAGTCGCCCAGCGGCACCCTGTCGACCGCCGAGGCCATCTCGGTGCTGACCAGCGGCATCGCCCTGGCCGCCCACTTCGGCGACGGGGTGCTGCGGGCGTCCGACGTGGCGGCCGGGATCGTCGGTGCGGTGGTGCAGGAGCCGGTGTCGGATCGGGTGGTGTGGCGCGAATACCTGGAGACGGTCGTGCGCGAGCGTACGGACTGGCACGACTTCTACCGCGCCTGCCGCGAGGTGTCATGACCACTCCAAAGGTCTCCGTGCTCGGGGTGCGGCATCACGGACCGGGGTCGGCGCGGGCCGTGCGGCGGGAGCTGGAGCGGTTGCGGCCCGACGCGATCCTCATCGAGGGGCCGCCCGAGGCCGACGCGCTCGTCGCGCACGCCTCCGGGCTCGAGCCGCCGGTCGCGTTGCTGGCGCACGTGCCCGGGGCGCCGTCGCGGGCGGCGTTCTGGCCGTTCGCCGCGTTCTCGCCGGAGTGGCAGGCGATCAGGTACGCCACGTCGGCCGGCGTCCTCGTCAGGTTCTGCGACCTGCCCGCCGCCCACTCGCTCGCCGCGACCGGGGAGCCTGCCGCCCCTGGTGAGGCGCCCGTCGATCCCATCGGGGCGCTGGCCGCGGCGGCCGGTTACGACGATCCCGAGCGCTGGTGGGAGGACGTGGTCGAGCACCGGGGCGGTGACACGCCGTTCGCGGTGATCGCCGAGGCCATGTCCGCCGTACGCGAGGGGCACCGGCCGGACGAGCGGGAGGCCGTGCGCGAGGCGTACATGCGCAAGACCATCCGCGCGGGCGTCAAGCAGGGCCACGGCCGGATCGCGGTGATCTGCGGCGCCTGGCACGTGCCCGCGCTGACGGCCCCCTTCCCGCCCGCCACCGCCGACAACGCGCTGCTGCGCGGCCTGCCGAGGGTGAAGGCCGAGCTGACGTGGGTGCCGTGGACGTACGGGCGGCTGGCGTCGTGGAGCGGCTACGGCGCGGGCATCACCTCGCCGGGCTGGTACCACCACCTGTTCGAGGCCGGCGACCGGCCGATCGAGCGGTGGCTGGCGCAGGCGGCGGCGGTGCTGCGCGACGAGGGGCTGGCGGTGTCGTCGGCGCACGTCATCGAGTCCGTACGGCTGGCCGAGAGCCTCGCAGCCCTGCGCGGCCGCCCGCTGGCGGGGCTCGGAGAGGTCACCGAGGCGGCCAGGGCGGTGCTGTGCGAGGGCGACGACCTGGCGGTCGAGCTGATCCAGCGGCGCATGGTGGTCGGCGACCGGCTCGGGCACGTCCCCGACGGCATCCCGATGGTCCCGCTCCAGCGCGACCTGCGCGACCGGCAGCGCAAGCTCAAGCTCAAGCCCGAGGCGCTGGACCGCGAGATCGACCTCGATCTGCGCAAACCGCTCGACCTCGACCGCAGTCACCTGCTGCACCGGCTGCGGCTGCTGGAGGTCGGCTGGGGCACGCCGGGGCAGGCGCGCGGGAAGGGCACGTTCAGGGAGACGTGGACGCTGCGCTGGCGGCCCGAGCACGATCTCGCGCTCATCGAGCACGCCGCCCTCGGCACCACCGTGGTCGCCGCCGCCGGGCGGCGCGCCCGCGACCTGGCGGCGTCCGGGTCGGCGGCGCTGGCGGACCTGACGGGGCTGGTGGAGCAGTGCCTGCTGGCCGACCTGCCGGAGGCGTTGCCGGACGTGCTGGCCGCCCTGTCGGCCAAGGCGGCGCTGGACACCGACGTCACCCGGCTGATGGCGGCGCTGCCCGCTATGGTGCGGGCACACCGCTACGGTGACGTGCGCGGCACCTCGGCGGAGGGGCTGGCGGTGATCGTCCGGTCGATGCTCGAACGGATCTGCGTCGGGCTCCCGGTGGCCGTGACGGGGCTGGACGACGACGCGGCGGCCGACCTGCTCAAACACGTGGACGCCGTGCACTCTGCGGTCGCCCTCCTCGACGCTGAAAGACCCGCCGTTGAAGGGGCGCCGAGGGGCCGGTGGATGGCGACGCTGCGCGCGATCAGCGAACGCCAGGACCTGCACGGCCTGATCGAGGGCCGGCTCACGAGGATCCTGCTGGACGCGGGCGAGCTGCACGACGCCGGTGACCGGATGTCGAGGGCGATGTCCCGGGGCCAGGCGCCGGCGCGGGCGGCGGCGTGGGTGGAGGGGTTCCTGGCGGGCGGCGGGTTGCTGCTGGTGCACGACCCCCGCCTGCTGGGGCTGGTCGACGAGTGGCTGACCGGCCTGTCCTGCGAGCAGTTCACCGACGTGCTGCCGCTGCTTCGCCGCACGTTCGGCGCGTTCGCGCCCCCGGAGCGCCGGGCCGTGGGGGAGCGCCTGCGCTCAGCGGGCCGCGACGACGGGCCTGGCCGGCGCGACCTGGACGACCACCGCGCCGCCCCGGCGGTGGCGACCGTCCTGTCGATCCTGGGAACAACGGCGCAGAACACGACCGGAGGAGGGGGCCGGGCCGGTGAGTGAGCGGGATGAGCGGATGCGGCGGTGGCGGCTGGTGCTCGGCGGCGGGGCCGCCGACGGCACCGGGTGCGCGCTCGACGGTGCGGACGCGCAGATGGACGGCGCGCTGGCGGCCCTCTACGACCAGAGCGGCCGGGACGGCGGGGCCAGGGGCGGCGAGGGCGGACGGGCGGACGGGCGGGAAGGAGGGCTGGGCGCGTCGGCGCCGCGGGTGGCGCGGTGGCTGGGCGACATCAGGACGTACTTCCCGTCCACCGTCGTCCAGGTCATGCAGAAGGACGCGATCGAGCGGCTCAACCTGACCAGGCTGCTGCTCGAACCCGAGATGCTCGAGGCCGTGGAGCCCGACGTGCATCTGGTGGGCACCCTGCTCGCGCTCAACAAGGTGATGCCGGACCAGGCCAGGGAGTCGGCCAGGGCGGTGGTGCGCACGGTGGTGGCGGAGCTGGAGCGCCGGCTGACCCAGAAGACGCGGGCCGCCGTGTCGGGGGCGCTCGACAGGTCGGCCAGGACGCACCGGCCGAAGCGCACGGCCGACATCGACTGGGACCGTACGATCCGGGCGAACCTGAAGAACTACCTGCCGGAGAAGAACACCGTCGTCCCCTCCCGCCTGGTGGGCTACGCGCGCCGGCAGCGGTCGGTGCAGCGGGAGGTGGTGCTGTGCATCGACCAGAGCGGGTCGATGGCGGCCTCGGTGGTGTACGCGGGCGTGTTCGGCGCCGTGCTGGCGTCGATGCGGTCGCTCAAGACGTCGCTGGTGGTGTTCGACACGGCGGTGGCCGACCTGACCGACCGGCTGCACGACCCGGTGGAGCTGCTGTTCGGCACCCAGCTCGGCGGCGGCACCGACATCAACAGGGCCATCGCCTACAGCCAGGGCCTCATCACCAGCCCGGCCGACTCGATCTTCGTGCTGATCAGCGACCTGTACGAGGGCGGGATCAGGGAGGAGATGCTGCGCAGGGTGGCGGCGATGACGCAGGCCGGCGTCCAGGTGATCGTGCTGCTCGCGCTGTCCGACGAGGGCGCGCCCTTCTACGACCACGAGAACGCGGCCGCGCTGGCCGCGATGGGTGTGCCCGCGTTCGCGTGCACACCCGACGCCTTCCCCGATCTCATGGCCGCGGCCATCGAGCGGCGCGACATCGCCCGCTGGGCCGAGCACCACACCGCCGCGCCCTGACCCGCCTCACGCGGCCCGCTGCTCAGGACGGGCGTGCCGGGGCAGCAGGTACGACAGCCCGAACGTCAGCGCCAGCAGCCCCACCTCGACCCACACGGTGACCTGCATGGCGACGCCGAAGCTCCACTGCCCGGCCAGCATGTTGAAGAACAGCGTGCCGAGCAGTGCGGTGCCGAACGCGCCGCCGAGCTGCTGGACGCCGGTCAGGGTGCCGGAGGCGGAGCCCGACTCGTGCGCCTCGACGCCGGCGAGCACGATGTCGAAGAACGGCGCCATGGTGAGCCCCATGCCGATGCCGGCCAGCGCGAGCCCGGGGGCGAGCTGCAGCGTGCCGACGTCGGTGCCGGCCAGGTGAATGGTGAGGGCGAGCGTGGCCGCGCCGGCGGCCATGACGACGGTGCCGATCTGCAGCAGGCCGCGCCCCAGCTTCTCCTGCAGGCCCGACATGGCGATGCCGAAGCCGACGACGCCGCCGAGCGCCTGCGGCAGCGCGGCCAGGCCGGCTTCGAGCGGGCTGAACCCGAGGCCGAGCTGGGTGTAGAGGCTGAAGACGAGGCTGAAGCCGATCATGCCGGAGAAGAACGCGAGCCCGGCGACGAGCCCGCCGGTGAAGGCCCGCTTGCGGAACAGGCTGGGCGTGACGAGCGGGTCGCGGCCGGAGGCGGCGCGGCGGGCCTCGTACCGGCCGAAGAGGGCGAACACCGCGATCGACGCGGCCATCGACACGAACGTCCAGGCCGGCCAGCCCAGCTCGCGGCCCTGGATGAGCGGGAAGACGAGCAGGAACGCGGCGACCGAGACGAGCCCGACGCCGGGCAGGTCGAGGCGGGTGGCGCCGGCGGAGCGGTATTCCGGCAGGTAGCGCAGCGCGGCGAGGACGGCGGCCAGGCCGAGCGGCAGGTTGATCAGGAAGATCATGCGCCAGCCGGTGCCGAAGAAGTCGGCGTCCACCAGCCAGCCGGCCAGCACGGGACCCCCCACGGACGAGATCGTCATGACGGGCCCGAACATGCCGAACGCCTTGCCCATCTCGTGCGGCGGGAACATCTCCTTGATCAGCCCCAGCCCCTGCGGGATCATCACCGCGCCGAACAGGCCCTGCAACACGCGGCTGGCGATCAGCATCTCGGGGCTGACCGCGACGCCGCACAGCAGCGAGGCCGCGGTGAAGCCGCATGCGCCGATCACGAACATGCGCTTCTTGCCGTAGAGGTCGCCGAGGCGCCCGCCGGTGATCAGGCCGACGGCCATGGCCAGCGTGTAGCCGGCGCCGAGCCACTGCACGAGGCTGTCGGAGCCGCCCAGCTCCTTCTGCACGGTGGGGGCGGCGATCGTGGTGACGAGCGCGTCCAGGAGGTCCATGACCTCGGCCGCGAGGATCACGAACAGGGCGACCCAGCGCCATCGGTAGGGCTGTAGCCCGGTCTGCGCCGGGGGTGCGGTCACGGTCATGGGGCAACTCCTTGGATAACGGTGTTCGTAGAGACGAACGGCGTTCGTCAGCGAACACCGTTGTAATAGCGAACGGCGTTCGTGTCAAGTACACTGTTCGCCATGGTGGATCGCAAAGGAGCGGACGGCGTCCCGGCGCCTCCGTGGCGCAAGACGCGCAAGCCGGTGCAGCCGAGA
Source organism: Nonomuraea sp. NPDC049419 (assembly GCF_040676995.1). Taxonomy (NCBI): domain Bacteria; kingdom Bacillati; phylum Actinomycetota; class Actinomycetes; order Streptosporangiales; family Streptosporangiaceae; genus Nonomuraea; species Nonomuraea sp. NPDC049419. The sequence goes on along the minus strand of NZ_JBFAQB010000002.1, from coordinate 464,061 downwards.
CGGCAGCTCAGCCAGGACCTCATCGTCGAGACCGGGATGCGCATCCTCGACGCCGAGGGGCTCGACGCGCTCAGCATGAGACGGGTGGCGCAGGAGCTCGACACCGGCCCCGCCTCGCTCTACGCCCACGTCGCCAACAAGGACGAGCTGCTGGAGCTGCTCTACGACCGGGTGCTCGGCGAGATCGTGCTCCCCGAACGCGATCCGGGCCGCTGGAAGGAGCAGCTGCGGGCGTACGCGCTGGAGGCGCACCGCGTGCTCGGCGCGCACGGCGACGTCGCCAGGGCGGCACTGGCCACCATCCCCACGGGCGAGAACTCCGTACGCGCGGGCGAGTTCATGTACGGGCTGCTCGTCGACGCCGGCATGCCGCCCAGGGAGGCGGCCATCGCCCTCGACCGGCTCTCGCTCTACATCGCCGGCGACGCGTACGAGGGGTCGCTGCACTACGCCAGGATGCGCGCGGCCGGCTACGACAACAGGAAGGACTACTTCAACGCGTTCGTCGAGCAGATCACGACCTACTACCGGGCGCTCCCGGCCGAGCAGTTCCCCCACGTCACCAAGCACATCGACGACCTCGTGGACGCCGAGGGCGAGGAACGCTTCCGCTACGGGCTCGACCTCATGCTCGACGGCATCGAGGCCCGCATGCCCAAAGGCTGAGCGTGCCTTAGGCCCAATTGCCTAGGGCCGATGCCCGATGTGCCGGGCAGGGGGCGCGCCATACGTTTTCGCACATGACGACGATTGTGGAGAAGACCGCGGCGGCCCCTCCGGGTGCGCTGTCCGCCCCCTACCGGGCCCTGAGCATCGGACTGGTCGCGCTCGTGACGCTGGTGGCGTTCGAGGCGATGGCGGTGGCCACCGCCATGCCCGTGGTGGCGCGCGACCTCGACGGCATGCCCCTGTACAACCTGGCCTTCAGCGCCACCCTGGCGGCCAGCGTGATCGCGACCGTGCTGGGCGGGCGATGGAGCGACGTACGCGGGCCGCTGCCGCCCATCGCGGTCGGCGTGGCCACCTTCGTGGCGGGACTGCTGCTCGCGGGGTTCGCGCCGATCATGGAGGTGTTCGTGGCCGGCCGGTTCGTGCAGGGGCTCGGCGCCGGGCTGATCCAGGTGGCCCTGTACGTGCTGGTCGCCCGCGCCTACCCGCCCGCGATGCATCCCCGCGTGTTCGCCCTGTTCTCGGCGGCCTGGGTGGTGCCCTCGATGGTGGGCCCGGCGATCGCCGGTTTCGTGGTGGAGAACACCGACTGGCGGTGGATCTTCCTCGGGGTGTCACTGATCGTGATCCCGGCGGCGCTGCTGCTGTGGCGCGGCGCAGCGGGGCGTACCGGTGAGGGCGACCCCGTCGCGGGACCCGCGCCCGGCCTCGGACGCAAGCTCGTCTGGGCCACCCTCACCGCCGTCGCCGCCGCACTCCTGCAGTACGGCGGCGCGCTCAAGACGGCCGGCCTGCCCCTGCTCGCGGCGGGCATCGTGCTGCTCGCCGTGTCCCTGCCCAAGCTGCTGCTGCCCGGCTCGATGCGGGCCGCCCGCGGCCTGCCCACCGCGCCCGTCCTGCGCGGCCTCGCCTTCGGCGCGCTGACCGCCACCGAGGTGTTCATCCCGCTCATGCTGATGAACGAGCGCGGCCTGACCGCCACCGGCGCCGGCGTCGTGCTCACGATCGGCGCGCTCGGCTGGTCCACCGGGTCCTGGATCAAGGGCCGCGGCATGGTCGGCAACATGGCCGCCATCAGGGGCGGCGCCGCGATGATCGCCGTCGGCATCGGGCTGGTGACGCTCGTCCTGCTCGACTCCATGCCGATCGCGGTCGCGTACGTCGCCATGGCCATCGCCGGTCTCGGCATCGGCGCGCTGCACCCGACGGTTTCCGTGCTGGTGCTGGAGATGTCCAAGGAGGGCGAGGAAGGCGGCAACAGCGCGGCCGTCGGCGTCGGCGAGTCGGTGTTCACCGTGGTGGCGGTCGCGATCAGCGGAGCCCTGTTCACCGCTGCCGGCGAGAGCTACCTCATCGGCCTCGCCTTCACCGCTCTGCTGGCCGTCGGAGCCTTCGTGCTGGCCCCGCGTTTTGTGCACGCTTCGGCACCGGGCACTATGGAGGGAGCCGCGCCATAAAAGGGGGATGCATGCCGCGAGTCCGGGAGCTTGAGGTTTTCCGGCTTGTCCTGCCCTTCGGCAGGAGGTCGGAGAGCCTGCTCGTCAAGCTCACCGACCACGGGGGCATGACCGGGTGGGGCGAGGCGACCGCGCCCCCGGCCAAGACCTGGTCGAGGCTGGAGGAGACGCTGGCGGCGCTGCTCATCGGCGTCGACTGGGAACACCCCGACACGGTGCCGAGCGGCGACAGCGCCGTCGACATGGCCTGCTGGGACCTGTGGACCAAGATGCGCGGGGTGCCGCTCGCCGAGGCGATCGGCGGCACCCGCACCTCCCTCATGGCGACCGTCCGGCTGTCGCCCGACTCGTCGGTCGAGGGCCTGGTCACCCGGGTCAACCAGCAGATCTGCGCCGGTTACGGACATGTCACCCTCGATGTACGGCCCGGCTGGGACGTCGAGCCCGTACGCGCGGTGCGGCAGGCGTACCCGGCGCTGACCCTGGCCGTCGACTGCGGCAACGCCTACGCCGACCTCGACCAGCTCGTCGCGCTCGACTCCTACGGCCTCGAGGTCATCGAACGCCCCTTCGCCACCACCGACGTCTACTCCCACGCCTCGCTCCAGGACCAGGTGGCCGCGTCCGTGGCGGTCGAGGTCGCCTCGGCCGCCGAGCTCGACGACTACCTCACCCTGCGCGCGGCCCGCGTGCTGCTGCTGCGGCCGGCCGCGTTCCCTTCGCTGTCGGAGGCCCGCCGCGCCCATGACCGCGCCGCCGCCGCCGGATGGGACATCCAGTGCACCGGCGGCCAGGGCGCCGGCCTGGCCAGGGCCGCCACCGTCGCGGTGGCCAGCCTGCCGGGGTGCACGCTGCCGTGCGACGTGACGCAGCCGCCCCGCCAGAACCAGATCGTCACGCCCGTGGTGGGCGCGAACGGCGGGGTCATCGCGGTGCCGCTGACGCAGTCAGGGCTGGGCCATGAGATCGACGAGGACCGCCTCCGCCGCATGACCAAGGAGTCCTTTCACGCCTGACCCACGGCCCCGGCGACGCGCCCCGGCGGCGTTCAGGAATGCAGCGAGCGGGCCAGATGCACGCCGGTGATGATGTCGGCGATGCCGGAGAAGCGGGACCCGGCCTCGATGAGCGCGTCACGGACGCCGTGCGTACGGTCCACGAGCCCGCTCGTGGGCGTGCCGGCGGCGACGACCAGCGCGAGCGCGGACAGGGCGAGCAGGCGGCGGTGCATGACGGACCTCCCGAGGTACGGCGACACCGCCCAGGAGATCATGAGGGCCGCCGCGCCCGGCGGGTGCGCCACAGCGCCGAGGCGGGTTCTTTACCGATCAGCTCCTGGCCGAGGGGCCGCAGCCCTGGGTGAGGCCCTGCACGGGGTCGTCGCCGTCCTGCTCGGCCGACTTCTTCTTCGGCGCGGGCGTCTTCGAGGACGAAGCCGACGGTGAGGCTGAGGCCGGTGCGGCCGACGGTGAGGCGGAGGCCGCGACGGGCCGCTCGGGACGGGACGACTCGCGGATCGCCTTCTGGGCCAGGGAGCGGATCTCGTCCCAGTCGGGGTAGCCGGTGTTGATCAGCGGCGGCACGAACTGCAGGCTGGTCACCTCGGCGTTCTTCACCTTCAGCGCCAGCGGCACGAGGTGCCGCAGCATCGGCTGCGGAATGTCGGTCCTGATCAGGTTCTTGGTGGCTCGCGCGACCTGGTTGAACCTGGTCAGGATCGTCGCCGGGTCGGCCTGGTCGAGCAGCGCGCCGATCACGCAGCGCTGGCGGCGCATGCGGGTGTAGTCGTCGCTGAAGGTGCGCGAGCGGGCGTACCACATGGCGTCGGCGCCCTTGAGGCGGCGCGTGCCGGCCTTGACCAGGCCCTCGTTGTACTTGCCGAAGACGACGTCCTGCTCGACGGTGATCGTGATGCCGCCGATGGCGTCGATGAGGCGGGCGAAGCCCCACATGTTGACCAGGGCGTACCAGTCGACGTCGAGGCCGAGGGTGTAGCCGATGGTGTCCATCAGCACCTTCGGGCCCTGGTGCTGCTTGCCGCCGAACAGATCGGGGTGGGCGTCGGCGTACTCCCACACGCTGTTGAGCAGGTCGCTGCTGCCGCCGCCGGCGTCCTTCGGCAGGTCGAAGCCGCCGGGGAAGCGGCGGGCCATCGGCGTGCCGGGACGGAAGCGCACGTCTTCGAGGTTGCGCGGCAGGCTGAACAGCACGGTGTTGCCGCTCCGCACGTCGATGCTGGCCAGGTGCATGCTGTCGGTCCGCACACCGGTCCTGTTGTCGTCGGCGTCGCCGCCCAGCAGCAGGATGTTGACCCGCTCGCGCCCGGCCCACGGGTCCTCGGGCTCGGGCTCGGGGGCCGGCGGCTGATCGGCGAGCTCAGGGGGCTGGAGGATGTGGTCGAGCGCCTGCCGGTAGGTGTTCGCGGAGTGGGCGGCGTACCCGAACGGCACCACGACCACGACGGCGAGCAGCCCGGCCAGCGTGCCGGTGAGCGCCTGCCCCGCCGGGCCGAGCCGGCCGGGCCGCAGCACCACGAACGAGTGCACGATCAGTGCGAACCAGGCCGCGCCCAGCACTCCGGTGCCGATCATGACGGAGGTGATCCACGAGTCCTGGGTGGCCGAGCCGAGCAGCGTGCCGAGATCGTTGGTCAGCACGACCGCGAGCAGGGCGAGCAGCATGGCGGCGTAGCAGGAGATGAGGACGAGGCCGGTCCTGCGCCGGCCGGCGCGCAGGTGAGCGGCTCCGGGTGCGAGTGCTGCCAGCACGAGCCACCCGAGGACCGCCGCGGCGTTCCCTGGTTCCTTCGCCTGCTCCACGCCTTCCCCGTTTCCCCGCGTGTTCCACCATAGGCGCGAAGCCCTCATGACCTGTGGCGAACCGCGTGGCGCGGTCGTCCCCAGGCTTCATCGAGGCGGCAGCCTATGCTCCGTATACGAAATATGACGTTATGTGGGGATGAATTTCAGCGACCGAATAAGATTCTAGGCATGGGCTTCTCAGAGATCGAGTACGGGGTGACCGATCGCATCGCCACCGTGACATTGAAGCGTCCCGACCGGCTGAACGCCTTCACCTTTACGATGCGCGGAGAGTTGATCGAGGCTTTCGACCTGGCCGACGCCGATGACGACGTCCGCGCGGTGGTGGTCACCGGGGCCGGCCGGGCGTTCTGCGCCGGGGCCGACCTGGGCGGCGGCGGAGGCACGTTCAAGGGCAGGGAGTGGGGCGAGACCGTGGACGGCGTGCCGCGCGACGGCGGCGGCACGGTCGCGCTGCGCATCGCCCGCTCGCTCAAGCCCGTCATCGGCGCGATCAACGGCCCGGCCGTCGGCGTCGGCGTCACGATGACGCTGCCCATGGACGTCCGGCTCGCCTCGGAGGACGCCAGGTTCGGGTTCGTGTTCGCGCGGCGCGGCATCGTCACCGAGGCGGCGTCGAGCTGGTTCCTGCCCAGGATCGTCGGCATCGCCCAGGCCATGGAGTGGGCCGCCACCGGTCGCGTCTTCCCCGCCTCCGAGGCGCTCGAAGGGCGGCTGGTCTCGCGCGTCCATCCAGCGGACGAGCTGCTGCCCGCCGCGTACGCGCTGGCCAGGGAGATCGCCGACAACACCTCGGCCGTCTCCGTCGCCGCCATCCGCCGCCTCATGTGGTCGGGCCTGTCGGCCGCCTCGCCCTGGGAGGCGCACGCCGCCGACTCCCGCCTCATGACCGAGCTCGGCAGCGCGCCCGACACCGTCGAAGGCGTCACCGCCTTCCTCGGCAAGCGGCAGCCCGACTTCCCGATGCGGGTCAGCACCGACCTGCCCTCCGGTGTGCCCTCCTGGCCCGACGATCCCTATCGTGTCTAGCATGTACGAGATCACCGTGCTGCCCATGCCCGACGACTTCGAGGGCGAGGTCGTCGCGACGCTGGTGTCCAGGAAGGCCGAGCCCGCCTCCCGCAGGGCGGTGCTCTACCTCCACGGCTTCACCGACTACTTCTTCCAGGACCACCTGGCCGACCACTACGTCCAGCGCGGCATCGACTTCTATGCGCTCGACCTGCGCAAATACGGCCGATCTCTGCTGCCGCACCAGACCAGGGGCCTGGTCAGGAGCGTCACCGAATACTTCCCCGAGATCGACGAGGCCGTCCGCGTCATCAAGCGCGACCACGACGAGCTGACCGTCAACGCCCACTCCACCGGCGGGCTCGTCGCGTCCCTGTGGGCCGACCGGGTGCGCGGGCGGGGCCTGGTGCAGGGGCTCGTGCTCAACAGCCCGTTCTTCGATCTCAACGTGCCCACCCACCTGCGGCTGGCCGCCGACCTGCTCAAGACGCCGCTGTCGTACACGCGGTGGGTGCTGCCGCTGCCCTCCAGCAACGTCTACGGCCGCACCCTGCACCGCAGCGAGCACGGCGAATGGGACTACGACCTGGAGCTCAAGCCGCTCGGCGGCTTCTCCGTGCACGCCATGTGGCTGGCCGCCATCCGGCGCGCCCAGCGGCGGCTGCACGGCGGGCTCTCCGTGGACGTGCCGGTGCTCGTGCTCGCCTCAAGCACCGGCCTGCGCGTACGCGACTTCGTCCCCGAGGCCCGCTCGGCCGACATCGTGCTCGACCCCCGCCACATCGCCCGCTGGTCCACCTCGGTCGGGCCGCACGTGACCTGCGTGCGCATCCAGGACGGCGTGCACGACCTCGTGCTGTCCGCCGAGCCCGTACGCAAGCAGGTCTTCGCCGAGATCGACCGCTGGATGGCCGCCTTCATTCACCAGGACGTTCACCGGGATGTTCAGCAGGGTGTTCACCAGGGGAAGGAGAACAGCCCGTAGTAGGCGGCGGCCACGAGCAGCAGCCCTGTGCCGCCCAGCACGCCGGCCACGGACACGTACTGCCAGCGGGTCGGCTGCAGCCCCTCGCGCAGCGCCGACACGTACGCCGCGACCGCCGTGACCTCCTGGATCAGCATGAGCACGGCCAGCAGCCGCACCACCAGCCAGCCGGCCAGCACGGCCGGCCAGGCGCCCGCCTGGTTGACCGAGAACAGCACCAGCAGCGTGATGAACGCGACCACCGAGGCCAGCAGCCCGAGCCCGGTCCACGCCATCCGGGTCAGGCGCCGCCTGATCGGCGGCCACAGCCGGGCGTTGGTCTCGACGGGGGTCTGGTGGCGGTGCCGCAGGCGGACCACCATGGCCGCCACCGGGCCCGCCACGTAGCCGACGGCGGCCAGGCAGATCGTCAGGCCGAGCATCGTGCCGCCCGCGTACCAGGGGGCGGCCGGCACGTCACTCGCCTCGAACCGCTGCACCGGCGTCGCGCCCGCCATGTGCACCGCCGGCTTCGCCGTACCCGGCAGGCCCTTGATCCAGTTGGCCAGGGTCTCCAGGTAGCCGCTGGTGAAGTCGCCGCCGTTGACCCGCATGGCGTGATCGCCTTTGGCCATGAACCGGATCGTGTAGTCGTCGTTGCCCGCCTTGCCGAGCGCCGTGATGAGCGCCTTGGTGGACTCGACGAAGGGGATCGAGGGGTCTGTGGTGCCGTAGAACGCCAGGACCGGCTGCTTGACCTGGCTTAACGCGGGCATCGCGTCGTAGCGCAGGAAGTCGAAGCCGACCCCGCCCATCGCCCTGGTCAGCAGGTCGCGTACGCCGGCGGGGGCCCGCAGCCGCAGCAGCTGCTCGTTCAGCGCCCAGGCGACCTGGCGCAGCGGGGAGACGTTGGGGGACGACACCAGCACGATGAACCCGACCGACGTGCTCTTGGCCGCGGCGATCGGCACCACCCAGCCGCCCTCGGACACGCCCCACACGCCCACCCGCGCGGGATCGACCTCGGGCCGCGTCCGAAGGTACTCGACCATGCGCAGCGCGTCGTCCGCCAGCAGGCCGAAGTCGCGGCGGCGGAAGTCGTAGCCGATCGTGCGCTTGTCGAACGCGATCGTCACCACGCCCGCCTTCGCCAGGAACTCCGCCTGCGGCGTGAACTCCTCACGCGAGCCGTTGCCCGACCCCGACACGAACACCATCGCCGGGTGCCGCCCAGGCGTGAGCGGCACCCGCAGCGTGCCCTGGAGCCGCTGGGCCTCCGCCGGGATGGAGATCTTCTCCTCGCGGATCGCGCCGGCGGCGATCACCGGCCTCAGCTCCTCGACGGGCTGAGGTGGGATCGCCTGAAAAGCTGGATCGACCTTGAGCGGCGGCGGGTCGAATGCGGGCGGCAGCACGTACCCGACCGTCGCGAGAGCCACCAGCACCAGACCGGCGGCGACGCTCAAGGTGCCACGGCCAGTGCGCATCGGCCTCCCCATGTGCGTTGGTTTGCCCGCTGATCTTTCAGCCTACTCCCGGCGCGTGGGACTGGAGAGGCCGCATTTGTCAGTGAGAGCTGTTAGCTTCCTGCGACATGCGGATCCTGCACACCTCCGACTGGCACCTCGGGCGCTCCTTCCACCGCGAGAGCCTGCTCGCGGCACAGGCCGCGTTCGTCGATCACCTGGTCGAGACCGTGCGGGCCGAGCGGGTCGGCGTCGTGGCGGTGGCCGGCGACGTCTACGACCGCGCGCTGCCGCCCGTCGACGCCGTCGCCCTGCTCGACGAGGCGCTCGCCCGGCTGCGCGCCGCCGGGGCCCGGGTGGTGCTGATCAGCGGCAACCACGACTCGGCGCTTCGGCTGCGCTTCGGCTCCGCGCTGTTCGAGGCGGCGGGCGTCCACGTGCGCACCTCGCCCGATCAGTCGTGGGAGCCCGTCGTGGTCGACGACGTCGCCTTCTACGGCATCCCCTACCTCGAGCCCGAGCTGGTCCGCGCCCAGTGGGAGCTGCCCGACCGCAGCCACACCGCCGCCATCACCCACGCCATGACCCGCATCAGGGCCCGCATCAGGGCCGACGCCGCCCGCCACCGCGCCTCGGTGGTGCTGTCCCACTGCTTCGTGACCGGCGGGCAGGCCAGCGACAGCGAGCGCGACATCAGCGTCGGCGGGGTCGCCCACGTGCCGCTGACGGCGTTCGACGGGGCCGACTACGTCGCGCTCGGCCACCTGCACGGGCGGCAGCGCATGTCCGAGACCGTGCGCTACTCCGGCTCGCCGCTGGCCTACTCCTTCTCCGAGGTCGGCCACGTCAAGGGCTCCTGGCTGGTCACGCTGGGGCAGGAGGTGGAGTTCGTGCCCGCTCCCGTGCCCCGTCCCGTCGGGCGGCTGCGCGGCGAGATCGACGACCTGCTCACCCACCCCCGCCATGCCCCCTACGAGGACCACTGGCTGCAGATCATCCTCACCGACCCGGTGCGCCCCAAGTCCGCGATGGACCGCCTGCGCGCCCGCTTCCCCCACACCCTCGCGCTGTCCTTCGAGCCCGTGGGCGCCGTCCCCGCCGCGCAGCCCGTACGCCTCAGCGGGCGGCCCGAGGCGGAGGTCGCGCTCGACTTCGTCAAGGAGGTCCGCGGCGAGCCTGCCGCACCAGAGGAGGAAGACCTGCTAAGACAGGCCATCGAGGCGTCCAGGGTGAAGGAGACGATGGCGTAGATGCGGCCGCACCGGCTCACGCTGACGGCGTTCGGGTCCTTCCCCGGCACCGAGACCGTCGACTTCGACGCGTTGTCCGAGGCCGGGCTCTTCCTCGTCCACGGGCCCACCGGGGCGGGCAAGACCACCATCCTCGACGCGCTCTGCTTCGCCCTCTACGGCCAGGTGCCCGGCCAGCGCAACAGCGCCCGCAGCCTGCGCTGCGACCACGCCCCGCCCGGCACCGGCCCTTCGGTGACCCTTGAGGTGACCCTCCGGGGCCGTTTACTGCGCATCCAGCGCTCACCCGCCTGGCAGCGGCCCAAGCTGCGCGGCACGGGCGTCACCGAGGAGAAGTCCAAGGTCGTGCTGTCGGAGTGGCAGGGCGCCGACTGGCACGGCCTCACCACCCGCCTCGACGAGGCCGGCGACCTCGTCGGGCAGCTGCTCGGCATGAACGCCGACCAGTTCTGCCAGGTGGCCATGCTGCCGCAGGGCGACTTCGCCCGTTTCCTGCGCGCCGCCGGCGACGAACGCGCCAAACTCCTCGAACGCCTCTTCACCGTCAAGATCTTCACCTCGGCCGAGTCGTGGCTGGCCGAACACCGCAAACAGGCCTGGCGCGAAGCCCAGGACCTCCGCCAGGAGGTCGACTTCGCCGTCAAACGCCTGGAAGAAGCCGCCGGCCCCACCCTCCTGCACTCCCTCACCCCGGGCCCTGAGCCCACCGAGCCCGTGGCCTCGGCCTTCGGGGACGTGCCGTCACCGGAGGAGGAGCCGTTGCCGTGGGCGGGCGCGCTGCTCGCCGCCGCGCGGGCCGTCGTGACGCGAGCCGAGGAAGAGCACGCCGCGGCAGGCGTCGCCGTGCGCGCCGCGCGCACCCGGTTCGAGCAGGCCGCCGCCCTGGCCGAGCGCCGGCGCCGCTACACCGAGGCGCTCACCCTGCGCCGCACCCTCGACGAACGTGCCGACGAGCGCGCCGACCTGCAGGCCATCCTCGACGACGCCGCCAGAGCCGACCGCGTCGTCCCCTTGATCACAGCCGCCAGGCAGCGCGCGGAGGCCGCCGCCAAGGCCCGCGCCCTGGCCGCCGACGCCCTCGCCCGCGCCCGCCCCCTCCTGTCCTCCTCCGACCCGTCCGCCTCGGACGGATCCCCCGACGAGCGGTACGGCGATCAGCGGCGGATCGAGGAGGGTGGACCCAGCGTCGGGGAGCTGGCGGCGCTGGAGCGGGCGCGGCAGGACGAGATCGCGCGGCTGCAGGAGCTGCTGACCGAGGAGGCCAGGCTCTCCGTGGTCAGGCGCGACCTGCTGCGGGTCGAGGACGAGCTGGCCGAGCTGCTGCGCGCCGACGAACGCGTGACCGCCCGGCTGGCCGAGCTGCCCGCCTTGATCGAGCAGGCCGAGGCGGGCCTGGCGATGGCGCGTACCGACGCTGCGAGGATCCCGGCCGCCAAGGCCGCACGTGACGCCGCCGCGCACCTCATCGAGATCGACGGCGAGCTGGCCGCGCTGGCGGCCGAGCTCGACGGGCTGGCGCAGCGCGAGGCCGAGGTGGCCGCCGCGGAGGCCGAGTTGCCCGGCCGGCTCGCCGAGGCGGAGGCCGCGCTGGCCGACGTGCGCGCCCAGGCCGCGGCCATCCCCGCCCAGACGGCCGCGCTGGAGTCGGCCAGGGCCGCGCTGGAGGCGACGCACCGCCGCGAGACGCTCGCGGGCGAGCTCGAAGCGGCGCGGGCCGCGCACCAGGTGCTGGTCGATCAGGCCCAGGCCGCCCGCGAACGCTGGCTCGACCTGCGGCAGGCCCGCATCGACGGCATGGCGGCCGAGCTGGCGCGCGACCTCGCCGACGGGCAGCCGTGCGCGGTCTGCGGCTCCGAGCACCACCCCCACCCCGCCGCGCCCGCTCCGAGCGCTCCATCCGCCGGCGACGAACGCGAGGCCGAGGCCGCCCACGACGCCGCCCTGAGCGAACGCGAGGCCGCCGAACGTGCCCTGGCCTCGCTGGAGTCCCGCCACGCCGACGCCGCCGCGGCCACCGACGGCCTCGACGTGGTCACCGCTGAGGAGCACGTGGAGCAGGCCGAGCAGGAGCTGGCCCGCCTCCAGGCGGTCGCCGACCGCGAGCCGGCCGTGGCGCAGGCGCTCGAGAGGGTGGAGTCCGACCGCGAACGCGTCCGCGACGAGGCCCGCGAGATCGCCGAGGCACTCGCCGCCACCCGAGCCCACCGGGCACAGCGGCAGGCCGAGCGGGCGCGCGTACGCGCTCAGCTCGACCTGGACCCCGAGGCCGACCAGGCGCGGGGTGAGGGCGTAACGGCGCGGCTCGATCTCGACGGCGCTGCGGCCGGCCGGGAGCAGGGGGCGCGGCTCGGCCTGGAGCTTGAGGCCGAGGTGGTGCTGGCGGCGGCTGAGCGTGAGTTGCGCAGGCTTCAGGAGTCGGCGGCCGGTGAGCCTCGGCTGGCGGAGGAGGCCGGTCGGCTCGGGCGCGAGCGTGGTGAGCTGGAGGAGCAGGGGCGTCGGGTGGCGGCGCGCCTCGCGGCCGCGCGTACCCGGCATGAGGAGCTGAGCGGCGACGCGGGACGGCTCACCGCGCGGCTCGACGCGGCGCGCGGCGGCGACGCCACGCTGACCGCCCGCCTGTCCCGGCTGAACGACGAGGCCGAGCTGCTGCGTGAGGCGCTGGAGGCGACGCAGGCGGCGGTGTCCGCCCGGGACGAGCTGGCCGGGGCGAAGCGGGCGGCCGAGGAGGCGGCGGCTGAGGCCGGGTTCGGCGACGTGCGCGATGCGGAGGCCGCCTACCGGAGCCCGGCCGAGCGGGAGCGCCAGGCCGAGCTGCTGCGCCGGCTCGACGACCAGCACGCGGCCGTCAGCGGCGTCCTCGCCGACCCCGAACTGGTGGCCGCCGCGGCCGAGCCCGCGCCCGACCTGGCCGGGGCCGGGGCCGAGCGTGACGCGCTGGAGGAGGAGCACACGCGGCTGGCGAGCGTACGCGACCGGGCGGCGGCCAGGGCGCGGCGGCTGGCCGAGCTGCGCGACGAGCTCGCCGGGCACCTCGAACGCTGGCGTCCCGCCGCCGACCGGCACCGCCTCGCCGAACGCATGGCGTCCCTGGCCAGCGGCACGTCCAGCGACAACCAGTGGAGCATGAGCCTGTCGTCGTTCGTGCTGGGGGAGCGGCTGCGGCAGGTCGTGGCCGCCGCCAACGAGCGGCTTGACCACATGTCGGGCGGCCGCTACCTGCTCAGGCACGACCTGGGGAAGACGGCCGGGGCGCGCGGGCGTGCCGGTGGCGGGCTGGGCCTGAAGGTGGCCGACGGCTGGACCGGCGTCGACCGCGACCCGGCCACGCTGTCCGGCGGCGAGAGCTTCATCACCTCGCTGGCCCTCGCGCTCGGGCTGGCCGACGTCGTCACCGCCGAGGCGGGCGGCGCGGAGCTGGGGACGCTGTTCGTGGATGAGGGGTTCGGCACGCTCGACGAGGACACCCTGGACGGCGTCCTCGACATCCTCGACGGCCTGCGCGACGGGGGCCGTGCCGTGGGCATCGTCAGCCACGTCCCCGAACTCCGCTCCCGCATCACCGCCCAGCTCAAGGTCACCAAAACCCGCACCGGCTCCACCCTGAGCGCCGTCGGCGTCACCTGATGTCCTCAGGCCCGCTGCTTCTGGAGTCTTCGTGTCGCTGCGGGTCACCGAAGGAGGTGGTGGGGATGCGTTGTCCACGGGGGAGTAGCTGGTCACGGCCGGTCTGTTCCCACGCGCAGGAAGGTCGTGCGGGCGGGTGGTTCTCCGGGGGCAGGCTGGTGGTGAGGAGGGTGGGGCGGGAGGTATAGGTTGTGGGCGAGATCGAGGGTTTCAGCCTCTGAGGAGCGGCTCATGCGCGTCGTCGTCACCGGAGCACACGGGAAGGTGGGCAGGGCCGCCGTCAAGGCCCTGGCCGAGGCGGGGCACGAGGTGACCGCCACCGACCTGGCCCGCCCCGTCTTCGAGCGGCACGATCCCGGCGAGCCGCGCTATCTGCAGGCCGATCTGACCGACGCGGGGCAGGCGTACGCCATCACGCACGGGGCCGACGCCGTGGTGCACGCGGCGGCCATCCCCGACCCCACCTCCAACGCGCCGCACGTGGTGTTCCACAACAACCTGATGGCGACGTTCAACCTGATCGAGGCGGCGGTGCGGCTGGGGGTGACCCGGTTCGTCAACATCTCCAGCGAGACCGTCCCCGGGTTCTTCTTCGCCGAGCGGCCGTTCCTGCCGGACTACGCGCCGGTGGACGAGGAGCATCCGGCCCGGCCGCAGGACCCGTACGCGCTGTCCAAGCACTTCGGCGAGCAGCTCATGGACGCGGCGGTGCGCCGCTCCGACATCAGGTGCATCTCGCTGCGGCCGAGCTGGGTCCAGCACGAGGGCAACTACGAGCGCAATCTCGGGCCCCAGGTGCGGGACGCCGGCGAGATCGGGGCCGGGCTCTGGAGCTACACCGACGTGTACGACCTCGCCGACGCCATCGTGCTGGCCGTCGAGTCCGACCTGCCCGGGCACGAGGTGTTCTACATCGCCGCGCCCGACAACGCGGGCGGGCACGACTTCGCCGCCATGCTGCGCAGGATCCACGGCGACAAGATCGAGCTGCGCCCGCTGTCCCGGGTCGACTCGTCGGGCATCTCCTGCGAGAAGGCGTACCGGATGCTGGGCTGGACCCCCAAGCGGACGTGGCGCGACTACCTGGACGAGAACGGCCGCTCGCGCCAGAGGTGAGGCCCGTCTCTAGAGGGCGGTGATCAGGGCGGGCAGTTCGGCGGGGTGGTGGAAGAGCGTCGCGCCCAGGCCCTCCAGACGGGAGACCGGCGTGATGCCGCCTGCGAAGGCCAGGCAGCGCATGCCCGCGCTGAGCGCCGCCGTCACCCCGACGGGGCTGTCCTCCACCACCACGCACGCCTCAGGCTCGGCCCCCATGGTGGCGGCGGCGTGCAGGAACAGGTCGGGCGCGGGCTTGCCCTCGGCGACGTCCTCGGCGCTGAACACGCGCCCGTCGAAGTGGTGGGCCAGCCCGGTGAGCCGCAGGTTGTGGCGGATCGTACGGTGGCGCCCGTTGGAGGCCACGCAGAACGGGATCGTGAGCCGTTCGAGCACGTCGGTGATGCCTTCGACGACGCGCAACTCGGCGTCGACCGCGGCGCGGTACTCCGCGACGAACCGGTCGCGCCACCCGGGCGGGGTCGCGCCGACGTACTGCTCCCAGTAGTCGCCGGTACGCCCGACGAACAGCTCGATGTACTCGTCCTCGGTCATGTCCCGGCCGAGCCGCCGCATGGCCGCCAGCCCCACGCGTACGGAGATCGGCTCGCTGTCCACCAGCACCCCGTCACAGTCGAAGATCACCAGATCGACCGCCAAATCCACTCCTTCTTCGCGAACGTTCCGTAGTGAAACCTAGCATCGCTCCAGGTGATAGCGTCCTCGTATCGATTCACAAGACGATCGTCCGCATAGTGAGACAGCATGAAGGTTTCCCCCCAGACCGACGCCCCCAGCCGGTCCCGGATCGCGGCGGCCAGCCTCATCGGCACCGCGATCGAGTTCTACGACTTCTACATCTACGGCACCGCCGCCGCCCTGGTGCTCAACACCGCCTTCTTCCCCGAGATGGACCCGGTCGCGGGCAGCCTGGCCGCGTTCTCGACGTTCGCCGTGGCCTTCATCTCGCGCCCGCTCGGCTCGGCCGTGTTCGGGCACTGGGGTGACCGCATCGGCCGCAAGTCCATGCTGGTCGTGTCCCTGCTGGTGATGGGGCTGTCCACGGTCGCCATCGGCCTGCTGCCCGGCTACGCCGCCATCGGCGTGATCGCGCCCGTCCTGCTCGTGCTGCTGCGCTTCACCCAGGGCATCGGCCTCGGCGGCGAATGGGGCGGCGCGGCGCTGCTCGCCACCGAGCACGCACCGCCCGGCAAGCGCGGCCTGTACGCCATGTTCCCGCAGCTCGGCCCGTCGGCCGGGTTCATCGTGGCCAACGGGCTGTTCCTGGTGCTCGGCGAGACGCTGAGCGACGGGCAGTTCGAGAGCTGGGGATGGCGGCTGCCGTTCGTGGGGAGCCTGCTGCTGGTGATCGTCGGCCTGTACGTCCGGCTCAAGATCTCCGAGACGCCCGTCTTCCAGGCCGCCATGGACCAGCGCCGCATCGCCAGGGTGCCGTTCGCCGGCCTGATGCGGCACCAGTGGCGGCGCGTCCTGCTCGGCGCCGGCGCCATGACGATCGCGTACACGCTCTTCTACACCGCCACCACCTACTGCCTGGCCTACGGCACCGACGTCCTCGAGATCTCCAAGACCACGATGCTCGCGCTGTCGATGATCGGCGTGGTGTTCATGGCGGCCGGCACGGTGGTCTCGGCCATGGTGTCCGACCGGCTGGGCCGCCGCCGTACGCTGATCACCGGCGTGCTCGCCGCCATCGTGTGGGGGCTGGTGATGTTCCCGCTGATGGAGACCCGGGTGATCTTCCTCGTCGGCCTCGCGCTGGCGGGCGCGCTCGGGCTGATGGGACTGGTCTTCGGGCCGATGGGGGCCTACCTGCCCGAGCTGTTCAACACCGAATACCGCTACAGCGGCTCGTCCGTCGCCTACAGCCTCGGCGGCGTGCTCGGCGGCGCGGTGCCGCCCCTGGTCGCCACCAGCATGCAGGCGAGCGGGCTCGGCGCGCTGGCCGTCGGCGGGTACGTCTCCGCGATGGCCGTCCTCAGCCTGCTCTGCCTGCTCGCCCTGCCGGAGACCGGCGACCGCACCCTGTGACGGCCGTGCTTCAATCAACGTTGACGGTCGTCAACGTGAAGGGCCTTCGGGGTGGAGTGGATCGACGCGGCCGCGGCGTCGGAGCGGCTCGGGGTCAAACCCGCCACGCTGTACGCGTACGTGAGCCGCGGCGTCGTGCAGCGGCGGCACAGCGAGGACGGGCGGCGCAGCCTCTTCTCCGCCGAGGAGATCGAACGCCTCGCCCGCCGCGGCCGGCCCCGCGCCCAGCCGCCTGAGCTGGTCATCGAGTCGGCCGTCACGTCGCTCGGCGTGGACCGGCCCCACTACCGGGGCGCGGACGCGCTGGCCCTCGCCGGTACGGCGCCGTTCGAGACGGTCGCGGAGTGGCTGTGGACCGGCGACCCCGCCATCTGGCACCGTCCGGCACGGCCCCGCCGCCCCAAGCAGGAACGTCCGGCCGGGCTGGGGCGGTCGGAGGAGCAGGCGCTTTCGGCCGGTCTTGGGCGGTCGGAGGAACAGGCGCTTTCGGACGGTCTTGGGCGGTCGGCGGGCGCGGGTGGGCCGGAAGGGCCGCCGGGGCCGGCGATCGGCCGGGACGGGTGGCGGTTCGAGCCGGGCGACGGGTTGCGGGCCGCCGTCGCCGCCCAGCGCGGCCTGCCCGGCGACCTCCTGCCGCTCGACCGCCTCCAGGTCATCGTCACGGTCCTCGGCGCATCCGACTCCCTGCGCTACCAGCTCGACCCCGCCTCGGTCACCGCCACGGCCCGCCGCCTGATCGCGGGCATGGTGGACGCGATGCCGCCCCTCGGCGGCGACGACCCCCAGGGCGGCACGATCGCGGAACGCCTCTGGACCCGCCTGTCCCCGCACCCTGCCACCCCCGGCCTGCTCGACGCGCTCAGGGCCGCCCTGGTGCTGCTCGCCGACCACGAACTGGCCGCCTCCACGCTCGCCGCCAGGGTCGCCGCCTCCGCCAAGGCCGACCCGTACGCGGTGGTCCTGACCGGCCTCGGCGTGCTGAGCGGCCCGCTGCACGGCGGCGCCTCGTACGCCGCGGAGCGCCTCCTGGCCGAGATCACCCACCCGGGCGAGGCCCCGCGCGTCATCGGCGAGCGGCTCCGGCGCGGCGAACGCATCCCCGGCTTCGGCCACAGCGTCTACAAGAGCGGCGACGCCCGCGCCACCCTCCTCCTCGACCTGCTCAACAAGGCCGCCATGCCTTCCGGTGGTCCCGCGGGCGAGCGGATCGCGGCGCTGGACGCCGTACTGGCCGAGATGCGCCGACGCCGCCTCCCGCACCCCAACGTGGACCTCGCCCTCGCCACCCTCGTCACCGTCAGCGGCATGACCCGCGGCGCCGGCGAGGCGATCTTCGCGGTGGCCAGGGCGGCGGGCTGGCTGGCGCACGCGATGGAGGAGTATCGCCGCGGCTCCCTCCTCCGCCTGCGCGCCTCCTACACCGGCCCGCCACCCAGGTGAGTGCTCACCGCTCGACGTAGGCCGCCAGCGCCCGCACCCGCTCCGCGTGCTGGTCGTGCCCCACGATGACCGGCGGCTCGTTGTACGGCATGGCGTCCGACGACCGCCGCAGCTTGATGTACTGGCCGCAGGCGTCGATCGCGTACGGCTCCATGTCGTCCTGCAGCGCCCCGATCACCGTGATCCCGTAGGTCTCCCCGATCCGCCGGAACAGCGCGACGGCCTCCCGCCGATGCTCCTTGCCCAGGTTGCGCCCGAGCTCGTCGAGCACCAGGCACAGGTGACCGCCCCCGGACGAGGCGATGGCCGCCGCGCACACCAGCTTGACGGCCTTCTCGTCCATGAGCGCGGTGTTGGCCCGCCGGTTGTACGGCACGAACCCCTGCCCCTCGCCCCGCCGCCACTTCGGCGTGACCCGCCACTGCCAGCGCTGCTCGGGGTCGGCCGGCGCGGGCGGCACCGGGAACTCCAGGGTGGCGCCGTAACCGCCGTACGAGGTGTCGAGCTTGTCGAACTCCTCGGCCACCCGCGTGAGACGGGCCTTGATCGCGGCCGTCAGCGCGGCCCGGTGCACGGCCGTGGACTGGGCGGCCTCCTCCGCGCCCCTGGCCGCCGCGGCCAGGTCGCGCTGCCGGGTGACGAGCTGGGCCTCGATCTGGCGGCGCTGGTGGCGTTCGTACTCCTCCTGGCCCCGCAGATAGGACGAAAGGGACCCGCACACCGCCGAAAACGTCGCCTGCTCCCGCGCCGTGCTGCCCTCCCGCTCGCTCAGCAGGAAGCGCAGCTCCTCGGGCAGCTCCGCGTCGTCGTCCGGGAACGTGTCACGCAGCGCCTGGTCGAGGAGGCGTTCGGCGGCCCGCCACCACTCGTCGGCGGTGCGCGGCCGCTCGTCGTCGGGCAGCGCGTCGAGCCACTCGCGGGCGGTCTCGACCGTGCCGCCCCAGTCGGCGGCCAGCGCGTCGAGCTTGAGCGCCTCGCGTTCGGCGGTGACCTTGGACTCCTGCTCGCGGGCCTGCGCCCGCTCGCTCTCGTGCCGGTGCCTGCGGCCCTCCATCCGCTCGATCTCCATGTCACGCGTACGGGCGCGGAAGTCGAGCGCACCCGCCTGACGCTCGGCCTCGGCGACCTTGGGGGCCAGCTCCTCGATGGCGGCGTTGAGCTCGGCCAGCTTGGCCCGCCGCTCGCTTAGCTTGACCTCCAGCTCGGCCAGCCGCACCCCGGCCCTGGCCCCTTCGAGCCGCCGCTGCGCCTCGGCGACCGCCTCCTCGGCCTCGCGTACGGCCTGGGCGGCGCTCTCCTGGACGTCTTTGGCCCGGTTGAGCCGCTGCTCGGCGGCCTTGATGCGGGCCTCGCGCCCGGTCGCCACCCCGTCGAACGCCCCGACGACGCTCACTCCGGCCGCGCTCACCAGCACCGAACCCGGCAGGTCGGCCAGGGCAGCGGCGGCGGCGTCGAGCCGCCCCGCGTCCACGATCACGGCGTGTTCGTGCGGCCACCCCCGCAGGTCACCGACCGCGGCCGGCTTCCCGTAACGAGCCTTGAGCGCCGCCCCCAGCGCCACCCCCTCAACAGCGCCGGCCGCGGACGGGCCGGCGTCGCGGGCCTGTTCGGCCACGTCGAGCGCGTCGAGCAGCCCGGTCGCGCCGATGCCCGCCGCCGCCAGCGCGTCGAGCTGGGCCGCCGCCGGCCCGCCCTCGGCGTCGTCGAGCGCGGCCTGCGCGGAGGCCACCTCCTGGTCGGCCACCCCGAGCGCCTTGAGCGCCTCGTTGAGCCGCAGCCGCACCTCGCCCAGCTCGCGCTCGGCCGCCGGCACGTCGCGCCCGTCGGCGAAGCGGCGCGTCTCCTCCAGCGCGGGGACGAGCCCGCGCAGCTCGTCGGCGGAGTTCTCGGCGACGGCCCGGTCGGCGTCGAGCTTGCCCGCCCGTGCCTGCAGCGCCGCCAGCTCCTTGCGCGCCTCGGAGACCTGCCGGTCGAGGGTGTCCTCACGCAGGGTGGAGATCTCCGCCTTGACCAGGGCGACCGCCTCGGCCGCCGCCTCACCGGCCGCCCGGTGCCGCTCGAGGTCGGCGGCCAGTGCCTCGTCCTTCGCGGCGGCGTCGGCCAGCTTGCGCGCCTGCCGCCCGCGCCAGCACCGCAGCGCGTCGGCCAATCTGACGCGCGCCTGGTCACGCCGGTCGAACGTGCTCAGCAGCGCCTTCGACTCCGACTCGAACTCGGCCAGCCGGTCGGCCGCCAGCGCCGCCCGCACGCGCTTGGCGTGCTCGTCGCGGCGCGCCTCGCGCTCCTGCTCGAGCTCGGCGTCGAGGCCGGTCAGCGCGGCGATGGCCTCGAAGACCCGCTCGGGCGAGATCTCGTTGAGCGGCTGGGAGAGCAGGTTGGTGGCGACCTTGCTGCGTACGGACGTCGACAGGAACGACACGCACCTGACCCGGTCGCCGTAGAGGACCTTGGTGAGGTCGCGGGCCACGACGTCGCGCCGGCCCGCCGAGCGCGGCAGCGACGCCCAGATCTCGTCGGCCCGCGCCACCCGCTCCGCCTCCGACGGCGACGCCGCCAGGTGCACCCCCTCGCGCCAGCGGATCTCCAGGTGCGGCGCCTCCTGGTTGACCCGCAGCCACACGGTCATCGCGCCGCCCGAGGTGTCGGGCACCTCGAACAGCTCACCGTCGGCCGCGGGCTCCTGCGGCTCAGGGACAGGCGGGGCGAATCCGTCCATGCCGGGCGGCCCGAAGACGCCCACGATGTAGCCGTGGCCGGCGCTCGCCCACTGCCTGGACCCGGCGCCGCTGGCCAGCTCCGCGTTGAACAGCAGCTCCGACACCGCCTTGGCCCCCGACGCGAACCGCCACTGCTCGTCGCCGAGCAGCGCCGTGATCGAGGCGATGAACGACGACTTGCCCGCCCCGTTGGAGTCCTTCGGCCCCGCGCCCGCCACCACGATCAGCGTGCCGGGGACTGTGGGCACCGGATGGGTCGACAACCGCGAGATGTTGACCGCCTGCACGGCGATCAGCACCCGGTCTCCGACGACGTTCTCCACCTGCGACACCTGAACCCCCGTGACCCTTCCATCCCTCATCAACGCTGACATCTGATCTCATCTGGCCGATCTTCTGGCGAGCACGGCCGCCGCGAGCGGCGTGCTGGGCCCGGCCGCGAGGATCAGCTCCTCCTGCAGCCGCCGCCGCGCCGCCGGGGTGAGCCGGTGGAACTGCGGCCCCGGCACGTAGCCGCCCGCCTCCTCGCCCGCCTTGACCTGGCTGATCAGCCCCGCGTGCCGCAGCACCCGCAGCGCCGACTCCAGCTCGCCGATCGGCAGCTGGGTGTGGCGGCGCAGCTCGTCGGCCGGCGTGGGGTGCGGCGACAGCCAGGAGTCCTCCGGCAGCAGGCCCTCGGCGCGCGGGATGGCCACCGAGTGCACGAGCACGAGCGTCAGCACCGCACGCTCGCTCACCCCCAGCCGGGCCGGCCCCTCGGCGCCGATGCGGGCTGCGACGGCGTCGTCGTAGCCCGAGGTCCAGCGGTCGCGGTGCTGGATCAGCGTGCGGCCGCGCCTGGCCAGCATCTCGCCCAGCGTGTGGCGCAGCGCCGGGTCGCGCAGCGCGGCGAAGCGCACCTCCTGCACGGGCTCGGCCGCGTGCTCGACCACCATGTACGCCGCCACCAGCTCGGCCCGCCGCCGCTCGTCGTAGCCGCTCAGCAGGTCGTCGAACTCGGCCACCGCCGTCTCCGCCCGGCCGCCGGCCCCGCCGCCTTCGGCGCTCACCAGGTCGTCGTCGGGCACCACGGTCAGCTCGGGCCGGGCCGGCTCGGGCAGCCTGCGTACGAGCTCCTGCAGCTGCGCGTGCGACTCGACCGGCCACAGGGCGCAGCGCGGGCCCGGCGCGACCACGCCGTCGCCCATCACCACCCACGCGGAGTCGTGCAGCCGCCGCAGTGCGCCCACCGCCCAGTTGCGCATGAGGTCGTCGGTGCGGCCGATCAGCTCGCGGTAGGTGTCGAGCACCAGGTCGACGGGCGCGGGCCGGCCCGGCCACGGGTCGGCGGACAGGTCGTGCCAGCAGCACTTGAGCACCGCCGCCAGCACCCGCCGCGTCTCGCCGGAGCGCTCCACCGCCACGGGCGGCACCTGGTGCTCGTCGAGCAGCACGGGCGTCACCCCGTCGGGCCACACCGGCAGCGCTTCGCCGGTGGAGTCTGCCCTGGTCAGCCGCATCATGCCGGGCGGCGCAGGCTCGGCCGCGCCCAGCCTGACGGGACCGCCCGCGCGGGCGCGCGCGTGGGCGACGGCGGCGGGCTCGAGATGCTCAGCCATGGACACGCTCCAGGTGACCGTCGGACAGCCAGGCCGGCTCGCGATCGGGGTCGATGCTGAGCCCGTCGGCCCAGACCAGCCGGTAGGGCAGCTCGGGCCGCAGGTCGACGGTGGTCAGGTCGGCCAGCACCCGCCGCGCGGCCACCCAGTCGGAGCCCAGCACGTCGCGCAGCGCCACCCGCTCCGACCCGCCGAGCAGCGACTCGGCCGTCTCGCGCAATCGCTCGAGCACGGCGTCCTGCGAGGCGCCGAGCTCGGAGTCAGGGCCCGGATCGGGCAGGTTGGAGCGCGGGGGAGTGGGCTGCGCCGGAGCCGGGCGCGGGGCCTCGTCGACCGCGCGGGCGATCGCGGCCGGGTCGTGCCAGGGCGCGGGCGCGTCGAACACGAACCCGCCGAGCACCGCCGCCAGCCGCTCCTTCGGCGCGGTCTGCGCGAACGTGCGCCATGTCTCGGTCGGCAGCAGCGTGAGGTTGCGGGTGGTGCCCGCCGAGTCGGCCAGCCGGCCGGCCGCCCGGCGCGAGGCGTCGCTGTAGGCGTAGATGGACGCGCGCAGGTCGGTGCAGACCCGGTCGAGCTCGGGCCAGCGGGTCAGGATCGTGCCGTGCAGGCCCTGCGCCCGCCGCGCGATCTCCTCGGTGCCCCACAGCTTGGGCGCCTGCTCGCGCAGCTCCTCGATGGTGCCGGTGGTGAGCGTGATCAGCTCGAGCGCCCACAGCCGGAACGCCCGCGCCAGGTTGAGCGCGCTCTGCCTGGCCTCCTCCATCGTGGTGCGCGGGTCGGCGACGTTGAGGTCTTCGAGCGCCAGCAGCCGGTGCATCTCCGACTGGCCGCCGTCGTCCATCATCCGCCTGATGAACATCAGCCCCACCACGCTCGTGAACGACGCGCGGTAGCGGAGCTGGTTGGGCTTGGGGAACACCTCGCGGATCGCGCCCAGCCCCTTGAGCACCCGCAGCCGGTTGTCGAACTGGTCGGTCGGATAGGCCCGGCAGGCGAAGCGCATCTGCTCGTGCGTCAGCCACTCCTCGCCCGCCTCGGCGAACGCCGCGAACAACGTCTCGGCGATGTCGACCAGGGCGGGATCGTCGACCACCGCCCCGCTGTCGCGGGCCAGCGCGGCGAACATGCGGCGGTAGGTCGACAGGACCGCCTCGTCGGTGAGCACGGAGTCGAGGGTCAGGGGCTGTTCGGACACGGGCACTAAGGTACGGCTTCGGACCGACACTCCACGCACGCCCGCACCCCGGATCCCAGCGCTACCAGCCGGTACGCGCGCGCGAGTGATTCCCGAGCGCTAGGGTGATCCCCGGTAATACGGGGGCGAACGGTGTGCAGTCGGAAATATCGGGGTGTGTAGCGGTGTACCGGCTGTCCTCGCCGCTGCCTCCCCGGAGGGCCGCTCTCCGAGTGCGCCGGCTGAGAAGGGGACTCAGTTGACCCAGTACCACTACCAGGACCACGCCGCCCGCTACCAGGACCCCGGCGAGCAGGCCGCGCCGGCGTACCAGCAGCAGGCCGCACACCCCCAGCACACCGGACCGCA
Source organism: Nonomuraea sp. NPDC049419 (assembly GCF_040676995.1). Lineage (NCBI taxonomy): Bacteria > Bacillati > Actinomycetota > Actinomycetes > Streptosporangiales > Streptosporangiaceae > Nonomuraea > Nonomuraea sp. NPDC049419. The sequence goes on along the minus strand of NZ_JBFAQB010000002.1, from coordinate 440,353 downwards.
CGACCCCTCCGCCCACCTCCAGCAGCACAACGCGCAGCTCGCCGGCCAGTTCGCCCAGCGCTTCCACCTGCTCGCCACCAACATCGAACGCATCATCAGAGGCAAGCACGAGGCCATCGAGCTGGCCCTGATCTGTCTGTTCGCCGAAGGGCACCTGCTCGTCGAGGACGTCCCCGGCACCGGCAAGACCACGCTCGCCCGCTCGCTCGCCGCCAGCGTGGACGCCGAGTGGCGGCGCATCCAGTTCACGCCCGACCTGCTGCCCAGCGACATCACCGGCGTGTCCATCTTCAACCAGGCGCAGCAGACGTTCGAGTTCCACCACGGGCCCGTCTTCGCCAACATCGTGCTCGCCGACGAGATCAACCGCGCCTCACCGAAGACGCAGGCCGCACTCCTGGAGGTCATGGAGGAACGCCGGGTCACCGTCGACGCCGAACCGCACCCGGTGCCCCGCCCGTTCCTCGTCGTGGCCACGCAGAACCCCGTCGACATGGACGGCACGTACCCGCTGCCCGAAGCCCAGCTCGACCGGTTCCTGATGAAGATCTCCATCGGTTACCCCGACCACGCCTCCGAGGTCGAGGTGCTCAAGGGCATGCCCACCGGGCCGCAGGTCGAACGGCTGCCCGTGGTGGCGCGCTCGTCGGACGTGGCCGGCATGATCGACTTCGCCTCGCGCATCCACGTCGCCGACCCCGTCTACGACTACATCGTCGCGCTGTGCGCCGCGACCCGTACGAGCCCGCACCTCAGGCTCGGCGCCAGCCCGCGCGGCAGCCTCGCCCTGCTGCGCGCCGCCCGCGTCAAGGCCGCCGCCGCCGGACGCCACTACGTGGTGCCCGAGGACGTCAAGGCCCTGGCCGTCCCCGTCCTCGCCCACCGCCTCATCCTCACCCCCGAAGCCGAACTCCGCGACGTCACGGCGGCCACCGCCCTGACGGAACTGCTGACCACCATGCCCGTCCCCCAGGCCGCCTGAGCGCGACGCCCGGCACGCCGAGAAGCGTCGAGGCCCAGCTGCTGCACCGCCCGCCGGGCCTGACCGCCGGGAACATCGTCCGCCACCTGGATCCGCCACCTGGGTGCCGTACAGGCCCAGGACGTACCGTCCGCGCTGCTCGCCTTCCGCACCCGCTCCGCCACCCTCACCCGCGCCGGCGTGGCAGCCGCCCGGCACGCCCGCGAGATCGTCAGAACGTGGGCCCCGCGCGGCACCCTCCACTTCATCCACGTGGACGACCTCCCCTGGCTCCACGCCCTGACCAGCCGCCTCACGAACACCCTGCGCCGCCTCGCCCAGGAAGGAGTAACCGGCGACGACCTCCTTCCTTCGACAACCTCCCACCATCGCCCACCACACCCGAGCTAACCGACCTCGACCGCTACCTCACCTGACCGTTTGTCCAGCAAAACCGGCTTAAGCTGCCGAAAAAACTCCACCGCATCCGCCACCGAATCCCGCCCCGGCGCACCCTCCATGATGTTGACGGTGAGCAGCTTCTCGTAATCAGCCGTCCACCCATAGACGAACGCAATGCTCCGCCCCCGAGCATTCTCCCGACGCGCCACAAACCCTGGGCCCAGTCCATCGGGGAGATCATTGCCGCGGTTCACCCGCTTCGTGTTCTCCAACCCTTCAGGGCTGATAGGTGAGGGCTCGAACATTTTGATCAGCAGCCCTTGCTCACCTTCTGCTTCTCCACCGACGGAACACGACCCGAAGCGCCGGCCCATGTCGATTGTGGTGCCGTAGGCGGAATACTCGGTGAGGCCGGTAGCGATTTTGATGGCATCGGATGAGATCAGCCCGCACTCCCGAGGCTCGGCTGTGACGTCCCCAAGCGCCCGGGTGTCTGGTGGTGTGCTCGATGGTGACGAGCATGCCATCAAGAGAGTCACGGCTCCCGTGAAGAGGATGAGCCGGCTCTTCATGAGCCATGTCCGGAGTAGATGTTCTTCGCATCCCTGAAGCCACTCGTGATCGCGGCGTCAGGAGCAGCGAACACCCGGCCGGTGTCGTTCAGTCGCAGCCACTCGTCGTAGGCTCGGCGTTGGTCGGCGTTCATGTCGGCCCAAGGAATGAGGTGCCCATCATCGAGAAAGTGGCCAGGTGTACCGGGGGAGAAGTCCGCGTGATGGTAGGGATGCGACCTGGCCTGCGCGGCCGCGTCTCCGAAAAGGCCATGGCGCATCATGGCGGCTGCCGTGAGGTCGGTGAACATGTGCTTGGCCGCTCCCACAGCCGTGTCCGCGTCCTGGCGAGCCGTTTCCTCATGGCTCGGCTTGATCTGTCCGAACATCTGGTCCCGCGCTGTCTCGGCGACCGTGCCGACCAACGTTCCCGGAGGTCCTGCGAGGAATCCGACAGCCTGTTCCGCCAGGTCCTTGAAAAAGGTCAGCCGCGCATCATCCTCTTTGGCGGCACTTATCATGGAGATATTGGCGGCGTCGGTGATCGCCCACGTGGTCATGCTGAGATCGCAGGCGGCACGGGAAAATGCGGCACCACCACTACGGCTCATCCGCTCTTCCAATATGTCCTGCCACTTCGCTTTGAGCTGCTGTGGAGTCGTCTCCGGGTGCGAGTGCCGCCATTCAGTGAAATCGGCTTGCACTTCAGCAGACACCTTGCCGGCCAATTGGTCGAGGACTTCAGCTGAATAGAGGCCGTGTGCCGTGGCGACTGTCTCGAATGCTCCTTCATCAACGAACGCCCAGGTCATAATCTTTGTGAGGTCGCTGCTGCTGAATCTGGCGCCATAGGCTTCCAGCCCCTTCACGTTCTTGTCCGGATCCAGGCTTGTCACGACGCCGGGGACTTCGTCGCTGAATGCCTGCGTGTCGCGATGCACGTCGCTGATGTACGTCGCGAGAATTCTCGCGACATGCGGTCGGGAGCCGGAGAGGTTGGATTGGACCTTCGGGTCGCTCCAGAAGTGGAGGGCCCAGGAGGCGATCAGGGCGGATTTGTAGCCGCGGCTCTCGCCGGGCGGGAGGTCGTGGTCGCGGAATTCCGTGGTGGCGGATTCGATGGCCCAGGCGAGGTCTGTTCCGGCGGTGCCGTGCCAGGGGTGGGTGCGCATCAAATATGCCAGGGGGCGGCGGTCCGGGTCGGTGAAGAAGTCCTGGGCTACGGCGGGGTGGTGGGCGAGGGCGGCCAGGGCGGTGCCCATCGGGCTGAGGTCGCCGGGCGTGGTGTCGCGGGGGCTGGGGGTCGTCCACGCGTCGCGGGGGAGTGAGAGGTCCGGCGGGTGGGCCAGGTCGAGGTCGTAGAGCTTGCGGACCAATGTCAGGAGGAAGGTGTGGTCGAAGGTGCCGTCCTGGAGGAGACGCTTGAGGGCGAAGGCGTTTCCTGGGAGGTGGAGGTCGGCGGTCAGGAGGCCGGTGTAGTCCGGTGGGAGGGTGAGGCGGCCGGCGCCTCGGGAGGCCGTGGCCAGCAGGGTGCTGAGGATGGTGGTGAGGCGGTCCTGGGTTGCCACGTCGTACTGGAGGGGGCGTTGCGAGGGTGGGAGGCCTGACCCGTAGGCGCGGGCGATCAGGGTTCTGAGTTCGGCGGGGCCGATCAACCGGGTGAAGGCCAGGGCGAAGTACGGGTCGTTTTTGTGGCGTTCCAGGGCGGCGACTGTCTCCGGGGTCAGGGCGTGGGCGGTGAGCTCGGTGCGGAGGCGGGTGGTGAGGCTCTGGGCGTTGGTGGTGCCTTCGGCGGGGGACTTGGACAGCCAGGCGGATTCGTCGGCCCAGAGGAGGCCGTCCTCGCCGAGGGTGCTGTCGGGGGTGGCGAGGATGAGGTCCAGGCGGCCCTGCAGGGCGGGGAGTTGGTCGGTCAGACGGCGGGCCACTGTGTGGAGGTGGGAAGGACCCCACACCTGGAGGCCCAGGGCGGTCAGGTGGCGTTCGATGTGGACGGCCACTTCCGGGAGGGTTTGGGCGGTTCGTCGCATGCCGTTGATGAGCCGGGTCATCAGGGCGGGGTCGATGCCTACCTGCGGGGTCACCGGGCGTCCGGGGTGAGGGTGTCCAGGAGGGACAGGGCGCGGGTGAAGAGGTCTTTGACGGCGTGGTCCCAGGAGCGGAGGTCGGCGGCCAGCCGGTCGCCTGCGGGGCCCTTGAGCGCGCCGGCCTCGACCAGGCGGGCGAGTGCGAGCACGTCATCCTGGTGGTGGTCGCGCAAATGCTCCAGGTGCCGCCGGGCGGTGTTGATGTGTTCCTGCGTGGCCATCGTCGCCGATCTGTAGGGGCGAGGTCGAAGGCATCATGAAAGCAGGTCAGGGCCGAAATCATCAAGCCCGGGAAAGGGTGACGGAATGGATGATGATATGTCGGGAAAAATTGCCTGGGAATGGCTCGCTCGTCAGAGCCAGTCCCTCCGCTTGAAGACGGTGTACAGGATCAGGCAGACCGCCCCCATCAGGACGATGGCGAACGGATAACCGAAAACCCAGTGCGTTTCCGGCATGAAGTCGAAATTCATCCCGTAAATGGTCCCCACCAACGTAGGCGCGAAGAGAATGGCCGCCCACGCCGAGATCTTCTTGACCTCCTCGCCCTGCCGGATGCTGGCCTCCGTCATCCGCGCCATCTCCGCGTTCTGCGCCTGGGTGACCAGCGTGGAGTTGACGACGAGGATGTTCTGCAGCATCTGGCGGAAGGACGAGATGCGCTCGGTCACCGTGATGGCGTGGTCGGCGACGTCGCGCAGGTAGCTCTGCAGCTCGTCGGTGACCCCGTATTTGCGCGCCCCGGCGATGAAGCCGTGGATCATGCCGACCAGCGGCGCGGTGGCCCGCTGGAACTCGATCACCTCGCCGGACAGCTCGTAGACGCGCCGTGACACCGAAGGGTCGCCGCTGAAGACCTGGACCTCGATCTCCTCGATGTCCTTCTGCAGCCCGGCCACGACCGGGGCGTAACCGTCGACGACGGCGTCGAGGATGGCGTACAGGACGGCCTGCGGGCCCTGCCGCAGCAGGTCGGGGTCGGACTCCATGCGCCGGCGCACGCCCTGCAGATCGGGGGCCTCGGCGTGGCGTACGGTGATCACGAAGTTGGGGCCGACGAAGACGTGCAGCTCTCCGAACGCGACCTCCTCCACATCGTCGAGGTAGCGGGCGGCGCGCAGCACGACGAAGAGGGTGTCGCCGTAGCGGTCGGCCTTGGGGCGCTGGGAGCCGACGATGGCGTCCTCCAGCGCCAGCTCGTGCAGCTCGAACTCCTCGCCGAGCTTGACCAGCTCCCATTCCTTCGGCCGGTAGAGCCCGATCCAGGCCATGGCGTCGGGGGTCTGCTTGAGGCGCTCGAAGGCGTCGGCGAGCGAGCCGGGGTTGTCGACCCGCTCGCCGTCGCAGTAGATGGCGTTGTCGATGACGGTCGGGCGGTAGGGAGGCTCCTCCACGGCGCGCGGGTCCATCGAGTGTTCGGGCGCTTGCTCGCGTACGTCACCGCCGCGCCTGAGCCCCTTCACCCTGGCCATGGGCACCTCCCCAACAGGAAGAACTAGGACGAGCCGAGCTCGTCGAGCTGCTGTGTCGCGCGGTCTCTGATGGTCTTGCGCCACATGGGCGTCCAGCCGAACAGCAGCCCGTGCGGCCGGCCCAGGGCCATCTTCGACCAGCGTCTGAAGTCGAAGTCGTCGTGGTGGCGGACGATCAGGCCGTCCTCGAACCTGAACAGTGCGTCGATCTCGTTGACGACCTGGCGGCCCGTGCTGGAGAAGGTGTAGGTGGCCGTCCAGTGGGCGGTGCCGGTGAAGTCGTCGGCCGTCACGTCCCGGTATTCCGACTTCAGCCCGTCGCGTACGCCGAGCTGCAGCCGCCACATCCTCATCACCCTGTCGCGCCCTTCGACCTCCTGGAAGATGGGGTCGCCGAAACTGACCGCGGGGTGGTAACAGCGCTCCATGGCCGCGAAGTCCGCGCGGCCCAGAGCGTCGTAGAAAGCGCTGATGAGCGCCACGTGCCGATCGTTCACCCCTCTATCAGATCATGGCCGCACCGTTGTCCCAGCACACGGCCCGCAACCAGGAGTCCCCCAGCCCGAGGCGGGCCAGCGCGTCGAGCTGGTGCGCGTAGGGGTACGGGATGGTAGGGAAGTCCGTGCCCAGCACCACCTTCCCCGCCAGGCCGAGATCAAGCAGCGCGGGCCGCAGCCGTTCGGGGAACGGCATCCGCTCCTGGCTGAAGTCGGTGAAGGCCATGGTGGTGTCCAGGGCGACGCGTTCGTAGCGGGCGGCCAGGTCGAAGAACGGGTCGTACTCGGGCATGCCGAGGTGCGCGATGACGACCCGCAGCGCCGGATGGCGGCGCAGCACCTCCGCGATGGGCCGCACGCCGACGTGCCCGCCCGGTACGGGCACCGAGCTCGCGTGCACCACGACCGGCACCCCCGACTCGGCCAGCACCCCCCACACGTCGTCCAGCTCGGGCGCCCGCGGGTCGAACCCGCCCACCTGCAGATGAACCTTGAAGATCCGGGCGCCGTCGTCGAGCGCCCGCCGCACGTACGCCTCCACGCCCGGCTCGGGGTAGAAGGTCGCGGAGGGCAGGCAGCCGGGGGTACGCCGGGCGAAGTCGAGGGTCCACGCGTTCAGGTCGGCCGCCATGTCCGGCTTGTGGGCGTACGCCAGCGCGGGAAACGTCCGTACGCCCAGCTCGCGCAGCCGTTCGACCCGCTTCTCGATCGGCCATTCGTATTCGATGGGCCATCCTCCGCCCATCAGCGGCCCGCCGTGGTTGAAGTGGTGCCACACCCGGCGTTCCATGCGTTCGGGCAGGAAATGTACGTGCAGGTCGATCAGCCCCGGCAGCCCCAGCCGCCACGACCATTCGGGCACATCGACGTCGGAGAGCACGCCCGTCACCAGCCCGAGACCTCCGGGATCACCGCTCCGCCGAGCAGGTCGATCGCCTTGCGCTGGTCGCCGTCGCGCACGGTCACGTAGACGGCGGTGAAGCCGAGCTCGTGCATGCCGCGCAGCCGCTCCAGCACGCGTCCCGTGTCGTCGTCCGGCCCGATGACCAGCACGGTCGTCTTCTCGATCGCGTCGTAGTCGCGGCCTTCGCGCTCGCAGTGCTCGCGCAGCACGTCGAGCTTGCGGGTGACCTCAGGGCCGCCGAAGAGGTTGCAGGCGTCGGCGTACTTGGCGACCAGGCGCAGCGTCTTCTTCTCGCCCGACCCGCCGATCATGATCTTCGGGTGCGGCCTGCCGATGCTCTGAGGCGCGTTGAGCGTGCGTTCTAGCCGGTAGTGCCGTCCTTCGTACGGCTCGTCCCGGCCGCTCCACATCTGCAGGCAGATCTGCAGCGTCTCCTCCAGCCGCTCGAAGCGATCGGCGAGCGGCGGGAACGGCAGGCCGAGCCCGCGAGCCTCCGCCTCGTACCAGGCGGCGCCGATGCCGAGCCAGGCGCGCCCGCCGGAGAGCACGTCGAGCGTGGTCACGGTCTTGGCGAGCAGGCCTGGCTCCCGGTAGACGGTGCCGGTGACCAGCGTGTGCAGCTGGACCCGCCGCGTCGCGGCGGCCAGGAAACCGAGCGTCGCGTACGGCTCAAGCATGTCCTGCTCGGCGGGCCCCACCGAGTCGATCTGCCAGACGTGGTCCATGACGGTCAGCCGGGCGACGCCCGCGTCCTCCGCCGTACGCGCGATCTCGGCCAGCTCGGGCCCGATCCGCTCGGCGCCGCCGGGCCAGGTGAAGTGCTGAATGTGCAGTCCGAGTTCCATGGGCTGATCCCGTCGTGAATCGGAGGTATCTCCGGTTCATTATCGCGCCGTCCGCATCTCCTGGATCGCCGCCCCCGTACGGGCGCCGCGGACAGGCCGGAGCGATTAGGGTTTGTCCTCGATGGACAAGTTCTGGGCCCACCTGATCGCGGTTCAGCCTGACCCCGACCCCTGGGTCGTGGGGGTCTCGGCGCTCGCCGCGCTCGTGATCGTCGGTTTCCGCATGCCCTGGCAGGTCTCCCGGGGGCTCATCACGATCGCCCACGAAGGCGGTCACGCCGTCATGGCGCTGCTCACCCGGCGCAAGCTCGAAGGCATCCGGCTGCACTCCGACACCTCCGGCGTGACCCTGACCAGGGGCAGGCCGACCGGGCCCGGCATGGTGCTGACCGCGATGGCCGGTTATGTCGCGCCGCCGCTGCTTGGGCTCGGCGCCGCGTGGCTGACCGAGCAGGGTCACATCACGCTGCTGATCTGGGGCGTGCTGCTGCTTCTGGTCTGCATGCTGCTGCTGATCCGCAACCTGTACGGCGCTCTCATCCTCCTCGTCACCGGCGGCGCCGTCTTCGCCCTGATCATGTACGCGCCCGCCGAGGTCCAGCAGGTCGTGGCCCTGGTCGCCGCCTGGTTCCTGCTCTTCGGCGGCATCCGGCCGATCATCGAGCTGCAGCGCAAGCGGCGCCGCAGGCAGGCCAGAGACTCCGACGCCGACCAGCTCGCCCGGCTGACGATCCTGCCCGGCGGCTTCTACGTGTTCTTCTTCCTGCTGGTGGCGCTGGTCTCCATGGTGTTCGGCGCGTACCTGATGAACCCGCTCTGATCCCCTTATTTCCCACTAAACTCCACAGCAACAGGGGGAGAGTGGTGTGCTGCCAGTCGAGGACGCACCCGGCTACCGGGTACTCGATCAGGTGGGCCAGGGCGGATTCGCCGTCGTGTACCGCGCCTACCAGGAGCGCCTCGACCGGGTCGTGGCGCTGAAGGTGCTGTCCGTCGACCGGGTCGACCAGCGGACGATGCGCAGGTTCCAGCGCGAGCTGCAGCTCACCGGCCGCCTCACCGGCCATCCCAACGTCGTCACCGTCTTCGACACCGGCATGACAGGGTCGGGCAAGCCGTACATCGCGATGGACTTCTTCGAGCACGGCTCGCTGCGCGAACGCGTACGCAACGAGGGGCCGCTGCCGGTCCCCGACGTGCTGCGCGCCGGGGTGAAGCTGGCGGGGGCGCTGGCCGCCGTCCACGAGGCCGGGGTGCTGCACGGCGACATCAAGCCGCAGAACATCCTCATCTCCCGCTACGGCGAGCCGGCCATCGCCGACTTCGGCGTGGCCAGGGTCGTCGACGCGGCGGAGATCTCGGCCACCTCGCAGGCGTTCACCCCGCTGCACGCCGCCCCCGAGGTGCTCACCGGCCGGCCCCACTCGGCCGCCACCGACGTCTACTCGCTCGGCTCCACCCTCTACCACCTGCTCGCCGGGCAGCCCGCCTTCCACAACCCGGCCGACCCGTCGATCGCGCCGCTGATGTACCGGGTGCTGAGCGCCGAGCCGCCGCCGGTCAACCGCGCCGACGTGCCGCCCGCGGTGCTCGCGCCCGTGCTGCGGGCGATGGCCAAGCAGCCGGAGGCCAGGTACGGGTCGGCGCGCGAGCTCGCCCGGCACCTGCAGGCCGTACAGGCGGAGCTGGGCCTGCCGGTCACCGACCTCATCGGCTCCGACGCCACCCCGCCCCGGCCCGCTCACCCCACCACGACCGGCCCCGCCTTCCCCGCGACGGGCCACCACGCACCACCCGCCACGGGCCACCCCGCACCACCCACGACGGGGCACCATTCGATCGGCGGCAACGTCCCGGGCCCGGCCGGCGGTAACGCGTTCCCCGCCACGGGCCAGCACTTTCCCCCGGCCCAGCCCGCCATGAGCGGGCCGCCGAGCTTACCGACGCAGCCCTCGGGCAACACCCGCACCCGCAACGTCCTCCTCATCGCGGGCGCAGTGGCGGTCGTGGCGGCGGGCGGCACCGCCCTGGCCGTCTTCCTGCAGCAACTGGAGACACCGGCCACCACGACCCCGACGGCAGCGGCCACCGAGCGCCGGGACCCAGGCGGGCAGGACGCATCCGCGTACGCCCCGCGCCAGCTCAAGCTGACCGCCGACCAGGGCGCGCTGATCGAGCTGAAGTGGACGCTCCCTGCCGCGGCCCGCGGCTACCCGGTGGTCGTCCAGCGCTCCCCGGTCGAGCAGGGCAAGCAGCCCATCACCGCGCTCGGCCAGGGCGTCACCTCGGCGAAGATCAGCGGCCTGCACCCGGAGAGCGGCTACTGCTTCCTGGTCGGGGTGCCGCTGCAGATCTCGGAGAAGTCGACGGTCGCCTGGTCGAAGCCGTACTGCATCAGGGGAGCGGTGGCCCGCTCAGCCGAGTAGCTTGCGCGCGGCCTGCTCGATCTCCTCCTCCGACAGCAGCACGTGATCGGCCGCCCGCCCGAGCGGGATGAAGCTGTCGGACGACGTCACCCGCGCGACCTTCCCGGTGTAGCCGGCGTCGAGCAGCTCGGCCACGATGCCCTCGGAGACGCTGCCGGAGTGGCGGGTCTCGTCGGCGATCAGCACGTTGCCGGTCAGCTCGGCCGCCCGCAGCAGGTCGTCGAGCGGCAGCGGCGCGAGCCAGCGCAGGTCGAGCACGCGGCAGCCGTATCCCTCCTGGGTGAGGCGCACCGCGGCGCGCAGGCTCATCCGCACGCCGTTGCCGAACGTGACGATCGTCAGGTCGCGCCCGTCGCCGTAGGAGCGGGCCCGGCCGATCGGGACGTGCGTCTCGGCCCAGCGCGCGGGCGGCGCGTAGGGGGCCAGCCAGCCGCCGTCGCCGTCCTCGAACAGGTCACGGGTGTGGTAGAGCGCGATCGGCTCCAGGAACACGCACACCGACCCGGCCGTACGGGCCGCCGCCAGGCACGTGCGCAGCATCGCGGAGGCGTCGTCGGGGCGCGCCGGCGAGGCGATGACGAGCCCGGGGATGTCGCGCAGCGCGGCCACCGCGTTGTCGTTGTGGAAGTGCCCGCCGAACCCCTTCTGGTAGGCGTAACCGGCCACCCGCACCACCATCGGGTTGGTGTAGGCGCCGCGCGAGAAGAACGACAGCGTCGCCGCCTCGCCGCGGATCTGGTCGAGCGCGTTGTGCAGGTAGGCGAGATATTGGATCTCGGGTACGGGCAGGAGCCGCGACACGCCCTGCCCGAGCGCGAGACCCAGGATGGCCTGCTCGTCGAGCATCGTGTCGAAGACCCGGCCGGCCCCGAACCGCTTCTGCAGCCCCCGGGTCACGCCGTAGACGCCGCCCTTCTTGCCGACGTCCTCGCCGAACACGGTCAGCTCCGGATAGACGGCCAGCGCGTCGGCGAGCGTGCGGTTGATGGACTGCGAGAGCGTCATCGCCTTGTCGTTCTCCGGCAGCGACCCGGCGAACGCCTTATCCCGCACCGCGGGCGAGGCCGCCATCGGGCTGATCTTGGCGATCAGCTCGGGCTTGCGCGGCGCGATGGGCTCCATGACCTCCTTGGCCGAGCTGAGCCGCGGGCTGCGCGCCGTCTCCTGGGCGATCAGCAGCACGTGTTCGCGGGCCAGCTCGTACAACTTGAGCAGCTCGTCCGGCGTCTCAAGACCCGCCTCGACCAGCAGCGCCGCCGTGCGCAGCAGCGGGTCGTGCTCGAGGTCGGCTCTGATCTCGCGCTGCGTGCGGTAGGCCGACTCGACGTCGGACCCGGCGTGGCCCATCAGCCGCACGGTGCGCAGGTGCAGGAACGCGGGAGAGCGGTGCTCGCGTACGTGCTCGGCGGCCCTGACGGCCACGTCGTACGCCTCGGCCAAGTCGCACCCGTCGGCGGCGAAGTATTCGATGCCGGGCCGCCGCGCCGCGGTCTCCACCCAGCCCTTGGGGGTGCGCACGCTGATGCCGATGCCGTTGTCCTCGCAGACGAACAGGATCGGCATGCCCAGCCCCTGGTAGGTGGCGTAGGCGGCGGTGTTGAAGCCGGACAGGGCGCTGGCGTGGTTGATCGAGGCGTCGCCGAAGCTGCACACCGCGATGGCGTCGTCGGGCCAGGCTGAGGGCACGCCGAGCGCCCGCGCCCGCTCGATCGCGAACGCCACCCCCGCGGCCCGCGGCAGATGGCTGGCGATCGTGGAGGTCTGGGGGATGACGGCCAGGTCGGGGTGGCCGAACACCTTGTGCCGCCCGCCCGCGATGGGCTCGTCCGCCGCGGCGGTCAGCCCCATGAGCACGTCGCGGATGCCCTGCTCGGGCAGTCTGCCCGCCTGCTCGGACCGGGTCAGGTAGAACGCGCCCGAGCGGTAGTGGAGCAGCGCGGGGTCGCCGGGACGCAGGGCGGCGGCCACCGCCGCGTTGCCCTCGTGACCGGCCGAGCCGATCGTGTAGTGGCCCTCGTCCCGCTCGCGCAGCCACCTGGCCGCGATGTCGAGCAGCCGGCTGTCGAGCTGCCGCCGGTAGAGCGTCCTGCACTGGGCGCCGGTCAGGGACGTGCCGTCGCGGATCGGGAGCCCCGGATCTCGCGGGGGACCCGCCTCCAGCGTCGCAACGGCCTGGATGAAATGAGTCTCAACTGTGTCGCGCGCCACACCCCCGATTATGTCTTTGATCGGCGCTGACGTCTGCCGGACGCGGGGGAGATGTTGTGGACCGGTCCGATTGACCCACTGAGATAACTGTTTGTCAGAATTCCCAACCTTCACAGCGAGAGCCACGTCTACTAGGAGGACACACGTGGCACCCTCAATGCCGCGTTGAAACCAACGGGGTCTCCAGAAAGGAACCCGCATGTTACAACGCATCCGTGTAGCCGCCCTCGCCCTCGTACTCGGGGCAGGGGCACTCGCCGCCGCGCCTGGCACGGCGACGGCGGCAGCCGCACCCACCATCAGCGACGTGGGCATCAGCCCCACGCCCGCGATCGTGGTCTTCGACAAGGACGTCACCGTGACGTTCACGTTCACGACCAGGCGTGCGAACAGCGCCGAGCTCAAGCTCAACAACGACGTCGTGAACCTCGCCAAGTCGCCCGTGCCGGGCGGCTTCAAGTGGACCGGCACCAAGGCGTTCGGCGCCGGGGCCGTCGGCAAGTGGACGTACAACGCCGTCGCCAAGGGCGACGGCGATGCCACGAAGACCGGCACCTTCGACGTCGTCAAGGCGCTCACCACCAGGATCGGCGACTTCGACGCCGACCCCGACCGGGTGAGCAGGGGCGACACGATCAAGGTGTCCGGCCGCCTGGTCGCCGACGGCAAGGGGTACGACGGGCAGACCGTCGCCATCGCCTTCCGTGGGCGCGGCTCCGACGACTACCGCGAGGTGACCAAGGTGACGACGGGGCGCGGCGGCTGGTTCTCCGCCCGCGTACGCGCCTTGTCCACCGGCTGGTGGCGGGCCGAGTTCGCGGCCACCGCCACGGCCAGGGGCACCGTCAGCGACGGCGACCGCGTGGACGTCAGGCGCGCCAACCTCGCCAGCCGCATCTCCGGCTTCGACGCCGGGCCCGAGCCCGTGGACAAGGGCGACAAGCTCCGCTTCACCGGCACCCTGCGCGCCGAGCGCCGCGGCGGCCTGCCCGGCCAGCGCGTGTCCGTCTTCTTCCGTGCGGACGGTTCCCACCGCTGGGAGTACGTCACCTCCGACGTGACCGGTCGCGGCGGCCGCTTCTTCGCCACCGCCACCGCCGAGAAGTCGGGCTGGTGGCGTGCCGAGTACCGCGGCACCCGCGGCGTCAACGGCACCGTCAGCGGCCCCGACTGGGTCCGCGTCAACGAGCCCGCCCCGCCGCCCACCGCGGACAAGGCCGACACCCGGCTGATCAGGTTCAACGCCTACCCCGAGCCGCCGAGGCGTGGCGGCTACCTCAAGTTCAGGGGTGTGCTGCAGGTGGACGACGACGGCTCGTGGGAGGGCTACGCCGGCAAGGTGGCGCTCTACTTCAAGCCGCTCGGCTCCAGGAAGTGGCAGTACGTCAAGACCACCTCCTCGGGTGACAGCGGCCGCCTCTACACCAAGGCCAGGGCCTGGCGCTCCGGCCACTGGAAGTTCGTGTTCCGCGGCGACGCGGACACCAACGGCGACGACAGCGCCAGGGACTACGTCCGCGTCCGCCGCTGATCTCCCGATTCAACGAGGCCCGGGGCACCCACCCCGGGCCTCGCCCTTTCGACCTGGCTAGTTGACCTGCGAATCCGGCAACTTGGCATCGATCCGCATAAGCAGCGTCCGGAGACCGTCGAGCTGCGTATCGACCTGCTCGAACCGCCGGTCGACCTGCTCGAACCGCTTATCGATCTGCTCGAAGCGTGTGTCGATTCGTTCGAACCGCTTATCGATCTGCTCGAACCGCCGGTCGACCTGCTCGAACCGCTTATCGATCTGCTCGAAGCGTGTGTCCATCTGTTCGAGCCGCGTGTCGATCTGCTCGAAGCGTGTGTCCATCTGTTCGAGCCGCGTGTCGATCTGCTCGAACCGCGTGTCCATCTGTCCGAGCCGCGTGTCGATCTGCTCGAACCGCTCGTTGACGGCCCCGAAGCCGGCCCTCATCTCGGCCCTGATGGATTGGGCCTCTTTCGTGATTCTCGCGTTGATGTTGTCCTGGACCTGCGTGACGCGAAGGTGAAGGGTGTCGAAGCGATCGGCGATGCTGAGGTCTGGCACGCCACTCACGATAGCCCCCTCGACCTTTCGCATCCGGTTCTGCAGGTCAAGGTGCTGCTCTGCGTGATCCAACATCGGGTGAGCTCCTTATGCTCGGGGGGACTGCTGGAAGGGGCCGCGCGGCGCATCAGGAAAGTTACCCTCCGCACAGGGTCGTGCGCAGGTTGATGTGAGAGAAATTCCTAGTCGGCCTCGCCTCGCTATCGCTCTCACGATGCGGCCGTGGTCGATGATGGCGATGCTGTCGCAGTACTCGGCCTCGTCCCTGTAGTGGGTGGTCTAGCGCAGGCGGGAGGGCACAAGGCGCTGAGCGCAGAAGGGAAAAAGTTAATAAGCCTTAACGGTCGCCTCGATGGCCGCCCTGGCCATCGCGTGCAGCAGTGGCCGCATCTCGTGCCCTGGCAGCTCGCCCGCGCTGTGCGGAGTCGAGTTGAGCAGCCCGAACACCGCGTGCGTGGCGGCCCGCAGCCGCGCGGCGGGGCAGGACGGGTGCAGCTCGGCCAGCACCGTCACCCACTCCTCGACGTAGAGCCGCTGCAGCCGCCTGATCTGCCGGCGCTGCGGCTCCGGGACGTTGCCCAGCTCCCTGTCGTGCACGGTGATCAGCGCCGGCTGCTCGATCGCGAACGTGATCTGCACGTTGAGCAGCGCGTCGAGGGTCTCCTTGGGGCCGGGGGAGGAGGTGGCGACCGCGACGGCCGACTCGCGCAGCCGCGAGCTGACGTCGAGCAGCATCTCCGACAGCAGCGCGTCCTTGCCGTCGAAGTGCCGGTAGAGGGCCGGGCCCGAGACGCCGACGGCGGCGCCGATGTCCTC
Source organism: Nonomuraea sp. NPDC049419 (assembly GCF_040676995.1). Taxonomy (NCBI): domain Bacteria; kingdom Bacillati; phylum Actinomycetota; class Actinomycetes; order Streptosporangiales; family Streptosporangiaceae; genus Nonomuraea; species Nonomuraea sp. NPDC049419. Next base: position 425,110 of record NZ_JBFAQB010000002.1, on the reverse strand, counting down.
GATCGAGACGCCGTGGAAGCCGCGCGCCGCGAACAGCCGGGCGGCCGCCTCCAGGATCTCCGCGCGCCTGTTGCGCCTGCTGCGGGTAGAGGGGGCGGAGGCGGTGGTCACGTCTCACATGCTAGACGATGACGTTAATGATGGCTAACATCCGAGCCATGGGAGGGGACTCATGAGCAGCGACTGGCCGGTGCTGAGATCGGCGATCGAGCCCGGGAGCGAGGCGTACAAGCGCAACGCCGAGCTCAACGAGCGGCTGGCCGCCGAACTGCTCGAACGCCTGGCCACCGCCGCGCTCGGCGGGCCGGAGCGGTCGCGGCGGCGGCACGTCGAGCGGGGCAAGCTGCTGCCGCGCGACCGCGTGGACGGCCTGCTCGACCCGGGCTCGCGCTTCCTGGAGCTGTCGCCGCTGGCCGCTGGCGCCCTGTACGACGACCAGGCCCCCGCCGCCGGCATCATCACCGGCGTCGGCCGCGTCTCCGGCCGCGAGTGCGTGATCGTCGCCAACGACGCCACCGTCAAGGGCGGCACCTACTACCCCATGACGGTCAAGAAGCATCTGCGCGCCCAAGAGGTGGCCCTGCACAACCGCCTGCCCTGCGTCTACCTGGTCGACTCGGGCGGCGCGTTCCTCCCCAGGCAGGACGAGGTGTTCCCCGACCGCGAGCACTTCGGCCGGATCTTCTACAACCAGGCCACGATGTCCGCGCGCGGCATCCCGCAGATCGCCGCGGTGCTCGGCTCGTGCACGGCGGGCGGCGCGTACGTGCCCGCGATGAGCGACGAGGCGGTCATCGTCCGCGGCCAGGGCACGATCTTCCTGGGCGGCCCGCCTCTGGTGAAGGCCGCCACCGGCGAGGAGGTCACGGCCGAGGAGCTGGGCGGCGGCGACCTGCACGCGCGGGTCAGCGGCGTCACGGACCACCTCGCCGAGGACGACGCCCACGCGCTGGCCATCGTCCGTGACATCGTCTCCACGCTGGCGCCGCGCGCCCCGCGCCCGTGGGAGACGACCACGCCGGAGCCGCCCCGCCACGACCCCCGCGACCTCTACGGCATCGTCCCCGCCGACACCCGCCAGCCGTACGACGTGCGCGAGGTGATCGCAAGGATCGTCGACGGCTCGCGCTTCCTGGAGTTCAAGGCCGAGTACGGCCCGACCCTCGTCACCGGCTTCGCCCACGTCCACGGCCACCCGGTCGGCATCCTCGCCAACAACGGCATCCTGTTCAGCGAATCGGCCATGAAGGGCGCCCACTTCATCGAGCTGTGCGACCAGCGCGGCATCCCGCTGCTCTTCCTGCAGAACATCAGCGGCTTCATGGTCGGCAAGGCGTACGAGGCGGGCGGCATCGCCAAGCACGGCGCCAAGATGGTGACGGCGGTGGCGTGCGCGCGGGTGCCCAAGTTCACGGTCGTGATCGGGGGCTCGTTCGGGGCGGGGAACTACGCGATGGCGGGGCGGGCGTACTCGCCCAGGTTCCTGTGGATGTGGCCGAACGCCCGCATCTCGGTCATGGGCGGCGAGCAGGCCGCGAACGTGCTCACCACCGTCGGCGACGCCGATCCCGCCGCGATCAGGGCACAGTACGAGCATCAGGGCAATCCGTACTACTCCACGGCCAGGCTCTGGGACGACGGCGTGATCGACCCGCTCGACACCCGTACCGTCCTGGGCCTGGCGCTGTCCGCGGCGGCCAACGCGCCGCTCGAACCCGCCGGTTTCGGCATCTTCCGGATGTGACGCATGTTGTTCGACCGTGTTCTGATCGCCAACAGGGGCGAGATCGCCGTACGGATCGCCCGCACGCTGCGCGCGCTCGGCATCGAAGCGATTGCGGTGCACACGCCGTCCGACGCCGGGGCGCGGCACGTCCGCGAGGCCGACGCCGCCCTCCAGGTGCCGTCCTACCTGGACGCCGAGGCGATCATCGGAGCCGCCCAAGCGTCCGGCGCGCAGGCCGTGCATCCCGGTTACGGGTTCCTCGCGGAGAACGCCGCGTTCGCCCGCCGGTGCGCCGAGTCGGGGCTGGTCTTCGTCGGGCCGCCCGCCGCGGCCATCGAGGCCATGGGCGACAAGATCCGCGCCAAGGAGACCGTGTCGGCCGCCGGCGTGCCGGTGGTGCCGGGCGCGACAGGGCCGGGGCTTGAGGACTGGCGCGACTTCCCCGCCCTGATCAAGCCGTCCGCGGGGGGCGGCGGCAAGGGCATGATCCTCGTACGCGCGGCCGCCGAGCTGCCCGAGGCCCTGGCGTCGGCCAGGCGTACGGCGCGGGCCGCGTTCGGCGACGACACCCTGCTCATCGAGCGCTACGTCGAGAGCCCCCGCCACATCGAGATCCAGGTGCTGGCCGACGCCCACGGCGGCGTCGTGCACCTCGGCGAGCGCGAGTGCAGCCTGCAGCGCCGCCACCAGAAGATCATCGAGGAGGCGCCGTCCCCGTTCCTCACCCCCGAGACCCGCGCGGCCATGGGAGCGGCGGCGGTCGAGGCCGCCCGAGCCGTCGGTTACACCGGGGCCGGCACGGTCGAGTTCATCGTCGACGGCGCCACCGGCGCCTACCACTTCATGGAGATGAACACCCGGCTCCAGGTCGAGCACCCCGTCACCGAGCTGGTCACCGGGCTCGACCTGGTGGAGCTGCAGCTCAGGGTGGCGGCGGGTGAGCGGCTGCCGCTCGCGCAGGAGGACGTGCGGCTCGACGGGCACGCGGTCGAGGCGCGGGTGTACGCCGAGGACCCGGCGCGCGGCTTCCTCCCGACCGGCGGGCGCGTGCTCGCGCTCCGCGAACCCCGGGATCCGGCGGGCCAGGCGGTCGTGCGGGTGGACTCGGGCCTGGCCGAAGGGGCCGTGGTCGGCAGCGAGTTCGACCCCATGATGGCGAAGGTGATCACCTGGGCGCCCGACCGCGCGGCTGCGTACCGGACGCTCGACCGCGCGCTCGCCGCCACGGCGGTGCTCGGCGTCGTCACCAACGTCCCGTTCCTGCGCGCGCTGGCCGCCCACCCGGCCGTCGCGGCCGGGGAGCTGGACACCGGCCTGGTCGAACGCGTCCTGCCCGGCCTGCTGCCCGCCACGCAGACGCCTGACGCGGTGACGGCAGCGGCGGCGCTGGTCTTCCACGACCTGCCGCGCGGCGACGACCCCTGGGAGGTCGCCGACGGCTGGCGGATCGGCGAGCCGGCCTGGACGACCTGGCGGCTGGAGTCCCGCGACGGCGTGCACGCGATCCAGGTGCGCGGGCTGCCCCAGGAGCGGGCCGAGGTCCGCGTGGGCGAGCAGGCGGTGCCCGCGCGCATCAGGCGCGACGGCGCCGACCTGACCGTCACGCTCGGCGGGCGCAGCGAGCGGTATCTGTGCGTACGCGACGGCGACACGCTCTGGCTCGGCCGCGACGGCGCGTCCTGGGCGCTCACCCGCCACCACATCGGCGACCCGGGCGACCGGCCCGGCGCGGCGGCGGCCGGCGACGGCGTCGTCAGGAGCCCCATGCCGGGCACCGTGCTGCTGGTCAAGGCCCAGCAGGGCGAGCGGGTCAGCGCCGGCCAGCCGCTGGTCGTCGTCGAGGCCATGAAGATGGAGCACACGGTCACCGCGCCGCGCGACGGCGTGGTCTCCGAGCTGCCCGTACAGGCGGGCCGGCCGGTGGACATGGACGCCGTCCTGGCCGTGGTCACCGCCGAGGAGGCGTGATGCCGTACCCGATGGAAGGTCTTCCGCAGCAGGTCACGATCTACGAGGTCGGGCCGCGCGACGGCCTGCAGAACGAGTCCGCCACCATCCCCGTCGAGGTCAAGGCCGAGTTCATCGACCGGCTCGCCGACGCGGGGCACAAGGTGATCGAGGCGACCAGCTTCGTGCACCCCAAGTGGGTGCCCCAGCTCGCCGACGCGGACGAGCTGCTGCGCCGCCTGCACCGCCGTACGGGCGTGCGCTACCCCGTGCTCGTGCCGAACGCGCGCGGCCTCGACCGGGCGCTCGACCTCGGCGTGGCCGAGATCGCCATCTTCGCCAGCGCCACAGAGACGTTCGCCGCCAAGAACCTCAACCGCAGCCTGGAGAGCCAGTTCGAGATGTTCGAGCCGGTCGTGGCCAGGGCGCTGGACAACGGGATCCGCGTGCGGGCGTACGTCTCCATGTGCTTCGGCGACCCCTGGGAGGGGCCGACGCCGATCGCGCAGGTCGTCTCCGTCGGCGAGCGGCTGCTCGGGCTCGGCTGCTACCAGCTCTCCCTGGGCGACACCATCGGCGTCGGCACCCCCGGCCACGTCACCGAGCTGATCCGCGCCTTCCGCCGCCCGGACCGGCTCGCCGTGCACTTCCACGACACCTACGGGCAGGCGCTGGCCAACACCCTGGCCGCGCTGCACTGCGGCGTCACCACCATCGACGCCTCCACCGGCGGGATCGGCGGCTGCCCCTACGCGGAGTCCGCCACCGGCAACCTCGCCACAGAAGACCTCGTCTGGATGCTCCGGGGACTCGGCATCGAGACGGGGCTCGACCTGGGCAAGCTCGTCGCCACCAGCACCTGGCTGGCGGAGCTGCTCGGTCGGCCGAGCCCGTCCCGCGTCGTACAGGCGCTAGCGAAAGGCTGAGAGATGCTCACCGACGAGTACGAAGAGCTGCGCAAGACCGTCGAGGCGTTCGCCCGCGAGGTGGTCGCGCCCGTGATCGGGGACTTCTACGAGCGCGAGGAGTTCCCGTACGACATCGTGCGGCAGATGGGCGCGATGGGGCTGTTCGGCCTGCCCATCCCCGAGGAGTACGGCGGCATGGGCGGCGACTACTTCGCTCTCTGCCTGGCCCTGGAGGAGCTGGCCAGGGTCGACTCCAGCGTCGCCATCACCCTGGAGGCGGCGGTCTCCCTCGGCGCGATGCCGATCTACCGGTTCGGCTCGGCCGAGCAGCGCCGTACGTGGCTGCCCAAGCTCGCCTCGGGCGAGATGCTGGGCGCGTTCGGGCTGACCGAGCCGGGCGGCGGGTCCGACGTGCCCGGCGGGATGCGCACCACGGCCGTGCTCGACGGCGACGAATGGGTGATCAACGGCACGAAGTCGTTCATCACCAACTCCGGCACCGACATCACCGGCGTCGTCGGCGTGGCCGCGCTCACCGGGCTCACCGGCGAGCGCGAGATCTCCACCATCCTCGTGCCGAGCGGCACGCCGGGGTTCGCGGTGTCGAAGAAGTACTCCAAGGTCGGCTGGAACGCCTCCGACACCCGCGAGCTGTCCTTCACCGACTGCCGCGTGCCCGCCGCGAACCTGCTCGGCGAGCGCGGCCGCGGTTACGCCCAGTTCCTGCGCACCCTCGACGAGGGCCGCGTCGCCATCGCCGCGCTCGGCGTCGGCCTGGCACAGGGCTGCGTGGACGAATGCCTCAAGTACGTCAGGGACCGCAAGGCGTTCGGCCACCCCATCGGCCACTACCAGGCCATCCAGTTCAAGATCGCCGACATGGAGGCCCGCGCCCACAGCGCCCGCCTCGCCTACTACCACGCCGCACAGAAGATGCTCGCGGGCGAGCCGTTCAAGAAGGAGGCGGCGATCGCCAAGCTCGTCTCCTCCAACGCCGCCATGGACAACTCCCGCGACGCAACCCAGGTGTTCGGCGGCTACGGCTTCATGAACGAGTTCCCCGTCGGCCGCTTCTACCGCGACGCCAAGGTGCTGGAGATCGGCGAGGGCACCAGCGAGGTGCAGCGCATGCTCATCGCCCGTCAGCTCGGACTCGGTGACCTGTGACCTGCCGCGCCCGTTTCATCCCGGCACGAAAAGCGGGGAAACGTCAAGCATGGGTTTGCGCAGGCGACGACCGACGATCTAGGGTCGATGCTCATGACGGCTGACGATCTTCTCATCAGGAGAGCGGAGAAAGCGGACGCCGACGAGGTGTTCGCGCTGGCCCGCGAGTTCGGCCTGACCTTCAGGCCCGAGCGCGAGGCCTTCGACGCCGCGCTGCCCGCGCTGCTGGCCAACGACGACGCCCTGCTGCTCGCGGCCGTCGTCAACGGGCGCGTGCGCGGCTACCTGCTCGGCTTCGTCCACCTCACTCTCTTCGCCAACGGGCCGGTCGCCTGGGTGGAGGAGGCCATGGTGCAGTCGGGCTCCCGGCGGCAGGGCATCGGGCGCTCGCTGCTGGAGGAGTTCGAGCGGTGGGCACGCTCCCGCGAGGCCGGCTACGTCGCGATGGCCACGCGGCGGGCGCCGGAGTTCTACCACGCGCTGGGCTACGAGGCGTCGGCCACGTTCTTCCGCAAGGTGCTGCGATAGGGGCTACCTGGCGGGCGATTCTGTCGGCGCCGGGTGGCATGCTGAGGGCGTGAGGATCCACGCCGTGAGCCCGCTGTTCGTCGGGCGCTCCCGCGAGCTCGCCGCCCTCGGCGAGGCCCTGTCCAGGGCGCGCGCCGGCATACCGGCCACCGTGCTCGTCGGCGGCGAGGCGGGGGCCGGCAAGACCCGCCTGATCAACGAGTTCACCGGGCGGCACGCGGGCGACGCCATGGTGCTCGTCGGCGCCTGCCTGGAGCTGGGCACGGAGGGCCTGCCGTTCGCGCCGTTCACCGCCGTGCTGCGCCAGCTCGTCCGCGAGCTGGGCCACGACGCGGTCGCCGCGCTGGTGCCGGGCGGCGACGCGCGCGGGCTCGCCAGGCTGCTGCCCGAGTTCGGCGAGCCGGGCAAAGACGGCGCCGAGGCCAGGGCGCGGCTGTTCGAGCAGGTGCTCGGGCTGCTGGAGCGCCTGGCCGACGAGCGGCCCGTGGTGCTCGTCGTCGAAGACGCCCACTGGGCCGACCGCTCCACCCGCGACCTGCTCACGTTCCTCGTCCGCTACCAGCGCACCGCCGCCCGGGTGCTGCTCGTGGTCACCTACCGCACCGACGAGCTCCACCGCACCCACCCGCTGCGGCCGCTGCTCGCCGAGCTGGGGCGCATCGAGTCGGTCGGCAGGGTCGAGCTGCGCAGGCTCACCCGCAAGGAGGCCGTCGCGCTGGCCGTCGGCATGCTGGAGCGCGAGCCGTCCGCGGCCGACATGGACCTCATCTACGCCCGCAGCGAGGGCAACCCGCTGTTCGTCGAGGCGCTGCTCAGCGAGTCGGGGGCGGGCGAGCCGCTGCCCGAGTCGCTGCGCGACCTGCTGCTCGCCGCCGTCGAGCGGCTGCCCGAAGAGACCCAGGAGCTGCTGCGGGTGGCCAGCGCCGGCGGGCAGCGCATTGAGCACGCCCTGCTCAGCGCCGTCGCCGGGCTCGACGACGCCGCCCTGTCGCGCGCGCTGCGCCCGGCCGTGGCCGGCAACGTCCTGGTCGTCGACGGCGAGGGCTACGCCTTCCGCCACGCCCTCATCCGCGAGGCACTCCACGACGACCTGCTGCCCGGCGAGCACACCCGCCTGCACACCCGCTACGCCGAGGCCCTCGAGCACGACCTGTCGATCCTGCCCGCCCCGCGCGGCGCCATCGAGCTGGCCCACCACTGGCACTCCGCCCACGACTCCACCTGGGCGCTGGTCAGCGCCTGGCACGCGGCCGCCGCCGCCCGCAAGTCCACCGCCTACGACGAGCAGCTGCGCATGCTATCCCGCGTGCTGGAGCTGTGGGACCAGGTGCCCGACGCGGCCGAGCGCATCGGCGCCGACCGGCTCGACGTGCTCAGGGTGACCGCCGTCGTCGCCCACCTGGCCGGCGAGTTCGAGCGCGGCATCGCCGTGTCCAGCGCCGCGCTCGACGAGCTGGCCCGCGACCCCGGGCTCGAGGCCGACCCGGTCAGGGCCGTCATGCTGCTGCGCCAGCGCGGCCACACCCGCTACGACCTCGGCCGCCCCGGCTTCCTCGACGACCTGCGCAGGGCCGCCGAGCTCGTCCCCGACGACCAGCCGCTGCTGCGCGGCAGGGTGCTGGAGTCGCTGGCCCGCATGCTCCACGGCCCGGCCACCCGGGCCGAGCGCGCGGCCACGGCCAGGGCCGCCATGGAGATCGGTCGCACCCTGGGTCATGCCGGCATCGAGGCCCACGCCATCATCGACCTCGCCTGGGGGCTGACCGACTACTCCGACATGGAGCCGCAGCTCCAGGCGTTCGCCGAGGCCCGGCAGATCGCCGCGCGCGGTGAGGTCTTCAGCGCGCTCATGCGCTGCGCGATCTCCGAGTCCGACGCGCTCGAAGGCGCGGGCCGGCACGAGCAGGCCGCCAAAGTGGCGAGGGAGGGCATCGAGGAGTCCCTGCACTACGGGCTGGCCCGCACGTCCGGCGCGTTCCTGTCGATCAACCTGGCCGAGCCGCTGGTCTCGCTCGGGCGGTGGGACGAGGCGCTCCAGGTGATCGACCACGCCCTCGACCTCGCGCCGCCCGCCCCCTACGCCGCCAGCCTGCGCGGGTTCACCACCGACATCGCGCTCGCGCGGGGCGACCACGACCGGGCCGCCCGCCTGCTCGACTCCGCCCGCCGCGTCCTGGCCCGCGGCGCCCACCGCGACCAGCACGTCCTGCCGCATCTGCGCAGGGAGGTGCTGGCGCTCATGTGCCGCGGGCAGCTCGGGGAGGCGGTGGCGGCGGCGCTGCGCGGCATGGAGGGCGAAGACCTCATCAACGGCCCCCGCTACGCCTGGCCTGTTGTGACCACCTTCGGGCGACTCGTCCGCATGGCGGTGCCCGCCTCACGCCTGCTCGATGCGATCACGGATGATGCGCTGAGCGGGTCCGATGGGGGTGGCGCGCCGGGCTCTGGGGTGGCTCAGGGTGAGGCGCTCGTGGATCAGGCGCTGGTGTTGCTGCGGCGGCTGCGGGCGCTCGGGCGTGAGCTCGGGTGCGAGGGCCTGCTGCAGGAGGCGCATCGGCTCACCTTCATCGCGCTGACCGGCCCGGAGAAGCCCTGGGACGAGGGGGTCGAGCCGGCCGCGTGGCATTTCGCGGCCTGGGAGCAGGCGGTGGAGGCGTGGGCGGCGTTGCGGCAGCCGTACGCGGAGGCGCAGTGCCTGCTGGCGGCCGGACAGGCGGCGCTCGCGTGCGGCGCCCGCCAGGAGGCCGCCACCCGGCTCGCCCGGGCCCGCACGCTGGCCCGCGACCTGGGCGTCACACCGCTGCTCGAACAACTCGACGTACTCGGCCGCCGCGCCAGGATCGGCGGCTCCGACGAGGCCACCGACACCCAGCCGCTGGGCCTGACCGCACGCGAGCTGGAGGTCCTGCGCGAGGTGACGAACGGCCGCAGCAACCGCGAGATCGCGGAGGACCTGGTCATCTCGATCAAGACGGTGAGCGTGCACGTCTCCAACATCCTCGCCAAACTCGGCGTCGCCACCCGAGGCGAAGCCGCCGCCACCGCCCACCGCCTCCACCTCTTCGACTAGCTCCGCAGGAGGTTTGGCCTCGGTGCCGGGGGTGGTGTCGGTCGGGCGTCCTCTTCCGTGCCGCTGCTGTCGCCGATTCGGCCTTTCTCGTCCTTGTTCGACGGGTCGGCCGGGTGCCTTGGGTGGGCGTGTGGGGGCACGGCTTCGGTGTTCTGCGGCTTGCCCTTTGCCTTTCCGGGTGGTGGTCAGCCGGTTAGCTGGGCTTCCAGGCGGTAGCCGTCCACTGTGACGTAGACCTGGTCGCCGGGGCGGGCGTTCAGGCGCATCAGTACCGGCTGGAGGGAGTCGAAGACGGGCTGGTGGCCCTGCCAGACCAGGACGATGGCGTTGTCGCCGGGGCCCGTGACCGACAGCAGGGTGCCGGGGCGCATGCCGAGCTGGGCGGCGTAGCCTTCCGGGACCGGCACCGGGCCGCCCCTGAGGTGTTCCGGGGTGACCTCGATGCGTTGCCAGCGGCGCGGGTCGGACGACGGGCTGGGCAGCGGCGGGGGAGGTGTGGGCGGCGTCCCGGCCAGGGTGCCGGAGAGCATGGGCGAGCGGCCGCCCGACAGCGCCGACAGGGTGGCCAGCGCGGCCGACGGGTCGATCGAGCTGGCCGCGGCGGGCGGGATGGGCTGGCCGCCGCGGTGGTGGTGGCCGTTCGCGCCCGGCGTGCGGCGGGGCAGCGGCTGGGCCGGGCTGGGGGCCGCGGCCGCGGCGTCGCGGCTGGTCTCCGGGGGCAGGGCGTCGAGCCACGCCTTGGCGGAGTGGGCGCGGATGCCCAGCTCGCTCATGAGCTCGACGACGTCCGCGTCGGGCGGGGCCGAGGCGAGGAGCTGCCGCGTACGCGCCTGGAGACCGTACATGTCGCCGACGACCAGCCAGCCGTCCTGGAGGCGGCGGTCCGGCATGAGCGTCACCAGGACCCGCCACAGCGGCGTACGCAGCGATGGGACCGTCACCGGGTGGGCCGGGTCGGCGCCGATCAGCTGATCCTCGGTGGCCGCCGCGCCCAGCCACTCCGTCAGCCGGAACATGTGCCCGGTGACCGGCGCGGACTCGGAGGAGCGCAGCCACTGCAGGACGCGTTCCTCGGCGGTGCGCTGGGCCAGCGAGAGCGCCTCGCGTTCGACGAGCATCTTGTGGGCGAGCGTACGCAGGCTCACCGGGTCCTCGGCGAACAGCCGGTGCTGGGCCACGGCCAGCTCCAGCTTGTCGAGGTTGCGGAAGAGGTTGTCCACGACCCTGACCATGGCGTGGTCCGGGTCGTGAGGGACGGGGCCGGAGCCCGCGTAGGCGGGCGTGCCCTTCCCCGGGACGGACGTGTTCGTGCCCGGCACGGCGGTGTTCGCGCCAGAACCGGGGCCGGGGCCGTTCGCACCCGAGCCCGGGCCGTTCGCGCCGGATCCGGGGGCGTTCGCGCCCGAGCCCGGTGCGTTGGTGCCGGATCCGGGGGCGTTCGCGCCGGGAATCGCCGGGAGGGAGCCCGTTCCGGGGCCGCCCGCGCCCATTCCGGGTCCGCCGCCCGCGCCGGGTCCGCCGCCCGTTCCGGGGCCGCCCGTGTTCGCTCCGCCTGTGCTGCCGGCGCCTGCGGGGGTCGCTGCGCTGCCGGGGCCGCCGGGCAGCCCGTTGCCGGGGGCGCCGGGCATGCCGTTGCCCGCGCCGGCTGCAGCGGAGCCGGTGTCCTGGCGGCCGGACTGGGGGCCGGTGGGGCGTTGCGGGAGGCGGTCCTGCTGACCTGGGCGCTGGGGCAGGCCCTCGCCCGCGAAGCCCTGGCGGGCCGCGCCGCCCTGCTGACCGCCGGGGTACGCGCCGCCCTGACCGGGGAGCGCGCCGTTCTGGCCGGGGACTGCGGGGTCCTGCCCGGCGGGCGAGCCGCCCTGCTGCGCCCCAGGCGCGCCGTCCGAGGCGGCCGGGAAGCTGCCCGTCTGGCGGGAGCCGGGCGCGCCGTCGGAGGCGGCCGGGAAGTTGCCGGTCTGCCGGGGGCCGGGGGCGCCGTCGGGGTTTGCGGCGAAGCTGCCGGTTTGAGGGGAGCCGGAGGCGTCGGGGACCGCTGGGAAGGAGCCCGTCTGGCGGGGGCCGGGTGCGCCCTCGGGGAAGGTGCCGGGGCGGCGCTGCTGGCCGCCGTCGGCGGGCGCGCCGGGGAAGGCACCCGGCTGGGACACCGCCGGGAAAGAACCGGTCGAACGCGCCCCGGGCGGAACGGGGAAGGAGCCGCTCGTGCGCGAGTCGGCCCTCTGGGCGGGGGGCGAGCCGGTGCCGGGCTGCCCGTCGGAGGCGCCGGGGACGTTACCGGCCTGTCCAGAGCCGGGGGCGCTGTCAGAAGCGGCCGGGAAACCGCCGGATTGGCGGGAACCGGGCGCGCCGTCGGAGGGTGCGGGGAAGCCGCCGGTTTGCCGCGACCCTGGGGAGCCGTCAGAGGCGGCCGGGAAGCTGCCGGTCTGTCGGGGGCCGGGGGCGCCGTCGGGGTTTGCGGCGAAGCTGCCGGTCTGGGGGGAGCCGGAGGCGTCGGGGACCGCTGGGAAGGAGCCCGTCTGACGGGAGCCGGGGGTGGCGTCGGCGAAAGTGCCGGTCCGGCGGGGGCCATCCGACACAGCCGGGAAGGAGCCCGTCTGGCGCGAGCCGGGGGTGCCCTCGGGGAAGGTGCCGGGGCGTTGCGGGTCGCCGTCGGCGGGCGCGCCGGGGTAGGAGCCGCCCGGACGCTGGGGCAGGGGGCCGTTCTGGGTGCCGGAGCCGGCGAAGGAGCCGCCCGCCGGGGACTGGCCTTCCTGCGCGGCGAACGGGCCGCTCTGGCCGCTCGCTGGGGGCTGGCCGCCCTGTGCGGCGAAGGGGCCGCTTGTCTGGGGGCGGCCGGTGGTGGTGTCGATGGGTGCGGGGAGCGGGCCGGAGGGGCCACCGGCGCCGGCCTGGGCTGCCAGCGGTTGTGCGGCCGGGTCGCCCTGCGCGGGGAAGGGACCGGACTCCGGTACCGGGAACGCGCCCGACGGTACGCCCTGGCCGCGTTGGAGCGGCCGGGTGACCTCGGGGTGGCCGCCCGCGACCCCCGGGACGCCGGCGGCGCCAGGAGCGGCGCCGGACGCGTCGGGCTGGGCCGGGATGCGGCCGAGGATCTCGCGGAAGACCGAGCCGATGACGACCTCGGGCGTGGCCGACGGAGTGCCGAGGTCGCTCGGGGACAGCCGGCGCAGCCGCTGCCAGCCGCCGAGACCGGTGATCGCCGTACGGGTCGCGTCGGGCCAGCCCGGCAGCGCGGGGTCGATGTGGTGGACCGTCAGCGCGGGCAGCAGGTCGGACAGGGGGAGGTGGTCCCAGCGGGAGGAGGCGAGCCGGGCGAGGCGCTCGCAGATCCAGTCGAGCCCCGTCATGCCGAGGGCCTTGGGCAGCGGCAGGGAGTGCCACCATCCGGCGGGCAGGCGTGGGTCGCCCAACGCCTCGGCCACCTGCTGGGGCCGGCTCCATCGCAGCGCAGGGACCAGGTCGCTCAGGCAGATCGATGACTCGACTTCCATCGGCGGACCTTATCCTCCCCAGTGAGCCGCGTGTGCTGCCCGTAACGCATGTGGCTAATGGTGCAGCCTACGCGGCAAGCTATCAATCAGTGTGAATAGGGTAAAGACGGTTCAGATCCAAACCGTACCGTGGACGGCCGCCCACCTGGGCCACACATGCGGCACCGGCACGGCAACCCACCTCCAGAGCCGCCCGCGTCCCGGCGCCGCGCAGCGTCGCGGCGATGAACCCGGCGGCGAAGGCGTCACCTGCGCCCGTCGAGTCCACGACCTCAGCGGATCGGCCCTCGGCCGTCGCCACCACCTCACCGTCTCGCGCGGCCAGCGCCCCCTCCGCGCCGAGTTTCACGACCGCTGTGCCATATCTCTCACTCAAGAGTACGGCCGCACGCTCGGCCGATGTCACCCCGGTGAGCAGAAGCGCCTCGTCGAGGTTGGGCAGGATCAGCTCGGCGGCGGCTGTCGCCTGCATGAAACGTTCGACGCCGAAGTCGCGCAGCGGCCCCGTGGAGGCCGGGTCCACGCTCACCGTGATGCCCGCCGCCACGGCGTCGGCCATGGCGCGGGCGGCCAGGCGCAGGCCGGGTTCGGCGAACAGGACGTACCCCGACAGATGCAGCCGACCGACGCCGTCGAGCAGCGCCGGGTCCCAGTCGTCCTCGGAGATCAGGTCACCGGCGCCGCGGTTGGTGAGCATCGAGCGTTCGCCGCTCTTGTCCACCATGGCGATCACCACGGCGGTGGGATGGTCGGGGTCCACGGAGAAGTGGGGCTGGACGCCCGTGTTGATCAGTTCGGTGGCGTGCCACTCGCTGCTGTCGTAGCCGAGCTTGGCCAGCAGGTGCACCTCGGCTCCCAGGCAGGCGGCCCAGGCGGCGGTGTTGGCGCCGGAGCCCCCGGGACGCAGCACGATCTCGGCGGCGGTGTCCTCGCCCGCCAGGACGGGCGAGCCGTGCAGCGCCACGACGTCGGTGACGACGTCGCCGATGATCAGGAGGGCGTCACCGCTCACGATCGGGACCAGGCCAGCGCGATGCGGGCGGCGAGCGCGGCGTTGCCGCGCACGGCGGCCAGGTTGGCCTCCAGGGACGCGCCCTTGGTGCCGTCGACCAGGTAGCCGAGCAGGAACGGGGTGATCGCCTGGCCCTTGACTCCGTCGCGCTCGGCGGCGGCCAGCGCCTCGGCGAGCACCCGGTCGTGCAGCTCGGGGTCGAGCTGCTGCTCCTTGGGCACCGGGTTGGCGACGATCAGGGCCGTCTCGGGGCCGCCGAGCGCGTCCTGGCCGCGCATGACGGCCGCCGCCTCGTCGGCCGTCTCGATCCGCCACTCGATCGGCTGGCCGGAGGAGTGCAGGTAGAAGCCGGGGAAGGTGTCGGTGCGGAACCCGGCCACGCTCACCCCGCGCGTCTCCAGCCGCTGCAGTGTGGCCGGCACGTCGAGGATCGACTTGACGCCCGCGCACACGACCGTGATGCGGGTGCGGGCGAGCGTGTCGAGGTCGGCGGACTCGTCCTGGTCCTCGGTCCAGTGGCGGTGCACGCCGCCCAGGCCGCCGGTGGCGAAGACGCGGATGCCGGCGCGAGCGGCCAGGAACGACGTGGCCGACACGGTGGTCGCGCCGCTCGCCTTCAGCGCCGCCGCCGGCGGCAGGTCGCGCTGGCCCAGCTTGCGCAGGCCCGGCTCGGTGGCGATGCGCTCCAGCTCGACCTCGTTCAGCCCGATGCGGGGCACCCCGTCGAGCACCGCGATCGTGGCGGGGACGGCGCCCTCGGCTCGTACGATGCCCTCCAGTTCGCGCGCCACCTCCAGGTTGCGCGGCTGCGGCAGCCCGTGGGAGATGATCGTGGACTCCAGGGCCACGACCGGCGCTCCGGTCGCCAGGGCCTCGGCGACCTCGTCGGACGGCTGCGGAACGGCGTCGGTGGTGCTGCGCATGGTGAGGCTCGTGCTCCTTCAGTGGTGGTGGCCCTGCGTGTGAGGAACGGCGGCTCTGATGAGATTTGTTCCGAACAGAGCAGCGTACGGGCCCCCTTGCCCGGCCGTCCACTTGAGGACCGCGCGGCCCGTGGCGTCCTGACCGGTATCGGCTTTAAGGTGCGAGGATGAGTGCGTATGACGTGATCGTGGCCGGAGGCGGGCACAACGGGCTGGTGGCGGCGGCGTACCTGGCGCAGGCCGGGCGGCGGGTGCTGGTGCTGGAGCGGCACGAGCACGTCGGCGGCCTGGCGATCTCGGCGCAGGCCTTCCCCGGCGTGGACGTGCGCCTGTCGCGGTACTCCTATCTCGTCAGCCTGCTGCCCTCGAAGATCGCCCGCGATCTCGGGCTCGACCTGGAGCTGCGCCGGCGGCGCTACGCCTCGTACACGCCCAAAGGCGACACGGGGCTGCTCGTGGACAACGAGGACGACCTGCGGACGGCGGCCTCGTTCCGGCACGTGACGGGCGGCGAGTCCGACCACCAGGCGTGGCGGCGCTTCTACGGCATGGTCGCCGAGGTCGCGCGGGTGCTGGCGCCGACCCTGCTGGAGCCGCTGCGCCCGCAGGCCGAGATCGAGCGGATGGTCGGCCCCGAGGCGTGGCGCGACCTGTTCGGGCGGCCGATCGGGGAGAGCGTGGCCGAGCGGTTCGCCGACGACACCGTACGCGGGGTCGTGCTCACCGACGCGCTCATCGGCACCTTCGCCGACCCCGGCACCGACCTGCTGGCCAACCGCTGTTTTCTCTACCACGTGATCGGCGACGGCACCGGCGAGTGGAACGTCCCCGTCGGCGGCATGGGCGCGGTCTCCGGCGCGCTGGAGGCGGCGGCCAGGCGGGCGGGCGCCGAGATCAGGACGGGCGCGGAGATCGTCGGCATCGACCCGTCGGGCGAGGTGACGTTCAGGGACGACGCGGGCGAGCACGCCGTGCGGGGCGGGCACGTGCTGGTCAACCTGCCGCCCGCGGTGCTCGACCGGCTCATGGGCCGGCCCGCGACGGTGCCCGAGGGCGCCCAGCTCAAGGTCAACATGGTGCTGACCCGGCTGCCCCGGCTGAAGGACACGACGGTGGATCCGCGGGCGGCCTTCAGCGGTACGTTCCACATCAACGAGGGACGTGACCAGCTCGCGCGGGCGTACGAGCAGGCGGCCCGCGGTGAGATCCCGGAGCTGCCGCCCGCCGAGGTCTATTGCCACTCGTTGACCGACCCGTCGATCCTGGGCCCCGACCTGCGAGGGCGGGCGGAGACGATGACGCTGTTCGGCCTGCACATGCCCGCCCGCCTTTTCCGGAAAAATCCGGAGAAAGCGCGGAAGATGGCGTTGGATGCCACCTTCGCTTCCATCAACGCCGTCCTCGCCGAGCCGATCGAGGACTGCCTGCTCACCGCCCCCGACGGCACCCCGTGCGTCGAGGCCAAGACCCCCGTGGACCTGGAGATCGACGCGGGCCTGCCCGGCGGCCACATCTTCCACACCGACCTGAGCTGGCCGTACGGGGAAAGCGGCGGCTGGGGCGTGGAGACCGAGCACGAGCGCATCCTGCTCTGCGGCGCCGCCGCCCGCAGGGGCGGCGGCGTGAGCGGCATCGGGGGCCACAACGCCGCCATGGCCCTGCTCACCGCCTGACGCCGCACTCGGCGCGGTCCGGCCGGGAGGGCGGGGTCAGGATGATCGGGCAGGCCGGTGGCACGGCCGGCCAGGCTCAGAGGCCGGCCGGGTCTGGGGCCGATGGCCTTAGAGGCCGGCCGGGCTTGGGGCCGACGGGCTTGAAGGCCGGACGGGCTTGGGGCCGACGGGCTTGGGGCCGATTACGCGCCGGTGACGAGCTTGGTGGCGACGTGGAGCGCCACCTCGTTCAGGTCCGTCTCCGGGTCCGTCTCCGACCCGAACAGGAGCGGCAGGTTGCCGAGGATCACCGCGAGCACCGCCAGCCTGGACTCGAACTGCTTCTCCGCGCTCTCGCCGGGCACGCACAGCAGCGACACCAGCGAGATCACGCACCCGCGCAGGCGTTCGCCCTTCGGGTGGTGCTCCATCGCGCCCTGGTTGACCTGGGCGAACCTGAACAGCGGCCGCCACTGGTCGGAAAGCAGCCCGGAGATCCGCCGCAGGATCTCCAGCCGCGCCTCCGTGGTGGCCGGCTGCTGCCGCCCCCAGGCCACCAGTTCCTCGATCGACTCGACCAGCCGCTCGATCACGCCGGCGAGGATCTCCTCCTTCGTACGGAAGTGGTAGTAGAGCGCCGGCCTGGTGATCTGCAGCCGCTCCGCCACCTCCTGCAGGGAGGTCTTGTCGTATCCGCGCTCGGCGAACAGCTCCAGCGCGACCTGCTGGATCCGCTCTCGTGTGTCCGTCCGCCGCCCTGCCATCTCGCTCCTTCTGTTGACGGCCGTGCCCCCGCATTGTTTACTTTCGCGTAAGTAAGCAATGCGGAGTCCGGCTATTACGGAGCAGACTATGGCGGAAAGCTTCCCTGTCCATCGCACGTGCCCGTTCGCCCCGCCTCCCGAGTACGAGGGCTGGCGCGAGCAGGCCCCCCTCGTCAGAGGCGAGACCTCCCGCGGTGAGGTGTGGCTCGTCACCCGGCACGCCGAGGCCCAGCAGATCCTCGCCGGATCCGGCTTCAGCACCGACCCCCGCACCCCCGGCCACCCCAGCGCCCCCGACACGGCGACCATGACGCCCGAGGAGATCGCCGCCGCCCATCAGATGTCCGTCGGGTTCTTCATCGACCACGACCCGCCCGAGCACACCCGCTTCCGGCGGCTGCTCATCAGCGAGTTCACCGTCCGGCGGGTCAGGGAGATGCGGCCCGGCATCCAGCGGCTGGCCGACGAGCTGCTCGACGACATGATCGCGAAGGGCGACCAGGCCGAGCTGGTGGAGGCGTACGGGCTGGCGCTCCCGTCGCTGGTCATCTGCCGGCTGCTCGGCGTCCCGTACGCCGACCATGACTTCTTCCAGTCCCGCACCAGGATGATGGTGGACGCCGGGGCCGACGAGCGGGCCAGGCGCGCGGCGACGTTCGAGATCAGGTCCTACCTCGCCGACCTCGTCACCGGCGTCGTGGCCGCGCCCAAGGACGACCTGCTCGGCCGGCTGGCCACCGGCGGCAAGCTGACCGCCGAGGAGCTGACCGGGGTGGCCTTCCTGCTGCTCGTCGCCGGTCACGAGACCACGGCGAACATGATCCCGCTGTCGGCGTACACGCTGCTGCGCAACCCGGACCAGCTCGCGGCCCTGCGCGAGAACCCCGACGGCTGGCCCGCCGCGGTCGAGGAGTTGCTGCGCTACCACTCGATCGTCGACTGGGTGGCCTTCGACCGGGTGGCCGTCGAGGACCAGGAGATCGGCGGGCAACTCGTCAGGAAGGGCGAGGGCGTGTACGTGCTCGGCGCGTCGGCCAACAGGGACGAGCGGGCGTTCGAGCGGCCCGACGACTTCGACGTCCAGCGCGGCGCCCGCCACCACGTGGCCTTCGGGTACGGGGTGCACCAGTGCCTCGGCCAGAACCTGGCGCGGGCCGAGCTGGAGATCGCGCTGCGCACGTTGTTCGAGCGGCTGCCCGGGCTGCGCGTCACGGCGCCGGAGGAGGAGATGGATCCCAAGTACGGCAAGGCCATCTTCGGGCTCACCAGGATGCCCGTCGCCTGGTGATCGTCAGGAAACAAAGGTGAGATCGTTCATCCGGTTCTCATGATGACGTCTTACCTTTGGTAAGTATGAGTGAGCCTGCACGTCTGCTGGTGGTCGACGACGAGCCCGCGTTGCGCGAGGCGCTGCAGTCGAGCCTGGAGTTCGAGGGCTACAAGGTCGCCACCGCCGACGACGGTCAGCAGGCACTCGACGCGCTGGCCGCGGAGACGTACGACGCGGTGCTGCTCGACGTGATGATGCCGCGGCTCGACGGGCTCACCGCGTGCCGCAGGCTGCGGTCGTCGGGCAACCACGTGCCCGTCCTCATGCTCACCGCCCGCGACGCCGTCGGCGACCGGGTGTCCGGGCTCGACGCGGGCGCCGACGACTACCTGGTCAAGCCGTTCGAGCTGGACGAGCTGCTGGCCCGGGTGCGCGCGCTGCTGCGGCGGGCCGCGATCAGCACGGGCACGCCGGAAGGTGACACGCTCACCTACGGCGACCTGCGCATGGACCAGGCCACCAGAGAGGTCACCCGCGGCGAGCGCAGGCTCGACCTGACCCGCACCGAATACCTGCTGATGGAGCTGTTCCTCGCGCACCCGCGCCAGGTGCTGACCCGCGACCAGATACTCAGCGAGGTGTGGGGCTTCGACTTCGAGCCGACCTCCAACTCGCTCGACGTCTACGTCATGTACCTTCGGCGCAAGACCGAGGCCGGCGGCGAGCCGCGAGTGATCCACACCGTGCGCGGGGTGGGGTACGTCCTGCGGAACTCCCCATGAGCAGGCGCACGAGCACGATGCGGTCCCGTCTGGCCGCGCTCTCCAGGCGGGGCAGCCTGCGCACGCGGCTGACGCTGCTCGTCACGGTCGCCGTGGCGGTGGCCATCGCGACGTGCGCCGGCCTGTCCTACTACATCGTGCAGCAGCGGCTGCGCAGCAACCTCGACATGAGCATCGTGGAGTCGCTGAAGGACAGCGACCGCGACTACCTCAAGCACCACTGCACCGAGCAGGGCACACAGGGCATGTTCGACGGCATGGCGACGCTGCTGCGCTCCGACGGCACCACCTGCTCGATCGGGCCGCCCATCGTGCCCGTGTACGACAAGGACTCCGAGGCGTTCGAGCCGTGCGAGCCGGTCTACCGCGACGGCCACACCAGCGACGGCACGCCGGTCCGGGTGGTGGCGCTCAACTTCGACAAGGGCGTGGCCGTGATGGAGGCCAGGCCGATGTGGTGGGTCAGCAACACGCTGCGGCGCTCGGCGCTCATGCTGAGCGGCATCACCGCGCTCGGCGTCATCGGCGCGGCGTGGGCCGGGCTCGTGATCTCGCGGGCCGCGCTGCGCCCGGTCGGCGAGCTGACCAAGGCGGTCGAGCACATCGCCCAGACCGAGGACCTCGGCACCCGCATCCCCGTCACCGGCAACGACGAGATCGCCCGCCTGTCGTCGTCGTTCAACGCCATGACGGCCGCGCTGGCCGGGTCGAGAGAGCGGCAGAAGCAGCTCGTCGCCGACGCGGGCCACGAGCTGCGCACGCCGCTCACCACCCTGCGCACCAACATCGACCTGCTGCTGCGCAGCGAGCAGACCGGCCGCAGCCTCGACCCGGCCGCCAAGGAACGCCTGCTGGTCAACGTCAAGGCGCAGTTCGCCGAGCTGTCCACGCTGGTCGCCGACCTGCTCCAGCTCGCCAGGGGCGACAACGACCACGAGCCGCACGTCGAGCTGGCCCTGCACGAGGTGGTCACCGCGGCGGTCGAGCGGGCCAGGTTGCGCGGCGCCGAGGTCAGCACCGACCTGCGGCCCTGGTACCTCGTGGGCAACGCCGCCTCTCTGGAACGTGCCGTGCTCAACCTCATGGACAACGCGGCCAAGTTCAGCCCCGGCGGCCAGATCGAGGTGCGGCTGCTCCACGGGCGGCTGACCGTCCGCGACCACGGGCCGGGCTTGCCGGAGGAGGAGCTGCCGCACGTCTTCGAACGCTTCTGGCGCTCGCCCTCCGCCCGCGGCCTGCCCGGCTCGGGGCTGGGCCTCGCGATCGTCAAGCAGGCCGTCGAGGAGGCGGGCGGCACGGTACGCCTGGGCAACGCGCCCGGTGGCGGCGCGATAGCGATCATGGAGCTGCCCGGGAGTCACGTACGCCGGTCCGCGTCCTGAGGACGGCCCCTCGGGGTTGACAGCGCACGAAGGGCGGCCCGGGAGGGCCGGCCGGACGCGGTGGTCAGGCGCGGTGGTCAGGCGCGGTGGTCAGGCGGGGGTGATCAGGCGGGGAGGGCGGCGAGGAGGAAGGCGAGGCGGGCGGCGGCCGACTCGACGTCGTCCGTGGTGCCCAGGCGGTAGCCCCAGGAGGTGATGAACGCGCCCTCGTCGGAGCAGGTGACGGTCTCGGCGAGGGTGGCGGAGAACCGGTTGCGGACCGACACGTACGCCGGGTCGCAGGCCAGCGCGATGCTCTGGACCGACAGGTCGGCGTGACGACCCGCGTGCCAGGCGAAGCGCTCAAGGCTGAGCGCGGTATCAAGCATCATGCGTCACCTCCGCAACGTCTCGCGACAGAATTGCACGATCTTGGCGGAGGAGGCAAGCAATTGCTGCGGTTAATGTGGAGTTTGTTTCCGGTATTCGTGAAGAACGGAGATGATGACCTCCCGTCCGGTCTCATCGAACTCCGCCACCTTCACGTAATCGTCGAAGGCCCGTACGTAGAAGGCGATGTCGTCGGGGTCGCGCAGGATGAGGTCCTTCGTCATGGTGGCGACCGCGACCAGGGCCTCGTTGAAGATCCAGAAGCCGTTGATGGGGCTGGACGGCAGCTCGGTGCCGAACGGGACGACGCCGAACTCCACGTTCGGCAGTGTGCTGACCGCGAGCAGGCGGTCGAGCTGGCCGCGCATCACCTCCGGCGGGGCCAGCGCCGAGCGCAGCGCGGCCTCCGTGACGACGAACCTGAACGTCCGCGTGCGGTCGTACAGGATCTCCTGGCGCTGCATGCGCACCCGGACCGCCGCGTCGATCTGGTCGGCGGCGCTGTAGAGGCGCTTGACCTTGCGGAAGACGTGCCTGGCGTACTCGGAGGTCTGCAGCAGGCCCACGATGATGCCGGGCTCGAAGACGCGGAACAGCTTCGTGCGCGCCTCCAGGTCGCGGATGTCCTCCTGGAGCGCGGCCAGGCCGCTGCGGTGGCGCTGCTTCCAGTCGTCGTGCCGTTCGAGCAGCGCGATCGACTGCCGGATGAGCTCGTCGGTCGTGTCGGGCGAGGCGTTGACGGCCTGCGCCCACACGACGACGTCATCCTCGGTCGCGGTCTGCCGGGCGTTCTCGAGGCGGGAGACCTTGGAGGGTTGCCAGCGCAACCGCTCGGCCAGCTCCTTGCCCGACAGATGGGCCGCCTCGCGCAATTGGCGTAACTGGCTGCCGAGATCGATGCGCGCCTGCTGAAAGGACGTCACGCGGCAAGAGGCTAGCTCCGGTCACGCCGATCATGCCAGGGCCCTCCGCAAATGTGATCAAGCGGTTGCCGTGGGTGTCCCTTCGCTGGTCGGGAAAGCGGTTACCGTCCCATTCCGACCATCGGGGAGGACGCGGCGGGCGATGTCGGTGAGCAGTTCGCGGGGCACTTCGACCGCTGTCTCGCCGTCGAGGACGTCGCGGAGGTCCGCGAGCGCCTCCGCGTCGGTGACTTGCAGACCCTGCACGACGATGGTGCCGCGGTCGGTCTCGTACAGGGTGGGGCAGGCGCCCGCCTCCGAGGTGGAGCCGAGAAACCGCATGCGCATGACGATCCTTCCCCGATGATTGATGCAATTGCGCGCAATTGTACGGGCCGGGGGTAAGCGTGTGATCGTTTTTCCGGAAATCGTGATATAAGGCTGGCGCGGACACATGCCTTTTGTGGCGATTTATGGTGGCTGTGTGTGGCTTTCGGGTTGTTCGACCGATCAGGAGAGCGTGCCGCCCATGAACTCCCGCGCCCGCTCGAACAGGCCCAGCGTCGTCGCGTGCAGCAGGTCGCCGATGTCTTTGGGCGCCTTGCCGGCGCACGCCCGCGCGTGGGTGCCTTCGAGCACGATGCCCAGCTTGAAGCAGGCCATGACCGCGTACCACTCGACGGCCGACATGTCCCGCTCCGACAGCTCCCCGTAGTAGGCGACGATCTCCTGCGGCGCGGGCAGGCCGGGCACGTGCCCGGCGCTCGACGGCCAGGTGGCCAGCAGCCAGCCCAGGTCGAGCAGCGGGTCGCCGATCGTGCACATCTCCCAGTCGACGATCGCCGCCACGCGCGGGCCGTCGCAGGCGAACATCAGGTTCGCGAAGTGGTAGTCGCCGTGCATGATGCCCGGCGTGAACGCGCGGGGCAGGTGGCGGGTCAGCCATGCGGCGGTCTCACGCAGGCCCGGGATGTCGGGGCCGGGATAGCCGTCGAGCTCCCCGTACGAGTCGAGCTCCTTCAGCCAGCGCGGCACCTGCCGCTCCAGGAAGCCGTCCGGCCGCCCGAACCCCGGCAGCACGTCCGGATCGACCCGCCCCAGCTCGGCCAGCGCCGCGGCGGCCTCCAGGCCCATGCGGTGCCTGATCGCCGGGTCGGAGGCGTGCGGCTCCGGCAGCCCCGTCGAGGGGTTGAACCCGTCCACCGGCTCCATGAGGTAGAACACCGGCTCGCGCAGCGTCTGCGCGGCCACCAGCCGGGGCGCGGGGACCTGCGTGCCGCGCAGCGCCGCCAGCACGCGCGCCTCACGGCGCAGCACCTCGTTGCTCTTGCTGCGGGCGTGGACGGGCGGGCGGCGCAGGATGTACGCGCGGCCGCCGCGCTCGAAACGGACCATGACGTTCTGCGTGCCGCCGAGGACCGGCGCGGGGCCGGTGATGGGGCCGCCGGGCAGGCCCTGGGTGTCCATCCACGCTCCGAGCGCGTCGAAGTCGATCGTGCCGACGTCGATGTGGGTGGAGGTCATGGGCCGCCCCTCGACAGAACGATATTCTGGTGCCCGACCTTACGAGAGCGGCTCCCGGCCGGTCAACCATGAGGTTGTGAAAGGATGCCGCGGGTGACGTACGTGGCAGCGATCGACGTCGGCGGCACCACCATGAAGGGCGGGCTCGTCGCCCGCGACGGGACGATTCTCCACCTCGAACGCAGGACCACGCCGCGCGCCGAAGGGCCGGAGCACGTGATCGCGGCGATCTCCCGCTTCGCCGCCGACCTCACCCGCCCCTGGGACGGCTCAAGAACACCCTCGCCGGGCCTCGGGACCCTCGCGGACGGCACGCGGCCGGTCGCGGTGGGGCTGGCCGTGCCGGGGCTCGTCAGCCCTACGCATGCCGTCTTCTCCGCCGCCTTCGGCTGGCGTGACGTGCCCGCCGCCGCGTTCGCCGACGTGAACCTGCCCGTCGCGCTCGGCCACGACGTGCGGTCGGCGGGGGAGGCGGAGCTGGCGTACGGGGGCGGCGAAGCACACGTGCTCTACCTGCCGATCGGCACGGGCATCGCGGGAGCCGTGGTGCCGTCAGGAGCGCTCTACGGCGGCGCGGGCGGCTGGGCCGGGCAGATCGGGCACGTCCCCGTGTGGCCCGACGGGCTCGCGTGCGGGTGCGGGCAGGCGGGGTGCCTGGCGGCGTACGCGTCGGGGTCGGCCGTGGCGGCGCGGTGCGGGGTCCCCGCCGCCGAGGACGTCGTCCGGCTGGCCGCCCGGGGCGACGCGCGGGCCACGGCGGTGTGGGCGGAGGCGGTGGAGGCGCTCGCGCTGGCGCTGGCGACGTACACGCTGGTGCTCGATCCCGCGGCCGTCGTCATCGGGGGCGGCGTGTCGCAGGCGGGGGACGCGCTCGTGGTGCCCCTGCGCGAGCGGCTGGCCGCCCGGCTCGCCTTCCGCCCCGCTCCCGATGTACGGACCTCGCGCCTCGGCCCCCTGGCCGGCCTGCTCGGCGCGGCCCTGCTGGGCTGGAGCGCTCAGGGGTGAAGGCCGGCCGGGACCTCCACCGGGCGGGCCCGGAGCTCCTCGCCCAGCGCCTTGGCCTGCGGGTCCAGGCGGGTGCTCGCCGCCACGCCCCGGCCGAGGAGGCCGTGGATCACGAAGTTGACGGCCTTGAGGTTGGGCAGCTCGTGCCGGTCCACGCGGTACGGGCGCAGGGTCGGGAGGAGGTCCTTCAGGGTCTCTGCGGTGAGGTACGCGGCCAGCCAGTCGTAGCGGGGCCGGGTGTCGGTCCAGACGCCCAGGTTCGCGTTCCCGCCCTTGTCGCCCGATCGGGCCCCGGCGATGCGGCCCAGGGGGATCCGCACGCCCTCCCCTCCGGGAGCCGGCCGCGGCGTGGGGGCTTCCTGGATGATCGGCGCCTCGGTGGGCGGCGGTGGCTGCTCGAAGGGGATCTCGGTGCCGTCCACGAAGACGCGGGGACGGACCTGGGCGGCCGGGACGAGCACCGGCCAGTGCACGCCGTATGGGGAGGCGTCCCCCGGCGGGGTGAGGGCGTAGAAGCCGGGATAGCTGGCGAGACCGGTCTCCACGACGGCCGATGAGAAGGCGCGGCCCGCCGTGCGGCGGTCGTCGGACATGACGGTGATCCGCAGGAGTGCCGTCCCGGCCGCCGATTGCGGGCCCAGGCCGGTGAGGGTGACGGAGACGTCGTCGAAGCGGTCGCGGGGGATGCGGGCCCACAGGGCCTCCTCGGCGAGCCTGGCCTTGGCGGGCAGGTCGAGGCCGGTCAGGACGAGCGTCATCGTGTTGCGGTAGCCGCCCAGGTGGTTGACCGACGCCTTGAGCGTGTCAGGTGGCGGCTCCCCGCGGACGCCGGAGACGCGGACCCGGTCGGGGCCGTCGTCGGTGAGCGTGATGGTGTCGAAGCGGGCGACCACGTCGGGCCCGAGGTAGCGGGGGCCGCCCAGCTCGTACACGAGCTGCGCGGTGACGGTGCCGACGGAGACCAGGCCGCCGGTGCCGGGATGCTTGGTGATGACGGACGAGCCGTCGGCGTGCAGCTCGGCGAGCGGGAAGCCGCAGTGTCCGAGGTCGGGAACGTCCTGGAAGAACGCGTAGTTGCCGCCGGTCGCCTGGCAGCCGCACTCGATGACGTGCCCGGCCACCACCGACCCGGCCAGCGCGTCGAGGTCGTCAGGCGCCCAGCCGTACCGCCAGATGCCGGGCCCGGTCACGAGCGCCGCGTCGGTCACCCGCCCGGTCACCACGACGTCCGCGCCGGCCGTGAGGGCGGCGGCGATGGGCCGGCCGCCGAGGTAGGCGTTGGCGGTGAGCGGGGTGGCGTCGAGGCGCTCGCCCGTGTCGGCGTTGACGAGGTCGAGGGGCAGGCCGGTGAGGTCGTCGCCGGTGACGTACGCGACGGAGGGGCTGAGCCCGAGCCGGTCGGCGAGCTCGTGGACGGCCTCGGCGCACCCGGCGGGGTCGAGACCCCCCGCGTTCGTCACGATCTTGATGCCGCGGTCGAGGCAGGGGCCCAGGACGTCGTCGAGCTGGCGCAGGAACGTCGGCGCGTACCCTGGACGGCCCTTGAGCCGGTTGCCGGCCAGGATGAACATGGTCAGCTCGGCCAGCCAGTCGCCGGTCAGCACGTCGATCGGCCCGCCCGCCACCATCTCGCGGGCGGCGGAGAGCCGGTCGCCGTAGAAGCCGCTGCAGTTGGCGACGCGCAGCACCACGGGGCTCACACCGTCCACGCGGGCGGGCGCTTGGCCTTGAACGCGGCGATGCCCTCCTGGCCCTCCTCGGAGGTGAAGCGCTCGGCCGACAGCTCGGCCATGGCCCGCAGCCCTTCGTGGAACGACATCGCGGGCACCTCCCTGACCAGCCGTTTCGTGATGGCGAGCGCCTCGGGGCCGCCCTTGACCAGCATCTCGGTGTAGCGGGCGACGGTGGCGTCCAGCTCGTCCTCGGGGACGGCCCGCGACAGCAGCCCGATCTCGACGGCCCGCGCCGCGTCGAACACCTCGCCGGTCAGGAGGTATTCGGCCGCCGCCCTGGCCGACAGCCTCCTCAGGACCGGCACGGCGATCATGGCGGGCGCGACCCCGAGACGTACCTCGGTGAACGCGAACGAGGCCGTCAGCGGCGCGATCGCGAAGTCGCACGCGGCGACCAGACCGAGCCCGCCCGCCCTCGCGGTGCCGTTGAGGCGGCAGACCACCGGCTTGGGGCTCTCCCAGATCAGCTCCATGATGTCGGGGAACGACGCCGTCACCGGCGCCCCCGGCTTGCCCTGCTCCTTCAGGTCGGCGCCCGAGCAGAACACCGTCCCCGTGGCGGTCAGCACGATCACCCGGGCCGCGGGCTCGTCCAGGGCCTGCTTCAGCTGCTCGGACAGCTCGCCGAGCAGCGCCACCGACAGCGCGTTGCGGTTGTGCGGCGAGTCGAGCGTGATCGTCGCGACGCCCGCGGCGAGCTCCTTGTGCACCAGGCCCGTCATGAGTCCCCCTCCTGGATGATCGCCAGCACCTCGCCCGCGTCGACCTGCCGGCCCTTCTCCACGTGTACGCCGGACACCACCCCGTCGGCCGGCGCGGTGATCCGGTGCTCCATCTTCATCGCTTCGAGGACGAGGACCGTCCGCCCCTTGGTCACCCGGTCGCCGGGCGCCACCTCGACCCGCAGCACGCTACCCGGCATGGGGGCGAGCAGTGAGCCAGGGGCGGTGTGCTCGGCGGGTTCCGGCAGGCGGGGGAGCGGGGTCAGCCGTGCGGCGCCCTCGGCGTGGTCCACGTAGAGCGGGCCTTCCGGCTCGTACCCGGCCACCTCGTACGCACGCCGCACGCCGTCGCGCTCCAGCACCACCTCGTCGGGCCCGGCCTTGACCACGCGGACGTCGGGGGGCAGCGGGTCGTAGGTGACGGGGCCGGTCTCCTCGAAGGTGACCGCGCGGGGCTGGGAGCGGACGTTGCGCCAGCCGCCCGGCAGCCCGCCGAGTACGCGTGCCCGGCGCCGGTTGCCGGCGGCCATCGCGAGCGCCGCGGCCAAGGGAGCGAGGTCATCGACGGCCTCCGCGGACGGCAGGGGGTGGTCGAGCAGCCCGGTGTGCGTGTCACCAGCCACAAAGTCCCGATTTTTCAGGACGTCCAGTAATAAATCGCGGTTAGTCGGTACGCCATGCAGCTTCGCCCGCCGCAACGCCCCCGCCAGCCGCCGGACCGCCTCCGCCCGCGTCGCCCCGTACGCGACCACCTTGGCCAGCATCGCGTCATAGTGCGGCGGCACCGCGGACCCCGACTCCACCCCGGCGTCCACGCGCACGTCACCGGGCACCTCGAACCGCCACAACGTGCCGCTCTGCGGCACGAAGGAGGCGTCCTCGGCGTACAGGCGGGCCTCCACCGCCCACCCGGACGGCTCGGGCGGCGACGGCGGCAGCGCCGCGCCCTCGGCCACCTCCAGCTGCAGCCGGACCAGATCGACACCGTAGACCAGCTCGGTCACCGGATGCTCGACCTGGAGCCGGGTGTTCATCTCCAGGAACGCCACCCGGTCGCCCTTGACCAGGAACTCCACCGTCCCGGCCCCGACGTAGCCGATCTTGCGGACGGCCCTGGCGGCGGCGGCGTACAGCAGCTCCCGCGTCGCCTCCGTGACGCCGGGCGACGGGCACTCCTCGATCACCTTCTGGTGCCGCCGCTGCACGCTGCACTCGCGCTCGCCCAGCGTCCACACGCCGCCGTACCGGTCGGCCAGCACCTGCACCTCGACGTGGCGGGCCCGTTCCAGCAGCGGCTCGCCGAAGACCGTGCCGTCGCCGAACGCCGCGGCCGACTCGCGCCGCGCCGACTCCACCGCCTCGGCCAGCTCGTCCGGCCCGCGCACGATCCGCATCCCGCGCCCGCCACCGCCCGCCGACGCCTTGACCAGCAGCGGGTACTCCTCGGGCGCGGCCAGGTCGAGCGAGGGCAGCACCGGCACGCCGGCCTCCGCCATCAGCCGCTTCGCCCCGATCTTGACCCCCATGGCGGCGATCGCCTCGGGCGGCGGCCCCACCCACACCAGACCGGCGTCCAGCACCGCCCGCGCGAAGGAGGCGTTCTCCGACAGGAACCCGTAACCGGGATGCACCGCGTCCGCCCCGCTCGCCCGGCAGGCCGCGAGGATCCGCTCGGCGTCCAGGTACGTCTCGGCCGCCGACACGCCCGGCAGGCGTACCGCCAGGTCGGCCTCGGCCACGTGCGGCGCGTCCGCGTCGGCGTCGGAGAAGACGGCGACCGTGGAGACGCCGAGCGAGCGGCAGGTACGGAACACGCGCCGGGCGATCTCACCCCGGTTCGCGACCAGCAGGCGGGTGATCACGGCCGGAACACTCCATATCCCGCCGGCTCGGGCACCGGCGCGCTGTTGATCGCCGACAGGCACAGGCCCAGCACCGTCCGCGTGTCACGCGGGTCGATCACGCCGTCGTCGTACAGGCGGCCCGACAGGAAGAACGCCGCCGACTCGGCCTCGATCTGCTGCTCCACCATGGCCCGCATGGCCGCGTCCGCCTCCTCGTCGTACGGCTGCCCCTTCGCCAGCGCCGACGCCCGGCCCACGATGGACAGCACCCCGGCGAGCTGCGCCGGGCCCATCACCGCCGACCTGGCGCTCGGCCAGCTGAACAGGAAGCGAGGCTCGTACGCGCGCCCGCACATGCCGTAGTTGCCCGCCCCGTACGAGGCGCCCATGACCACGGTCAGGTGCGGCACGGTCGAGTTGGACACCGCGTTGATCATCATGGCGCCGTGCTTGATGATGCCGCCCTGCTCGTAGTCCTTGCCGACCATGTAGCCGGTCGTGTTCTGCAGGAACAGCAGCGGGGTGCGGGTCTGGTTCGCGAGCTGGATGAACTGGGTCGCCTTCTGCGACTCCTCGCTGAACAGCACCCCGCGCGCGTTCGCCAGCACGCCCACCCGGTAGCCGTGCACGCTCGCCCACCCCGTCACCAGCGAGGCGCCGTAGAGCGGCTTGAACTCCTCGAACACGCTGCCGTCCACCACCCGGGCGATCACCTCGCGCGGGTCGAACGGCACCTTGAGGTCCTCAGGCACGATGCCGAGCAGCTCGTCCGCCGGGTACGCCGGCTCGCGCACCTCCCCGTCCGGCTCGCGGCCCAGCTTGCGCCAGCCGAGCGAGGCGACGATGCGCCGGCCGATGCGTAAGGCGTCGTACTCGTCCTGCGCCAGGTGGTCGGCCAGGCCGCTCACCCTGGCGTGCATCTCCGCGCCGCCCAGCGACTCGTCGTCGGACTCCTCGCCGGTCGCCATCCTCACCAGCGGCGGCCCGCCCAGGAACACCTTCGCGCGCTCCCTGACCATCACCACGTGGTCGCTCATGCCCGGCACGTACGCGCCGCCCGCCGTCGAGTTGCCGAACACCAGCGCCACCGTCGGCACCCCCGCCGCCGACAACCGCGTCAGGTCGCGGAAGACCTGCCCGCCGGGGATGAAGATGTCCTTCTGCGTCGGCAGGTCCGCGCCGCCGCTCTCGACCAGGTTCACGTACGGCAGGCGGTTGCGCAGGGCGATGTCGGCGGCGCGCAGGGTCTTGCGCAGCGTCCACGGGTTCGACGCCCCGCCGCGCACGGTCGGGTCGTTCGCCGTGATCACGCACTCGACGCCCTCGATCACGCCGATGCCCGAGACCAGGCTCGCGCCCACGGGGAACTCGGTGCCCCACCCCGCGAGCGGCGACAGCTCAAGGAACGGCGAGTCGGGGTCGACCAGCAGCTCGACACGCTCCCTGGCGGTCAGCTTGCCGCGGGCGCGGTGCCTGGTGACGTACCGCTCGCCGCCGCCCGCCACCGCCTTCGCCTGCTCGGCGTCCAGCTCGGCCAGCTTGGCGAGCATCGCCTCCCTGCGGGCACGGTGGTCGGCCGAGCCGGTGTCGAGCCTGCTGATGATCACGGGCGCCCTCCTCGTACGGAGCCGACGATCATGCCCACGCTAACGCAGGCCCGCCTCCCGTCACAGCCCGCGGGCTCAGCTGCAGTGGCTCCACTCCGACTTCCACACGTACGAGTTCCACGCGCCGCCCCAGATCACGCACTTCTTCTTGGCGGGCAGCCGCACCGGGCCCGCGTAGGCGGTGAACGAACCGGGGTCGTTCGCGCTGGCGCCGCCCTTGACCTGGAGCATGGCGCTCATGTTCACCTTGTTCGGGTGGACGTAACGGGAGATCGTGACCACGCAGTTCATCCCGGCGCCGGCGTTGTAGAGCAGGTAGACCGTGGCGTGGCCGGCCAGCGCGTGCGAATTGATGATCGCGTACCCGGCGCCGCACAGCGACGTGGCGCTGGCCGTGTTCGCCTTCAGCGACTTGCTCGGCTTGACCTCTTTCTTGCGGGTCGTGGTCGGCTTCGGGGTCTTGCCCGGCTCGTCGTCCGGGTCCACGACCGTCGTCTTGCGCGTCGGCCTGGGCGTCGGGCGGATCGACGGCGCCGTCGTCGTCACCGTCGGCACCTGCGCGATCGGCTCCTTGGTCGGCTTCGGCTTCTTCGTCTTCTCCGGCTCGATGTCCAGCGTCGGGACCGGCGCGGGGGAGCCCGTCGGGGCCGGCGTGGGCGAGTCGGACGTCGTGGGCGCCTCACCCTGGCCGGAGCCGCCGCCGTCGGCGTCGGTGTCGCTGGAGGACTTGCCCACGGCGACCACCGGGACCTCCTTGCCGGCGTTCGCCTGCACGACCACCGCCCCGGCCACCACCAGCAGCGCCGCGGCGGCAGCACCGGACAACGCCAGCGTCAGCGTCCGCCGCTGCTTCGCCCGCGCCCCATCACCGTCCTGCCCAGGCCCACCAGGCCCGCCGCGCCCACCGGCACCATGCCCACCGGCACCATGCGCACCGGCACCATGTCCACCGGCACTGGGCCCGCCAGCTCCGGGCGCACCAGCGCCGGGCCCAGCTGGGCCGTGCCCGCCGGGCCCGTTAGTGCCGGCCGGGCCGTTCTGGAACGGGCCGCCGGGGCCGCCGTGCTGCTGAGGCATCCCGGGCCCGCCCTGCGCAGGCCCGTGCGGACCCTGAGCGCCGGCGTGCGGGCCCATCTGACCGGGAACGCCCGGCCCTTGCGGTCCGAACGGCATCCCGCCCGGCCCTTGTGGCGCGCCCGGCTGCCCCTGCGCCGGTCCGCCCTGTCCAGGAACGCCCTGTCCAGGAACGCCCTGTCCTGGGACGCCCTGACCGGGTGCACCGGCCTGACCGGGCATACCGCCGTGCGCCGGGCCTCCGGGCACGTTGCCGGGGCCGCCGAGCGGCAGGGGGCCGGTGGTCTGCGGCATGCCGGGGTGCGGAGCGCCGTGCGGCGGATTGCCAGGAACCCCGCCCTGACCGGGCACGCTCTGTCCGGGCACGCTCTGTCCGGGACCGCCCGCCACGCCGCTCTGGCCGGGAACGCCGGGCTGGGCCTGAGGGCCGGTCTGGCCGGGGAGGCTGGAGCCGAGGTGGGCGGTGGCGGCCAGATGGCCGTAGTCGCCGGTTTGGGGAGGGGCCGTGCCCTGGGGGCCGCCCGCGAGGTACGGGCCGGTGGGCTGCGTCCAGGGGCCGGGGTAGTGGTCCTGGCCGGAGCCGTCTCCGCCGGCCCCGAAAGCCCCGGTGGCCCCTTGAGCCGCGGCGGCGGCCTGGGCTCCCGCGGCGGCCTGGTCGGCGGCGGTCTGCGGGACGCCGGTCTGCGTGGCGCCGGGCTGGGCGCCGGGCTGGGCGCCGGTCGGGGTGGAGCCGGTGACCGGCTCGATGGCGGCCTTCGGAGCGGGCTGGCCGGTGAGGTGGACGATCAGCTCGTCGGCGGTGGGCCGCAGCGACGGGTCCTTGGACAGGCAGGCGGCGACCAGCTCGCCCAGCATGCCGTCCATCGTCCCGAGCTCGGGCTCCTCGTTGAGGATCCGGTTCATCACGACGGGGATGGAGTCGGCGCCGAAGGCGGGCTTGCCGGTGGCGGCGAACACCATGGTGACGCCCCACGCGAACACGTCCGCCGCCTCGGACACGGCGGCCCCGCTGAGCTGCTCGGGCGCGAGGTACGAGGGGGTGCCCATGGCCATGCCGGTCGCGGTGGCGCCGGGCGAGTCGAGGGCGCGGGCGATGCCGAAGTCGATCACGACGGGACCCTCGGGCCCCATCAGCACGTTGGCGGGCTTGAAGTCCCGGTGCAGGATCCCGGCCCGGTGGATGGCCGCCAGGGCGGTGGCGGTGCTGATGGCCAGCCGTTCGAGCGCCGCGCCCCGTCGCGGTCCCTCGTTGATGACCAGCTCGCGCAGGGACGGCCCCGGCACGTACTCGCTGACGATGTACGGCCGGCTCCCGTCGAGGTCGGCGTGCAGCACGGGCGCGGTGCAGAACCGCGCCACCCGCTGCGCGACGGCGACCTCGCGCAGGAAGCGGGTCCTGGCGTCGGCGTCGGCCACGAGGGCGTTGTGCAGCAGCTTGACCGCGACCTGTTCCCCGGAGTCGCTCTTGCCGAGATAGACAACGCCCTGGCCGCCCTCGCCGAGCCGGGCGACGATGTCAAACGCCCCCAGCCGCCGCGGATCGTCCGCCGCCAACGGCTGGAACTGATTCACGTCGGACCCCCATAACAACCCAATAGATGAGGCAAAACGCTACCAGCGCTACGCTTGAGGCGTCTGCCGGACGTGTCAGAAGTTTCAGGTTTTGACGAGCAAAGTCAGCGTTCCTGTGCAGGTCGTGTCCGCCGCGAACCCCAAGGTCACGGCTTGGTCAACCGAAGATCAGATCGCTTTGCCCGGGTTCAGGATGCCGAGCGGGTCGAAGACGGCCTTGATCCCCCGCTGGAGCTCGGCCGCCACCGGCCCCGACTCCAGCTCGAGCCAGCGCCGTTTGAGCAGCCCCACGCCGTGCTCGCCGGTGAGCGTGCCGCCGAACTCCAGCGCGCGCCTGAACACCTCGTCCGCCGCCGCCCACACCTCGGCGGGCGGTTCGAGCGTCCCGTGCTCGAAGATGAAGACCGGGTGCAGGTTGCCGTCGCCGGCGTGCGCGACGGTCGCGATGCGCACGCCGTGCCGCACGCCCGCCTCCTCGATCGCGGTGATCATGTCAGGCAGGACGGACCTGGGCACGCACACGTCCTCGACCAGGCACGCGCCCAGCCGCTCCTTGGCTCCGTACGCCAGCCGCCGCAGCCCCACCAGCTCCTCGGCCTCGGCCGGGCTGGAGGAGACGGCCACGAACGAGGCGCCGTTCTCGGTGCAGATCCGCTCCATGCGCTCGACCACCGCCTGCCCGTCGGGCACGTCGGACTGCCCGATGAGCATGGCCTGCGTGCTCGCCTCCAGGCCGATGTTGCGCCAGTCGTCGATGGCCTGCAGCGTGGCCCGGTCGAGCAGCTCCATGAGGGACGGCTGGCAGCCCGCCGCCATGATCGCCGAGACGGCCGCACCCGCGTCGCGCAGCGAGCCGAACTCGGCGGCGAACGTCGCGGGCGGCGCGGCCGGCGCGCGGCGCAGCCGTACGGTGGCGGCGGTGATCACGCCGAGCGTGCCTTCCGAGCCGACGAACAGGCCGGTCAGGTCGTAGCCGGTGACGCCCTTCATCGTGCGCCGGCCGGTGTTCAGCACCCGGCCGTCGGCCAGCACCACTTCGAGGCCGAGCGCGGAGTCCCTGGTCACGCCGTACTTCACGCAGCGCAGCCCGCCGGCGTTGGTGGCCAGGTTCCCGCCGATCGTGGAGATCTCGTACGAGGAGGGGTCGGGCGCGTACATGAGCCCGTGCTCCCTCGCGGCCCTGTCGAGGTCGGCGGTGATGACGCCGGGCTCGACGACCGCGATCTCGTCGGCGGGCGACAGCTCCCTGATCGCGGT
Source organism: Nonomuraea sp. NPDC049419 (assembly GCF_040676995.1). Classification (NCBI taxonomy): domain Bacteria; kingdom Bacillati; phylum Actinomycetota; class Actinomycetes; order Streptosporangiales; family Streptosporangiaceae; genus Nonomuraea; species Nonomuraea sp. NPDC049419. Next base: position 390,882 of record NZ_JBFAQB010000002.1, on the reverse strand, counting down.
CATCCTGGCCAGCGACAGGATGATCGTGCCGTCGCCGGCGACGGACGCGCCCGCGAGGCCGGTTCCCCCGCCACGCGGCACCACCGGCACCCGGTGCTCGCTCGCCCACCTGAGGGTCGTCACCACGTCGTCGCGCGTGGTGGCCAGCACGGCGCCGAGCGGCTTGCCCGGCGCCAGAAACGTACGATCCCGGGCATAGGAGTCGATCACATCGGGGTCGGTCACGACACGCGCTTCGGGCAGGGCGTTCACCAAGGCATCAATCGGTCTCACATCTCGAAGCCTATGGTTTGCGCAGCGCGTTCCTTAAGGCCAGACTGCCCGGATGAACGTCGAGTGCCCGGTGTGCTCCAAGGATGACCAGGTCGTCGCGGTCCCTGGAGCGGTCGCGGCCGGGACCACGTACAAGATCGGCCGGGTGCGGTTACCGGGGGCGCGCGAGGTCGCCGATCTGCCCACGGCGGCGGCGCTCGGCGCGTCCAAACACGTGATGAGCCGGACGCAGCTCGCGGTCTGGCTGTCGTTCCCCAGCCGCCACTACACCGCGTGGACCAGGAACCAGGGCTACGTGCTGCTGCTCGTCGCGGCCCTGATGCACCTGGTCATGTCGCTGATCATCGCCATGGGGCAGGACCCGGCGTGGGGCGAGGTGCTGCTCGCCCCGTTCTGCCTGACGGGCCTGTTCTGGGGGTTCGGGCTGCTGAACGTGCTCGGCTCGTACGGCGCGCGCAAGCGCGACCGCGTCGAGGCCCCGGCCAGGGAGAAGGCCCTGGCCGTGTGGGAGAGCCTCTGTTACTGCGCCCGCGACAACGTCGCCTTCGAGCCGGGGGTCGGCGTCCCGTTCCATCCGAGCGAGACGCGCGAGTACATCTTCGGCTTCAGGAACGGCCAGCGCTAGCCGCGCTCCTCCGCCACCAGGCGGACGCACACGGCCAGGCCCTCGATGGCCTGCTCCAGCTCGTCGAGCTCGGGGAAGGTGGGCGCGATCCTGATCGTGCGGTCGCCCGGGTCCTTGCCGTAGGGGTGTGTCGCGCCCGCCGGGGTGAGCGCGATGCCGGCCGCCTTGGCCTTGGCGACGACCTCGGCCGCGTGGGGCACCTCAAGGCTGATGAAGTAGCCGCCCTTGGGGCTGGTCCAGGTGGCCAGGCCGCTCAGCCGCTCGCTCAGCACCTTGTCGACCAGCTCGAACTTGGGCCCGATCAGCTCCGCGTGGCGGCGCATGTGGGCCTCGACGCCGGCCGGGTCGCGCAGGAACTCGACGTGGCGCAGCTGGTTGATCTTGTCGGGGCCGATCGACTGCTTCGAGGTGTTGCCGAGGAACCACTCCACGTTGGCCGGCGAGGAGCCGAAGAACGACACGCCTGAGCCGGCGAGCGTCACCTTCGAGGTGGAGGCGTAGACGAACACGCGGTCGGCGTTGCCGTGCTCGGCGGCCAGCGTGAGGATGTCGGCCAGCTCGTCGGGGGTGTCGGTGAGGTGGTGGACGGCGTAGGCGTTGTCCCAGAAGATGCGGAAGTCGGGCGCGGCCGTCGGCATGGCGGCCAGCCTGCGCACGGTCTCGTCGCTGTAGGTGACGCCGGACGGGTTGCTGTACTTCGGCACGCACCACATGCCCTTGACGCTCGCGTCGGAGGAGACCAGCTGCTCCACGACGTCCATGTCGGGGCCCTCGGAGGTCATCGGCACCGCGACCATCTCGATGCCGAGCCGCTCGCAGATCGTGAAGTGCCGGTCGTAGCCGGGCACCGGGCACAGGAACGTGACCTTCGGCTCCTCGACCCACCGGCGGGCGGCGCCGGGGACCTTGCTGAGCAGCGCGTGCACGACCGTGTCGTGCATCAGCGCGAGGCTCGCGTTGCCGCCGACGACCAGCTGCCCGGCCGGGACCTGCAGCAGCGGCGCGAACAGCTCGCGCAGCTCGGCCAGGCCCTGGAGGTTGCCGTAGTTGCGGCCGTCGGTGCCGTCGGCCGCACGGTAGGACGTGGGCAGTTTCAGCAGGTCGTTGGAGAGGTCGAGCTGGCGCGGCGACGGCTTGCCCCTGGTCAGGTCGAGCGAGAGCCCTCGCTGGACGAGGTCGGCGTAGTCACGCTGGGCGGTCACGAGCATCTCCTCCGATTCGGTTCGCCTACGCAGGATAGAAGATGCCGCCGGCAGCACCGGCCCGCTTTCCGCCATCTGGACACCTCCGGCGGCCGTTCCCGCAAAGCTTTCGGCGGCGAATCCCAAAGAACGACTTCACGAGCGGCGGTCGTTGGCGTGCAATGGGTAGATCGGGGCAGGCACAACTCCGCGTCGGAGGGAGCAGCCGTGACGACCGTGCGGGAGACCTCGATCGAGCAGGTCCGGCGCCGTCGCACCGGGACGGTGATCGTCTCGTGGATGTCCACGACCGACCACAAGGTCATCGGATACCTGTATCTGATCACCTCTTTCGGCTTCTTCCTGGTCGCCGGCGTCATGGCGATGATCATCCGGGCGGAGCTGGTCGCGCCCGGCATGCAGCTCGTCAACCAGCAGCAGTACAACCAGCTGTTCACCATCCACGGCACGATCATGCTGCTGCTGTTCGCCACCCCGCTGTTCGCGGGCTTCGCGAACGTGGTCATGCCGCTGCAGATCGGCGCCCCCGACGTGGCCTTCCCCCGGCTGAACGCGGTGGCGTACTGGCTGTTCCTGTTCGGCGGGCTGATGGTGGTGGCCGGGTTCTTCACGCCGGGGGGCGCGGCCGACTTCGGGTGGTTCGCGTACACGCCGCTGGCGTCCTCGACGTTCTCGCCGCAGATCGGCGGCGACCTGTGGATCATGGGCCTCGCGCTGTCCGGCCTCGGGACGATCCTCGGCGCGGTCAACTTCATCACCACGATCATCGGCATGCGCGCGCCCGGCATGACCATGTTCCGCATGCCGCTGTTCACCTGGAACGTGCTGCTGACCAGCATGCTCGTGCTGATGGCGTTCCCGGTGCTGGCCGCCGCGCTGCTGGTGCTGGAGTCGGACCGCAAGCTCGGCACGCAGGTGTTCGTCGCCGGCAACGGCGGGCCGCTGCTGTGGCAGCACCTGTTCTGGTTCTTCGGCCATCCCGAGGTCTACATCATCGCGCTGCCGTTCTTCGGCATCATCACCGAGGTCATCCCGGTCTTCAGCCGCAAGCCGATCTTCGGCTACATGGGGCTGGTCGGCGCCACCATCGCGATCGCCGGGCTGTCGATGACCGTGTGGGCGCACCACATGTTCCCCACGGGGCAGGTGCTGCTGCCCTTCTTCTCGTTCATGACGTTCCTCATCGCCGTGCCGACCGGGGTGAAGTTCTTCAACTGGATCGGCACGATGTGGCGGGGTCACCTGACGTTCGAGTCGCCGATGCTGTTCGCCGTGGGCTTCCTGGTGACGTTCCTGCTCGGCGGGCTGACCGGCGTCATCCTGGCCTCGCCGCCGCTCGACTTCCACATCACCGACACCTATTTCGTCGTCGCCCACTTCCACTACGTCGTCTTCGGCACCGTCGTGTTCGCCATGTTCTCCGGCTTCTACTTCTGGTGGCCCAAGATGACCGGCAGGATGCTGGACGACCGGCTGGGCAAGGTGCACTTCTGGACGCTGTTCATCGGCTTCCACACGACCTTCCTCATCCAGCACGTGATCGGGCAGCTCGGCATGCCGAGGCGCTACGCCGACTACGGCGCGGGCGACGGCTTCACCACGCTCAACCAGATCTCCTCCGTCGGGGCGTTCCTGCTCGGCGCCTCGACGCTGCCGTTCCTCTACAACGTCTGGAAGACCGCAAGGCGCGCGCCCAAGGTCACCCTCGACGACCCGTGGGGCTACGGCAACTCCCTGGAGTGGGCGACGAGCTGCCCGCCGCCGCGGCACAACTTCACGTTCATGCCGCCCATCCGCTCAGAGCGGCCCGCCTTCGACCTGCACTATCCGCGTGAGGAGACGGCCGAGAGCCCCGCGCCGGACGAGATCTCCGGCGGGGACGACGCCCCCGAGGTGCCGCCGCGCGCCGACGCACCTGGCTGACCATGACATCTCGCCATCTAAGGAGATCGGCGATGACCGGCAGCAAGATCCCGTTCGACCCCGAGACGGCCCCCTGCGGGAAGAAGTCGGGCGGTGAACGTCTCGTCGACGACGACGGTTACGGCCTCGTCATCAGGGACCAGCTCTTCGACTGCGGCTGCCGCAGGATCCGCCACGAGTACCACGACGGCAGCATCCACCTGTCGGCCGTCCGCCACGACGGCAAGCGCGTCAAGGACCCCATCGAACCGGACAGGGGGAAGTGAGCGCCATGATCGACGTGCTCATCGTGGGGGGCGGCGGCGCGGGGTTACGCGCGGCCGTGGCGGTCGCCGAGACGGACCCGGCGCTCAAGGTGGCGGTCGTGTCGAAGGTCTATCCGATGCGCAGCCACACCGTCTCCGCCGAGGGCGGGGCCGCCGCGGTGATCGGCGTGGACGACACGCTCGACGAGCACTGCTACGACACGATTTCCGGCGGCGACTGGCTGTGCGACCAGGACGCGGTGGAGGCGTTCGTGGCCGAGGCGCCGGCCGAGCTGATCAGGCTGGAGCACTGGGGCTGCCCGTGGAGCAGGGAGCGCGACGGGCGGGTGGCGGTGCGGCCGTTCGGCGGCATGAAGAAGATGCGCACCTGGTACGCCGCCGACAAGACCGGCTTCCACCTGCTGCACACGCTCTTCCAGACCACCCTGAAATATCAGGACATATTGCGGTACGACGAGTGGTTCGTCACCAAGCTCCTCGTGGACGACGGCCGCGTCCACGGCGTGGTGGCCGTCGAGCTGCGCACCGGCCGCATCGAGACCGTCCACGCCAGGACCGTGATCCTCGCCACCGGCGGCTGCGGCCGGGTCTTCCCCTTCACCACGAACGCCGCCATCAAGACCGGCGACGGCATGGCGCTGGCCTACCGGGAGGGCGCGCCGCTCAAGGACATGGAGTTCGTCCAGTACCACCCCACCGGCCTGCCGTTCACCGGCATCCTCATCACCGAGGCGGCCAGGGCGGAGGGCGGCTGGCTGCTCAACAAGGACGGCTACCGCTACCTCCAGGACTACGACCTCGGCAGGCCGACGCCCACGCCCAAGCTGCGCAGCATGGAGCTGGGCCCGCGCGACCGGCTCTCGCAGGCGTTCGTGCACGAGCAGCGCAAGGGCCGCACCGTGGACACCCCGCACGGTCCCGTCGTCCACCTCGACCTGCGCCACCTCGGGGAGGGCAGGATCGAGGCCCGCATCCCGTTCGTCCGCGAGCTGTGCCGCAGCTACCAGAACCTCGACCCGGCCACCGACCTCATCCCGGTGCGCCCGGTCGTGCACTACATGATGGGCGGCGTCCACACCGACCTGAACGGCGCCACCCCGATCGCCGGGCTGTTCGCGGCGGGGGAGACGGCGTGCGTGAGCATCAACGGCGCCAACCGGCTCGGCTCGAACTCGCTGCCCGAGATCCTGGTGTTCGGCCGCCGGGCGGGCGTCGCGGCGGCGGAGTTCGCCAGGGAGCACCGTGAGCCGCAGCCGGCCGTCGCAGGAGCCCAGGGGGAGGACGAGCGGCGGCGGCTGCTCCGCGCGCGCGAGCGGCACGAGGGCGGCGAGCGGATCGCCGGCCTGCGCGAGCGCATGCAGCACACGCTGGAGGAGGCGGCCGGCATCTACCGGACCGGCGACGTCCTGGCCAAGGCCGCCGACACGCTCGCCGACCTGCGCGAACGCGCCGAGTACGCGCGGGTCGAGGACGACAGCGGCCCGTTCAACACCGAGCTGATCAGCCTCCAGGAGCTGCGCGGCATGCTGGAGATCGCCCAGACGATCGTGGCCTGCGCGCTCAACCGGCAGGAGTCGCGCGGCGCGCACCAGCGTACGGACCACACCGCCAGGGACGACGCGACCTACCTGGCGCACTCACTGGTGCACCGCGCGCCCGACGGCACGCCGTCCGTCGGCCTGCTGCCCGTGACGATCACCCGCTGGCCTCCGGGAGAAAGGGTGTACGGCCGTGACTGAGACGAGGCGGGAGATACGGCAGGCGGCACGGCAAGCGGAAGAGCAGGCGGGCACCCGCACGATCAGGATGGAGGTCGCCAGGTTCCGGCCCGGCGAGCACGACGCGCCCGTCATGCAGGGCTACGACGTGCCGGTGCGGCCCGGCTGGGCGGTGCTCGACGGGCTCAACCACATCAAGGACCGGCTCGACGGCAGCCTGTCCTACCGGTGGTCGTGCCGCATGGGGGTGTGCGGCTCGTGCGGCATGACGGTGAACGGCGAGCCGCGGCTGACCTGCGGCACGTTCCTCACCGAGTACGGCGAAGGCCCGGTCAGGATCGAGCCGCTGAAGGGCTTCCCGGTGATCAGGGACCTGGTGGTGGACATCGACGGCTTCCTGGCCAAGCTGTCGTCGGTGCGGCCGTGGCTGATCAGGCAGGGCGAGGAGCCGCCGCTGACCGCCGAGTACGCCCAGACGCCCGAGCAGCTGGAGGCGTACAAGCAGTACAGCATGTGCATCAACTGCCTGCTGTGCTACTCGGCCTGCCCGGTCTACGTGCTCGACCCCGACTTCCTCGGCCCCGCCGCGATCGCGCTGGCGCAGCGCTACAACCTCGACTCGCGCGACATGGGCGACCGGTTCGACGTGCTCAGCCAGGACGACGCGGTGTGGGGGTGCACGTTCGTCGGCGAGTGCACGAAGGTCTGCCCGAAGCACGTGGACCCGGCGGAGGCGATCCAGCGTTACAAGCTGACGGCGGCGCTGCGCTCGGTGCTGCCCTGGAGCAGGAGATGAAGGCCGGTGAGGAGGTCACCCCGGCCGTCTACCGGCCCGGGCGCGACCGGCTGTGGTTCACCCGCAGCCGCGGCTACGCGGTGTTCGTGCTGCGCGAGCTGACCAGCGTCTTCGTGGCGTGGGCCGTGGTGTTCCTGCTCATGCTGGCCGGCGCGGTGCTCGGCGGCCGCCTCGCGGAGTTCGCGGCGCTGGCGGCCCGCCCGTGGATGGTCGCGATCAACGTGGTGGCCCTGGTGGCGACCGCCTTCCACGCGGTCACGTTCCTCAACCTCGCGCCCAAGGCGACCGTCGTCCGGCTGGACGGCTACCGGCTGCCGGCCTGGCTGATCCAGGGCGGCAACCACTCGCTCTGGGCGGTCGTGTCGGCGGTCGTCGCGTTCTTCGTGCTGAGGGGGTTCGGGTGAGACGCCGGCTGGAGCCGTACCTGTGGCTGCTGTTCAGCGGCGGGGGAGTGGTGGCGGCGCTGCTGCTGCCGGTGCTCGTGCTGCTGTTCGGGGTGCTCATGCCGCTCGGCGTGCTGGAGTGGCCGGCGCCGGAGCACCTGAGCGGCCTGCTCGGCCACGTGCTGGTACGCGCGGCGTTCGTGGTGGTCGTCGTGCTCTGTCTCTTCCACGCCGCCCACCGTCTCCGCTTCACCAGCGAGGAGCTGCTCGGCATCGGCCGCTTCGACGTGCTCATCGCGATCCTGTGTTACGGGGCCGCGGTCGCGGGCGGTGTCGTGGCTGTGACCTTGATGGTGTGATTGTCGTATTTTGATCACGTTTCAACAACGCACTTTACGATCCGTTGACGCAGGCTCTAGCGTCCGGCATTGCACACCCCATGGCCATGCGCCCGGCGACCCCGGGCAGAGAGGGTTCCTGGTGCCCAGCACAAAGCGCCTGTTAGCTACAGTCCCGGCGGTCGCGCTCCTGAGCGCCGCCCTGTTCGTGCCCCCGGCGGCTCAGGCGACCTCCGTCGCCACCTATGAGCCCACGGCCGCGGACTTCTACATCAACTACGCCCCGCCGCAGGTCGAGAAGGACGTCAAGGAGCCGTCCCTCACCGGCGCGCAGGCCCGCTCGCTCACCCCCGCGCAGAAGTACGACCGCAAGTTCAGCAGCGGCAACCCGGCGGCGGGCCGCGTGCTCGCCGCCCGTGAGAACGAGGCCATCAGGACCGGGCGCAACCCGGCTGAATGGATCTTCAAGAAGTCGAAGCAGGCCCGCACGGCCAAGCTCCTGACCGTCCTCGTCGAGTTCGACGACCAGGCCAACGACGACTTCTCCGGCTTCAACCGCCTGCGCACGGTGAACAGCGCCCCCGACGACTGCGTGGTCGAGCCGGCCGGCACCCTGCTCAACGGCCCGCTGCACAACAACATCCCGGACCCGGCGACGCTGCCGTACAAGGACAACAACTCCTTCTGGGTCAAGGACTTCAGCACCGACCACTTCAACAAGATGCTCTACACCGACAAGGGCATCACGCAGCGCGTGCGTACGGACCTGAAGGACCCCCGCGACGGCAAGCGCGGCATCGACATCTCCGGCTTCACGATGAAGAAGATGTACGAGGAGATGTCGAAGGGCGCCTACTCCGTCACCGGCTCCGCGGTCGGCTGGATCAAGGTGCCGCACTCCGAGGCCTGGTACGGCGCCGCGGCCTGCGGCGGCGCGCCCCAGGACATGTCCGGCCACCCCGACAACGCGCGCGGCGCCCAGCAGCTGCCCATCGACACCATCGAGGCCCTGGCCAAGGCGCAGCCGGACTTCCCGTGGGCCGACTACGACGTCGAGGACGTCTCCGACGCCGACGGCGACGGCGACTTCGCCGAGCCCGACGGCGTCATCGACCACCTGGTGCTGGTGCACGCCGGCAAGGACAAGTCCTCCGACGGCGGCGCCGAGGGCACGTACGCGATCTGGGCCCACTCCAGCGCGGTCGCCGGCGGCTACAGGATCCCGGGCACCGACAAGAAGATCTCCAACTACATCGTGCAGCCCGAGGACTCCGGCGTCGGCGTCTTCGCCCACGAGTACGGCCACGACCTCGGCCTGCCCGACCTGTACGACACCTCGGGTCAGGCCAGCTCCGCCGTGGACTTCTGGGACCTGATGTCCAGTGGCTCCCACTCCGGCCCCATCTTCCAGTCGATGCCCAGCCACATGGGCCTGTGGGACAAGTGGGTGCTCGGCTGGGCCAACCCGAAGGTGTTCGAGCCGGGCGACAGGGCCGGGCTCGTCACCGTCGGGCAGTCCTCGCGCACGCCCAAGCTCACCCAGGACGGCGTCCGGGTCAACCTGAAGTCCACCCCGCTGAAGATGATCGACCCGCACAGCGGCTCGAACGCCTGGTGGAGCGGCCTCGACCAGGACTGGGCCAACCTCACGCTGACCCGCGACCTGCCCGTTCCCGCCGGCGGCGACCTCAAGCTGTGGATGTGGAACAACTACGAGATCGAGTCCGACTGGGACTTCGGCTTCGTGGAGGTCTCGACCGACGGCGGCGAGACGTGGACCCAGCAGAAGATGTTCGACGAGGCGGGCAACGAGGTCACCACGCCTGACGACTACCCCGACCCGAACAAGAACCTCGTCACCTTCGGCAACAAGAAGTACGGCATCACCGGCGGCACGGGCGGCGCCTGGCGGCACGACTACGTGGACCTGACGCCGTACGCCGGCCAGACGATCAAGTTCCGGCTGACGTTCAACTCCGACGCCGCCTACCAGGAGCGCGGCTGGCACGTCGACGACTTCGAGCTCACCAACGGCGGCACCGCCGTCTGGAGCGACGACGTCGAGAGCGACACCGGCTGGATCGCCGTCGGCGGCACCTTCACCAACACCAGCGGCCAGGGCTGGACCCGCAACAACGGCGAGCGCGAGATCTCCCGCTTCTACCTCGCCGAGTGGCGCAACTTCGACGGCTTCGACAAGGGCCTGGCCTACACCTACGACACCGACTACCTCCGCGACGGGGCGTGGAAGGTGCAGAAGGTGAAGTACAACGCGCCCGGCCTGCTGGTCTGGTACCGCGACTCGACGTTCATCAACAACAACATCGGCAGCACCCTGCAGCAGACGCCGAGCGTCGGGCCCAAGGGCAGCCTGCTCGTCGTGGACTCCCACTACGAGCCGCTGCGCCGCACCGGCCGCGCCGCCGAGCTGGACCCGACCCTGAACAAGAACCTTCAGGGCCGCGTCCAGACCTCCAACGCCGCGTTCGGGTTCGTCAAGACGTACCCGTTCAAGGAGTGCGTGGAGGCGCCGGACGAGCCGGCCAGCTCCTACTGCACGGACTTCCCCGCGCAGAAGCCGGTCAAGTCCTTCACCGACGCCAAGACCTGGTACCCGGGCATCGAGGTGATCGACGGCGGCCTGTACTACCGCGACTTCGACGCCTCGGTGGTCGTGCCGTCGAAGGGCGACCAGTCCTACACCACGCGCGTCGTCCACCAGGACGGCACCCCGGCCACGGAGCTGTACGGCCAGGTGGCCGCCGGCTCTGTGCTCGGCACCGGCGACCCCGGTGACGAGGGCAAGGCACTCGGCGTGCAGTTCAAGCTGGTCAGCCCGCTGCCCGGCAACCTCGGCGCGATCGTCCACGTGGTCCCGCCGAAGAAGTGATCCACAGGGGGCCGCCGGGCGTCCGGCGGCCCCCTACCATTGATGACCATGGCCGAATTGCGCACCAAAGACGAGCACACCGCGGCGATCCGCAGAGATCGCCGGGTGGCGGTGGTGGTCAACACTCGCTCGCGCCGTGGCCGACGCCACTACTTCGAGGTGATCGAGCAGATCCACAACCTCGGGTTCGAGCCGCTGGCGGAGCTGTCGGTCTACAACCCCAAGCGGCTGCGCGATCTGCTCGACACCGCCCTCGCCACCGACCCCGACCTGCTCATCGTCGGCGGCGGCGACGGCACCCTCTCCTCGGCCGTCCGCCACGTCGCCCACCGCGACGTCGCGCTCGGCGTGCTGCCGCTCGGCACCACCAACAACTTCGCGCGCAGCCTCGGCCTGCCGCTCGACCTCGCCGGCGCGATCAGGGTGTTCGACACCGGCAAGGTGGCCGACATCGACCTCGGCCTGGCCGACGACCGGCCGTTCGCCAACCTGGCCAGCTTCGGGGTGTCGGTCGAGGTGGCCGGCAAGGTCAAGCCGTGGCTCAAGCGCATCGTGGGCCGGCCCGCCTACCCCCTCACCGCGCTGACGATCCTGCCGGGACACCGGCCGTTCCGCGCGTACATCACGGTCGAGGGCGAGCGCCACGAGCTGCTCACCCACCAGCTCAACATCGCCAACGGCCGCTTCCACGGCGGCTGGCAGGTGGCGAAGGACATCAGCATCGACAACGGCATGCTGGTGGCCTACCAGCTCGGCTCGGGCAAGAAGCTGCGGCTGCTCGGCGAGACGCTCATCAGGGCGACCACCGGGCGGTGGCGCAGCCTCGCGGGCGGGCCGTTCGTGATGGGCAGGGAGATGCTGCTGGAGACCGACCCGCCGATGGCCGCCGACGTCGACGGAGAGGTGCGGCTGCGCACCCCGATCAGGCTCCGCGTGGTCCCTAACGGGGTGCGCGTGATGGTGCCCGCCGACTTCGAGGACCGCTGAGTCAGCGGCTCACGCCCAGGAGAATCCCATGTCTCCGCCCTTTCGTCGCGACTGTCCGTACACCTACGGTAAACGAGAGATCGCGCTGCGTCACGATGTCTCCAGCCGCCGGTACGCCTCGATGAGCGGGGCCGCCACCTCGCCGGGCGGCGGGAAGACGCGGGGCAGCAGGCCGGGCGCGACGGTGCCCGGGCGGCGCTCCGGGCGGTGCGCCGAGGCGCCAGAGGCGTAGAAGTCGGCCAGCCGGTCGGCGAACGGCACGTCCTCCACGGCCGGTGGGCCCGCCGCCGGCTCCTCCGCCAGCGAGCCGAGCAGCTGCTCGCGCGTCCGCCCCCGCCAGGCCAGCACCAGGAACGGGTCGTCGTCGAACGACTCGGCCAGCAGATAGAGCGCCGCCGACAGGTGCTTGCACGGGAAACCCCAGTCGGGGCACGAGCAGTCCATGTCGAGGTCGCGCGGGAACAGGTCGATGCCCATCGCGGCGAACAACTCCTCGATCTCCGGCGGCATCTCGCCGGCCAGCAGCCGCGCCCGGTGCACGGCCTGCGCGGCGATGCCCTCCTCGATGGCGCTCCAGCGCGCCTCGTCGTACGCCTCGATCCTGATCGTCACCCGGTACGGCTGCGGGCGCGAGCCCTGCACCGACGCCCTGACCTCGCCCGCTTCGAGGTCGATCGAGACCACCTGGCCCTTGCGGGCGTAGGCCCGGCCGCGCGAGAGGCGGCCCTTGTCGCAGACGCGCTCCAGGATGTCGATGAAGCGCCGCGACCACCAGGTGGAGCCGATGCTGCCGCGCTTCGAGCGCGCCCTGATGCCGCCCTCGACCTCGATCGGGCCGGCGCTGTCGTACCAGCCGGGGCGTTCCGCCACGATCAGTCCACCCCCTCGGCGCTCAGCCTGAACACCTCGCGCAGCTCCTGCGTGGACAGGCCGGTCAGCCAGTCCTCGCCGGTGCCGACCACCCGCTCCGCCAGCGCCTTCTTGCGCTCGATCATCTCGTCCACCCGCTCCTCCAGGGTGCCCGCGCAGATGAGCTTGCGGACCTGCACGTTCTTGCGCTGGCCGATGCGGAACGCGCGGTCGGTCGCCTGGTCCTCGACGGCCGGGTTCCACCAGCGGTCCACGTGGACGACGTGGTTGGCGGCCGTCAGGTTGAGCCCGACTCCGGCGGCCTTGAGCGACAGCACGAACAGCGCGGGCTCAGGGTCGTTCTGGAACCGGTCGACCAGGCGGTCGCGCGTCTTCTTCGGCAGGCCGCCGTGCAGGAACAGCACCGGGTGGTCGAGGCGCTGGGCGAGGTACGGCTGGAGCATGGTGCCGAACTCCGCGTATTGAGTGAAGAGCAGCGCTTTTTCACCCTCCGCCAGGATTTCCTCGGACAACTGCTCCAGTCGGGTGAGTTTTCCTGATCGGCCGGCGAGGCGGGAGCCGTCCTTGAGCAGGTGAGCCGGATGGTTGCAGACCTGCTTCAGCTTCGCCATCGCCGACAGCACCAGGCCGCGCCGCTCGATGCCCTCGCTGTCGTCGATCCTGCCCAGCATGTCGTCCACCACCGCCCGGTAGAGCGTGGCCTGCTCGGTGGTGAGCGAGCACCACTCCTTGACCTCCAGCTTCTCCGGCAGGTCGGAGATGATCGAGGTGTCGGTCTTGAGCCGGCGCAGGATGAACGGGCCCGTCGCCCTCCTGAGCGCCCGCGTCGCCTGCTCGTCCTGGCGGGCCTCGATCGGCTCCTGGAAGCGCGTCCTGAACCTGGCCCGCGGGCCCAGCAGGCCGGGGTTCGCGAACTCCATGATCGACCAGAGCTCGGCCAGGTGGTTCTCCACCGGCGTGCCGGTCAGCGCCAGCCTCGTGCCGGTCGGGATCGAGCGTACGGCCCTGGCCTGCAGCGTGCCGCTGTTCTTGATCGCCTGCGCCTCGTCGCACACCACCCGCCGCCAGGCGGGCTCTTTGAGCGTCTCCAGGTCGCGGTAGGCGGTGCCGTACGTGGTGATCACCAGGTCCGCGTCCGCGATCCCGGCGGGGTCGCGGCCGCTGCCGTGGTGCACGTACACGCGCAGGGCGGGCGCGAACCTGGCCGCCTCCCGCTGCCAGTTCCCGATCAGCGACATCGGGCAGACCAGCAAGGTGGGCTCCACGTCCTGCGCACCGGCGCGCTCGTGGACGAGCAGGGCCAGCGTGGTGATCGTCTTGCCCAGCCCCATGTCGTCGGCCAGCACCCCGCCGAGGCCCAGCTCCGACAGGAAGCTCAGCCAGGCGAGCCCCCGCTCCTGGTACGGCCGCAGCGTCGCGTCCAGGCCGGGCGGCGTGGCCAGCGGAGCCAGCCGCCGCTCCGCCTGCCCCGACAGCAGGTCGCCGAGCACCCCGTCGGCGTCCACCTCCAGCAGCGGCAGCTCCTCGTCGTCCCCCTGCACGACGTGGCGCAGGATGTCGGCGGCGCTCGCCTCTCCCGTACGGCTGCCCTCCACCGCCCGCAACGCCGCCTTGAGCTGCCGGTCGTCCAGCTCCACCCACTGGCCGCGCACCCGGACCAGCGGTACCTTGAGCCGGGCCAGCTCGGCCAGCTCCGCCTCGCTGATCGTCTCGCCGCCGACCGCGAGGTCCACCCGGAAGTTCACCAGGTCGGCCATCCCGAACCCCTGGCTCGCCGCCGCCGACTGCTTCTTCGTCCGCGTCGTCAGCTTCAGCCCCAGCCGGGTACGGCCCGCCCAGCGCGGCAGCTGCACCCCGAACCCGGCCGCCTGGAGCAGCGGCGCCGCCTGCCGCAGGAACCCGAACGCGCCCGCCGTGTCCAGCGCCAGCTCGCCCGGCTCCGGCACCCGCAGCGCCCGCTCCAGCTCCGGATAGAGCCGCACCGCCCGCCCCAGCCCCGCCAGCAGGTCCCGCTCGGGCCTGCCGGGCAGCCCCGTCACCCCGCTCCACACGGTGGCGGCGGGCACGTAGAGGCTCGGATCGTCCACCGCCTGCAACGCCAGCTCGACCCGCCATCCGGCCTCGGCGGCCTCGGCGGGCTGGGCGGGCTCGGCGGGCTGGGCGGGCTGGGCAGGCTCGGCGGGCTCGATGAGCCGGAAGCACACGCGCGTCGCGCCCTCGGCCGCCGTCACCGCCGCGTGCCACCGCTCCAGCTCGGCCCGCAGCTCGGGCACATCGGGACAGGCCGGGTCGGGCCCGGTCAGCGCGGCCAGCCACCTCTCCGCGGGGCTCGCGGCCTCCTTGGTGAGCAGGGGAGCAGTGAGCGTCTCGCGGATGATCGCGTCCGTGACCACCTCCAGCGCCTCGGCCTGCACCTCCGCCGACGCCCGCTCGACCTCGCCGGTACGGCAGGCGGGCGGCATGGCCAGCGCCAGCTCACGGAAGTACGCGGCGTCGGCCCCGGTCACCACGGGCCGCCACACGGCCCGCGACATGGCCAGCTGCGGGATGACGCGGCCCCGGCGCACGAGGTCGCGGGCGAAGGCGGCGACGGCGGCCCAGTGGCGCAGGGTGGCCGTGTCCGCATGCTCCTCCAGCACCCGCAGCGCGTCGCCGGGGGAGGGGAGGACGGCGGGCACCCGCCACGGACGCAGCCTGGGCCGCGTCACCTCCGCCAGCCGCCCGGTCTCCGGTGACGGCAGCGGCTCCTTGGCCGACCCCGGCAGCAACAACGTCAGCACCCGCGGCTGCGTCTCAGGGGAGGAGTCGGCCGCGCGGAGGAAGGCGGAGAGGGCGGAGGCCGGGGCGGCGTGGGGGTGGGTGCGGGGGGTCGTGCGGGACGGCGGGGTGGCGGGTGGGTCGGTGGTCTCCGCCCAGAACGCGAGACCGTCGCCCGCCCAGACCCCGTGTACCAGCACGTCGGCAGGCTACCGCCACTGCGGCGTACATCGGGCCAGGCCGCGGCGAGGATGCAGTCAGGACCGTGCGCGCGGGCGGAGCGGCTGGAGGAGCCGGCGGGTCGCCGTGCGGACCCTCCTCATTTGCCGGCGCTTTCCCTAACATGGCCGAAACCCGAAGAGTAGGCTGAAGGTATGAACACTCCCGGATCGTGGTGTGAGCGGCCCAAGCCGCAGGCTCCCTCGTGCGAGCTGCCCTCCCCGTGGAGCAAGCCACAGCAGCCCGACAACTGGTGCAAGAGCGACAAGCCGGGCAAGGATCCGGTGGTGTCCGTGCTGGGCTTCCTGTTCAAGGCCGCGACCAGGCGGTAGCGCGGCGGCCCCGCCCACGGGCGCGATAGAAGGCCATATGTGTGGGTAGTCGCCTTCCTCAGCGGAGGAGGCGAACGTCGTGAACGACACCCACAAGCTGGTCACCGACCTCTCCGAGCAGGTCTCCAGGCTCGTGAGGGATGAGCTCCGCCTGGCCAGGATGGAGCTGACCGCCAAGGGCAAGCGCGCGGGTCTCGGCGCCGGCATGTTCGGCGCGGCGGGTCTCGTCGCGTTCTTCGGCGCTGCCGCCCTTGTGGCCGCCGTCATCATGCTGCTCGCCCTGGTGCTGCCGGGCTGGGCGGCCGCCGCCATCGTGGCGGTGGTGCTGTTCCTCGTCGCGGCGGTGCTCGCGTACGCGGGCAGGACCGAGGTCAAGCGGGCCAAGCCGCCCGTCCCCGAGGAGACCATCGCGAGCGTCAGGGCCGACATCGACATGGTCAAGGAGAGTGCACGGCGATGAGCGAGACCGACCCCGGATACAGCGGACAGCACGCCGGTGACGTCGGCGCCCGCAGAGCGACCGTGGGCACGCCGACGGACCGCGAGTCCATGAACGTCCCCCAGACGCGTCCTGGCGCGGCGGAGAACGCGCACGAGGCCGAGCTGAAGCGCGAGGCGCACGAGACGTTCATCCCCGAGACCCCCATACGTGACGAACGCGCCGAGGCCGATATGAGCCACGGCACCGAGGAGGCGTCGCTGCGCGGCTCACGCGGCGGCCGGGAGCGGCGTACGTCCTCCCGCATGAGCACCCAGGGCGCGGCACGCGGGGACGGCGCGCGCGAGCGGCGCTCCGGCGGCGCGACCACGGAGGACGAGCTGCGCCGCGAGATCGAGGAGACCCGGCGCGAGCTGGGCGCGACCGTCGGGGCGCTGGCGGCCAAGGTCAACATGAGGAGCCGGGCCGGCCGCGCCAAGGACCGTGCCAAGGCCCGCGCCAAGGACCGCGCGGGGCACGCCGCGGAAGCGGCGAAAATACGCGCGGGCCACGCGGCCGAGGTGGCCAAGGAGCGTGCGGGACACGCGGCCGAGGTCACCAAGGAGCGCGCGGGCCACGCGGCCGAGCTGACCAGGGAGCGCGCGGGACACGCCGCCGAGGTCGCCAGGGAACGCGCCGATGTCGTCAAGGGCCGGGCGTCGCACCTGGCGGACCGAGCCAGGGACAGCGTGCCCGAGCCCGTCATGGACGTGGCGAAGGGACGGCGTCCCATGGTGCTGATCCTGGCGGCGGGCGCGATGACCGCGTTCGCCCTGCGCCGGATGATGACCGGCAGGGCGGCCTGCCGCCGCCGCGTGATCGAGGTCGGGCGGCACGGCGACCGCATCAGGATCGTCGTGCGACTCCCCTGACGCCCCCTTCCAGGGGACGGAGGAGCAGGGCCGATAACCTGCCAGGGTGATGCGTGGAACGGTGGCCGCCGCCCTGCTCGTCCCGCTGCTGGCGGCCGGGTGCGGCGCCGGGTCGTGGGTGAGCGACTACGGGAAGGTCGCCAAGGGGGCCAAGGGCGCGACCGTCCAGGTCGAGGTGACGCCGGGGCAGCGGTTCTCGCTGGCCGTGCCGGAGAACCCGTCCGTGGGCGACAGCTGGGACCTGGTGGCGGTGCCCGACACGAAGGTGGCCTCGTTCATCAGCGAGGAGCGCGAGAGCCAGGGCGACGAGCCGGGCTCGGGCGGCACGGCGTACTTCGTCTTCAACGGCAAGCACCCGGGCACCACCGAGATCAGGCTGTACGACTGCTGGCGCTGCGGCCAGGACAGGACGCCCGCCACCGAGGAGAGCAGGCGGCAGTCGGGCGAGGCGGTCTTCCAGGTGACCGTACGCGAGCGGCCGTCCTCCGGCATACCCGGTGGCTAGGCTCCCCGGCATGGACTTCATCCGGGTACGCGCGTCCGCCGACGGCGCGGAGACGATCTCGTACTGGACCGGCGACGTCTACGGCTGGCAGGACGACGACGGGCCGCACCACCTGTTCGGCTTCGAGGGGCTCAACGTGGCCAGGGCCGTCGAGACCGATGGCGGATGGCGGCTGCTAACCCGGGAGGCGGCGCTCTACCTCGACCCCCGCGACCGCCGGGTGCTCGACACCTGGGCCAACCCGTTCACCGGGCGCGAGGCCGAGGTGCAGCACGTCTTCAACGACCCCGTCAACCAGCGGCTGGGCGCCTACAAGGTGCCAGAGACGCGGCTCGGCGGGCAGGTCGTCTACAACGTGGACGTCCGGCTGGCCTACCCGTCGCCGCTCAAGGTGGCCGACTACCCGGAGAACTCGGCGAGCGACACCTACCGGGCGCTGGAGCTGTTCCAGTTCTTCGCCTCCGCCGCCGACCTGGAGTCGGGCGTGCCGGACGTGCCGTGCGTGTTCTCGTGGTGCCGGGTCTCGCCGTGGCTGCCGTGGATGGCGATGGGGCGGCGCGGCGGCGGGCTGGTCTACCACTGCAGGGGCGCGAAGGTGCCCGAGGTGCCCGTACGCCTGCGCGAAAGGGTCGGCGAGCACTTCCTGCACGCGCCTGAGCAGTGGTCGGAGCCCAACATGACGAGCTGGACGGCCTTCGCGGCCAGGGCCGGTAGGGTCGGCCCGTGAGCACCGACCTGTTCTGCGAGATCATCGCCGGTGAGCGGAGCGCCCACATGGTGAGCTCCGACGACGTGGCGCTCGCCTTCCTCGACATCCGCCCGGTCTTCAAGGGACACGTGCTGGTCGTCCCGCGCGTCCACGTCGAGACACTCACCGACCTCGCCGACGTCGGGCCGTTCTTCGCGCGGGTGCAGGCCGTGACGCGGGCCGTGGAGGAGGGGCTGCAGGCCGGCGGCACGTTCGTGGCGATGAACAACCGCGTCAGCCAGAGCGTCGCCCACCTGCACGTGCACGTCGTGCCGCGCAACAAGAAGGACGGCCTGCGCGGCTTCTTCTGGCCCCGCACCACGTACGACTCCGCCGACGAGGCCGCCTCCTACGCCGCCCGCATCGCCAAGGCCCTGTGAGCTCCCTATGAGCTAGGCTCTGGCCGCGTGGAGTACCTCGTCGGCTCGGCCGTCGTCGCGGTGCTCGTCGGCGTGCCCGGCGTCGTGCTGTGGCGGCTCATGCGCGGGCGCAGGGAGCTGGGCACCAGCCCGGCCGAGCGAGCCACGTTCGAGACCCTGCACACCGCCTCCCTGGCCGGGCCGCCGCTGCGGGCCGGGCTGACCGCCGACGGCGCCGAGCGCGCCTCCCGCCACCTGCGCACCCTGCTCGGCTCGGCCGCCCTGGCCATCACCGACGGCGAACGCCTGCTCGTCTACGACGGCGAGGGCGACGACCACCACGCCGACCAGGCGTTCGAGCACGCCGCCGCCACGCTCCAGGACGGCCGCACCCAGGTGCTCACCATCGACTGCGACCTGCTCGAATGCCCCATCAGGCACGCCGTGGTGGTGCCGCTGACCACCGACGACCGGGTGGTGGGCGCGCTCGCCGCGTACGGGCAGACCGCCTCGGCCGGGCTCGTCAGAGCCGCCCAGGAGGTGGCCGGCTGGGTGGACTCGCAGCTGGAGCTGGCCGAGCTGGACCGGTCACGCACGCTGCTCATGGAGGCCGAGGTGCGGGCGCTGCGCGCGCAGATCTCGCCGCACTTCATCTACAACTCGCTCACCACGATCGCCTCGTTCGTGCGCACCGACCCAGAGCGGGCCAGGGAGCTGCTGCTGGAGTTCGCCGACTTCACCCGCTACTCCTTCCGGCGGCACGGCGAGTTCACCACGCTGGCCGAGGAGCTGCGCTCGATCGACCGCTACCTGATCCTGGAGCGGGCGAGGTTCGGCGACCAGCTCCAGGTGACGCTGCGCATCGCGCCGGAGGTGCTGCCGGTCGCGGTGCCGTTCCTGTGCCTGCAGCCGCTGGTGGAGAACGCTGTGCGGCACGGCCTGGAGAGCAAGAACGGCGTCGGCCGCATCACGATCATCGCCGAGGACGCCGGCGCCGAGTGCCGCATCAGCGTCGAGGACGACGGCCTCGGCATGGACCCCGACAGGCTGCGCCGCATCCTCGCAGGTGAGATCGCCCCGGCGGGCGGCGTCGGGCTGGCGAACGTGGACGAGCGGCTGCGCCAGGTCTACGGCGACGAGTACGGCCTCGTGGTCGAGACGGCCGACGGCGCGGGCACCAAGGTCAACATCAGATTGCCGAAATATCACCCAGGCGTCTCCGCCCGTTGACCTCGATCTTCGTTGTCGGTTTCATCACTGTCTATGGCACAACTCCGGGTACTCGCGGTCGACGACGAGTTGCCCGCTCTGGAAGACCTGTCGTACCTGCTGCGCGCCGACCCCCGCATCGGCGAGGTCGCGACCGCGCGGGACGGCGCCGCCGCGCTGCGGCTGCTCGACCGCGCCATCGCCGAGGGGCGGCCGATCGATGCCGTGTTCCTCGACATCAGGATGCGCGGCCTCGACGGCGTGGTGCTCGGGCGGCTGCTGTCGCAGTTCGCGAACCCGCCCAGGGTGGTGTTCGTGACCGCGTACGAGGAGCACGCGGTCGACGCCTTCGAGATCAAGGCCGAGGACTACCTGCTCAAGCCGGTGCGCCCTGAGCGGCTCGCGGAGGCGATCAGGCGGGTCGCGGTCTCGGCCGACGTGCCCGCGGAGGGCGGCGAGAGCGACACGATCCCGGTCGAGCTGGGCGGGGTGACCCGGTTCGTCTCCAGCGCGGACGTCATCTACGTCGAGGCGCACGGCGACTACGCCCGCCTGCACACCGCCTCCGGCAGCCACCTGGTGCGCATCCCGCTCGCCACGCTGGAGGAGCGGTGGGCGTCGGCCGGGTTCGTCCGGGTGCACCGCAGCCACCTGGTGGCCGTGAAACACATCGAGGAGTTGCACATCGACTCGGGCAAGTGCACCGTACGCGTCGGTGACACCGAGCTACCGGTCAGCCGCCGGCACACGCGGGAGCTGCGTGACCTGCTGGTGCGGCGGGCCAGGAAGGGCAGGCAGGAATGAGCTCCGAGCCGCGTCAGGGCCGGCGCTCGCCGCTGCCCCGGCCCGAGCAGCCGCGCCGGTCGTCCGACGGCTCCAGGCGGGTCTCGGAGGGCTCGCGGCGCGGAGCGGACGCGCCACGCAGGATCGCCGTCACCAGCCCCCGCACGGCCGCCGCCCGCCGGCCCCGCTACCCGGCCACGCGGGAGATCGACGAGCAGACCACGCTCGGCGAGGTCTACATGCACTCGCTGCTGCGCACCCAGTTCCGGCTGGCGCTGTTCGTCTGCACGGTGCTGGCCTGCGTCGTCGGCGGGCTGCCGCTGCTGTTCCTGCTCATCCCCGAGCTGCGCGAGGTGCACCTGCTGGGCGTGCCGCTGCCGTGGGCGGTGCTGGCCGGGCTCATCTACCCCGCGTTCGTGATCGGGGCGTGGCTGTACGTCCGGCAGGCCGAGCGCAACGAGCGTCACTTCGCCGAACTGGTCGAGCGCCGGTGAACGGCCCCTCCACGGGCGCGGGTGCCGCATGAGCCTGACCGCGGTCCTGGTCGTCATGGTGGCGGCCGTGCTCATCGGGGCGTTCGGGATCAGGGTCTCCCGGACGACCTCCGACTTCTACGTCGCCTCCCGCACGGTCAGCCCGCTCTGGAACGCCTCCGCCATCGGTGGCGAGTACCTGTCGGCGGCCTCCTTCCTGGGCGTCGCCGGGCTCATCCTGTCCTTCGGCGTGGACATGCTGTGGCTGCCCGTCGGCTGGACCGGCGGCTACCTGGTGCTGCTGGTGCTGGTGTCGGCGCCGTTGCGGCGGTCGGGGGCGTACACGCTGCCCGACTTCGCCGAGGCGCGGCTGGAGTCGATGACCGTGCGCCGCACCGCGAGCGTGCTCGTCGTGCTGATCGGCTGGCTCTACCTCATGCCGCAGTTCCAGAGCGCGGGGCTGGTGCTGCGCACGATCACCGGCGCGCCCGTCTGGGTGGGCGGCCTGCTCGTCGCCGTCGTCGTGGCGGTCAACGTGCTGTCGGGCGGGATGCGGTCGATCACGTTCGTGCAGGCGTTCCAGTATTGGCTGAAGCTGACCGCGCTGGCCGTGCCGCTGGTGTTCCTGCTCATCGCCTGGCAGGGCGACGGCGCGCCCGGCCTCAGCGCCGCCGACGCCGCCACCTGGCAGGTGCCGCTGATGGGCGGCAAGGAGTACGGGCTGTACTCGACGTACTCGCTGATCCTCGCGACCTTCCTCGGCACCATGGGGCTGCCGCACGTGCTCGTGCGCTTCTACACCAACCCCGACGGGCGGGCCGCGCGCCGCACCACGCTCGTGGTGCTCACGCTGCTCGGCGCCTTCTACCTGCTCCCGGCCGTGTACGGCTGGCTCGGCCGCCTGTACGCCCCCGACCTCGTCCGCACCGACACGGTCGTGCTCACCCTCCCCAGCCGCATGATCGGCGGCACGCTCGGCGACGTGCTGACCGCGCTGGTCACCGCCGGCGCGTTCGCGGCGTTCCTGTCCACCTCGTCGGGGCTGACCGTGTCCGTGGCGGGCGTCATCGCCCAGGACCTGCTCAAGGGCGGGGTGCGCTCGTTCAGGGAGGCCACGTTGATGGCGGTCGCGGTGCCGCTGGCCCTCGCGCTGTGGGCGCGGGCGCTGCCGGTGGCGGACGTGGTGGGGCTGGCCTTCGCGGTGGCCGCGTCGTCGTTCTGCCCGCTGCTCGTGCTCGGCATCTGGTGGCGGCGCCTGTCGACGATCGGGGCGCTCGCCGGGCTGTTCGTCGGGGGCGGGCTGGCCAGCGGCGCCGTCCTCGTCACGATCGTCGCCGGGCCCCAGGGCGGGCTGGCGGGGGCGCTGCTCGCCCAGCCGGCGGCGTGGACGGTGCCCATCGCCTTCACCGTGATGATCGCGGTGTCGTTCCTCACCCCGCACCGCGTGCCGGCCGGGGTGGCGCGGACGATGGTCCGCCTGCACACCCCGGAGAACCTCGACCTCGACCGCGGCGACTGGCGGCCCCGCTCGTCCTAGGTCACTCGTCCTGGTTCAGAGGAGGTACGCCTTACTGATGCCGGCCCGGGGAATCCGGTGGACGTCGTCGCAGTCGTGGCAGTAGCCGATGACCGTGTCAGGACCGAACTCCAGGCCGTCCATGTAGTGCTCGCGCCGCCGCCAGACGATCACCACCACTTCGCCGGTCATGACCGCCGCCTCGATCGCCTCCTCCGCCGGGCCGCGCGCGGCCCGGTCCCGGCCGGCGAGCATGCGCAGCGCCGCGGCCTCGGCGTCGAATTCGGGCTCGTCGGTGGCCTGCTCGACGGCCAGGAGCCGGCGCTGGGATCGTTCGGCCTGGATCGTGCCGTCCGCGGCCACACCGGCCGGGGCGTGGCCGGCCTGCCGCAGCAGGCGCAACGTCTCCGCGGGAGGCAGCGCGCCGAGCGCCACCGTCGGCGCGATCTGCCGCAGGCCGGCCTTGCGCAGTGCCTTGGCGGCGCACAGCTCCGTGATGACGGCCGGGTCTTCGGCGATCACGACGGACGGGCCGGCGGCGACCTTGATGGTGCCGTGCTTACGGGCGGTGTCCTTGATCAGGTAGTCGAGCGGCTGGGGAACCGCCTTGGCGGAGAAGCGGGCGAGGCCGGCGAGCAGCGTCTCGGCGTCGGTGCCCGCGTCCAGCGCCCTGCGCACGGTCGGCTCGGAGAAGCGCCACACGCTGGCCCTGTCGCGCGACTCGATGTCGGCGGCCAGGTCGAGGAGGGCGGCCAGGTCGGGGGAGGGAACGCCGGACACGATGGCGGTCAGGTCGTTCTGGAGGGTCACGGTCGTGGTGGGTGCGGGGAAGAGGACGTCCACGTCGCCGGCGTCGAGCAGCGCCCGTCCCAGCGTCGTGAGCGCGCCGCCGGCCACGACGCCGAGCCACTCGCCCTCGCGCAGGGCCGCGGCCACGAACTCCTCGGCCGCCTTGGGAACCTCCGCCATCGCCCGCGTGCGCCAGGCCACCGCCGCCAGCACCGCGGCGGCCCCCGCGTTCGCGTCCGCGCCGCTCTGCGCGCCCGCGCCCATGCCGGGAGGCAGGGTGCTCAGGGTCTGGAGGACGGCGCGCCGGATGCGGCCCGCCTCGCACGCGAACTCGTATGGCGGAGGCTGCGGCGTCATGTGCTCCTCGCAGCACCCCACGACCCGGTGCGTGGGCGCCTGCGGCAACCCCATCCAGCACGCGGCCAGCAGCCGCCACCTCCGCCCTGCGGGCTGCCGCGGCCAGTCGTCCAGGTGCGTGGTGCCGATCAGCCGCTCGCCCTGCTCCGAGCCGATCAGGTCGGCCGCGAAGGCGAGGTCCAGGAAGAGCACCACCTCCTGCTCCGTCCGGCCGAGCGCCTTGGCCAGCCGCCTGACCTCGCGCACGCCCACGCCGCCGGACTTCAGCTCGGCGACGGACTCCGTCGCGGCCAGCTCCGCCAGGGCGTGCACGCGCTCGATCGTGGCCAGCGCGGCGTCCAGGCCGTCGCTCTGGGGGCTCGGACCGGCGGGCACGCCGGGCTGCCCGGTCAGCGCCGGCTTCCAGCCGTCGCCGCGCAGGGCCAGCGCGATCTCCCTGGGCAGCTCGTGATCCCAGCCGTCGCGGATCAGGAACCCGGCCTGGGCCAGGCGCTGGACGGGCCGTGCACCGGGGAGCGAGCCGTAGCCGAAGGGCTCGCCGTTCGCCACCGGGGGCCCGGCGGCCAGGGACTCCAGCAGGGCACGCTCTTGGCTCCCCAGCCGGGACACGCGCGCTCGTACGCGTTCGCCGTCGTCCAGCAGTTCCTCGGCCTGTCGCATCAGGTCGGCCCTGCGCCCCGCGGGCTGCCCGCCGAACGTCCTGACGATCGTCTTCAGAGTCTCGGCCGTGACCGCCTTCCCGAACTCCCGCAGCGGCCGGCCCAGCCCGAACGGGTGCGCCCACAGGCCGGCGGGATGGCGTGAGCGCACGATCTCGCCGTCGACCGTGATCAGGCCGTGGCCCGCCAGCACGTCGAGCACCTCGCCGAGCCGGTCGTGCGGGTCGTGCAACCGATCCGCCAGCGCGGCGCGCTTGCTCTCACCGCCCGCCTCCTGGATCGCCTGGCTGACGACGTGGCAGTCGGCGTCGAGGTCGAGCAGGGCGGGGATGGCCAGCCGGGGTTCGGCCAGCAGCCGTTCGAGCAGGTCGACGGAGGGTGTCCCGGCCAGCTCCGGCCTGTGGCGGAGGAGCCGGGTGAGATCAGGCAGAGAAAGGGCCACCATCCGACTGTAGTGTCATGCGGGACGCCCTTCGCCAGTGTCATGCGAGACGGTCCCTCGCCGTCGTCGGCCCTCGTCGTCGTCCCCCGGGTCGGTGAGCGCGGCGGCCACGCGGAAGTCGATGCGGACGTCCCGGTAGGTGACGCCGGGCTCCACCTGGTCAGGTAGGTTCGTCCGGTCGCTGCCCGAGAAGCACTCGCCATCCGGCTCGGCATGCGCGTGCACCTCCACCTTGGGCCGGTCGTGGAAGCGCAGCTCCTTCGCCTTCGCCGTGGCGCTGATCTCCACGTCCGGCTCCTGTGGGTGTTCCGGCTTCGGCATGATGCTCCTCCTGGTCGTGCGGTGTCCCGGCGCCTCCGGGCGGTGCGACCTCGCGCACCGCGCCCGTGGCGTCGCGTACGGTGTCGCCGGCGCTCGCGCCCACCTCGCGCACGGCTCCTCCGGCTCCTGCGCCGACGTCCTGCACGGCGCCGCCCGCGCCCGCGCCGACGTCCCGCACCGCGCCCCCGGCGCCCGCTCCCACGTCGCGCACGGCCCCACCGGCACCGGCTCCCACGTCCCGCACCGCCTCGCCCGCGCCCGCGCCGACGTCGCGGACCGCGTGGCCGGCGCCCAGGCCGATGTCCTCGACCGCGCGGCCGACGCCCCTGGTGAGATGCTCGAGGAGCTGCGGGTTGGTGTCGATGGTCTGCAGGACCCGGTCGATGATGCGGGCCACGTTGTCCAGCCTCACCTTCAGCAGCGCCTGCGCCTCCACCCCCTTGATGGTGAGGTTGACGCTGCCGAGGAAGACGTCCGCGCCGACGTTCAGCTTGAGCAGGTCGAGCACCTCGGCCTGGAGCGACACCCTGGCCCGCAGGTCCTGGACGTCGAGGGTGATCTCGTCCACCTTGACCTCGGGCACGTCGAGGTAGACGTCCGGGTCGGTGGTGACCCTGGCCTCCTCGGCGCCCTCGGACATGCTCTGCTCCCCGTCGGTCGAGACAGGGGTACCCGCTCATCCGCCGGGCGTGCGGGGCTTGTGCAGACGTGACCGGGTTTTGAGTGTCATGCGGGCGTCACCGGGGCGTCACGGGGGCGGCAGCTCGCCCGAGCCGCGCGGCACCAGCTCGATCGGCACCTTGACCATGCGGCCCGTGCGCGAGGGGTTGAGCAGCAGGTCCACGGCGGCCCTGGCGAGCCGCGCGGTGTCGTAGCGGACCACGGTGACGCCCGGGTTGAACACGCCGGCCAGCGCGAAGTCGTCGAACCCCACGTACGCGGGCCGCTCGGGCCGCTCGCGCAGCGCCTGGAGGATGCCGATCGCGGCCCGGTTGTTGGTGGCGAAGAACGCGGTGGGCGGGTCGGCCAGGTCGAGCAGCCTGGCGACCTCGCGGGCCACGCGGGCGGGGTCGTACACCGCGTGCACCACGAGCGTCTCGTCGGCGGGCACCCCGGCGGCGGCCAGGGCCGTACGGTGACCGGCGGCCCGGTCGTGCACCGAGCTGATGTCCTCGTCGTCGGAGATGAGCGCGATCCTGCGATGGCCGTGGGCCAGCAGGTGCTCGGTGGCCACCTGGCCGCCCCGCACGTCGTCGAGCAGCACCGCGTCGGCGGTCACCAGGCCGGGCGGCACCCGGTCCACGAACACCGTGGTGAGCCCGGCGTGCCTGGCCAGCCAGCCGTGGTCGGCGGCCGACGGCACGACGATGAGGGAGTCGACGCCGCGGGCGTACATCGACTCGATGAGCATGCGCTCCTTGTCGGCGCTCTCCTCGTACGAGCCGAACACGACGAGCGCCTCGTGCTCGGCGGCGGCGGCCTCCACGGCGGCGGCCAGGCGGCCGTAGAACTCGTTGGAGATGTTCTCCATGACCAGCCCGAGCGTCAGCATGGAGGCGCCCCTGGCGAGCCGGGCGGCGGCCTCGTTGCGGCGGTAGCCGAGCGCGTCGATGGCGGCCTGCACCCGCTGCTGCAGCGAGGCCCGCACGTGCGGCTCCTGGTTGACGACCCGGGAGACGGTCTTGAGGCTCACGCCCGCGTGCCGCGCGACGTCGGCCATGGTGGGCTTGCGCGTGGCGGCCTCCTGACCGTCGTTCAGCGAGACCACGAGGTCGCCGTTCTCCCGCGCTGTCATAGTGTGCCCCCATGGATGACGAATGGATCTGTGGCC
Organism: Nonomuraea sp. NPDC049419; assembly: GCF_040676995.1. Classification (NCBI taxonomy): domain Bacteria; kingdom Bacillati; phylum Actinomycetota; class Actinomycetes; order Streptosporangiales; family Streptosporangiaceae; genus Nonomuraea; species Nonomuraea sp. NPDC049419. The sequence continues at coordinate 363,961 of NZ_JBFAQB010000002.1, read as the reverse complement.
GGTTGGGTGAGGACGAGCCTTGGGTGCTGGGCGCGGTCAATCCGCCGGTGTTCGAGAACTCGCTGTTCACGTTCGAGACGGCGGAGGAGCTGGGCGCGGCCGTCAAGGACGAGGACGAGCGTTACGTCTACTGGCGGGGGACCAACCCGACGGTGGATCTCGCCCAGCGTAAGCTGGCGGCGCTGGAGCGGGGAGAGCGCGCGAAGTGTTTCGGCTCGGGCATGGGCGCGATCTCGGCGACCATCTCCTCGCTCGTGTCGGCCGGCGATCACGTGCTGGTGCTGGGCGCGGTCTATGGGCCCACCACGCAGTTCCTGCGCTATCTGGAGAAGTTCGGGGTGTCGCATACGCACGTCGACGACCTCGCGGCAGGTGATAGCGCTATCAGGCCCAGCACCCGAATACTTTACTTCGAGTCGCCGTCGTACATGGCCTACCAGGTCGTGGACATCACGGAGGTGACGGACTGGGCGCGCGAGCGCGGGCTGCTGACGGTGATGGACAACACCTGGTCCACGCCGCTGTTCCAGAAGCCGCTGACGATGGGGGTGGACCTCGTCGTGCACTCGCTGTCGAAGTACATCGGCGGGCACAGCGACCTCGTGGGCGGCGTCGTCGTGGGGCCGTCGCGGCTGGTCAGGCCGCTGGCGTTGCAGGAGTACCAGCTGTACGGGGCGGCCATGTCGCCGCACGACGCGGCCAAGGTGATCAAGGGCCTGCGTACGCTGCCGGTGCGGATGGCGGCGCACCAGGAGCGCGGGCTGGCGGTGGCGGCGTTCCTGGAGGGCCATCCCGCGGTGCGCGAGGTGAACCACCCGGGCCTGCCGTCGCATCCCGGTCACGCGATCGCGCTGCGGCAGATGTCGGGCTTCTCCAGCCTGTTCAGCCTCGTGCTGGACACCGAGTCGCGGGAGCGGGTCGGCCGGTTCATCAACCAGCTGCGGCATTTCCGTATCGGGGTGTCGTGGGGCGGCTTCGAGAGCCTGGTGAACGCGCCCGCGCTGACCACCGAGGAGAGCGTCCGCGTCACCATGGGCATTCCCGTCGGCCTCGTCCGCCTGTCCGTCGGCCTGGAGCCCGCGGACACGCTGATCAAGGATCTCGGTCTGGCGCTGGAGGGCATGTCCGCCTAACGTGAAGGACAGCATCGTGATTGACAGCGCTGTCTGCCCTTCGCGGGAGGCTCGTCGTGCGAAATCCCCTCCTAGCAGCCACGGTCGCCGCCACGCTCGTCCTCGCGGGCTGCGGCTCCTCCTCCGGATCCTCCGGGTCCGGGGGAGAGGTGCGGCTCCGGATGATCGAGAGTCTGACCAGTCCAGAACGTACGAAGCTCATCAAGTCCCTCCTCGACGGATTCGAGCAGGCCAACCCCGGCGTCACCGTCGAGCTCGTCTCCCCGCCGCTCGACAGCGCCGACCAGAAGATCACCCAGATCCTGCAGACGAAGAAGGACCTGGACGTGCTGGAGGTGCGCGACCACACCGCCAAGTCCTTCTCCAACAACGGCTGGCTGGCCGAGCTGCCCACGACCGGCTGGGCCGGCTGGGCGGACCTGACCGAGCTGGCCCAGAAGAAGGCGGTCGAGGTGGGCGGCAAGGCGTACCTCATCCCGTACGGCTTCTACCAGCGCACGCTGTTCTACCGCACCGACCGCGGCCTGACGCGGCCGCCCGCCACCTGGCAGGAGCTGTACGAGGCCGGCAAGGCCCAGACCACCGGCGACCGCTACGGCTACTCCTTCCGCGGCGGCAAGGGCGGCGCCGACTACGCGGTGATGATGATCAGCGCGTACAACGGGGAGGCGCTCGACCCGGAGAAGTCGTTCTTCCTCAAGGACAAGCGGACGATCTTCGCCACGCCCGAGGCGGCGCAGGCGCTCGACCTGTTCGTCAAGATCTACCGTGAGGCGTCGCCGCCCGACTCCGTGGCCTGGGGCTTCCCCGAGATGGTGCAGGGCTTCACCTCGGGCGTCACCGGCATGCTCATCCAGGACCCCGAGGTCATCAAGACGGTCGAGGAGAGCGGCCTGACGAATTGGGCCACCGCCCCCATCCCGAAGGGCCCCACCGGGTACGCCTTCCAGCCGGTCGGCTACGCCGGCTGGGGCGTCACCTCCTTCAGCGCGCACCCGGAGCAGGCGGTCAAGCTGGTGCAGTACCTGTCGGAGGCGGAGCAGAGCATCGCCTTCGCCAAGGGCAACTCGCTGATCCCCATCTCGAAGCAGGCCCAGAGCGACCCGCAGTTCTCGCAGGGAGCGTGGAAGGCGTACCTGGAGGCGCAGCAGGACCCCAAGCAGGTCATCACGATCAGGCCGGTGGACTATCCGGGCTGGAGTCAGTTCCTGGTCGACTCCGACCGTGACGTGCAGGCCCTGATCACCGGCAAGAAGAGCACGGCCGAGGTGCTGAAGGCATGGGACGCGTTCTGGGCCGACCAGGCCAAGAAGGTCTCTTGAGGACGTTCACCGTCCGGCGGGCCCGGTTCATCGCGCTGTGCCTGCTGCCGGGCGTGGTGTTCGTCGCGCTGTTCACGTACTACCCGATGATCAGGGGCGCGGTCATCGCGTTCCAGCGGTACTCGCTGTTCGACCTGACCGCGACCCCGTTCACCGGCCTGGAGAACTTCCGCGCGGTGCTGGCGGAGGAGCGGTTCTGGACGGCGCTGCGCAACACCGGGACGTGGGTGGCGGTCTCGCTGTTCTTCCAGTTCTTCCTCGGCTTCGGCCTGGCGCTGCTGCTGCGCAGGCACTTCCGGGGGCGCGGGCTCTACCAGGCGTGGGTGTTCTTTCCGTGGGCGATGTCGGGGTTCCTGATCGGGCTGCTGTGGCGGTGGCTGTTCAACGGGCAGTTCGGCGTGATCAACGACCTGCTGCTCAAGGCGGGGATCATCGACGAGCGCATCGGGTTCCTCGCCACGCCCGGCTGGGCGATGACGTCGGTGATCGTGGCCAACATCTGGTATGGCGTCACGTTCTTCGCCATCATGATCATGGCCGCGCTGCAGTCGGTGCCGGGCGAGCTCTACGAGGCCGCGGCCGTGGACGGCGCCTCACGGTGGCGGCGGTTCTGGCACGTCACGCTGCCGCACATCAGGCCCACCCTGGCGCTGATCGTGCTGCTGCGGATCATCTGGATACTCAACTTCCCCGACCTGATCTACTCCATGACCGGCGGCGGCCCGGCCGGCAGCACGGACATCGTCACCACGTTCCTCATCCAGCAGGTGATCGGCGGCGACTACGGCAGGGCGGGCGCGGTCGGCCTGCTCGTGCTGGGGCTGCTGCTGGCGTTCAGCGTGTTCTACCTCAACGCCACGAGATTCGAGAAGGCCCGATGACCGCGCGCATGCCTCTGCGGCGCCTCGCCACGGCCGCCAAGGTGCTCGTGCTGGGCGTCTGGCTGCTGATCACGTTGTTCCCGCTGTACTGGATCGTCGTCACCTCGCTCAAGCCGCAGCCGGAGATCTTCTCGGTGCCGCTGCGCTACTGGCCGTCGAAGGTGACGTTCGAGCACTACGAGGAGCTGTTCTCGTTCGCCGACTTCGGCACGTACCTGCTGAACTCGCTGCTGGTGTCGCTCGTCTCCGCCGGGGTGGTGACGGCGATCGGCGTGCTCGGCGGCTACACGCTGGCCCGCTTCGCCTTTCCCGGGCGCGGGGCGCTGATGCTGGCGTTCCTGGTCACCCAGATGATCCCGCTGTTCATCGCGCTCGGGCCGCTCTACCTGCTGATGTCCGACCTCGACCTGCTCAACCGGCTGGCCGGGCTCATGCTGGTGTACGTCGCCATGCTGGTGCCCTTCTCGACGATCATCATGCGCGGCTTCTACGAGCGGGTGCCGGTGGCGCTGGAGGAGGCGGCCCAGGTGGACGGCGCCTCGCGCCTCGCGGCGATGGTGCGCGTGGTGATCCCGGTCATGCTGCCCGGCATCGCCGCGACGTTCATCTTCGCGTTCGTGCAGTGCTGGAACGAGCTGTTCCTCGCGATCACGTTCATCGACAGCGAGGACGCCAAGACGATCCCGGTCGCCATGAACTCCTTCATCACCCAGTACGACATCGACTGGGGCTCGATGGCGGCCGCCACCGTCGTCTCGGTGCTGCCGACGCTCGTGCTGTTCGCCGCCGTCCGCCGCTACATCGTGGAGGGGCTGACGGCGGGCGCGGTGAAGGGATGACCGGTAAGGGGGTGAAAGGGATAACCGACCGCTCATCGTGCCAGACAGACCTTTCGCCGCAAGCTCGTTCCAACTAAGCGCGGTGCATCAGCGGCTCGCCGAACAACCCTCCGGGGCATCTCCACGACAGGTAGGTTGCGCTCTTACGTTGGGCGTGATCCGCATCACAGTGGAGGTCTCGTGACGACACAAGAACATGACGCATCGGTCTATGAGCAAGTGCAGGAGAGCAGTGAGTTCCAGGACCTGAAGCGGCGCTTCCGCCGCTGGACGTTCCCCATGACCGTGGCGTTCCTCGTCTGGTACCTGCTGTATGTGGTGCTGTCGGGGTGGGCGCGCGACTTCATGGGCATCAAGCTGTTCGGCGAGATCAACGTCGGGCTGATCTTCGGATTGCTGCAGTTCGTGTCGACCTTCCTTATCGCGTGGGCCTACTCCAGGCACGCCGAGAAGCAGCTCGACCCGATCGCTGACAAGCTGCGGCACGAGGTGGAGGAGAAGACTCAGTGAGCTCGACGACCCTGGGGATGATCCTCTTCCTCACCTTCGTGGCCGCCACCCTGGCGATCACCGTCTGGGCGAGCCGCCAGACCAAGACGGCCGCCGACTACTACGCGGGCGGCCGGTCGTTCAGCGGCGTGCAGAACGGCTTGGCGATCGGCGGCGACTACATGTCGGCCGCCTCGTTCCTCGGCATCGCCGGCATCATCGCCCTGTCCGGATATGACGGGTTCCTCTACTCGATCGGCTTCCTCGTCGCCTGGCTGGTGGCGCTGCTGCTGGTGGCCGAGCTGATGCGGAACTCCGGCAAGTTCACCATGGCCGACGTGCTGGCCTTCCGCATGAGCCCGCGGCCCGTCCGCACGGCGGCGGGCGTCTCCACCATCGTGGTCAGCATCTTCTACCTGCTGGCCCAGATGGTCGGCGCGGGCGCGCTGGTCGGCCTGCTGCTCGGCATCACCGGCGAGGCCGGCAAGGCGTGGACGATCATCGGCGTCGGCGCCCTCATGATCGTGTACGTCGTCTTCGGCGGCATGAAGGGCACCACCTGGGTCCAGATCGTCAAGGCCGTGCTGCTGATGAGCGGCGCCGCGCTGGTGACGCTGCTGGTGCTCGGCAAGTTCGGCTTCAACCTCTCGGCGCTGCTCGGCCAGGCCGCCGCGACCAGCGGCCCCTCGGGCAACCCCGGCAACTTCCTGATCCCCGGCCTGAAGTACGGCACCGACGCGCAGGGCCTGGCCGGCAAGATCGACCTCATCAGCCTGGGCCTGGCGCTGGTGCTCGGCACCGCGGGCCTGCCGCACATCCTCATCCGCTTCTACACCGTGCCCACCGCCAAGGACGCCCGCAAGTCGGTGCTCTGGGGCATCGGCATCATCGGCGTCTTCTACCTGCTCACCCTGGTCCTCGGCTTCGGCGCGGCGGCCCTGGTCGGCAAGGACGCGATCGCCGCGGGCGACCCGGCGGGCAACACCGCGGCGCCCATGCTGGCACAGCGCATCGGTGAGGAGATCTTCGGCTCCGTCGGCGGCACGATCCTGCTGGCGCTGATCGGCGCGGTGGCGTTCGCCACGATCCTGGCCGTGGTGGCCGGCCTGACGCTGGCCTCCTCCTCCAGCTTCTCGCACGACCTGTACGCGCACGTCTTCAAGCGCGGCCAGGCCACCGAGCGGCAGGAGGTCGTCGTGGCCCGCATCTCCGCCCTCGTCATCGGCGCCATCGCGATCGGCCTGGGCATCCTCGCCCAGGGCCAGAACGTGGCGTTCCTGGTGGCGCTGGCGTTCGCGGTGGCGGCGTCGGGCAACCTGCCGGCGATCCTCTACAGCCTGTTCTGGAAGAGGTTCAACACCGCCGGCGCGGTCTCGGCCATCTACGGTGGTCTGATCTCCGCCCTGCTGCTGGTCATCTTCTCGCCGGTGGTCTCCGGCAGCAAGACGGCGCTGTTCCCGGGTGCCGACTTCGCCTGGTTCCCGCTGAGCAACCCCGGCATCGTCTCGATCCCGCTGGGCTTCCTGTGCGGCTGGATCGGCACCGTCCTCAGCAAGGAGTACAACGCCGCCAAGTACGCCGAGATCGAGGTCCGCTCGCTCACCGGCGTCGGCGCGGAGAAGGCGAGCACGCACTGATCCGGGGCTGACCCGCACGGGGCTTTCCCAGAAGGGCGCCCGACCCCCTGCCCCAGGGCGCCTGCACCAGAGGGCCCGGCCGATCGCTTCGGCCGGGCCCTCGCGCGTGTACGGGATCCCCGGCGGGGAAGGGGCTGTGGTCGTTCCCGACAGGTGTCCCAGTGGGGCGTCCCACACCCTTGGAGTTGTTAACGTCACCGAAACGCAGTGGATGGAGTGGTTGACGGGATTTCAGCGGTATGGGTACGTTCTCAGATGTGTGAACGTTGCCACACTGGCCTGGCGCCACGTGGCCGTCATCAGCATGCCTGATGCCCCGCTTGATCAGTGTGGAGGCGAAACCCCCAATGAGAACCCCACTTGTCCGCTGGTCCGTCCTGTCCGTGTCGCTCGCGCTGGCACTCACCTCGTGTGCCAAGGGCACCGGTGGAGCGGCCGACCCGACCCCGTCGGCAGGCCAGTACAACCCCAGTGCCTCCTATCAGGGCACGATCTCGGCCATGGGCTTCGGCGCGACCGACGAGATCGGGACCACCCGCGTCGATCTGGCCAAGAAGACGCTCGGCGGCGCCGACGTGAAGCTGATCGAGGGTGACCTGGACATCCAGCAGTTCCTGTCCTCGGTCGCGGCCGGCGACCCGCCGGACATCATCTACGCCAACCGCGACCAGATCGGCACTTTCGCCTCACGGGGTGCGATCATCCCCCTGACCGCCTGCATCCAGGGCGAGCAGATCGACACCTCCATGTACAACCCGAACGCCCTCGCCCAGGTGACCTTCGGCGACGAGATCTGGGCCATCCCCGAGTTCAACCAGGTCCAGATCACGATGGCCAACGCCGACCTGCTCAAGGAGGCCGGCCTGACCATCGACGACGTCAACGGCTCCAGCTGGGAGAAGATCACCGCCGCGACCAGGAAACTGGTCAAGGCGCCCGGCGGCAAGCTCAAGGTGATCGGCTTCGACAGCAAGCTGCCGGAGTTCCTGCCGCTGTGGGCCAAGTCGCTCGGCGCCGACCTGCTCTCGGCCGACGGCAGGACCGCCCAGCTCAACAGCCCCGAGGTGGTCAAGGCGCTGCAGTTCGCCGTCTCCATCTACGACGAGCAGGGCGGCTTCGCCAAGGTCAAGGCCGTGCGCGACTCGGCCGACTTCTTCGGCAAGGGCAACCAGTACGCCAAGAACGCCCTCGGCGCCATGCCGATGGAGCAGTGGTACGTCAACGTGCTCAACGACGTCTCACCCAAGGCGCCGATGGCCTTCGACACCTTCCGCACCCCGGAGGGCAAGGCGCTGGCCTACTCGTCGGGCTCGTCGTGGGCCATCCCCAAGGGCGCCAAGAACCCCGGCGCGGCCTGCCGCTTCGCCAAGGCCATGACCCTGGTCGACACCTGGAAGGCCGCCGCCCAGGCCCGCCTCGACAAGCGCAAGGACGAGGGCAAGCCGTTCACCGGCATCCTCACCGGCAACGTCAAGGCCGACGCCGAGATCGAGAAGATGCTCACCTCCGGCGGCGCCACCTGGGACGCCGGCGTCAAGGCGTTCTACGAGGCCAACAAGAACACCTTCAGCCTCCCCGCCAACCCGGCCGACAAGGAGTTCAAGGACGCCTGGCAGAACGCCGTGAACCGGGTGCTCAACGGCCAGGACGAGCCGCAGGCCGCCCTCGACAAGGCCCAGCAGGACGCCCAGGCGGCGTTGGACAAGGCATGGGCCGGCTGGACGAAGCGTACGAACTGAGATGTCCCCTTCCCGCACCCGAACACCACGACGGCGCAGCGCGCGCTTCATCGAGACCAGGGCGGCGCTGCTGTTCATCAGCCCCTGGATCATCGGCTTCGTCGTCTTCACCGCGTGGCCCGTCATCAACAGCGCCTACCTGTCGCTGACCGACTACGACGTCATCAATGACCCGAACTACGTTGGCTTCGACAACTACGTGCAGCTCTTCGAGGACCCGAAGGTGGGCCTGGCGCTGTGGAACACGTTCGTGTTCGCCGTGCTGTCGGTGCCGACCCACCTCGTCGTCGCACTGGGGCTGGCGCTGCTGCTCAACAGCGCCAGCAAGGCCACCGGCTTCTTCCGCACGGCGTTCTTCCTGCCGAAGATGACGCCGCCGGTCGCGATCGGCATCCTGTTGCTGCTGCTGTTCAACGGCCAGGACGGCCTGATCAACGCCTTCCTCGGCGTCTTCGGCATCGACGGCCCGGCGTGGACCACCGACCCGAACTGGGTCAAGCCGGCCCTCGTGCTGATGAACCTGTGGACGGTCGGCTCCTCGGTGGTCATCATCCTGGCCGCGCTGCGCGGCGTCCCGCAGGAGCTGTACGACTCCGCCCTCGTGGACGGCGCCGGCTGGTGGAAGCGGCTGCTGCGGATCACCGTGCCGATGATCAGCCCCACGCTGTTCTTCCTGTTCATCGTGGACAGCATCAACGCCCTGCAGTCGTTCACCGAGGCGTACACCGCCTTCTTCGGCGCCGGCAACACCACCTACAGCAACGACGCCGCGCTGTTCTACGCGATCTACCTGTTCCAGCAGGCCTTCGAGTTCCTGCACATGGGGTACGCCTCCGCGCTCGCCTGGCTGCTGTTCATCGTCATCATGGCGATCACGGCCGTGCAGATCGTGGTGACCAGGCGCTACGTCCACTACGAAGGGGGTAACCCATGAGACGCGCCGCGAAGATCCTGACCTGGGTCGCGCTGGGCGCGTTCACCGTCGCGTTCATCTACCCGTTCATCTGGCTGCTCAGCGCGTCCTTCAAGCCGCGCAGCGAGGTCTTCGACAACCGGCTCATCCCCGAGACGTTCACCTTCGACAACTACATCCAGGTGTGGCAGGAGGCCCCGCTCGGCCTCTGGATGGCCAACACGCTGCTGGTGACGGTGCTGGCGGCGGTGGCCGTGACGATCACCAGCGCGATGGTGGCCTGGGGGTTCGCCTACTTCCGTTTCCCCGGCAGGAACGCGTTGTTCGGCGTGGTGCTGGCGACGATGATGCTGCCGGGCGCGGTCACGATGATCCCGGTCTTCCTCATCTGGAACTCGCTCGGCGCGGTCGGCACGCTGACGCCGCTGTGGGCCCAGAACCTGTTCGGCAGTGCCTTCTACATCTTCCTGCTGCGGCAGTTCTTCATGGGCCTGCCGCGCGAGCCGTTCGAGGCGGCCAAGATCGACGGCGCGAACAACTGGAAGATCTTCACCCGCATCGCCCTGCCCTTGTGCAAGCCGGCGGTCGTGGTGACCCTGCTGTTCGAGTTCCAGGCCGCCTGGACCGACCTCATGCGGCCGCTCATCTACCTGCGCGACTCCGAGACCTTCACCGTGCCGCGCGGGCTGAAGGCGCTGCTCGACCAGTTCGGGTTCGGCGGTGAGTGGCACTGGGAGATCGTCATGACGGCCAGCGTCATCACCACCATCCCGATGATCATCCTGTTCTTCCTCGGCCAGAAGCACTTCATCAAGGGCATCGCGACGACGGGAAGCAAGGGATGAGCTTTCCTGACGGGTTCCTCTGGGGCGCGGGCACCTCGGCCTACCAGATCGAGGGACATCACGGCCGGGGCGAGTCGGTGTGGGACGCGTTCTGCCGCCGCCCCGGCGCGATCGAGGGCGGCGGCGACGGCTCGCGGGCCTGCGACTCGTACGTGCGCTGGCGCGAGGACATCGAGCTGATCAGGGAGCTGGGCCTGACCGCCTACCGCTTCTCGACCGGCTGGTCCCGCGTCATGCCCGGCGGCGCGCACCCCGACCCGAAGGCGCTCGACCACTACGAGCGGTTCACCGACGCGCTGCTGGAGGCGGGCGTCGAGCCGGTGCTGACGCTCAACCACTGGGACATGCCGGCCGGGCTGAGCTGGGCGGACCGCTCTTCCGTAAACGCTTTCACCGCGTACGCGCAGGCCGTCGCCGACCGCCTGGCCGACCGCGTCACCTGGTGGATCACCCAGAACGAGCCCTGGATCATCGCGCTGCTCGGCTACCAGCTCGGCCTGCACGCGCCCGGCGTCGCCGACCTCGGCACCGCTGTCAAGGCCGGGCACCACGTGCTGCTCGGCCACGGCGCCGCCGCCGACGTGCTGCACGCCCACCCCGGCGTCAAGGCCGGCTGCGCGCTCAGCCTCTTCCCCTGCGACCCCGCGACGGACAGCGACGAGGACCGCGCGGCGGCCGCCGGCTCCGACGGCTACGTCAACCGGTGGTACCTCGACCCGCTGCTCGGCGACGGCTACCCCGCCGACATGCGCGAGCACTGGGAACGGGCGCTCGGCCACCGCCTCGACTTCATCGCCGACGGCGACGAGGCCGCCATCGGCGGGCGCAGCGACTACCTCGGCATCAACTACTACACGCGCCGCGTCATGGCCGCCGCGCCGCCGGGCCCGTTCCCCTGGAAGGTGCTCGGACCGAGCGGCGACGTCGCGCGGACCGACGAGGGCTGGGAGATCAACCCCGGCGCGCTGCGCGACCTGCTCATCGGCCTGTCCCGCCGCTTCCCCGGCGTCCCCCTCATGATCACCGAGAACGGCGGGGTCTTCGGCGACGCCCCCACGCACGACGGCCGGGTCCATGACAACCGGCGCATCGCCTACCTGCGCGACCACGTCGCAGCCGTCGGCGCCGCCATCGACGCGGGCGCCGACGTGCGCGGCTACCTGCACTGGTCGCTCATGGACAACTTCGAGTGGGCCCTGGGCTACCGGCCCAGGTTCGGGCTCGTGCACGTCGACTACGCGAGCGGCGTGCGTACCATCAAGGACTCCGGGCGCTACTACGCCCGGCTCATCGCGGCGGGCGGCACGGCGCCCGCCACACCCAGGATCGAGGCTTTCGGCTAACCCATGCGGATCACCACCACGGACACCGCCCACTACGTGGACAGTGGCCACTACCGCCTGACCGTCTCCCGCACCGACGCCAGCGCCGAGCTCGAAGGGTGGCTGTCGGTCAACCTGCTGGCCTCGGTCAACACCAGGGGCGGGCGGGACGAGACGTACGAGACGCTGCCGCCCGTGCTCGCGGAGCGCGACGGCGTGGCCGTCTTCGACTTCCCCCAGCGCACCACCGAGTGGCAGAGCAAGACGGTCCGGCTGACCTGCACGCCCGAGACCATCGCGGTCGAGGTGCGGGTCGAGGGCGACGGCGTGCTCAGCGACGTGACGCTGCTCGGCGGCCGGGCCGTGCTCAACACCAGGGCGGCCGGCACGTTCCGCTCCGGGGTGCACGCGCGCGGCGTGTTCAGCCCCACGCCCGCCCATCCGGTGAACGTGGTGCGGCCGGTGTCCGCGCCGGTCGCCCTGACCGTCGTCGGCGACGCCTCCCCCGGGCGGCTGCACGCGGTCTTCTCGCCGCCGCCGCTGGTGCTGGCCTTCTGCAAGGACGCGCCCGCCGGGCCGACCGCGGTGCCGGACGGGCCGTGGCTGGGCGCCTCCGTACGCGCCGGGATCGCCGGCCTGACCTTCACCGAGCTGACGTACGAGCCGCTCGACGGCGGCGCCCTGCTGCGCTTCGACTACGAGGGCCACACCGAGGTACGCGGCTCGTGGACCTCGCCCGCCGTCGTGTTCCGCCTGGCCGGCTCGCCCTGGGAGGCGATCGGCCAGCACCGCGCCGACCTCGTCGAGCAGGGCCTCGCACCCCAGGGGCCGACGGGGGAGCGGGCCGCGTGGTGGCGCGAGCCGATCTTCTGCGGCTGGGGCGCCCAGTGCGCCAGGGCCGACGGCGTCTCGCCGGTCACGCTGTCCCGCCAGGACCTCTACGACGAGTGGCTGGGCAGGCTGGAGGAGCACGGCGTGGTGCCGGGCACGATCGTCATCGACGACCGCTGGCAGCTCACGTACGGCGACCTGGAGACCGACGAGGACAAGTGGCCCGACCTGCGCGCGTGGATCGCCGCCAGGCACGCCCGCGGGCAGCGCGTGCTGCTGTGGTGGCGAGCCTGGTCGGCCGACGGCCTGCCGGTCGAGGAGTGCGTGACCGACGCGGGCGGCCGGGCCGTGGCCGCCGACCCGTCGAACCCCGCCTACCGGCAGCGGGTCCGCGCCATCATGGAGCGCCTGCTCGGCGACCTCGACGCCGACGGGTTCAAGATCGACTTCACGCAGTGGTCGCCGAGCGGCTCCCACCTGAAGACGTACGGCTCCACCTGGGGCATCGCCCTCCTCCACGAGCTGCTGGCCGCCATGTACGACGCGGCCAAGCAGGTCAAACCCGACGCCCTCATGATCACCCACACCCCGCACCCGGCCTTCGCCGACGTCAGCGACATGATCAGGCTCAACGACGTGCTGGAGGTCGACGCGGCCGGCGACCCCGTGCCCGCCGTCGACCAGCTCCGCTACCGCCACGCCGTCGCCGCCGCCGCCATGCCGAACCACCTCATCGACACCGACCAGTGGCCGATGCCGAGCAGGGCCGACTGGCTCGCCTACGCCGAGGCGCAGCCCGGGCTGGGCGTGCCCGCGCTCTACTACGTCGAGTCCATCGACAGCAGCCGCGAGCCGATCACCGGCGACGACCTGCGGCGGATCGCCGCGTGGTGGCGGCGATGAGGCAGGCCGAGGTCGTCGTCTACGGCGCCACGTCGGCCGGCGTGTGCGCCGCCGTGGCCGCCGCGCGGCGCGGCCTGGACACCGTGCTGCTCGACCCGGGCAGGCACGTCGGCGGCATGACCTCGGGCGGGCTCGGCTACACCGACATCGGCGACGCCCGCGTGCTCGGCGGCATGGCGGCCGAGTTCCGCCAGGCCGTCGCCGACGCCTACGGGGTCGCGCCGGGCCACTACGCGGGCCCCGAGCCGCACGTCGCCGAGCGGATCTTCCTGTCCTGGCTGGAGCGGGCCGGGGTCGAGGTCGTCTTCGGCGCCGCCCTGCGCACCGTCGTCACCTCCGGCGAACGGATCTTCTCCGCCGCCACCCTGCGCGGCGACTACGCGGGCGGCGTCTTCGTGGACGCCAGCTACGAGGGCGACCTGATGGCCGCCGCGGGGGTGAGCTACCGGGTCGGCCGCGAGGACAGGGCCCTGCACGGCGAGCGGTTCGCCGGGCGGCGCGAGGTGGTGCCCGGCATGCACAACTTCCCGCCGTACATCTCGCCGTTCCGCGCCGACGGCACGCTGCTGCCGCAGGTCGCCGACGGCCCCATGGCCGAGGTGGGTGAGGGGGACGGCGGCGTCATGTCGTACGGCTACCGCGTCTGCATGTCCGCCGCGCCCGACCGCATCCCGTTCTCGCGACGGCCCGGCTACGACGACGAGCACTGGGAGCTCGGCCGCCGGCTCTTCCGCCACTGGCGCGAGCAGGGTGTCTCGCCGCGGGCCGGGCGGCTCGTCGGGCTGGAGCCGAACCTGCCGAACGGCAAGGCCGACGGCAACTCGCTCGGGCCGTTCTCGCTGAGCGTGCTCGACCGCTCCGCGTGGGCCTACCCCGACGCGGGGCCCGAGGAGCGCGAGCGCATCCGCCTGCACCACCTCCACCACGCCCAGGACCTGCTGTACTTCCTCTCCCACGACCCCGAGGTGCCCGCCGTCGTGCGGGCCGAGCTGGGCCGGTGGGGGCTGCCCGCCGACGAGTTCGCCGACACCGGGCACCTGCCGCACCAGCTCTACGTCCGCGAGGCGCGGCGCATGCTGGGCGAGGCGCACCTCACCGAGCACGACCTGGTCGAGGGGCGGCGGCATACCGACGTGGTCGCCATGGGGTCGTACCACCTCGACATCCGCGAGGTGCAGCGGACCTGGCGCTGGGTCTACGAGCATCCCGACCCCATCCCCATGGTGGTCACCGAGGGATACCTGTCGGTGGGGGTGGCGCCGTACCAGATCCCCTACCGGGCGCTGGTGCCGCGCAGGGAGGAGTGCGCGAACCTGGTGGTGCCGGTGTGCGTGTCGGCCTCGCACGTGGCGTTCTCCTCCATCCGGATGGAGGTCCAGTACCAGATGCTCGGCCACGCCGCCGGCCTCGCCGCCGCCCAGTCCGCGGCGACCGGCAAGGCGGTCCAGGACGTGGACGTCGCAGCCCTCCAGGAGACCCTGAAAAGCGCCGGCCAGGTCCTCTCCCTCTGACCCCGGCCCCGGGCCTTCCGGCCTGCGGCTCTGACCCTCCGGCCCCAGGCCCCTGCCCCCACCCCTTCCGAGGCCAGTGCGTGCCCGCCCCGGGATCCCTCTCCCGGGGCGGGCGTTCGCGTGTCAGGCCGAAGCGTCGGCGCGGGCGAGGACCTCGCGGACGAAGGGTGGGATGACGCGGCGCAGGACGTTCGCCTCGTGGGCCTCCGCGCGGGTCAGCGCCTCCGTCACCTGGGCAGGAGTGCGGTCCTGCACCCCTTCCAGCAGGTCCAGGGCGGCCAGGCCGGCGGCGGCCATGTCGTGGGCGGCCGGCACCCAGCGGGCCAGCTCACGTGCCGCGGCGCCAGGCACATCCGCGGGCAGAGCCGCCAACCGGCCCAGCTCCCCCCTCAGCCGGTCAGCGGCCCCGCCTTCGAGGACGGCTGTGCACAGGGCGGTCAGTTCGGGGCTTTGGTCGGCGCTCGGGGGCCAGGAGGAGCATGCCTCCACCAGGGGCAGCAGGTCGGCGGCTCCGGGCACCAGGCGTACCGCGCGCTCATGCGAGCGCGCCGGGTCGTACGCCGCCAGATGCCAGGCGTAGTCGGCGACCGTGGTCAGCGCGATGCGTGAGGCCGCCGCCTGCACCATGGGGTTGGCGGTGATGCCTTCGAGCGGCACACCGTCCAGCTCCGTCGAGCGCCCGATCAGCGGCCCGAGGAAGACCCGGGCGAAGTCGAAGTCGTTGACGGGGAAGTTGTCCCACAACGCCACCCGATGCCCGTAGGAGGCCGCCGCGGCCCGCATGTCGTCGGCGGAGATCGCGCCCACGACGATGTCGGACCCCGTCCACCAGACCAGCACGTCGGCGGGCAGCTCGGCCGCCAGCCGGTCGCGGTAGGCCGAGCGCGCGGTGCCCGCGTAGTCGGTGGGCACCATGGTCAGCGGCCGGTCGGCGCCGTGCGGGGCGAGGAAGTGCTCGGCGAAGTCGCGGCACACCGCCGCGTGGGCACTCGCGCTCGCGCCCTCAGCCGTGCCGAACGCCGCCTTGTCGGGCTCGTGGCCCAGCTCGGGCGGGATGTCGTCGAAGAGCAGCGCGTACTCCCTGACGCCGATCTGCCACACCTGCTCGGCCTTGGCCCGCAGCGCCGCCAGCTCGGCCGGGTCGGTGTAGACCATCGACAGGCCGGGGCTGAGCGCGAAGACGAACCTGACGTGCTGCGCCGCCGCCTCCGCGACCAGCTCGCCGAGCCTGGCCAGCTCCTCCTCCGGGTACGGCTCCCGCCACCGCTCCCGGTGGAAGGGGTCGTCCTTGGGCGCGTACACGTAGGTGTTGAGCTTGTGCCGCCCGGAGAAGCGCAGGTGCTCCATGCGCTCGGCGTGGCTCCACGGGGTGCCGTAGAAGCCCTCGATCGTGCCCCGGAGCGGCAGGTCGGGCCAGTCGCGCACGTCGCACTCCGGCACGCACCGCTCATGCGTCTCGCAGGGTGCGGCGGCCAGCGCGAGCAGGGTCTGCGCGCCGTAGAACGCCCCGGCGGGGCCGGCGCCGGTGATCACCACGCCGCCGGGTCCCGCGCTCAGCGTGTAGCCCTCCGGTGGCAGTCCGGCGTCCAGGCGTACGTCGATGGTGAGGGAGGCGGCTGCCGCGTCGCCCAGGGCGGTGGTGAGGGCGGCGACGGCGCGTACGGCGGCGGGGTCGCCCGTGATCCGGCAGGCGCTCAGAACCAGATGCTCGCTACCGATGGTGGCCTTTTTCGGACAGGGAACAATCCACTCCAGGGCATCCATTGTGGGAACGATACCGGATAGACTCCTGGCCCGTGGGTATGGAAGTAACCGAAGTCGCGCCCGGGGTGCTCCGCGTCGAGGACACCTGTAACGTCTACGTCATCAAGGCCCCGGGCGAGCCGGGAGAGCCGCGCACCGGCATCGCGATCGACTTCGGTTCCGGCCGGGTGCTCGACCTGCTGGGCGAGCTCGGCCTCGACCGCATCACCGACGTGCTGGTCACCCACCACCACCGCGACCAGGTGCAGGGGCTGCATCGGGCGGTCGAGGCGGGCGTCGCGATCCACGTGCCGCCGGTCGAGCGCGACCTGTTCGACAAGGTCGACGAGCTGTGGTCGGGCCGCCAGATCTCCAACGACTACGACCTGCGCGACGACCGGTTCTCGCTGCTGGAGCCGGTCGAGATCACCGGCGTGGTGCCCGAATATCGGACGGCCCGATACGGCGGCGTGGACGTACGCGTGCTGCCCACCCCCGGCCACACGCCCGGCTCGGTGACGTACGTCGTCGGCAGGACGGCCTTCACCGGCGACCTGATCTACGCGCCCGGCAAGGTGTGGTCGCTGGCCGCCACCCAGTGGTCCTACACCGAGAACGAGGGCCCCGCCATGGTGATCGTCAGCGCCGAGCTGCTCCAGCGCGAGGACCTCGATGTGCTGCTGCCCTCGCACGGCGACCCGATGACCGAGCCGCAGGACGCGCTGTCCAGGCTCTCGTCCGCCATGCAGCGGTATGTCGACTTCCGCCGCCCGCGCCCCTGGGACGTGCGCGGCCTGCTGGAGAACCCGTTCATCGAGGTCACGCCCCACCTGCTGATGAACAGGAGCAGCCAGTCCTACAGCTACGTGCTGCTGTCGGAGTCGGGCGCGGCCATGGTCTTCGACTTCGGCTACGACATGTGCACCGGCCTGGTGAAGAGCACCGCCCGCGAGGCGCGGCGGCCCTGGCTGGCCTCGCTGCCCGCGCTGCGCGAGCACTACGGCGTCACCGCCGTCGAGGTGGCCGTGCCGACCCACTACCACGACGACCACGTGGCCGGCATGCCGCTGCTGCGCGACGTCGAGGGCACGGAGATCTGGGCACCTTCCCACATCGCGCCCATCCTGGCCACGCCGCTCCACCACGACCTGCCGTGCACGTGGTTCGACCCCATCCCCGCCGACCGGGTGCTGGGGCTGGGGGAGAGCGTGCGGTGGCGGGAGTACGAGATCACGGTCCACGACCTGCCCGGGCACACGATGTTCGCGGCGGCGTACGCGTTCGAGGTGGACGGGCACCGGGTGCTGGTGACCGGCGACCAGCAGGACGGATTGGGCGTTCCGGGCGAACGACAGGAAATCCTGAATTTTCAGTACAAGAATAGGTTCCGGATCGAGGACTACCGGAAGAGCGCCGCGCTCTACAACCGGCTGCGCCCCGACCTCATGGTCAGCGGCCACTGGCGCCCCCGCTGGGTGGACGACGACTATCTGCACATGCTGACCGAACGAGGTGAGGAGCTGATCGCGCTGCACCACGACCTGCTCCCGTCCGGGCGGTTCGATCTCGGTGCCGACGGGGTGCTGTGCCGCCTGACGCCGTACTATACGAGCGTCCCCGCGGGCGGCGAGATCACGCTGACGGCCACCGTGCGCAACCCGTGGCCGGACAAGGCCGTGGCCACCATCGAGCCTGTGGTGCCGCCCGGCTGGCGGCGCGAGCCCGGATCTTTGACGCTTAGGCTGCCCGGAGGGGGTATGGAGCAGGTGCATCTGCGGCTCGGCGCGCCCGCGGAGCCGCGCCGCCGCGTACGCCTGGCAGTCGATCTGACCATCGGCGACCTGCGCCTCGGACAGCACGCCGAGGCGCTGGTCGACGTGGTCGTGGAAGGGAACCGATGACCGTAGAACGGCGCAGCACCCCCGTCAGCCGTTCCCGCCGTCCCACGATCAAAGACGTCGCCGAGGCCGCGGGCGTCTCGCGCTCCACGGTCTCCCGGGCGCTCACCGGGCGCGGTTACGCGGCCAGCGACGTACGCGAACGCGTGCTGCGCGCCGCCGAGGAGCTCGGCTACGTGCCCGACGTCATGGCCCGCACGCTCAAGCAGCAGGTCAGCCGGTCGGTCGGGGTGCTGGTCAGCGATCTGCGCAACCCGTTCTACGCCGAGCTGGCCGCCGGGGCGAGCAGCGCCGCCCGTGAGCGCGGCTACACCATGGTGCTGGCCGACACCAGCCTGTCCGGCGAGACCGAGAGCGAGGCCGCCGAGGCGCTGGTGGCGCTCCGGGTGGCCGGGGTGATCGTCACCCCCAACTCCTCCGCCGTGTCCACCTACCTGTCCTCCCACGGCATCCCGGTCGTCGAGGTCGACCGCCAGTTCGCGGCCGGCTCGACCGACGGGGTCGTGGTCGGCAACCGCGTCGGCGCCCGCACGGCCACCGCCCACCTCGTCAAGCTCGGCCACCGCCGCATCGCCCTGTTCATCGACGAGACCGACTGGACCACCGGTTACGAGCGCTACCAGGGCTACCTCGAGGCGCTGACGGCCGGGGGCATCACCGTCGACCCCGAGCTGGTCGTCTCCTCCGGCTGGGACGTCGCCGACTCCCGCCGCCGGGCCCTCGACATGCTGAGCGGCCCCGACCGTCCCACCGCCGTGTTCGCCGCCAACAACGTGCTCGCCGAGGGCGTCTGGCGGGCCATCCGCGAACGCGGCCTCGCCGTGCCGAGCGACATCAGCCTGGTCGCCTTCGACGACGCGCCCTGGATGAGCATGGTCTCGCCCCAGGTCACCGCCGTCTCCCAGGACACCTTCAACCTGGGCGCGACGGCCGTGCGCCGGCTGCACGAACGCATCGAGATGCCCGAGTCCGACTCGGTCACCACGGTGCTGAACGTCCACCTCATCGAACGCGAATCCACCACCCACCCCCCGGCCCTCTGACGGCGCTGAGGGTCCGGCGACTCTCGCGATCCGAAGACGCCGCCGCCCGGCGACCCGCCTCACGCCGGCACCGCAGACACGCTCACCGTGGCGGGCGCTCGGCGACCCGCGCCCGCGTCGCGCCCCGCGCCCCGCGCCCGCGTCAGACGCCCCGTGACCTGGTCGCGCCGGCCTTTCGCGACCTCCGGGATCCGCCGCATCCACCTCCGGAGCCCCCTGCGATCTGACATTTCTCCCGTGGCGTGCGTTGACCCGCGGGGAAAACTCGCCCTAGGATCCAGATGTGGGAACGATGTCATAGGCATGTGCGTCAGTCGTTCCCAGTCGGAGGCCCAATGGAGCACGATTTGCCCCCCGTTCTGTCGCTCGACATCGGCGGCACCAAACTCGCCGCGGGCGTGGTCACAGGCGATGGCCTGATCCACGGCTGGCAGCTCGCCCCCACCCACAGGGAGGAGGGGCCGCGAGCCGTCCTGACCAGGCTGTTCGACCTGGGCAGGAAGGCGATCGCGGAGGCCGGCCTGCCCGAGGTGGCCGCCGTGGGCATCTCCTGCGGCGGGCCGCTGAACACGGTGACCGGCGTGCTGGAGTGCCCGCCGCACCTCCCGGGCTGGGTCGACATCCCGATCTGCGCGCTGGCCACGGAGGCGTACGGCCTGCCCGCGGTCCTTGAGAACGATGCCACGGCCGCCGCGCTGGGCGAATTCCGTTACGGCGCGGGACGCGGCACCAGCACCATGCTCTACCTGACGATCTCCACGGGCGTCGGCGGCGGCTCGGTCATCGGCGGCCGGCTCCACCGCGGCGCGGCCGGCAACGGCGGCGAGCTGGGCCACGTCATGGTGCGTCCGGGCGGTCGCCGCTGCTCGTGCGGCCGGATGGGCTGCCTTGAGGCGTACGCGTCCGGCACCTCCATCGCCGAGCGCGCCAGGGAGGCGCTGGCCGCCGGCCGCGCCTCGTCCCTGTCCGCCATCGAGCGACCGACCGCCGAGGACGTCTCCCGCGCCGCCGAGGCGGGCGACCCGCTCGCGGCCGAGATCTGGGACGAGACCACATGGGCCCTGGGCAGCGCGCTCACCGACCTGGTGAACGCGTTCGAGCCGGAGCTCGTCGTGCTCGGGGGCGGCGTCACCCGTTCCGGCGCCCGGCTCCTCGACCCCGTCGCCGCGGCGGTCGCCAGAGACGCCATGCCGCCGGCCGCCCGCAGCGCGCGCATCGAGCTCGCCATGCTCGGCGCCGGCGTGTGCGTGGTCGGCGCCGGCGCCGTCGCCCACGACCTCGTCACCGGCGCCGCCCGCTGACGCACACCCAAGGCGAAGGCCCCGCCCCCGGAAGGACCGACAGGCCCTCGCCCCGACGGCGCCCGAACTGCACAGACCTAGCACCAGGAAAGACCAAATGCCCGACGTATCTCCCATGCCCGAGCTATTGGCGCAGCACGTCGACGGCCATCTCGCCGCCGCGCGCGGCATGGCGGCGCTGCTGCCCGCCGTCGAAGCCACCGCGGACCTGCTCATCGAGACCTTCACCCGGGGCGGCACCCTCTACACGGTGGGCAACGGCGGCAGCGCGGCCGACGCCCAGCACCTGACCGGTGAGCTGATCGGCCACTACCGGCGCGACCGCCGCCCGCTGCCCGCCGTGACGCTCACCACCGACGCCACGGTCATGACCTGCATCGCCAACGACTACGTCTACGACGACGTCTTCGCCCGCCAGGTCCAGGCGCTGGCCAGGCGGGGCGACGTGGTGGCCGCCTTCACCACCAGCGGAAACTCCCCGAACGTGGTCGGCGCCCTGCAGGCCGCACAGACCAATGGAGCGGTGACGGTACTCTTCGGCGGCGGCGACGGTGGCAAGGCCGCCGCGTACGCCGACCACCTCCTCCTCGCCCCCAGCACCGAGACCCCGCGCATCCAGGAGATCCACACACTGATGCTGCACATGATCAGCGACAAGGTCGACGCTTGGGCGGCCGCATGACCAGGCGTCCCTCCAGGCCGCGCGCCCCCATGGCGAACGCGCCCTCCGGCCCCCAGCCGCGCGACCTGCCCCGCGCACCCCGTCCGGTGGCCACCCCTGGCCGTACCCTGCACATGATCGGCAACGCCCACCTCGACCCGGTGTGGCTGTGGCCGTGGCAGGAGGGCTACCAGGAGGCGCGGGCCACGTTCTGGTCGGCGATCCACCGCATGGACGAGTACCCCGACTTCGTCTTCACCTGCGACCAGGTCGTGCTGCTCTCGTGGGTGGAGGAGTCCGACCCCGAACTGTTCGCCAGGATCCAGGAGAAGGTGGCCGAGGGCCGCTGGGTGATGACCGGCGGCTGGTGGGTGGAGCCCGACTGCAACATGCCCTCGGGCGAGTCGTTCGTCCGCCAGGGCCTGTACGGCCAGCGCTACCTCAAGGAGAAGTTCGGCGTCACCGCCACGGTCGGCATGAACGTCGACCCGTTCGGCCACAACGCCATGCTCCCCGCCATCCTGCGCGGCCAGGGCATGGACTCCTACACCTTCCTGCGCCCGGCCCCGCACGAGAGCGAGCTGCCCGGCACGATGTTCTGGTGGGAGGCGCCGGACGGCAGCCGCGTGCTGGCGTACCGCATCCCGTTCGAATACTGCAGCCCGCCCGGCGACGTCGGCGGGCAGACCGAGAAGGCGCTCGCCCAGCTCGACCGCTCGCTCGGCGACCTGATGATCTTCTACGGCGTGGGCAACCACGGCGGCGGCCCCACCAAGGCCAACATCGAGTCCATCCACCGCTACGACCGCATGGGCACGTACGGCGAGCTGACCCTGTCCTCGCCGCGCCGCTACTTCGACGAGATGGTCAAGCGGCTCGGCGAGCAGGGCCTGGCCGAGCTGCCCGTGTGGCGCGACGACCTGCAGCACCACGCGGCCGGCTGCTACTCGTCGCACTCCGGCATCAAGGCGTGGCAGCGCCGCGCCCAGGCGGCGGTGCTGTCGGCCGAGCGGTGGGCCGCGATCGCCGGCCACGACGCCCGCACCGACCTGGAACGGGCCTGGAAGCAGGTGCTGTTCAACCAGTTCCACGACGTGCTGCCCGGCTCGGCCATCGAGCCCGCCTACGACGACGCCCGCGACCAGCTCGGCGAGGCCGTCGCCATCTCCAAGCGCATCATCACCAGGGCGCACAACGTGATCGCCCGCGACGTGCAGGTGCCCGAGGAGACCGGCACCCAGCCGGTGATCGTGTTCAACCCGCACCCGTGGCCGGTCAGCACCCGCGTCGAGCTGCAGTACGGCGTCGCGCCCAACGGCGTGCACGTCGTGGACGCCGACGGCGCCGACGTGCCGTGCCAGCGCACCCAGTCCGTCGCCACCACCGACGACAAGGGCCGCGGCGCCACCGTGTTCAAGGCCGAGCTGCCGCCGCTGGGCTACCGCCTCTACCGGCTGCGCCAGGGCCCCGGCATGAACCCCGGCGGCACCCTGGAGGCGTCCGGGCACCACCTCGAGAACGACGTGCTGCGCCTGGAGCTCGACCCGGTCACCGGCTGGCTGTCCAGCCTGGTCGACAAGCGCACCGGCGTGGACCT
Organism: Nonomuraea sp. NPDC049419; assembly: GCF_040676995.1. Lineage (NCBI taxonomy): Bacteria > Bacillati > Actinomycetota > Actinomycetes > Streptosporangiales > Streptosporangiaceae > Nonomuraea > Nonomuraea sp. NPDC049419. The sequence goes on along the minus strand of NZ_JBFAQB010000002.1, from coordinate 341,353 downwards.
CGTGGCGGGCGCGTCCGGAGAGCACACGCAGATCTGCGAGGACCCCACCGACACGTGGGGCCACCGCGTCGTCTCCTACGACTGGCCCGGCCAGCCCATGGCCGTCACCGACATCGTGCTGCGCGAGCACGGGCCGCTGCGCGCCCGCATCCGCGTCGAGCGGGAGTGGGGCCGCTCCACCATGGCCGAGGAGTTCATCCTCGGCGCCGGTGACGACGACGCGGTCGAGGTGCGGGTCACGCTCGACTGGCGGGAGCAGGCGCACCTGATGAAGCTGCGCTTCCCGGTCGGTCTGGAGAGCCCGGTGGCGACGTACGAGATCCCGTTCGCCCACCTCACCAGGCCCATCGACGGGGCCGAGGAGCCGGCGCAGTCGTGGGTGGACCTGTCGGGCTCGGTCAACGGCACCCGCGCGGGCCTCGCCGTGGTCAACAACGCCAAGCACGGCTACGACGTCGCGCCTCCCGGGCCCGGCCGCAGCCACAGCATCGGCATCACCGCCGTGCGCAGCCCGGTCTACTCCTGGCACGACCCCAGGCTGCTCGACCCCGACGGCTTCTACTCCTTCCAGGACCAGGGCGTGCAGCGGTTCTCGTACCTGCTGGTGCCGCATGCCGGCGACTGGCGCGCGGCCGGGCTGACCCGGCGCGCGGCGCTGCTCGGCTCGCCGGTGCGGGCCATGCTGGAGAGCTTCCACGACGGTCCGCTGCCCGGCTCGCGCGGCTACCTGGACGACGGCGGCGGCCAGGTGATGGTCACCGCCGTGAAGCTGCACGAGGACGCGCCGCGCGACCTGGTGGTCAGGGCCGTCGAGACCACCGGCCAGGCCGGGACGGCGACGCTGAACATCCCGGTCGCCGGCATCCGGCTCACCGCCGACTTCGGCCCCAGCCAGATCCGCACGTTCCGCATCCCGCTGGACGACCCGCTCTCGGCGGTGGAGACCGACCTGGTGGAGCTGGAGACCCGCAAGGGCGCGTTCACCGTGGAGCCGTGGTGACGAGCGCTTGCGACCCCGCCGGAGCGGCGGGGTCGCCGGCCCCGGGCGCCTCAAGCCTGATCGCCGTCCCCGATGGGGGAGAGGTGCGGGTCGAGGTGCTGGGTGCTGGGCCGTTCACGGTCGCGTACGGCTGGGGTGAGCGGCTGGCGAGCGGGCGGCGCGAGCTGCGGCTCGACGTCCGGTACGACGGCGCCGAACCCGCCGCCGCGACCGTGCGCGTCAGCAGGCCGGTCCCGTCGGAGGACGAGCCGTGGTGGCTGATCCCCGGCCTGTTCTACGGAGAGAACCGGCCGGCCGGCTGCCACCGCGTCTTCCCCCGCTTCGAGCCGGGCGCCGACCGTCCCGACGAGATGGTCTCGGCGTCGTGGGGCTTCCGCGCCGACCGGGCCGCCACCCCCGCCGTCCTGGTGTGGGGCGACGACGGCGGCGCCGCGCTGATCGCCGACGAGGTCTCGCCGCTCGGCATCACCGGCCTGGAGCTCTCCTACGACGACGGGCGGGCGACGGCCGCGCTGCTGTTCCCGTACCGGGAGCACCCGGTCACCTACTACGGCTCGGCGGACCCGCTCCCACCCCAGGCGGCCACCCACGTCTGGCAGCCGGGCGAGGCGCGCACGCTGACGCTCGCCACCGCGCCGCTGCCGGCCGACCGGCACGCGTACGCGCCGCTGCTGCGCGAGGATTGCGACCTGAGGCTGCCCGATGCGCCGATCGAGCCGTGGGAGGACGTCACCACCGCCGCCGACATCGCCGCCGAGGGCCTCTACCGCTGGCACTACGACCCCGACCCCGGCGTGCTGCTGGAGACCGTCGGGTTCGACAGGGAGGTGAGCGGCGGCGACGGGCAGCGCGTGGACCGGCAGGCCATGCACGTCGGCTGGGTGAGCGGCATCCCGTGGGCGGCGGCGCTCCTGGAGCACGGCCTGCGCACCGAGCGTCCCGAGCACGTCGCCGCCGCCGAGCGCGTCATCGGCTTCATCTGCGCGAACCTGTCGCCGTCCGGGACGTTCTGGGGCACCTGGTACCGCAAGACCGGCTGGGCACAGAGCTGGAGCCCGGTCAAGGGGGCGCTGCACGCGCGCACGCTCGGCGAGGCCACCCTGTTCCTGCTGCGCGCGCTGCGCCTGCGGCCGAACGCCGAGTGGGCGGCCGCAGCCCGCTCCAACCTGGACGTCATGGTCGCCCGGCAGCGCCCCGACGGCAACCTCGGAACCCTGCACCACGCCGCCACCGGCGAGGTGCTGTCGTGGTCGGGCGCGTCCGGCCTGACCTGGGTGGCCGCGCTCGCCGAGTCCGGCGACCCCGGCGACCTGCGGGCAGCCGAGCGGGCGGGGGAGTACTACGCGAGGTTCGTCGAGGACGAGTTCATCTACGGCGCGCCCGAGGACGTGGACCTCGCGCCCACCTCCGAGGACGGGTACGCGGCGGTGATGGCGTACATGGCGCTGCACCGGCGCACCGGCGCGGCCCGCTGGCTCGATCTCGCCCGCCGGGCCGCCGACTGGATGCTCACCTTCCGCTACACCTACAACGTGCGCTTCGGGCCGCGCACCCCGCTCGGCGTGTACGGCTTCGCCACCCGGGGCGCCGACCAGGCGTCGCCGTCGAACCAGCACCTGCACGCGTACGGGCTGGTGTGCACGGCGGAGCTGGCCGAGCTGTCGGAGGCGTTGGGGGATCCCTACTACGCGGAGCGGGCCGAGGAGACCCTCGACTGCTTCCGCCAGCTCCTCCCCGCGGCCGACGGCGACCTCAACGCCTACCGCGGCATGATCACCGAACGCTACTACCAGACGGACTGCTTCCAGCCGAAGGGCATGTACCTGACGCTGTCGCACGCCTGGAGCGCCGGCGTGCTGCTGCTGGCCTGCGAACAGGTCCTCGCCGCCAAACCGGGCGACGCCTACCGCGCGACCCCCGCCTGACGCCGGCCGCCCGGCGATCCGCCCGACGCCCGATGCCCGCCTGATGGCCCGATGCCCGCCCGACGCCGGACGCCCGCCCGACCCGGGGTGTCCGGCGCTCCCGGCCTCCGCTCGCTCGACGGTAGGGTTGGACGTCAGTTGAAGCTCTGACCCGGTGCCGCGCCGCATGGCGGTGCGGCACCCTCAAACGCGGCGAGGTGGCGTCGATGCCCGGTGGCCGACTGCGGCCGGTGGACCTGGCCCGGCGGCACGGCCTGTCCACGCAGGCGGTGCGCAACTACGAGGAGGCCGGCATCCTGCCCCCGGCCGCCCGCACGGAGAGCGGCTACCGGGCCTACACCGAGCGCCACGCCCAGGCCCTGGCCGCGTTCATCGCGCTGATCCCCGCCCACGGCCACCGCACGGCCACCGCGATCATGCAGGCGGTCAACAGGGGCGAGACGGACGCGGCGCTCAAGCTCATCGACGAGAGCCACGCCCAGCTCCTCGACGACCGCCGCACCCTCCAGGCCGTGGAGGAGGCGCTGCGCGCGCTGGTGCCCGCCAAGCCGGTCGCGTCAGGGGTGACGTTCATCGGCCCGCTGGCCAGGAAGCTCGGCATCCGTCCCGCCACCCTGCGCAAGTGGGAGCGCGCGGGGCTGGTACAGCCCGGCCGCGACCCGCGTACGGGCTACCGCGTCTACACGGGGGCCGACGTCCGCGACGCCCGGCTCGCCCACCAGCTCAGGCGCGGCGGCTACCTGCTGGAGCAGATCGCCCCGCTGATCGCCCAGGTCCGGGCGGCGGGCGGCCAGGAGCCGCTGGAGAGCGCCCTGCACGAGTGGCGCGGCCGCCTCTCGGCCCGCGGCCGCGCGATGATCAAAGGCGCCGCCGCCCTCGACGCCTACCTGACCGGCCACGTGGAGAAGCCCACCCCCTGAGCCCGCCCGAGACGCGAACGGGCGGACTCAGAGCCGGGCCCGCCGAGCGGGCCTGCGGAACGAAACTGAACCGGGGGTCGGCCGGAGCCGGCCGGGGGCCGGTGGGGTGGGTCAGCTGCCGACCGGCTCGGCGCGGAGCCGGGCCGAGTGCTTGACCAGCGTGATCAGCACCTCACGGCTGGAGTCGCGCTTGCGCGCGTCGCACATGATGATCGGCACGTCAGGCCCGAGCTGCAGCGCGAGGCGCACCTCTTCCAGCTCGAACGTCGGCGCGCCCTCGAAGCAGTTGACCGCCACCACGAACGGCGTGCCGCGCCGCTCGAAGTAGTCGACCGAGGGGAAGCAGTCGGCCAGCCGCCGGGTGTCGGCCAGGATGACCGCGCCAAGCGAGCCCTCGGCCAGCTCGTCCCACACGAACCAGAACCGCTCCTGGCCGGGCGTGCCGAACAGGTACAGGACGTAGTCGTTGCCGAGCGTGATGCGGCCGAAGTCCATCGCCACGGTGGTGGTGCGCTTGGCCTCCACCGAGGTGAGGTCGTCGACGCCGATGCCGCGATCGGTCAGCACCTCCTCGGTGCGCAACGGCCGGGTCTCGGAGACCGCGCCCACCATCGTCGTCTTGCCCGCGCCGAAGCCGCCCGCGATCAGGATCTTGATCGCCGTCGGGAGGCGCGGACGCTCAGAGCGAGCGAAGGCCATCGAGCACCGCCCTGTACATCTTCATGTCGTGCATGTCCACCTCGGATCGGGGTTCCTGGGCAGAGACGAGTTCGCGATCGAACAGGTCACCGAGCAGCACCCGGATCGTGCCGGCCGGCAGATCCAGGTAGGCGGCGATCTCGGCGACGGACTTGGGCTCGCGGCAGAGCTGCAGGATGCGCAGGTGCTCGGGGTCCAGCCCGGCGTCGGGCCCTGGCGGCGGGCCCACCGCCAGGGCCATGGAGATCAGGTCGAACCTGCCGTGGGCAGGCTGGGTACGGCCACGGGTCACGACGTAGGGGCGGATGATCTCCGGATCCACCCAGTGTTCGTCCGTGGGCTCGCCGTCCGGGGCTCTCACCGGTCGCTCCTGGCGACGGCCTCGGCGTTGCGGGCGCCGGAGGTGAGATATTGGCCGACCCTGGCGACCAGCATCGCCATCTCGTACGCCACCAGGCCGATGTCGGCGTGCTGCCCGCACAGGACGGCGAGGCAGGCGCGCTCACCGGCGGTGGTCACGATGAGGAACTGGCTCTTCCACTCGACGACCGTCTGCCTGACCTGGCCGCCTGAGATGTGGTCGGAGACGCCCTTGGCCAGGCTCTGGAGCCCGGAGGCGACGGCTGACAGGTGCTCGCCGTCGGTGCGCTGCAACGCGGCCGACGAGGCCATCAGCAGTCCGTCGGACGACAGCACGATGGCGTGCTCCGCATCCTTGATGCGGCCGACGAGGTCGTCGAGCAGCCAGTTGAGGTCGGTGCCGGCCGTGGGACTCATTCCTCACCTCCCGTGTGCTCATCCAGCATCTTGGCCGCGTCGGAGCGGCCGAGACGGGTGCCTGACTGCAGGGATCCCATCATCGCGCGGATCTCCTCCGGCGATCGCTCGTCATCGTCCTCCTCGATGTCGGGCTGCGTGGGGGTCTCGTCACGCAGCGCTGGCGCCAGGTTGGCCTGGGGCACCCGGAAGGGCAGCCCCGACGGTGTGAACTCGGTCACGGATTGCTGCTCCGGATCGGCCGGCGTTTCGGTCCGGGGTGGTTCTGGGGCGGGCTCGCGAACGGGCCTGCTCACGGGCTCGGGCCTGCTCGCGGGCTCCGGCCTGGTGGCGGGCTCCGGCCTGCTCGCGGGCTCGGGCGCCTTGCGGGGCTCCTTGACCTCGCGCACGGGGGTGGGGGCCGCGAGCGGGGCGGCCGACCGCGCCGACTTGAGCGTGCGGACGTTCTCCGCCATCGGCCTGGTCGCCGTGGCGACGCCCGCCTCCCTGCCGTTCTCCCTGCCGTTCTCGCGCCCGGGTTGCCGACGGGGCAGCCGCTCGCGGCCGTCGTCGCGGGGCTCGGGCGACGGGTCGAGCTGGACGAGCTCCTGCGGCAGCAGCACCACGACGGTCGTGCCGCCGTACGGGGACGACTTGAGCACCACCTGGATGTCGTGCCGCTTGGCGAGCTGGCTGACCACGTAGAGGCCCAGCTGGGCGGTGCCGGAGAGGCGGAACTCCGGCGGGTCGGCGATGCGCTCGTTGGCAGCGTCGAGGTCCTCGGGCTTCATGCCGAGCCCGCGGTCCTCGATCTCGATGACGTAGCCGTTGGCCACGAGCTGGCCGCTCACCTGCACGTTGGTGTAGGGCGGCGAGAACGACACGGCGTTCTCGATCAGCTCGGCGAGCAGGTGGATGACGTCACCGACGGCCCGGCCGGCCAGCACCACGTCGCCCATGGGCATGAGCGAGACGCGGGTGTAGTCCTCGACCTCGGCCAGGGCGCCGCGGACGACGTCCACCATGGGGACCGAGCGGCGCCACGTACGGGCGGGGGACGAGCCGGACAGGACGATGAGGTTCTCGGCGTTGCGCCGCATCCGGATGGCCAGGTGGTCGAGCCGGAACAGCTCCTTCAGCTCCTCCGGGTCGGTCTCGCGGCGCTCCATCACGTCGAGGACGGTCAGCTGGCGGTGCACCAGGCCCTGCGTCCTGCGGGCCAGGCTGAGCAGGATGTCGCGGATGCTGCGGCGCAGCTCGGCCTGCTCGGCGGCGACGGCGATGGCGGTGCGCTGCACGGTGTTGAACGCCTGGCCCACCTGCCCGATCTCGTCGTCACCGAAGTCGAGCGCGGGGGCCTCTCTGGCGACGTCGACCTTCTCGCCGCGGCCGATGCGCTCGACCACGCTCGGCAGGCGGTCGTCGGACAGCTCGTGCGCGGCGTCGCGCAGCTTCTGCAGCTGGGCGAACAGGGCGCGTGCGGTGGTGATCGACAGGATGATCGAGGCGATGACCGCGATCAGGCCGAGACCACCGGCCAGGACCAGCCGGACGATGACGTTGACGGCGACCGGGACCGAGCGGTCGACCAGGCGGTCACCGGCGCCGAGGACCATCGTGTTGAGGTCGTTGAGCGCGCGGTCGGTGGCCTGGCGCCAGGTCGAGGCGCTGAACGGCACGCTGCCGGTGTCGGGGCCCTGCTCGGCGACGAGCGTCTCCAGGTTGCGCAGCCGGGTGAACGACTGGCCGTTGATGACCTTCTCGTACTCGCCCTGGTCGAAGTCCGACAGCTCGGCGCCGGCCTGGTCGGCCACCACCTTCCATGCGCCGGTCGTGGCGACGAACTGCGCGTGCTCGGAGGCCGAGAGCCGTCCGTTGACCAGCGCGCCGGACAGCAGCGCGTCCTCCTTGGAGATGATGTCGCGGGCCCGGCTCAGCGCGAGCAGGTTACGGATGTCGCCGGCCAGGACCTTGTCGTCGAGCGTGGCCAGGGCGCCGTAGAGGTTGTAGATCGAGTCGATGACTTCGCTGTAGGCGTCGGTGGTCGACACCCGGTTCAGCCGGCCGGCATCGACGGCCTGGCGGGTCTGCTTGATCGTGTCGAGGCGGCGGAAGACCTCGTTGAGCCGCTCGGAGCCCTCTTCGTCGGTGGCCCAGCCGACGAGCGTGGCGGTGGCGGCCTCCTTGAAGGTGGCGAGCGTGCCGTCGGAGCGCTTGCGCTGGGCCTCGAGGTCCTTGCGGGAACGTGAGGTGGGGTCGCTCAGGTGGACGGCCGAGATCCGGCGCTCCTTCTGCAACTCGACGAGCAGAGGCTCACTGGGATCGACCACGCTGTCGTTGACCTGGGTGACCCACAGGAGGTTGACGCCCTCGCGTAGAGTGACCCATGCCGCGAAGACCCACAGCGCCGCCAGGGAGAGTAGCAGAGCCGTGACTTTGGTCCGCAGTCTCGTATTGCGGAAGCCCATTTTACCCACCCTGAGAAAGTGTTAATCGAGTGCTGGCCACCAGCTCGCTCGGCGGTGGCAACGGACGGTGTCGATCACGAAACTGTAGCGCAGGACAAAGTGCCCCTCAAGCAACTCCAAACCCTTTGCGCACAAATATCCGATTTTTGACAGATTTAGTCAGAAATCGTGCAAAATGGATATCCTGCGCGGGTGAGTGACCCTTCCTCCGCATACTTCGACATTCGCAATGACCTCGCGGATCGCCTGCTCAAAGCCTCCCACCAGCTCGCCGGGGTGCCCGAGCGCGACCGTGCGGCCGTCCTGACGGCAGCGCTCGACGCCGTGCCGGAGGCCGACCGGTTGCTGCGCCCCCACACCACCCTGTTCGCCGACGGCGACAGCGCCTCCAGCAGGCTCGCCTTCAGCTGCCTGTCCGCCGCCGCCACCTTCCCCGCCGCCACCCGCGACCAGATCGCCGACCTGGGCGCGCTGACCGCGGTCCTGTTCGGCATGGACGACATCGCCGACAGCATCGCGGGCGACTGGTCCGACGCCGACGTGGACGCGTTCTTCAGCCGCATCAAGGGTGTCCTGTCCGGCTCCGAGCCCGGCGGCGCCACCGGAGACGCCGGCCCGATGGCGGCCGCCCTGAGCGCGTGGCGGGCATGGTGCGCGCGCTTCCGCGCCCACCCGGGCGCCGCCGCGCACGCCCCCTCGCTGCTCGGGCAGCTCGACCTGGCCGGCGCCGCCATGGCGCTGGAGCGCCGGTGGGCGATCGGTGGCGAGCCGTGGCCCGGCTACGACCGCTACCTCGCCAACGGCGGCCTGACCATCCTCTACCGCACCTGGTGGGCGGCCGCCCTGGGCGTCTGCGGCCCCGAGCCGGCCCGCACCGAGCACTGGGCCGCGATCGAGCCGGCCACCGCGCTCGGCGCGGAGTGCATGCGCCTGGCCAACGACCTCAGGACGTTCGAGCGCGAGCGGCGCGAGGGCAAGCCGAACTCCGTGCTCATCCTCGAACGCGCGGGGACGCGCACGGAGGCCGCCGTGGAGCGGGTGAGCGCGCACATCGCCGAGCTGAACGCCGCGTTCGACGCCGAGCTGCGGCGGCTGCCCGCAGAACTGGCCGGCGTCGTCGAGGGACAGCGCAGGAGCGTCGCGTTCAACGGCGCCTGGTACATGGCCAGGGACACGCACGCCTACACCGTGCGTGAGCTGGCCGAGGACGCCAGGACGGAGTCGCACGGCTAGGACACCACGGCCGTCCGCGTCGCCAGGTACGACGAGGCGATGATCGCCGCGCGGGTGATGGCGAACGGCGCGTACAGGTCCTTGTCGTGCCAGAGCGGCGGGTGCTCGCCGCCCGTCGAGCCCACCAGGTAGGCGAGCCCCCGGTCCGCGGCCGCGACGCGCCGCGGATCGGCCCGCCCCTCGGTCAGCAGCAGCACCTGCATGGCGTACGCGGTCTCCTCCGCGGTGCCCTCCCAGCGGCCCCACGACCCGTCGGGCCGCTGGGTGGCCAGCACCCACTCGGCCGCCTCCGCCACGGCCGTCGCCACGGCGGGGCCGCCGAAGGCGTCCAGCGCCAGCGCGCAGCTCGCCGTGGCGTAGTAGGGCGAGGCGTGCCACCGGTCGGTCCAGCTCCCGTCGGGCTCCCTGCGCTCGGCGATCCAGGCCGACAGGTCGGCGATCGTCTCGGCGTAGCGGGGCGCGGCGTCGGGGCGGCGGGCGACGTACTGGCCGAAGGCGTCCAGAACGTGAGCGTTCACACTGACGGACGTGCCCTGCTCGCCCGGCCAGGTGGCGAAGTGCGTGCCGGAGCGGAAGCGCCACAGGCAGTCCGGCTCGTACGGCACCCCCGCGAGCGCCAGCGTGTAGAGCGCCACGGAGGTGGTGTCGGCGTCGGGCGGCAGGCCGTATCCGGCGGGCGTTCCCTCGGGCCCGATGGCGGCCCTGATGTCGGCCAGCATCTCGGGCGGCACCTCGACGGCCACCCCGGCGCGTACCAGCCAGCTCAGCACCCAGCTCCGCTCGAACACGGTGATGGGCAGCCCCACGGGCACCGGGCCGCCGTGCAGCCGGACGACGTCCTCCAGGTGCCGCCTGGCGGACTCGCCGTCCGCGCCGGTCTCCGAGCGGCCCAGCCAGGCGGCTGTGGCGGCGGGGGAGGCGCCGATCGTGCCGATCACCGTCGGGCGGATGCCGGGCGCGCCCGCCGCCTCCGCGCCGGCGATCTCCAGCGCGTGCAGCAGCTTCTCCGGTACCTCTGCCCCCGACCTGACCCACTCCCTGACGAGCGTGAGCGTGTCGTAGTTCATGCCCTCGGGCAGCGGCAGCGGCGCGTGACCCGCGCCGAGCGCGCCGAGGTGCTGGTTGATGAGCGCCACCAGCGACGGCACGATGTGCTCGATCGCCGGCATGTCGGGCAGGTCGAGCCGGCCCGCTAACCAGCCGCCGAGCACCGACAGGCCGCGCTCGGCCGTCTCCAGCAGCCGGGCCCGGTCGATGCCGGGGTCGCTCCGGGTGAGCGCGGCCAGGACGCCCTCGGTGGCGCTGAGCGTCGGCACCAGGCCGTAACCGTCGGGCGCGCCCCAGGAGCCGTCGTGGCGCTGGGTGCGGGCGAGGTAGCCGATGCGCTCGCCGTGGCCGGTCAGCCAGGGGGCGAGGGAGACGAGGCGGCCGGTCTCGTACACCGAGGGCGAGACCTGGCCCCAGGGACGCAGCATGAGGCTGGTGATCAGGTCGTTCGCGACCGCGGTGAGACCTTCCGGTCCGGTGGAGAGGTCCGCGGGGTTCACGCCGCCCGCCGCCGTTCGACGGGATGCAGGCGCAGCCACAGCTTCTCCTTCGGCCGTACGGACGCGCCCGGCAGCGGGGTGAGCCGCCGCGGGTTGGTCAGCTCCGGCCGGTAGCGGCTCAGCACGTTGGCGATGACCAGCGGCGCCTCGACGTAGAACAGGTGCTGGCCGAGGCACACGTGCGGGCCCGCGCCGAACGGGATGAAGGAGTAGCGGTGCTTGACCGCGGCCTTCTCGTCGGCCCACCGGTCGGGGTCGAACACCTCAGGCCGGTCCCAGAACTCCTCCAGCCGGTGTGTCGTGTACGGGCTGACCAGCACCTGTGAGCCGGCCTTGATCCGCATGCCGCCGATCTCGACGTCGTTGACCGCCTGCCGGGGGATGATCCAGGCCGACGGATAGACCCGCAGCAGCTCCTGCAGCACCATGCGCAGGTAGGGCAGCCGGCCGACGTGCTCGGGGCGCACCGGCTCGCCGCCCACCACGCTGTCGATCTCCGCGCGCAGCCGGGCGTTGACGTCCGGGTGGTCGTGCAGCACCGACCACAGCCAGGTCAGCGACATGGCGGTGGTCTCCGACGCGGCGCCGTAGATGCTGACCAGGTCGTCGCGCACCTGCTTGAGGTCGGCCTTGCCCTCCTGCTCCAGGCGGGCCGACAGCAGCTTGGAGACGACCTCCTTGCTGGAGGTGTCGCCCTCGCGCTGCGCCTGCTCGATGAGCGGGTAGACGATCTCGTCGATCTTCTGCGCCGAACGCAGGAAGGCCCGGTCGCCGGGCACCTTGACGGAGTACGGGGCGAAGGGGAACAGCAGCCGGAACCCGATCGACGTGGCGCACGTGGCGAACTCTGGAGCCAGCCGCTCGGCGGTGTCGCGCGAGATCCGGCCGCCGAACAGCACCTTGATGACGGCCTGGTTGACGATCGTGGTCATCTGGTGCCCGCCGTCGATGGGGCGGCCCGTGGCGGCGAAGTCCTCCAGCTCGACGATGCACTCGTCGATGATGTCGGCCATGTCGTCGGCCAGCGACGCGATGTAGCGCGAGGTGAACAGCGGCGCGAGGATCTTCCTCGTGGACGCCCACGTCTCGCCTTCGCCGAGGATGCTCTGGCCGGTCACGCGGTGCAGCGGCCGCCAGAACATGCCCTCACGGGCGAAGTTGGTCCAGTCGGTTTTGAGCACCTGCTCCACGTGCTCCGGATGGGAGACCAGATACGGTCGGAACGGGCCCAGATTCACCTGGACGATCCGGCCCTTGGCCTCGGTTCCCATGTTGGCCAGTTCCGTCACCGGGTCTTTCACCAGCCTCGGGAGGGCCCGGTAGAAGGGGACGACGTGGGGAGTGGACACGGAGGTTTCCGTGGGGTGCGGCATGGCGGCGATCCCCGATCAGAGAGCGTTATATAGCTAGAAGTCGGCTATGTGAGGATTTCTCACTCATTGAGTGATTATCGTACGAAAGTGCGTGTATGATCAAGCTTGGGCGAATGGTGAGATGTTGCCCATCTTGTTCATTCACGGAGGAATGATGGTGGTCGGTTCCACTCGTACTCCGGCTTCTGGCTCCCTCACCGACGTTCTCGACCAGTCGTTTCTCCCGGGTGCGATCGTGTGCGCCACCTCAAGGCCGCCTGTGCCGGCGGTGCTCGGGGCACGGGTCGGCTCTGTGGACATCCGTCTCACATAACGGACATGTAATGACGGATGTCAAATCCACAGTGGAGTATCACATGCTTCTGCATGGATTTTCAAGATCAACCGGAGGTAGGAGCACCCGATGAACGTCAGCCGGCCGGGCGTTCTGCCGCAGGGCGCCGACTCCCTGGCGCGCTACCGGAGCCTGCTCGAACCCGCACTGCGCGAGGCCGTCGGCGCGCTGCACCCCTGGGGCGCCAGCATGGCCGCGTTCACGCTGGGCTGGTCAGACGTGGACGGCAGCCCGCGGCAGGGCGGCGTCGGCAAGGGCGTCAGGCCCGCCCTGGTCATGCTCAGCGCCGAGGCGGTCGGCGGCAGCGCCGAGTCCGCGCTGCCCGGCGCCGTCGCGGTGGAGCTGGTGCACGCCTTCTCCCTGGCGCACGACGACATCATCGACCGCGACGAGCTGCGCAGGCACCGGGCCGCGCTGTGGAAGGCGTACGGCGTGGGGCCCGCGCTGCTGACCGGCGACGCGCTGCTGGCGCTGGCCGTCGGCCAGCTCGCCGGACGTCCCGAGGCGATGCCCTACCTGTCGGCGGCCCTGATCGAGCTGGTCCAGGGGCAGACCGCCGACATGGCCTTCGAGAACCGGCCGTGGCGGGGGCCGGGCGAGGTCACCGTGGACGAGTACGCCGAGATGGCGGCGGGCAAGACCGGCGGCCTGCTCGCCGCCGCCGCCGCGGCCGGCGTGGCCCTGGGCGGCGCGCCCGAGCTGGCCGGGCGCATGTGGGACATGGGACGCGACCTCGGCGTCGCCTTCCAGATCGCCGACGACATCCTCGGCATCTGGGGCGACCCGCGCATGACCGGCAAGCCCGTCCACAGCGACCTGCGGCGCGAGAAGAAGACCCTGCCCGTGCTCGCCGCGCTCGCCGGCGGCGGTCCCGCCGCCCGTGAGCTGTCCGACCTGCTCGTCTCCGGCGTGGACGGCGAGGAGTCCGCACGGCACGCCGCCCACCTGGTGGAGGCGGCCGGCGGCCGGGCCGGCGCCGAGGACCTGGCCCAGCGGTACGTCACCGCCGCGCTCGGCGTGCTGGACGAGTGCCTGCCGGACGCCGCGGACCTGCGCGCCCTGTGCGGCTCCCTGGTGCACCGGGCCAGCTGATCGGCCTTTGATCGGGTCAGGGGGCGGGTCGTTCCGCGTGGATGCGGCCTGACCATAATGGCGGGATGAGATCCATCGGCAATTCCGACCTGTCCGTTTTCCCGATTTCGCTCGGCACGAACGTGTTCGGCTGGACGGCGGACAAGGAGACCTCGTTCGCGGTGCTGGACGCCTACGTCGAGGGTGGCGGCAACTTCCTCGACACCGCCGACGTCTATCCGGCCTGGGAGACGGGGGAGTCCACGTCCGAGATCATCATCGGGGAGTGGCTGGCCGCGCGCGGCAACCGCGAGTCCGTCGTGCTGGCCACCAAGGTCGGCATGCTGGAGGGGCGCAAGGGCCTGGCCGAGGGCACGATCAGGGCGGCGGTCGAGGACTCGCTGCGGCGGCTGCGCACGGACTACATCGACCTCTACTGGGCGCACGTCGACGACCAGGAGACGCCGCTGGCGGAGACCCTGGGCGCCTTCGACGCGCTGGTCCGCGAGGGCAAGGTCCGTCACGTCGGGGCCTCCAACTACACCGCTCCCCGGCTGGCCGAGGCGCTCAAGATCTCCGACGAGGAGGGCCTGGCCAGGTACGTGGCGCTGCAGCAGCCGTACAACCTGGTCGAGCGCGGCTACGAGGGCGAGCTGCGGGACGTCGTGGCCCGCGAGGGGCTGTCGAGCACCCCGTACGCGGGGCTCGCCCGCGGCTTCCTGACCGGCAAGTACGCGCCGGGCGTCACCGTCGACAGCCCCCGCGCACCGAGGGCGGCCGAATATCTGGACACCCCGCGCGGCCCCAGGACGCTGGAGGCCCTGACTCAGGTGGCGGAGGGTCGCGGCGCGGCGCCCGCGACGATCGCGCTGGCCTGGCTGGCCGCCCAGCCGACGGTGGCGGCGCCGATCGCCAGCGCGCGCACCGTCGAGCAGTTGCGGCCTCTGCTGGCGGCGGCCGGGACGACGCTGACCGAAGAGGAGCTCACGCTCCTGGACGAGGCCTCACGTCCCTGACCGCCCGCCCGCTCAGGACAGGCCGTGCTCCCCGCACCATGCCTCGACACCGCCGGCCTCGCCCTCGACGACCTGCTTCCAGTGCGGGTCGGCGGTGATCGCCTCGCTGACGGAGGAGTGGGAGGCGAAGACGGCGGTGAGCCCGGTGATGCGGAAGATCTTGGAGATGCGCTCGGTGGTCATCACCAGCGCCAGCGAGCCGTCCAGCGTGCGCAGCCGCTTCAGGCCGCCGACCAGCACGCCGAGGCCGGTCGAGTCGAGGAACTCCACCGTGCTCAGGTCGGCGACGATGTGCACGACGCCCTGGCCCGCGAGGTTGACCACCTGCTCCCGCAGCTTCGGAGCGGTGAACACGTCGACCTCACCGGCGATCTTGAGCACGGCACAGTCGCCGACCGGTCCTACCACTTCGATGCGGATGTCTTGCATGTCGCGCCTCACCATCGGCCGTATCAGTCGGCCTGTCATCGGCAACATTGACGGGGAACTCTGTACATTGACGGTACTGCCGCGATCGCCCCGCCGTCAACGCTTGACTGTCGGTGTCATCGTGCAGAATGACACCTCGAAGGGGTGATCACATTGCGGGTCGAAGAGGCCATCGGCCGCCAGATCGCACGCCTGCGCGCCGAGCGTGGCATGTCACTGACCGAGCTGGGCGAGGCGCTGGGCCGCTACCTCGACCGCCCCTGGAGCCGCCAGGCCGTCCACCAGGCCGAGCGCGGCCAGCGCTCCTTCACCGCCGCCGAGCTGACCGCGCTCGCGCTCGTCCTCGACACCTCCGTCCCGGTGCTGTTCCGCGCCGAGAACGACCGCATCGAGCTGCCCGGCGGCGCTGTGTCCCCTGAGGACTACCGCGGCGTCCTGCTCAACCGAGAGCCCGACATGCCGCTCGACGGCGTCGAAGAGCTGATCATCGCCCTCCACGACATCGGCGAGGTCCTCTCCCGCCCCGCCCTCGCCCGCCTCGCCCGCATCGGCCGCGTAGCCGACCAGGTGGCCGGCCCCGACCCCACCTCTGACGGCTCAGTGACCGGCTGACACGTCCAGGTGGCGGGGGGTGAGGAGCCAGACCGCCACCGTGCCCGCCAGCATCAGCACGGCGCCCGCCGCGCTCGTCACCACCAGCGACTCGGTGAACGCCGCCCGCGCCTGCTCGGCCAGCGCCGCGCCCGCCGCGCCCAGTTCCCCGGCCACGCCGAGCGCCCCGCCTAGCGACTCCCTGGCCGCGGCGCCGGCCCCGCCGAGCGCGGGCGCGTCGAGCCCCGCCCGGTAGACGGCCGCCGCGACACTGCCCAGGACGGCCACCCCGAGCGCGCCGCCCACCTCGTAGCTGGTCTCCTCGATGGCCGCCGCACTGCCCGACTTCGCGGGCGGCGAGCCCGACATGATGGCCGCCGAGGCGATGGCGAGAGAGCCGTTCCCGAGGCCGATCAGCGCCAGCGCCACCGCGACCGGCCAGTAGCCGAGCGGGCTCGGCGCGGCGTACAGCAGCAGAAAGGCCAGCCCGGTCAGCGCCAGCCCGCCCGCCAGCACCGTACGCGCGCCGACTCGCCCCGCCAGCGAGGGCGCCAGCGGCGAGGCGACGACGGCGGCGAGCGCGGCGGGCAGCAGGCGTACGCCGGTCTCCAGCGGCCCGTACCCCTGCACGAGCTGCATCCACTGGGCGAGCAGCAGCAACACGGCCGCCATCGCGATGGACGTGGTCAGCGCCGTCACGACGCCCGCGGAGAACGGCGCGCTGCGAAACAGCCGCAGCTCAAGCAGCGGGTCGGGCCGCCGCAGGCAGCGCAGAGCGAACCACCCGAGCATCACCGCCGCGACCGCGCTCGCCGCCAGGGCGGGGGGCGCGGCGAGCCCGTCCTTGCCGAACGTCTTGACCGCGTACACCAGCGCCACCATGCCCGCCATCGACAGCACCGTGGCCAGGGCGTCCCACCGGCCGGGGGCGGGGTTCGCCGACTCGGGCAGCAGGAACACCCCGGCGCCGATCGCGACGGCCATGACCGGCACGTTCACCAGGAACGCGGCCTGCCAGCCGAAGTGCTCGAGCAGCAGCCCGCCGACGATCGGGCCGAGCGCGGCGCCGGTCGCCGCCATCGCCGCCCACACGCCCAGCGCCTTCGCACGCTCGCCCGGGTCGGTGAACAGGTGCCTGATCAGCGAGAGCGTGGACGGCATGATCATCGCGCCGCCGACGCCTAGCAGCGCCCGTACGGCGATCACCTCCGTCGCGCCGCCGGCGACGGTGACCGCCAGCGACGCCAGCCCGAACGCCGCGAACCCGGCGAGCAGCATGCGCTTGCGCCCCCACCGGTCGCCCAGCGCGCTCGCCGTGACGAGCAGTCCGGACAGCACCAGCGAGTACGCGTCGACCATCCACAGGAGCTGCACCGAGTCCGGCCGCAGCTCCTCGGAGATGGCGGGCAGCGCCACGTTGAGCACGGTCATGTCCATGACGACCATCAGCACGGACGCCGACAGCACGACGAGGGCGGCCCACCGCCGTCCCCGGCTCATCCCCGGCCGCCTTCCACCCGCTCACCCTCGCCCCCGCGGCCGTCCGCACCGGTGCCGTGCAGGAGCGTGGTCCGCAGCAGGCGGTGCACGTCGCGCCGGGCCACGTCGCCGCGGCGCAGGCTCTCCCTTACGGTCACCATCAGCCCGAACACCGTGTTGCTGACCCAGCGCACCGGCAGGTCGGCGCGGAGCACCCCGGCGCGCTGGGCGGCGGCGTAGAACGCCAGCTCGCGCTCCTCCAGCTCGTCGGCGCGCCGCCGCAGCTCGGGCTCGATGACGAGGGTGTAGTCGGTGAGGCCGAAGCCGTATTCGTCGGCGATCTCGACCATGCCGGCGACCAGCGCGTCCAGGGCCTCGGCGAGCGCGCCGGGGTCCCGCGAGCCGGTCGCCGCGACCAGCCCGCAACGCTCCTGCACGTGCTCCCACTGGTCGTGTGCGCGGTGCGCGAGCGCCAGCATCAGCTCCTCGCGGCTGCTGAAGTGGCGGTGCAGGGTCGCCCTGCTGACACCGACGGCCTCGGCGAGCTGGGCCATGGAGGCGATCGGGTTCTCGTTGAGGTGATGGATGGCGGCCTTCATGATCTGGTCGCGCGTCACAGCCATGGCGAAGCACCTGCGTTTCAAATGAGACATACTTGTCTCATAGGCTACATGACGGTGTCGCGTGTCGCGTACCGAGTGACACGTGCGACACCCCTCTCGTCCCGACGGCATGGCGAGGCACTTCCCCCCGGCATTAGGGTGCTGAGCTGTGGTGATCGGTGACGTCCGCACGCGCATCCTGGACGCGGCGGAGGAACTGTTCGCGGGCCGCGGCTACGAGGCGACCACGACCGCGGTCATAGCGAAACTTGCGAAAGTGCCCAAGCGGCTGATTGCTCAACACTTCCCCGACAAGATCGATCTGCTGGTCGCTCTCGTCAACGAACGCGCCGTCATCGAGGAGGGCCGCGAGGTCGACGCCGTGCCGGGCGACCTGGCCGGCACCCTCGCCCGGCTCGCCCGCGCCCTGCCCCTGCGGGCCTCGCCGGCCATGCGGCGCATCCTCTTCCGCGAGGCCGAGACCCACCGTTCGGTCAAGGAACGGCTCGGGCGGCTCAACGGCGAACTCGTCAGGCGGGCCAGGTTCGCGCTGGAGCTGGCCACGCCCGGGGCGCGCGGCGACGCGGTCAGGCTGGAGGTGGCGGCGGCCATGTTCGCCGCCGCCCTGCTCTACCAGGAGAACCTGTGCCAGCTAACCGGCCACCAGATCGACCCCGACGCCGTCGCGGAACTCATCGCCCACTCGCTCGTCTGACAGCTCGTCCAGCGCCGTGCGCAGGTGGCCGAGCAGGCTCCACACGTCGTCCACCCGCTCGGGGCAGGCGACGATGCCGAAGTCGAGCATGCCGTCGTACGAGAAGCAGGTGATGGTCAGGCCGCCGCTGACGTCGGTCAGCACCGACAGCGGGTAGTACGACAGCACGGCCGCCGCACAGGTACAGCGGGAACTGCGGGCCTGGCACGTTGCTGACGATCAGGTTGACCGGCGGGAAGGCCATGCCCGCCAGCCGGAAGATGGCGGGCGTGGCCAGGCTGGTGACCGGCGCGGGCAGCAGCGAGCACAGCTCGCCCGGCCACGTCGCCGGCGCCGGCGCGAACCTGCGCTTGGCCCGGCCCATCACCGCGCCCATGACTCGCAGGCGCTCCTTCGGGTCGGGGACGTTCGTCGGCACGGGCGCGATCATGGCCGAGATCTGGTTGCCGATGAGGCCCTTGCCGCCCGGCCCGCGCACCGCGACCGGCACCGCCACGATGAGCGGCTCGTCGGGCAGCGCGTCCCGCTCCCGCAGCCACGAGCGCAGCGCGGACGCGCACAGCGTCATCACCACGTCGTTGACGCTGATGCCGTTGGCCTTGGCGACCTGCTTGACGTCCTTGAGCGGCAGCGACCCGAATGACAGGTGACGCCGGGCACTGATGGGCCCGTTGAACGGCGTCCGCGGCACCGCGAGGCGGGGCAACTCCGGCCGATGCCGCCTGCCTCCGGGTGCACGCCCGGCTTCGCCTTCAGGCGTCGACCCGCTTGCGGGGCGGGAGGGGGCGAGGGGTGGCCCTGGCCGATGCCGTTCGGGGGGAGGTGGCCGTCCGGGGTGAGGTCGAGGAGGGCGGCGAGGGTTTCGGCGCCGGAGACGCCGTCGATGGCCGCGTGATGCACCTTCGTGTAGACCGCCACCCGCCCGCCCCGCAGGCCCTTGATCAGGTGCATCTCCCACAGCGGTCGCGTCCGGTCGAGCCGGCGGGCGTGGATCTCGGCGACCGCCTCGGCGAGCCGGCGGTCGTCGCCCGGCGCGGGCAGGGCGCGCCGGACCCGGCCTTTCCCGTAATCAAGGACGAGGCCGGGGATCGTTGCCTTTTCCCTAGTCGAGGACGACGTGCACGGGATGGCGCACGACCGCGTCGAAGTGGTAGCCGAAGGGGTGACGGGGCCGGCTGAGCGGCTGCGTGGCGCCGGTCTCGTCGGTGGCGCGGGCCATCAGCAGGCGGGTGCCGGTGTGCCGGGGCGTCCACTCCACGTGCCACGGCAGCCAGGCTTTCGCCAGGTGGTGGCCATGGTGCTCGGCCACGCGCCAGGTGAGGCCGCCGTCCATGCTCACCTCGACGCGGACGATCCTGCCCTGCCCCGACCATGACCGCCCGCGCAGGATCCGCGTCCCCGACAACGGCATTCGCGCATTCCACGCCACCTCGAAAGCACTCTTCACCGGCTGCGTGGTGACGTCCGGGTAAAAGACGGTGTTCCACGGAGTGAAGAGCGGAACGGTGGAGACTTCCAGCTCCCCGAGCCATTTGATGGACGCGATTCCCACCCATCCCGGCACCACCAGCCGCACCGGAAATCCATGGTCGGGAGGAAGCGGCACGCCGTTCATTTCGTAGGCCACGAGCACGTCGTCCATCGCCTTGTCGATGGGCAGCGGCCGGCGTACGTGCCCGTGCTCCTCGAACGGCGCGTCGAGCCCGATCGCCAGCACGTCCACCGCCTCGGGCAGCACTCCGACCTCCTTGAGCAGCTGCTTCAGCGGCACCCCGCGCCAGCGCGCCACCCCGATCCCGCCGAGGCCCCACTGGGTGCCGGGCGCGCCGTCGTGCTGCTGCGTCCGGTAGAAGCGCCGACCGTTGCCGGCGCACTCCAGCGCCACGTCATACGTACGGGACGGCATGGCCCGCAGCTCGTCATAAGTGAACGCCCGTGGCCGCCGCACCCCCGGGCCGTGCACCTGCAGCCGCCAGGTGGTGACGTCGATGAGGGGGGTGGAGGTGTGGTTGCGGACGAAGAACCGGTCGTTCGGCGTGTGGTAGCCCAGCCCGGCCATGGCCTCCCACCGCATCTCGGCGCTGTTGCCGTGCACCCGGAACAGGTGGTCGGGCAGCGGCTTGATGATCGGCGCCGTGGCTTGCCTCATGCAGCATCACCTCGTTGTGACTATTTCCTACCTGGAAACCATTTAATCTCCTGCGGCCGGCTCCGCGCGCCCTTCCTTGCCGAAATCTGCCTCACCTGGACCGGAACGTTCCACCCCCGGACACCTACCCGCCCCCACATCCCCCCACCAACCCTCACTGACAGGGACCTTCCTCTGATGTGCCGCCGATGCGTAACGACTGCACCGTCAGGGGTGGCCGTGTCGTCGATGGGAAGGTGAGGAAGCTTGCGGAGTTGCCGTCGATGCCTAGCGGCTGCACCGTAAGGGGGCCGGGCTGGTGAGCGGAGGGTGCTGAGCGGGCGTGAGCGAGGCGTGGTGGTGGGAGCTGCTCATAGGGGTGGCGGTGGCCGTGGTGGTTTCGTGGGCGGCGCTCGTGGTCGCGCTCGCCGTCGTCCGGCCGCGCGGCGGACTGCTGCGGGAGTCGTTGCGGCTGCTGCCTGACATGTTGCGGCTCGTCTGCCGCCTGGCCGCCGACCGGGACCTGCCCCGCGGCGTACGGGTCCGGCTCTGGCTGCTGGTGGCGTACCTGGCGATGCCGATCGACCTGATCCCGGATTTCATCCCGGTCCTCGGGTACGCCGACGACGCCATCATCGTCGCGGCCGTCCTGCGTTCGGTGGTGCGCCGGGCCGGCCTCGACGCGGTGAGGAGCCATTGGCCCGGCACCCCGGACGGCTTCACCGCGCTCACCCGCCTCACCGGCCTCCCGGCCGAGCGACCCCGGTAGCGAAAGGGTCAGCCGCGCCAGGGCTGGAGGCGGTCGCGCCACACCTACAGCCCCCTTGCGCTCACCCTCCTTTGAGCCGCACCCAGGGCTCGGGCCCGCGGCCCCACCGCGACGCAGGCGCAGGTGGCGCGGACGGGCTTCGTGGACGGGCTTCGTGGACGGGCTCCACGGACGGCGGCAGCTCCGCCCGCTTGTCGCTTGTCGTAGGTCGTGCCGGGCCCCGTACGGACGGGAGCCGGCCGTGCGTCACCGGCCCAGGAAGGCGAGCAGGCGATCGAGGGGCCAGGTGTTGATGACGTCGTCCGTGGTCAGCCAGGCCCGCTGCGCGATGCCGACCCCGAACCGCTGGTGGGCCAGGTGCGGGATGGCATGGGAGTCGCTGTCGATGGAGAACTTCACCCCGTGGTGCCGGGCGAGCCGCACGAGGTCGGACGGCAGGTCGGAGCGGTCGGGGTAGGAGTCGATCTCCATGGCGGTGCCGGTGCGCGCGGCGGCGCGGAAGACGGCGTCCCAGTCGGCGTCGACGGCGGGCCGCTTGCCGATCTTGCGGGTGGTGGGATGGCCGATGATGTCGACGTAGGGGTTTTCGCAGGCCGCGATGAACCGCCGGGTCATCTCGTCGCGCGACATCGTGAAGTGGGAGTGCACCGAGGCCACGCACACGTCGAACTCCCGCAGGATCTCCCCGGGCCAGTCGACCGAGCCGTCGGGCGCGATGTTGAGCTCGGTGCCGTGGAGCAGCCGCATGTCCGGATAGCGCGCCTGCAGCTCGGCCACCCGCCCCCGCTGCTCCAGCGCCTTGTCCAGGGTCATGCGCTGCATCGCGAGGTCGGGCGCGTGGTCGGTGACGGCGTAGTAGGAGTAGCCGCGGGCGTGACCGGCGGCCACCATGTCCTCCAGGCTCGCGATGCCGTCGGTGAGGTCGGTGTGGGTGTGCAGGTCGCCCTTGAGGTCGCTCAGCTCGACCAGCACCGGCAGCTCGCCCGCGAGCGCCGCCTTGACCTCGCCGCCGTCCTCGCGCAGCGGCGGTGGCACGTAGTGCATGCCGAGGGCGTGGTAGATGTCCTCCTCGGACTCGGCGGCGATCACCCGGTCGCCCTCGAACAGCCCGTATTCGGACAGCTTCCAGCCCTTCTTCACCGCCATCTCGCGGATGGCGACGTTGTGCTCCTTGGAGCCGGTGAAGTATTGCAGTGCCGCGCCCCATGACCCGGCCGGCACCACCCGCAGATCGACCTGGATGCCGGCGGTGGTGCGGATGGAGGTCTTCTTGTCGCCGGCGGCGATGACCTCGGCGACGTAGGGCTGGGCGCGGAAGTCGTCCATGATGGACTCGGGCGCGACGGCGAGGATGTCGATGTCGCCGATGGTGTCCTTCATGCGCCGCAGCGATCCGGCGTAGGCGATGCGCTCGGCCGTGAGCGACCCCATGACCTGCTCAGCCAGGGCCATCGCGATGCCGATGTGCACCCGGCGGCCCGACTGCTCGAGCTGCTCGACGCCCTTGAGCAGGTTGGCCAGCGTCTTGGGGCCGAGGCCCTTGACGCCGTCGAGGCGGCCCGAGGTGATGGCCTCGCTCAAGGCCACCGTGGAGTCGATGCCGAAGTCCTCGTACAGCATGATCGCGGTCTTGGGCCCCAGCGAGGGCACCTTGGTCAGCCGCCGCACGCCGTCGGGGACGCGCCCGCGCAGGTCGTCGAGCTGGCGGAAGCTCCCGCGCTGCAGGAACTCCTCCATCTTCTTCGCGATCGCCTCGCCGACCCCGGGGACCGACCGCACGTCGACGATCGAGATGTCCTCAGGGAAGCCCGCGATGGCCTTGGCCGCCTTCTGGTAACTGCGCACCCTGAAGGCGTCGCCGCCGGTGAGCGCGAACAGCTCCGCGTATTCCTGCAGCGCCGCCGCAGCCTCCTCGTTTGCCCGCATGCCCATACCTTAGGACCTCGCTCCGACAATCTTGCGCCCGCGAGCGAGGCCCCAGGGCAGGTGGCTAGAAGCGGACCTCGCGCGGCCGGTACGGCTGCTCCAGGAAGGCCGCCTCGTCGTCCGACAGCGTCACCGACACGGCGGCCAGCGCGTCGTCGACGTGCCGCTCCTTCGTGGCGCCGACGATGGGCGCGGTGATCTCCGAGCGCCGCAGCACCCAGGCCAGGGCGAGCTGCGCCGCGGGCACGCCGCGGTCGGCGGCGAGCTGCGCGACCCTGTCGATGATGAGCTTGTCGTTCTCGGGGTCGTACAGGGACGCGATGCGCTGGTCGGAGCCGGCCCTGGCGGTCTCGGTCGACGAGCCGGCCCTGGCCAGCACGCCGCGCGCCAGCGGGCTCCACGGGATGACGCCCACGCCCTGGTCGGCGCAGAGCGGCAGCATCTCGCGCTCCTCCTCGCGGTAGAGGAGGTTGTAGTGGTTCTGCATGGAGACGAACCGCGCCCAGCCGTTGACGGAGGCCACGTGCTGGGCCTTCGCGAACTGCCAGGCCCACATGCTGGAGGCGCCGATGTAGCGGGCCTTGCCCGCCCTGACGACGTCGTTCAGCGCCTCCATGGTCTCCTCGATGGGCGTCTCGGAGTCCCAGCGGTGGATCTGGTAGAGGTCCACGTAGTCGGTGCCGAGGCGGCGCAGCGAGGCGTCGATGCCGTCGAGGATGTGCTTACGTGACAGGCCGCGGTCGTTGGGGCCGTCGCCCACCTGCGAGTACACCTTGGTCGCCAGCACGTAGTCCTCCCGCCGGGGGAAGATCGCGCGCAGCGCCTTGCCGGTCACGACCTCGCTCTCGCCGGCGCTGTAGACGTCGGCGGTGTCGAAGAAGTTCACGCCGCCGTCGACCGCCCTGCGGATGAGCGGTTCGGCCTGGTCGAGCGGCAACGTCCAGGCCAGCTTGGCGGGATCGCCGTAGCTCATCATGCCGAGGCACACCCGGGAGACCTTCAGGCCGGTGTTACCAAGTCGCACATAGTCCATGAATCTCACCCTATGTCGGGCTGAGTGGGGGCATGTCTACCAGCATGAGACCTCGAGTGCGGCCGCTGCCACCCGACGAGTGGGACGACTTCACGAAGGCGAACCCGTACAACGTGTTCGCCACCCTCGCCCGCCACCCCGGCCTCTACCGCGCCTGGTTACGCTTCGGCGGCGCGCTGCTGGACGGCGCGCTCCCCGCCCGCGACCGCGAGCTGGTCATCCTGCGCACCGCCCACCACTGCCACAGCGCCTACGCGTGGGCCCAGCACGTCCGCACGGCCCGCCAGGCAGGGCTCACCGACCAGGAGATCGACTCCGTGCGCCGCCCCGACGCGCTCTGGCCGGTCGAGGACCTGCTCGTGCTGCAGGTGGCGGACGACCTGCACTACGCGGGCGATCTGACCGACGCGACCTGGGCGGCGCTGTGCGACCGCTATGACGAGCCGGCCAGGATCGAGCTGGTCATGCTGGTCGCCCACTACCGCATGCTGGCCCTGGTGCTCAGGACCTTCAGGGTGCAGATCGAGGAGTGATCACCGTGACGCCCGGCACCGAGCCCATCGAGGCCAGCGCCTTGCCGGCGTCGGCGAGCCCGATCGTGCGGGTGACGAGCTGGTCGGGGTGCAGGACGCCGGCCCTGATCATCTCCAGCATCGGCGGGTAGGCGTGGGCGGCCATGCCGTGGCTGCCGAGCAGCCGCAGCTCGTGGGCGATCACCCGGCCCATGGGGATCGGCGTCGGCCCGCCGGGCAGCAACCCGACCTGGACGTGGCGGCCGCGGCGGCGCAGGCTCTCGACGGAGGCCGCGCACGTCTGGGGGCTGCCCAGCGCGTCGAGCGAGACGTGCGCCCCGCCCCTGGTCAGCTCCCTGACCTGGGCGGCGGCGTCGCCGTCCGAGCCGTTGACGAAGTGGGTGGCGCCGGCCAGCTCGGCCAGGTGCAGCGCGTCGGTGCTGATGTCGACCGCGACCACCCTGGCGCCGGCCGCCGTGGCGATCATGATGGCCGACAGGCCGACGCCGCCGCAGCCGTGCACGGCCACCCACTCGCCGGGCCGCACCTCGGCGACCTGGGCCACCGCGCGGAACGCGGTGGCGAACCTGCAGCCCAGCCCGGCCGCCGTGGCGTAGGCCATGTCCTCAGGTACGGCGACCAGGTTGACGTCGGCGTGGTCGACGGCGACGTACTCGGCGAAGGAGCCCCAATGCGTGAAGCCCGGCTGCGTCTGCCGCTCGCAGACCTGCTGGTCGCCGGTCGCGCAGGCGGCGCAGGAGCCGCAGGCGCAGATGAACGGCACCGTGACCCGCGCCCCAGGCCGCCAGCCGCGCACGTCGGAGCCGACCGCCTCGACCACGCCGGCCAGCTCGTGGCCCGGCACGTGGGGCAGGACCTTGATGTCGGGGTCGTGCCCCTGCCAGCCGTGCCAGTCGGACCGGCACAAGCCCGTCGCCTCGACTCTGATCACCGCTCCGTGCGGGGCGGGGGAGGGGTCGGGCAGCTCACGTACGTCGAGCTCGCCACCGAAGATGTCAAAGGCAACCGCGCGCATCTCATGAGCTTAGAGCGCGTCGCCGCAGGTCGCGCAAGGCCCAGGGGGACGAAGGACGGATCCGTACAGGGTCGCGAATCCTGCCCTTGACCTGGAGGTTCACCAGAAAACGTGTTAACGGCGGCCTCCTGGACAGAAGACGGCGATGGGAAAGGATCTCGACAAGGAACGATTTACCGAGGCGGAGTTCACCCGCTTCGGCGAGCGTTGCGAGCAGCAGCTCGGCGTCCTGCGCGAGCTGCTCGCCACCCCCGGCTTCGGCGAGGGCCCGATCACGATCGGGGCCGAGCTGGAGCTCTTCCTGATCGACGAGGAAGGACGGCCGCTGCCGCGCAACAGCCAGGTGCGCGACGCTCTCGACGACCCCCGCGTGGTGCTGGAGCTGGGCCGCTACAACATAGAGGTCAACCTGACCCCGACGCCGCTGGCGGGCCGGCCGTTCGAGGCCATGGGCGCGGAGGTGCAGGAGACGATCACCAAGGTCGACGGCGCGGTGGCCGGTGGCGGCGCGCTGCCCATCGGCATCCTGCCGACGCTCGACACCGAGGACTTCACGCTGGGCGCGATGAGCGACCAGAACCGCTACCGCGCCATGAGCAGAGGGCTGCGGCGGCTGCGGCTCGAGCCGTTCCTGGTCAAGATCGACGACCTGGAGCTCTCCGTCGAGGACGTGATCCTGGAGAGCGCCAACACCTCCTGGCAGGTGCACATCCGCACCCCGCCGGAGCGCTTCGCCCGGCTGTTCAACGCGGCGCAGCTCGCGATCGGGCCGGTGCTCGCGGCGTGCGGCAACTCGCCGTTCTTCCTGGGCCGCGAGCTGTGGGAGGAGACGCGGATCGCGCTCATGGAGGAGGCCGCGGACGACCGCGACGTGCAGCGGCCCGAGCGCAGGGACGGGCGGGTGACGTTCGGCTCGGACTGGGTGCGCGAGGGCGCGCACGAGCTGTTCGAGCGGTACGTACGCGACTACGACCCCATCGTGCCCGACCTCACCGAGGGCGCCGACCCGCACGAGGTGCCCGAGCTGCGGCTGCACCAGGGCACGATCTGGCAGTGGAACCGCCCCGTCTACGACCCCGCCGACGGCGGTCACCTGCGCATCGAGATGCGCGCCCTGCCCGCCGGGCCCTCCTGCGCGGACATGGCCGCCAACACGGCGTTCCTGCTGGGGCTGACGTTGTCGCAGGCCGAGCGGGACCTGACCGGCTACCGCTTCGCGCAGGCGTACCAGAACTTCTACCGCGCGGCCATGGAGGGGCTGGACGCCAAGCTGTCCTGGCCCGGCAGGGAGGGCGAGCACGAGGCCGCTGAGCTGGTGCTGTCGCTGCTGCCCGAGGCACGGGAGGGGCTGCTGAGGGCGGGGGTGACGCCGTCCGACGCGGACCGGTCCCTTGACGTGATCGCGCAGCGCACCCGGCTGCGACGTACCGGGTCGGTGTGGCAGCGGGAGGCGCTCGCGCGCTTCGGCGGCGACCGGCGGCGCATGGTGCGGCGTTATCGCGAGCTGGCTCTGTCGGGGATGCCCGTGCATTTGTGGAAGTGACGGCAAACCATATTTCCCGCCCATCCGTCAAACTGGTCAAGAGACGGAAAAGGTGAGGAAGTTATGGCGGCATCGGGGATGGTATCCACCGATACAGCGCCTTTTGCGCTGAATCGGGCCACGGGCGATCTGGCGGAAGGAGCGGACAAACTCGCCGGAGAAATCGGCAGCACCGCCGTGGAGGCGGTGCTCGCCAACGCCAACAGGACAGGGAAGAACAAGGGCGCGGCGGCCGCGATGGGCTCGATGAAGCCCAGGCCGGACATCTGGTACGCCTTCGACGACAAAGACCAGGACACCGCCGACTGGTACCCCCAGGGCCTGACCGGCAGCGACGACTCGGGGAACATCGGCGTCCCGGCCTTCGTGATCAGCTGGTATTTCCGGCCGACGGCCGGCGAGCGGGGCATCAGGGTGTCGTTCCTCAGCCCCCAGACGCTCAAGTATCAGCACGCGCTGCTCGTGCTGGCCCAGCCCGACGGGTCGTACGGGCCGATCAACATCCACGCGGGCGGCGTCGCCTGCTTCGGCGACCTGCTCTATGTCGCCGACACCACGCGCGGCCTGCGCGTCTTCGACCTCAACAAGGTGCTCGACCTGCGTACGGCGCAGAAGGACCTCGGCGACGGCAACCGCGTCGGGCGGCACGGCGGCAAGCTGCACGCCTTCGGCTACCGCTACGTGATCCCCCAGACCGACTTCTGGCGGGTCGCCACGGCGGGGCCGCGCTTCTCGTACGTCGCGATCGACCGCAGCGGCGACACCCCCAGACTCGTCACCGGCGAATACCGCGACCCCGGCACGGACGGGTGGGTCGCGCGGTGGCCGCTCGACCTGGAGGGCGGGGCGCCCGAGGACGCCTACGCCACGGGGCACGCCAAGATCCAGGGTGCGGTGTCGTACGACGGGAAGTGGTACCTGAGCCAGGCCGTCAACTCCACCACCAACGGCAGGCTGCAGGTCTTCGACGGCGACACGGCGACGACCAGGCCGTTCCCCATCGGGCCCGAGGACCTCACCGTGCAGGGCGGCAAGCTGTGGAGCGTCACCGAGTTCCGGGGCAAGCGCACGGTCTTCGGCGTGCCCCTATAGCCGCAGGTGCTCCTGCAGGATCTCCCGGTAGCGGCGGTCGAAGTCGTCGTAGCGGGCCCGCAGCCCGGCGCCCGGCCAGCCCGCCGGCAGCAGCTCGTCCGGCAGCAGCGGATCGGCCAGCAGATGGCGCAGCACCGCGGCCGAGACCAGGAAGCCATCGGCCAGGTCGCCGGTGGCGAGCGCCCGGTCGAGCGCGCGCTCCAGCCGTGCCGCCGCCGCGGCCCAGCCGTCGAGGTCCCACAGCAGGGGAGTGGGGTCGTCGTGCGGGCGGCCGTCGATGAGCGTGCACTGCGCGGTGACGGTCTCGGGCCAGTCGCGCACCAGGTTCGCCGGACGCAGCCAGGTGCCCTCGCGCAGCTCCGCCAGGCGCAGCGCGGTCATCGTGTGACGGAACGCGGCCCGGTCGGCGGGCGCGCGGCGCTCGGCGGTGACCACGGCCACCTCCCACGTGCCGTCCCACGGCTTGACGTGCGGGTCACGGCTCTCGTCCTGCCTGGCCTGGCGCTCGACCAGGCGCTGCGACAGCGCGTACGCGCCGCCCTCCTGCACCAGGTCGCCCGCCGCGACCATGCGCGACAGGGCCACCCTGACGGTGCCCTCCGCGATGCCGAACAGCGCCCCGATGCGCACCAGGTGGCGGGCCGGCAGGCGGGGCGGGTGGCTGCCGAGCAGCGCGCTCAGCACCGCCGACCGGGCGCTCATCGTTCCGTTACGCTCTTCCATCGCGTGTCGAGTATATGTAACACTCGCGGGTATGGGCCGGTACCTCGTCGAGCCGTTCGACCACAGCGACCGTTACGCCACCGAGCGCTACCAGGGCGCGGAAGGCCGCAACTGGTGGCGCTGCGACCCCACGCTGCGGCTGCTCATGCGCCGCCGGCTGGGCGACGGCTACGCCTGGGCCGAGCCACACCTCGACCGGCTGGGCGCGCTGATGGGCGGGCTCGTCGCGCGCTCCGCCGAGGAGACCGATCGCAACCCGCCGCGGCTGGAGAAGTACGACAAGTGGGGCAGGGACGTCAGCCAGGTCGTCATGCCGCCGTCCTTCCACGCCGCCCGCGACGCGCTCATGGCCGACAACTTCACCTCGCCCGCCTTCGCCGAGCAGGCCAGGGCCCATGCGGCCGACCCGGCCGCGCTGGGGGCCGCGTGGACGTACCTGCTCGATCAGGCCGACATCGGGATGGGCTGTGCGCTCGGCACCGGCGGGGACATGGTGGTCTCGCTCGCCGAGAAGCACGCGCCCGCGGACGTACGCGACCGGGTCAGGGAGATCTTCGCCAACGGCTTCTACTCCGGCGAGGCCGCTCAGATGTTCACCGAGCGGACCGGCGGCTCCGACCTCGCCGCGCTGGAGACCGCCGCCACGCCCGCCGGGGACGCGTGGCTGCTGACCGGGCTGAAGTGGTTCGCCTCCAACGCCAACGGCTCCGCCTTCGTCGTGCTCGCCCGGCTGCCCGAGGGGGCGGTGGCGCCGTTCCTGGTGCTGTGGGAGCGGCGGGACGGCGGCCGCAACGGCGTACGGATCCGGCGGCTCAAGGACAAGCTCGGCACCCGGTCGGTGGCGTCGGCCGAGGTCGAGTTCACCAGTGCGGAAGCCTTCCTCCTCGCCGGATCAGGCTCAGGCTCCGGATCGGGGCTCGGCACGATGATGAAGCTCACGAACGCCTCCCGCCTCGGCGTCGCCATGATGGGCGTCGGCGTGGCCAGGCGGGCGCTCGTCGAGTCGATCTGCTACGCCGCCGCCCGCGAGGCGTTCGGCCGGCCGCTCATCGAGCAGCCTCTGATGCGCCGCAAGCTCGGCGAGCTCATCGTCGAGGTCGAGGCCGCACAGGCGATGGTCTTCGACGGCCACACCGGGCCCCGGTTGCGGCTCGGGCCCGCCCTCATCAAGCTGCGCGCCTCCCGGCTCGGCGTCACCGCCGCCAGCGACGCGATCGAGGTGCACGGGGGCAACGGTTACATCGAGCAGTGGCCCGTCGCCCGGCTGCTGCGCGACGCCCAGGTCAACCCGATCTGGGAGGGCGGCGACAACATCCTCTGCCTCGACGTGCGCAGGGCCATGGAGAAGGAGCAGGCCCACCTGCCCTTCCTCGCCCACCTGCGGACGCTCGCCACCTCCGACCTCGTCCGCACCCGCATCGAGGACCTCGCCAAGGCCGTCGAAGCCTGGTCGTCCCTCGACCGCGCCACCGCCGAGGCGAGGTTGTACCCCCTGGCTCAATTCATGGCCGACGTCTACGCCGCCGCACTCCTGGAGGACCAGGCCACCTGGGGCCTGGACGACGACCGCAAGGCCCTGGTCGCCCGCCTCTACGCGGAGAGGCATTTGACCGACCCCGGCCCCCTCCGCGGCCTCGACCGCCCCGCCACCGACCCTTTCGACACGTTGCTGGCAGGCGCCGTCACCCTCTGAGCCCCCTACGGGTCAGAGCGTCTTCTCACCGTCCTCGTCGAACAGCGCGTCGGCGGCGGGGGCGGTGTAGGAGCGGTTGAGCCAGGTCTCGAGCTGCATCAGGTCGGTGCAGGAGGAGATGCGCTCGCGAACGTCGTCGGGGACGTCGAGTTGCCGGAAGGCCAGCGTCGTCAGGATGGCCTTCGCCAGCCCTTCTGCCTTGCCTTCTGCCTTGCCTATGGCCTCGCCCTCCGCCTTTCCGCGCCCGTAGTGTTCCTTTGCGAAGGGGCTGAAAACCGGCCAGTAAGTGGACGACATGCTGATCTCCTTCAAGAGTCGCCGGGTCTCAGGCGTGGACATGTTGTATGCGTACTCATAGTACTTCGGACGGTGCTCGAACGGACTGTCGCGGATCGCTTCGGCGAACGTCTCGACGACCTTTCGATTTCGACCGTGCATCATGACGGACAGGGTCGCGAGCTCCAGATGATCGGCTGCCAGTTTTGAGTCGATAATGGGTGGAATGTCGTCGGGTCCCAGAACCTGTGCCTGGAGGCGATAGCCTGTCAGGCCGGATTCTATCGGCGCGGCGTAGTGTGCCGCGTCTTTCTGATTTGGGCAGATGACGAGAACGGTCACGTCGCACTGTTGCATCAGCCACAGCGCAGCGGCGTAGCGGGCCAGTTGTTTCGGCTCTTTGGAGCGATCGAACTGGGCCTCGACGATGATGGCGTGAAAGGCATGATCCGGTGCGCCCATTATGAGGACCAGATCGGCTGATATGTCGTCGG
This sequence comes from Nonomuraea sp. NPDC049419, assembly GCF_040676995.1. Classification (NCBI taxonomy): domain Bacteria; kingdom Bacillati; phylum Actinomycetota; class Actinomycetes; order Streptosporangiales; family Streptosporangiaceae; genus Nonomuraea; species Nonomuraea sp. NPDC049419. Next base: position 309,970 of record NZ_JBFAQB010000002.1, on the reverse strand, counting down.
AGCGGCGGGTGCTGAAGGAAGGATTCTCCACGCGAATGAGTGGGGTCTCCGGAAGCTTGGCGCCCTTGAGGGTGCCCAGCAGTTCCACTGCGAGGGCCGGGCGTTCGGTCATCATTTTGACGAGAGCGTCATGGTTGGCTGACGGCATGGCGCCCATCATTGCACCAAGAGCCGGCAAAGTGATGGCCGTTCATCTTTACTCGCTGGAGTTTTTTTCTTAACCCAACAGAAGTCTGGGTGACATTTCTGACTTATTGTGTAATGGCCGCAAAGTGTCCGGGTTTTTCGTGGCTGCTCCGGGGCGGGGCGGGGGGCGTACGCTCGGGGTGTTCTCCGAGGAGTCCGCACGCTTGGCCGCCACGGCGCCTTCCCCTCCTGAGACCGGGTTCCGCCTTCCGGGGGTTGTCGGTGGTGGCGCGTATGGTGATCGCATGGCTGACATCGAGGTCGCCGGGCGTGAGGTCCGCATCACCAATCCCGACAAGGTGGTCTTTCCGCGGTCCGGGCACACCAAGCTCGACCTGGTCCGCTACTACCAGACGGTCGGTGAGGCGGCGTTGCGGGGCGTCCACGGGCGGCCGATGGTGCTCAAGCGGTTCGTGCGCGGCATCGAGGAAGAGGCGTTCTTCCAGAAGCGGGCCCCGGCCAAGCGGCCCGACTGGATCGAGGTGGCGGAGCTCAAATACCGCTCGGGGCTGAGCGCGGAGGAGGTCGTCTGCACCGACCTCGCGCAGCTCCTGTGGGTGATCAACTTGGGCTGCGTCGATCTCAACCCCCATCCCGTACGCTCCGACGACCTGTCACGGCCCGACGAGCTGCGCATCGACCTCGACCCCGTGCCGGGCGTCCCGTGGGGAGACGTGCTGGCCACGGCGCAGGTGGCGCGGGAGGTGCTGGCCGACCACGGCCTGGTCGCCTGGCCCAAGACATCGGGGTCGCGCGGCTTCCACGTCTATGCCCGGATCGAGCGGCGATGGCCGTTCTCGAAGGTGCGCAAGGCGGCCGAGACGGTGGCCAGAGAGGTCGAGCGGCGCGCCCCCGACCTGGCGACCAGCCGGTGGTGGAAGGAGGAGCGCCACGGGGTGTTCGTCGACTTCAACCAGAACGCCTACGACCGTACGGTGGCCTCCGCCTACTCCGTGCGCGCGGTCGAGGACGCCCGGGTGTCCACGCCGCTGACCTGGGACGAGGTGCCTGACTGCCATCCTGAGTCGTACACGATCGAGACCGTCCCCGCGCGGCTTTCCGAGCGCGGCGACCCGTGGGAGGACATCGACCTGCACCCCGGCTCCCTCGACGGCCTGCTTGAGCTGGCCGAGGAGCTGGGCCCCGCGCCCAAGCCGCCCAAGGGCACCGGGCGCAGGCGGCAGACCAAGCCGCTGATCGAGATCGCCAGGGCCGAGCACAAGGAGGAGGCGATGGCCGGGTTCGAGCGGTGGAAGGCCCGCCATCCCGGGGTCGCGGCCCGGCTGGAGCCCGCCGATGTGCTGGTCGACGGCATGCGCGGGCGCAGCAGCGTGTGGTACCGCATCCGGGTCAACCTGCAGCACGTGCCCGAGGACGAGCGGCCCCCGCAGGAGCCGCTCGAGGTCGACTACGACCCCTGGCACCCCTCAGGCTCGTCCGACTGACGGGCCGGCGGCCAAGGTCCTCGCCCGGAGCGGGGGTGAGCCGATCGGCTGCTCAAGGCCCTGGCACGAAGCGGGGTGCCGCGGGCCGAGGCTCGTCAGCGGCCTGAGATGAGGTTGGCGAGGTGGGCGTAGGCCGAGGTGCGGGTGCCGCGTTCGTTCTCGTGCCGGTCGGCCGCCCTGAACAACGCGTAGATGAGCTGCACGCCCACCCACCGCAGCGGCTCCGGCTCCCACTGCCGCACCTGCCGCCCCACCCACGGCAGCCCCGTCAGCGGGGTGTCGCGGCGCAGCACCAGGTCGCGCAGGGTGCGTCCGGCCAGGTTGGTGGTGGTGACGCCGCTGCCGACGTAGCCGCCGGCCCAGCCGAGCCCGCTGGCGTGGTCGAGGTGCACGGTCGAGCACCAGTCGCGGGGCACGCCGAGCACGCCGCACCACGCGTGCGCCACCGGCACGTCCACGGCGGCGGGGAAGAGCTTGACCAGCATCCGCCACAGCAGCGCGACGGTCTGCGCCTGGGTGGCCCCCCGCCGGTCGGTACGCGAGCCGAACCGGTACGGCACCCCCCGCCCGCCGATCGCGATGCGGTCGTCGGCGGTGCGCTGGGCGTAGATGTAGGCGTGGGCCTCGTCCTCCAGCAGTTCGCTGCCCTGCCAGCCGATGTGCTTCCACACGTCGGGCGGCAGCGGCTCTGTGACGATCATGGAGCTGTTCATCGGCAGCCACTGCCGGTGCTGCCCGGTCAGGCTGGCGGTGAAGCCCTCGGTGGCGCGGATGACGTAGTCGGCGGTGACGGTGCCGCGGGTGGTGACGGCCGCCGCCCTGCCGTCGCCCTGCCGGGGGAGGATCTCGGTGACGGTGGTGTCCTCGTAGATGTCCACGCCGAGCCGGTCCACGGTGGCGGCCAGCCCGACGGCCAGCTTGGCGGGCTGGATGCGGGCGCAGTGTGGCGAGTACGCGGCCTCCAGCGCGCCCGCCACCTGGACGCGTTCGCGCTGTTCGGCACGTTCCAGCAGCCGTATGTCACCCTCGCCGTAGCCCCATGTGCGCAGATCGGCGACCTCGGCGCGCAGCCGCCGCCGCTGGGCCGGGTTGGTGGCGACGTGGATCAGCCCGCTCTTGTGCACGTCGGCGTCGATGCCCTCGGTCCTGGCGACGTCGATGACCTCGTCGACCGCGGCGAACATGGCCCGCTGCAGCTCGATCATGGCCTGCCGGCCGCGCGCTTTGGCGTGCCGCTTGCGCGAGCCCGCGAACTCGGCCGACAGCCACCCGCCGTTGCGCCCCGACGCGCCGAACCCGGCGAACTCCTTCTCCAGGATCGCGATGCGCAGGCCAGGTTCGGCCCGCTTGAGGTAGTACGCGGTCCACAGGCCGGTGTAGCCGCCGCCGACGATGGCGACGTCGTAGTCTCGGGACCCGGGCAGCGCGGGCCGCCGCGCGGGCAGGCCGATCTGCCGGTACCAGAAGGAGACGTCGCCGTTGGCGAAGTCTCTGGTCAGCGGGATGCCTTTCATCACCGGACACATTGTCTAGTACGTCGCGCCAGACCAACAAGTCGGCGAAGTGTAACGAAACCGGACAAACCACTAGCTTCGTGTCGGACGTTCGTACCCGTCGTCGCCTCCGTATACGCGCAGGTCAGGGTCCAGTTCCGGCTGGGTCGCCGGGCTCGTGGGGGAGGCGGTGTGCTCGGTGGCGAAGTCGTCGGACAAGATCGGCTCGGGTGGCAGCAGATAGTCGTGCCAGCTGAGCTCACCCTTGGGCGCGGCGTCCGTGAGCAGGTGGCCGGCGCGCTGGGCGGCGTACAGGCGGCCCGGATACCGTACGGGAACGCACGGGCGGCGCAGCCCCGAGGCCCGCAACCACACCTTGACCAGCTCCTCCGTGGTGATCACCTGCGGCCCGCCGAACTCGATCTCCCGCTCGGCCGGCGCCGCGCTCAGCAGCGCGGCGGCCCGCGTGGCGACCTCGCCGGTGTGCACCGGCTGCCAGGGCAGCGAGCGGTCCACGGGCAGCACGGGCAGCGACGCCAGGTCGCTCAGCCGGCGGTGCAGCCACTGGTGGAACGGGGTGAGGCGGAGGATCGTCCAGCCGATGCCGCTCTCCATGACCAGCCGCTCGGCCTCCAGCTTGTGCCGCAGGTGCCCGTGCGCGGCCCTGTCGGCCCCGACCATCGAGGTGAACAGCACGTGCGGCACCCCCGCCGCGCGCGCGAGGATCAGCAGTGTCCTGGTGCCCGGCACGTCCACCGCGCCGCGCCCCTTCCGCCCGCTGGTGGCGAGGTGGGCGATGGCGTCCACGTCGCGTACGGCCTCCTCGACCCCGTTTCCGGAGATCAGGTCGCCCCAGATCCAGTCGACGTTGCCGCGGTCCTCCCGCTTGGCCCGGCTCAGCGCACGTACCTCGTGCCCCGCCTTGAGCAGAGCGGGCACCAGCGCCCCTCCGAGCGTGCCGGTGGCTCCCGTGACCAGAATCCGCATACCGGCCCCCTACCCGTCCACATGGAGAAATGTCCGCTGATCTGGGTGCCTGTCCGAGGCGGAGCGGGGTAGGGCGGGTCCCATGGCTCGAATAGCAGCGGAATCCTTGATCGACCGGCTCGCCGCGTGGGGCGTCGACACCGTCTTCGGGCTCCCGGGGGACGGCATCAACGGCATCATGGAGGGGCTACGCCGCCACCGCGACCGGGTGCGCTTCGTCCTCGTCCACCACGAGGAGGCCGCCGCCTTCATGGCCACCGGCTACGCCAAGGCCACCGGCCGCATCGGCGTCTGCCTCGCCACCTCAGGCCCCGGCGGCATCCACCTGCTCAACGGCCTGTACGACGCCAAACTCGACCACGTCCCCGTGCTGGCCATCACCGGCATGCAGGAGACGTCCGTGCTCGGCACCGGCTACCAGCAGGAGGTCCACCTGGACAAGCTGTTCGCCGACGTGGCCGAGTACAACATGATGATCAGCAACCCGGCGCAGCTCCCGTCCCTCGTGGACCTCGCCATCAGGACCTCCTACGCCCGGCGCGGCGTCTCCCACCTGACGCTGCCCAACGACATCCAGGTGGCGGAGGAGGGCGCGGACCCGTACCGGAAGGTCGCGCCCGCCCGCGCGCCCGAGACCGCGCCCATCTACCTGCAGCCGTCCGGCCTGCCCAGGCAGGAGGACCTGGAGTGGGCGGCCGAGGTGCTCAACCGGGCCGAGCGCCCGGCCATGCTGGTCGGGCAGGGCGCGCTGCACGCCAGGCAGGAGGTGCTCGAGGTGGCCGAGGCGCTCGGGGCGCCCGTCGTCAAGACGCTGCCCGGCAAGGCCGTCGTGCCCGACGACTCGCCGTACACGACGGGCGGGCTCGGGCTCCTCGGCACCCGGCCCAGCGAGGAGCTGATGGACGACGCCGACGTGCTGTTCATGGTCGGCACGAACTTCCCGTACTCCAAGTTCCTGCCCGAGGTGCACGACACCAGGGTGGTGCAGTTCGAGGCCGACCCGACCAGGGCGGGCGCGCGCATCGCGACCGACGTGCCGGTGGTCTGCGACGCCAAGGAGGGGCTGCGCGCCCTGCTGCCGCTGCTGCGCCGCAGGGAGAGCGACGGCCACCTGGCGAAGTACCAGAAGATGATGGCGAAGTGGCGCGCCGACATGGAGTCGCTGGAGAACCCCGACCGCGACCCCATCGCCCCGCAGTACGTCGTGTCCATCGTGGACGAGCTCGCCACCGACGACGCCATCATGACCTGCGACAGCGGCACGATCGCCACCTGGGCGGCGCGCCACTGGACGATCCGGGGCGAGCGCGAGTTCTACCTGTCGGGCACGCTCGCCTCCATGGCGAACGGCCTGCCGTACGCCATCGCCATGCAGCACGCCTTCCCCGGCCGGCAGATCATCGCCTACGTCGGCGACGGCGGCTTCTCGATGCTCATGGCCGAGTTCCTCACCGCCGTGCAGCACGGGCTGCCGGTCAAGGTGATCATCAACAACAACAACTCGCTCGGCCAGATCCTGTGGGAGCAGATGGTGCTCGGCTACCCCGAGCACGGCGTGCGCTACGCCGCCCCCGAAGCCGACTTCTCGGCCTGGGCCAGGTCGTGCGGCGGGTTCGGCGCCAAGGTGACCAAGGCCGAGGACGTCGCCCACGCCGTCGGCCAGGCGCTCTCGCACGACGGACCCGCGCTGGTGGACGTGGACGTCAACCCGAACGAGCCGCCCATGCCGGGCAAGGTCTCCTACGAGCAGGCCAAGAGCTTCGCGCAGGCGTTCCTCAAGGGGCAGCCGCACCGGGCGTCCATCGCCACCACCCTGTTCAAGGACCGCATCCAGAGGTTCTGAACGGCTCAGGCCATCGCCCTGGCGATCCCGGCGGCGGCGCCGCGCAGCGGCTCCACCAGCCGGGGCAGCTCGCGGGCCCGCCGCGAGGACAGCACGATGCCGAGCGCCGCCACCGCCCGCCCGTCCACCAGCACCGGTGCCGCCGCCGAGCACGAGCCGAGCGTCATCTCCTCGTACGTCAGCGCGTACCCCTGAACCCGCACCGCCGCCAGCTCCCTGGCCAGCCGGCCCGGCTCGGTGACCGTGTGGGCGGTGGGGCGTTCGAGCTTGCGGGCCAGGTAGGACTTGACGAACCAGTCCGGCTCGTACGCCAGCAGCGCCTTGCCCACGCCCGTCGGATGCATCGGCAGCCTGGCCCCGATCCGCGACACGATGGGCACTGCCCGCCTGCCGTACACCTTGTCCACGTACAGGACCTCGAGCCCGTCCCTGACCGCGAGGTGCACGTTCTCGCCCGTCGAGGCGAACAGCTCCTGCAGCCACGGATGCGCCAGCTCCTGCAGCCGGTTGGGGGCGAGCTGGCCCAGCTCCCACAACCGCGGGCCCACCCGCAGCCGCCCGTCGGGCCCGCGCCCCAGCGCCTGCCACGCCTCCAGCTCGCCCACCAGCCGGTGCGCGGTGCTCAGCGGCAGCCCGCTGCGGCGCGCCAGCTCCGTCAGCGTGAGCTGGGAATGCGCCGCGTCGAACGCGCCCAGGATGGCCAGCACCTTGGACGTCACCGAACGCCCCGCCTCGCGGGAACCGCCTGACATGAGGACGATCCTGCACCAGCTTTCCACTCAGCGGAAGACCGCTCTCGGCCTGATCCGCTCGAACCACCATGCTTTCCCTCATGCGAACTCAGGTCGGGATCATCGGGGCAGGCCCCGCTGGACTGCTGCTGTCACATCTGCTCCACCTGCGCGGCATCTCCTCCGTGGTGCTGGAGAAGCGCAGCCGCGACTACGTCGAGCGCCGGGTGCGGGCCGGCGTCCTGGAGCAGGGCACGGTGGACACGCTGGTCGAGGCCGGCGTCGGCGAGCGCATGCTGCGCGAGGGACTGCCGCATCACGGGATCGAGCTCAGGTACGGCGGCGCGGGCCACCGCATCGCCTTCGAGAAGCTGGTGCCCGGCAGGGCCATCACCGTGTACGGGCAGCAGGAGGTCGTCAAGGACCTCATCGCGGCCCGGCTCGCGGCGGGCGGCGACGTGCGGTTCGAGGTCGAGGACGTGGCCGTGCACGGGCTCGACTCGGAGCCCTATCTGACGTTCGGGGACGAGCGGCTCGACTGTGACGTCATCGCCGGCTGCGACGGCTTCCACGGCGTGTCCAGGCCGTCGATCCCCGAGGGCGTGCTGAGCGTCTTCGAGCGCGATTACCCCTTCGCCTGGCTCGGCATTCTCGCCCGCGTCGCGCCCTCGTCCGACGAGCTGATCTACACCAGGACCGAGCGCGGCTTCGCCCTGCACAGCATGCGCTCGCCCACCATCAGCCGCTTCTACCTCCAGGTGCCGCCGGACGCCCGCATGGAGGACTGGCCGGAGGAGCGCATCTGGGCCGAGCTGAAGGCCCGCCTGGAGACCGTGCCCGGCTTCTCGCTGGCCACCGGCGAGATCCTGGAGAGCGGCATCACGCCCATGCGGTCGTTCGTGGTCGAACCGATGCAGTACGGGCGGCTCTACCTGGCCGGCGACGCCGCCCACATCGTCCCGCCCACGGGTGCCAAGGGCCTCAACCTGGCCGTGGCCGACGTGCGGGTGCTCACGGAGGCGCTGGCGGCGTACTTCAAGGACGGCACGACCGACCTGCTCAACGGATACTCGCAGGCGTGCCTCAAGCGGGTGTGGCGAGCGCAACACTTCTCGTACTGGATGACGACCCTGCTGCACACTTTCGAGGAGGACGACGCCTACGCCCGCCGCCTGCAACTGTCCTACCTGGACTACGTCACCTCCTCAGAAGCCGCCGCCACCACCCTCGCCGAAAACTACGTCGGCCTCCCCTTCTAGGGAGCTGACCCTCTCCCTTTCCATGAGACCGTCGCCGCGACGGTGAGGAGGGGCCGGTGTTGAGATGCCCTATCAGGGGGTTGACCTTGGAGAATGCTTTAAAGTGTCCAGGTGGTCTTCGAGGATGGATGGGCGGTTTCGCCCCTGCGCTGGCTGATGAACGCACTGGGCGACGCCCAGCTCTCCCGCATGGGCCGTGACCCCGCTCTGGTGGCCGCTGTGGACCAGCACGCGGCGGAGCTGCGCGACGCCATCCCGCTCGACCGGGAGACACTGGGCGACTACCTGCTGGGCTTCCTCGACGAGCTGCGCCACCGCGGCTGGTCCTTCACCGGTGAGGCCGACGCCCCGTCCCTGCGGCTGACGGCGGTCTGCTACCTGACCCGCGAACTGGGCCTCCTGGAAGACGGCCACCCCGCCTGAGCGGGCTCGCCCGGGCGGACCGGCGCGGGCCCCAGGCGGTTCGCCCGGGGCTCGTGCCGATCGTGCCGGTGGCGCTCGCGTGGCGGGCGCCCCCAGGTCAGCCGGGAGGCATGTCGGAGCGGGTGGCACCGCCGCCGCGCGTGCTGCGCATCGGGGCCGTTTCCTCGCTCATCGACCGGGCGTCCTCCCGCCCGCGCTGATACGCCTCCGCATGCGCCCTGGCCTGCGGAGCCTCCTCCTCGATGCGGCCCAGCCAGCGCTCCCAGCGCTGCTGCATCGGCCGGATGAGCCCGCCGCCGATGCCGATCGCCGCGATCGCGCCGATGGTGGCCAGCACCGTGACCAGCACCGGTGTGGTGACGGTCGTCGCCACGCCGATCTGGTTGAGCGCCGCGATGATGCCGAGCGCCCAGATGAACACCGCCGCCGCCGTCGCGATCCAGCGACCGTACGACAGGCCGCCGAGCGCGCCGGACAGGATGTCCCTGACGGCCCTGGCCACGGCGCCCGCCACCACGATGATCACGATGGCCACGATCGCCAGCGGCAGCCAGCCCACCACCGCAGCAAGCAGCGCCGAGACCGGATTGGGCCCGAAGACGTTGAACGCTATCTGCAGGGTGATCAGCAGGATCGCATAAAAGACGATCTTGGCGATCAGGCTGCTCGCATCGTACTTGCTGCGCTCCAGCCAGCGCCGCATCCCGCTGCGCTCGACCGCCCGGTCGAAACCGACCCGTTCGAGCACCTTGTCGACGATCTTCTCCAGAGCCTTGGCCACGATCCACCCGATGATGAGAATCACGAGGAACGCGACCAGCTTCGGAACGAACGTCACTACTGACCGCCAGGCGTCCGATATGCCTTGGCCGAGGTCTATGTCCACGGTTTCCTCCTTTGAGGAGCCAATGTCTCGGCGCTACCCGGACAGAAACCGCCTATACACAGAGAGCCACCAAATACTTCACATTACGGCCAAAACTTCCTATATCACGTAAAGGCGCCTCCCGGCTCGACCTCGGCTTCCACCTCAGTGAGCCGGGCGGGTCAGGGGGAGGTGGCGGCTTTGAGGTGGGCGGCGGCGGACTGTTCCAGGTGGTTGAGGTCGCCGGCGACGGTGGCGAAGGTGAAGCCCTCCGCCAGCCGGCGCGCCGCCTGCTCGCCGCTCGGGTTGTGGATGCCGGCCGCGATGCCGGCGTCGGCCGCCGCCGTACGGATCCGCTCGAGTGCCGCCTCGAAGACGTCGGCGACCTCGGGGTCGTTCGGGAACCGGCCGCCCACGGCCAGGCACAGGTCGGACGGCCCGACGTACACGCCGTCCAGCCCGGGCGTGGCGCAGATCTCCTCGATGCCGGCCAGCCCCTCCGGCGTCTCGATCATCGCCAGGACGAGCACGGTCGCGTCCGCCTCGGCGGGCGTGGGGCCGATGCGCAGCATCGAGCGCATGGGCCCGTACGAGCGGCGCCCCGCACCGGGGTACCGCGCGGCGGAGACGGCGCGGGCGGCGTCCGCGGCGCTGTCCACGAGCGGCACGATGACGCCCGCCGCACCGAAGTCGAGCGCCCGGCCGATCACCGCCGGATCACCCGACTCCACCCTGACCAGCCCGGCGGACCGGCCGCCCGCGTCGATGGCCATGAGGTTGGCGAGCAGCCCCGACGTGCCGATGAAGCCGTGCTGGCCGTCGAGTGCCACGTAGTCGTACCCGAGCCGGGCCAGCCGCTCGGTGGCGACGGGCGCGTCCAGGACCACCCAGTAGCCGACGGCTCGTTCCCGATCGCGGATCTTCCTGGCGAACTCGGCTGCGGTCACGGGCCTCTCCTGACTCCTCGTGTACGCCCTTTCGCTCACTCTGGCATTATCTGCGCGTTTCGTGCAATGCTGATTGCGTGATTCGCGCACAGGCGGACGCGGTGCTCGTGCTCGCCGACGATCTGACCGGGGCGGCGGAGGCGGCCGCCGTGCTGATGCCCGCCGCCGGCGCCGCGCTGATCACGCTGTCCGGGCCGCCCTACGAGTCCGCGCCGCCGGTGCTGGTCGCCGACCTCGGCAGCCGGTACCACCCCGACACGAACGCCCTGGTACGTGCGGCACTCGCGCACGCGGGCGACCGCAGGGTCCTCGTCAAGATCGACTCCCTGCTGCGCGGGAACGTCGCCGCCACCATCGCCGCCTGCCTCGGCGCGCCCGTGGTGCTGGCCCACGCGCTGCCGTCCGCCGGACGCACGGTCGTGGGCGGAGTCCCGTACGTCGAAGGTGTCCCGCTGCGCGAAACACGCACCTGGCACATCGAGGCCCGCCCCGCACCCGCCACGGTCTCCGAAGCACTCGACGGCCACCCCTCCACCCTCATCCCCCTCGCCACGGTCCGCGCGGGGCACCCCGCGTTGACGCGAGCGCTCGACGGGACAGAGGGGGTGGCGATCTGCGACGCGGAGACGGACGGCGACCTCGACGCGATCGTGGCCGCCGCGCTCGCCGCCGACCCGCGTACCCGGCTGGCCGGTGCGGGCGGCCTCGCCGCGGCCCTCGCCCGCACCCTCGGCGGGACCGTCGCCGACGCGCCCCGTCCCGCTAAGCCGGCCGGCGACGCGCCCCTCCTGGTGGTCGTCGGCACCGCGCACCCGGGCGTGTCCGACCAGGTCGAGCTGCTGCTCCAGCACGGCGTCCAGCAGATCACACTGAGCGCGGACGAGCCGCAGGACATCGCGGCGCCGCGCCTGCGACGAGCCCTGGACACCGGGCCTGCCGTCCTCACCACCTCGGGCCCCTGGAATGGCGCTTTGGAGGGGATCGTCACGGGCGCCCTCGCAGGCCGTCCCGCGAACCTCGTCCTGACCGGCGGCGGGACGGCGAGGCGGGTGCTCGACGCGCTCGGCGTCCGCGAGCTGAGCCCCGTCGGACAGGTGCACCACGGTGCCGTCCACAGCCACACGCCTCAGGGTCACGCGGTCGTCACCAGGCCCGGTAGCTTCGGCGGCCGCGACAGCCTGCTGCGCATGGCCGCCCACCTCGCGCCTCACCACTTCGAAAGGCTGACATGAGCGCACCTCTGATCGCCCTCACCATGGGGGACGGCTCCGGCGTCGGTCCGGAGGTCATCGTCGGCGCCCTGCTGGCTCCCGAGCCGGCCGGGTTCTGCCGCCCGGTCGTCATCGGCGACGCGGGACGCCTGCGCCAGGCCGCCGCCGTCCTCGGCGTGTCCGCCAGGGTGGAGACGGTCGGCGGGGTGAGTGAGGCGGTGTTCGAGCCGGGCCGGATCAACGTCATCGACCCCGGCCTGCTGCCCGCCGACCTCCCGTGGGGCGAGGTGTCGGCGGTGGCGGGGAACGCGGCGTACGAGTACGTCCGGCTGGCCGGGTCGCTGGCGATGTCCGGGGAGGTGCAGGCGATCTGCACCGCTCCGCTCAACAAGGAGGCCCTGCACGCCGCAGGCCACATCTTTCCCGGCCACACCGAGCTGCTCGCCCACCTGACCGGCACCGAGGAGGTGTCGATGATGCTCTCGACCGCCAAGGTCAAGGTCATCCACGTCACCACCCACATCGGCCTCATCGACGCGGTCGCCCGCATCGAGCCCGGCCTGGTCGAGCGGACGATCCGGCGGGGCGCGGCGGCGATGCGCGGCTCCGGGCTGGAGCGTCCCAAGATCGGCGTGTGCGGGATCAACCCGCACGCGGGGGAGAACGGCCTGTTCGGGTACGGCGAGGAGGAGGAGAAGATCGTGCCCGCCCTCGATCGGCTGCGGGCCGAGGGCATGGACGTGCACGGCCCGCTCCCCGCCGACACCGCCTTCTTCCTGGCCGGACGCGGCGACTACGACCTCATCGTGGCCATGTACCACGACCAGGGCCACGGCCCCGTCAAGATCCTCGGCCTGGAGGCCGGCGTCAACATCACCGTCGGTCTCCCCGTCATCCGGACCTCGGTGGACCACGGCACGGCCTTCGACATCGCCGGCAAGGGCCTCGCCGACCCCGGCAGCATGCTCGAAGCCCTCCGCCAGGCCGCCGAACTCTCCCAGGCCCGACCCTCATGACGACCCCCTCCCCACACCGGGGAAAGGACGAGCGGCCTGCGAGAGAACGGGGCGCGGAGGAGCGAGCCGTTGGCAAGCGGGCGGCGAAGGGGCGGGGCGCGGGAGAGCGGGCGGCGGACGTGCGGCGGGAGGAGATCGTGCGGCTGGCCACCGAGACCGGCCTGGCCGGCGTCGAGGAGCTGGCGGCGCGGTTCGGCGTCACGCAGTCCACGATCCGGCGGGATCTGGCGCATCTGAAGGCGGCCGGGCTGCTGGCCCGCACGTACGGCGGCGCGATGGCGGTCGTCACGCACCCTGAGGCGTCGCTGCGGCAGCGGATCGGCGAGGCGTTCGAGGCCAAGCGGGCCATCGCGAGCTGGGCTGCGGCGCAGGTACGCCCGGGGGAGACGATCCTGCTGGACGCGGGCTCGACCACGGGTGCCCTGGCCCACGAGCTGCGGGACGCGGCCGACCTGACCGTGGCGACCACGGGACTGACCGCGCTGCAGGAGCTGGTGGGGACAGGCGTGCACGTCGAATGTCTGGGCGGCACGCTGCGGCACGTCAGCCAGGGCTTCGTGGGCCCGCTGGCGGAGGCGGCGCTGAGCCGGATGACGTTCGACCGCGCGTTCCTGGGCGCGGACGGGGTGACGGCGGAGGACGGGATCTGCGAGGCCAGCCTGCAGCAGACCGGCCTGAAGGAGCTGATGATGGCCCGCTCCCACCACGTCTACGTCCTGGTCCACGCCGCCAAGCTGGGCCGCCGCCCCTTCCATGCCTGGGCCCGCATGCCCGACCGCTGGACGCTGGTCACGGACACCTCCGCCACGGACGACCTCCTGGAGCCCTTCACGGCCAGGGGCGTGGAAACGGTGATCGCCATCTGACGTCCTCGACGAGACGGCTCTCAATAAGGCAGGGATGGCGTCATGGATCACCACCTGCCAGGAGTGCCGGAGGAGCTCCATCACCTGTCCGGACGACGAAAAGCCCCAGACCACGAGACTGTGGGCTGGGGCCAGAAGGGGTGGACGATACTGGGATTGAACCAGTGACCTCTTCCGTGTCAGGGAAGCGCTCTCCCGCTGAGCTAATCGTCCGTATTGAGTTGAGACTCAGAGCGGAAGACGGGATTCGAACCCGCGACCCTCACCTTGGCAAGGTGATGCTCTACCACTGAGCCACTTCCGCATGGCGCTGTTTTTACTTTAGCGGATCCCGGAGGGTCCGCCGGCCGCCGAGGTGGAGACGGGATTTGAACCCGTGTAGACGGCTTTGCAGGCCGCTGCCTCGCCTCTCGGCCACTCCACCAGGAGTCTTGCTCCGAGCGGAAGACGGGATTCGAACCCGCGACCCTCACCTTGGCAAGGTGATGCTCTACCACTGAGCCACTTCCGCGTGTCTGCCCCCGGCGGCGATGCGCCGGGTCCACGGGAAAACCATATCGTCTCCGCGGAGTGCCCGTGCGCATCGCAGGGGTTCATGGTCGAAACAAGAGCCGGGTTCAGGCGGACGGATGCACCAGCCGCACGTCCGAGGCCATCACGAACATCACCCGGTGACCGAGCTGGATCTGGTGGTAGCGGGTCTTGCCGGTGGTCGTGACGTGCCTGGAGGGGCGGTAGGCGTTGGCGGAGTAGTGGGTGCCGGTGATCGTGTCGCCCACCGTGTACGTCTGCCCCGGCGGGATCGTGTACTTGAGCGGCGTCAGCGGCTGCACCGACGCCTTCGAGTAGGCGGACTTCTCGGGATAGGCCCGCCCGTACACCTTGGCCGCCCCCGAGAGGGGCGTCACCAGCGGGCCCTTGGCGGGGATGGCGGTCGGGTTCGCGGCCGGATTGTGGAACCACGCCTTCTGTCCCAGGTACCAGATGGCCGTCCAGTCGCCCTTGCGCTCGGCGACGGCGTACCGCTGGCCCGTGGAGGCGCGGGCGCTGTGGTCGTACACGCTGTACGTGCTCGCCTTCCCCGGATGTTTGCCGATGTCGTCGACCAGGGGGGCGCTGTGGCTCGGCGACTTGTGCAGCCACACCGTGGAGGCTCCGTGCGGCGGGCACTTCTTGTCGGGCTTGGTGGTCTCGCAGCCGGTGAAGCGCGGCCGGTGCGTGGCGTAGTCGGGGCGGATGATGATGGAATCGCCGTTCTTGGCCGCCTTGAACGGTTTCTTCATCAGCTCGAAGTAGTGCGCCCAGTCCCAGTAGGGCCCGGGGTCCTCGTGCATGCCGGCCACGGTCGCGGGCGTCGTCCCTGGGACGTTGTCGTGGCCGAGGATGTGCGCCCGGTTGAGCGGGATGCGGTACTTGGCGGCGAGATAGCGCACCAGGCGGGCCGACGACCGGTACATCGCCTCGGTGTACCAGGTGCCGCCCTTGGCCAGGTAGCCCTCGTGCTCGATGCCGATCGAGCGGGTGTTGACGTCCCAGTTGCCGGCGTGCCAGGCGATGTCGTTGGTGGCGACGTGCTGGGCGACGTGCCCGTCGCGGGAGCGGATGGTGTAGTGCCAGCTCACGTACTTGGGGTTGCGGATGAGGGAGGGGATGCCCTGGTAGCCGCCCTCGGTGTCGTGGATGACGATGTAGTCGACCGAGCGCTTGCGCGACAGGCGGTCGTGGTTGCCGTAGTCGCGGTTCTTCTTCTTGCCGAAGCGCTTGAACGCGGCGGGCATCCACTCGCAGTGCAGCGAGGCGGGACACTCGGCCTTGCCGCCGGTGCCGCCGGTGCCGCCCCCGGTGTCGCCGGCCGTGTGGCCCTTCGGCGTGCTCGGCTGCTCCTGCTCCTGCTCGCCGGTCTCGGGGACGTCGTCGTCCCAGGCGAAGTCGTCGGGGTCGCCGAGGTGGGGGAACGTGTCAGGGTCCCAGGCCCTCGGGTCGGGCACGGGGTCGAGCTCCACCAGGTGCCCGTCGTCGGTACGCCGCCGCGCCCCCTCCCGCATCACCGAGAACACCTCGTCGGCGAACGCGTCGGCCGCCTTCGGGTCGTCGGTGCCGGCGTACTTGGCGACGGCGCCGTGCCAGTCGGCGGGGTCGGAGCTGGGCTCGTCCTGGTAGGAGGCGAGCAGGGCGGCGCCGGCGCGGATGTTGGCGGCCGGGTCGTCGCGCAGCAGCTCGGGCGGCAGCCCGGCGAGCCGGCCCGCCTCGGGCAGTGTGGTCTGCTGCTGAGCGTCGGAGACCCGCAGCGCCGCGTGCGCGTGGACGGGCGTCATCGGCCTGGTCTCGTCGCCGCGCGGGTCGCCGTGGGCGTCGCCGAGGTGCTCGTGGACGCCGGCGGGGAACGCGTCCACCAGGTGCATCGGCCCGTACCCGCCGGCGGTGCTGGGCCGGCCGCCGTTGGCGTCCCACCGCGACTCCAGGTACGACACCGCCAGCAGCACGCTCTCCGGCACCCCGTACTCGCGGGCGGCCGCGGCGAAGTCGGCCTGCCGTCCCCCAGGTGCTGTGGGGGCCGAGGCGGCGGGCGCGGACATGAGGGGGACGGTGGCCGGCGCGGTGAGGACGCCGGCGGCGAGGGCGGCGGCGAGCCAGAGCTGCATGAGCATCTCCCCAGGAACGTCACGATACGACTACTCACCGTAACCGTTCCCAGAAAGGGATGTGTCAGGCGGGTCGGATGATACGCATGTGATCGGTCGTGAACACGGCATCCCGATCAGCGAAGCGGTGCCATTGAGCGCATTTCCTGCCCGATATCGGGCAGGATGTTGGCGTGTCTCGCTCCAGAGCCGTAGGGTCCTCGTCTGTGTCCACGGCACGGCATCCGTACGAAGACCTCATCGCGCACCTCACGCGGACGAGCCCGCTCGGTCCAGGCGAGGCCGCCCGCGTGGTCGCCGACGTGCTCGCCTACTTCTCCGAGCCCGCCGAGGAGTTCGTCAGGCGGCGGCACGGCGAGCTCAAGGCGCGCGGCCTGACCAACGACGAGATCTTCCCCCGGATCGCCTCCGAGTTACGGAGCCGCAGGGTCGCGGCTCCGGAGCTGTCGCTCAGGCAGCTCCGCAGAATCGTCTACGGATGAGATGAAGAGGAGACCTCGATGTGCGGAATCGTGGCCTATGTCGGCCCCAAGGACGCCGCGCCCATCCTGCTGGAGGGGCTGCAGCGGCTGGAATACCGGGGCTACGACTCGGCCGGGGTCGTGGTGTCCAACAAAGGGCTGAAGGTACGCAAGGTCAAGGGCCGGGTCGCCGACCTGGCGAAGGTGGTGCCGGCGCGGTTCAAGGGCAGCCTCGGCATCGGCCACACCCGCTGGGCCACCCACGGCGTGCCGAGTGACGTCAACGCCCACCCCCACCTGTCGGCCGACGAGCGCATCGCCGTCGTCCACAACGGCATCATCGAGAACGCCGCCGAGTTGCGCGCCAAGCTGGAGGCCGACGGCGTGGTGTTCGCGTCGGAGACCGACACCGAGGTGCTGGCCCACCTGATCGCCAACGCCGCGGACGAGAACGACACGCTGGAAGAAGCCGTCAGGAAGACGCTCAAGAGCGTCGTCGGCACGTACGGCATCGCGGTGATCGACGCCGAGCGGCCCGGCGAGGTGGTCGTGGCCCGCAACGGCAGCCCGATCGTGCTCGGCATCGGCGAGAAGGAGATGTTCGCCGCCTCCGACGTCGCCGCGCTGGTCCGCTACACCCGCCAGGTCGTGCACCTGGAGGACGGCGAGCTGGCCGTGCTCAAGGCCGACGGCTTCCACACCTTCTCCAGCGACGCGCGCGAGACGGCCAAGGAGCCACTGACCGTCGACTGGGACGCCGGTCACTACGACACCGGGGGCTACGAGCACTACCTGCTCAAGGAGATCTCCGAGCAGCCCGAGACGATCACCCGTACGATGAGCGGCCGGCTCGACGAGCGTTTCCACGTGGCCCACCTGGGCGGGCTCAACATGGACGCCCGCGAGACGCGCGGCTTCCGCCGGGTGAAGATCATCGGATGCGGGTCGGCGTACTACTCGGGGCAGATCGGGGCGCAGCTCATCGAGGAGCTGGCGCGCATCCCGTCCGACGCCGAGCCGGCCAGCGAGTTCCGCTACCGCAACCCCGTGGTCGACCCCGACACCCTCTACGTCGCGATCAGCCAGTCCGGCGAGACCTACGACACGCTCGCCGCCGTGCAGGAGCTCAAGCGCAAGGGCGGCCGGGTCATCGGCATCGTCAACGCCGTCGGCAGCGCCATCGCCCGCGAGGTGGACGGCGGCATCTACCTGCACGCGGGGCCCGAGGTCTCGGTGGCATCGACGAAGGCGTTCACCTCGACGTGCCTGGCCTTCGCGCTGCTCGCGCTGCACCTCGGCCGGGTGCGCGACCTGTCGCCCGCCGACGGCCGCCGCATCGTCGAGGGCCTGCGCCGGCTGCCCGGCCAGATCGAGCAGATCCTCGGGCAGAGCGACCGCATCGCCGAGCTGGCCAAGAAGTACGCCCCGCACCCGAGCATGATGTTCGTCGGGCGCGTGCGCGGCTACCCGGTGGCCCGCGAGGGCGCGCAGAAGCTCAAGGAGATCTCGTACGTGCACGCCGAGGCGTATCCGGCCAGCGAGCTCAAGCACGGGCCGCTCGCGCTGATCGGCCCCGACATGCCGACGGTCGCGATCGTCCCCGACGACGAGCTGCTCGACAAGAACCTCACCACGCTCGGCGAGATCC
Organism: Nonomuraea sp. NPDC049419; assembly: GCF_040676995.1. NCBI lineage: Bacteria > Bacillati > Actinomycetota > Actinomycetes > Streptosporangiales > Streptosporangiaceae > Nonomuraea > Nonomuraea sp. NPDC049419. The sequence continues at coordinate 291,947 of NZ_JBFAQB010000002.1, read as the reverse complement.
GCGCCCGAGGCGGTCAGGTGCTCATGGTCGGCCACCGCGAGCCCGACGCCAAGCTGGCCGACGACGTGATCGTGCTCCCGAAGAACGAGATCGAGCTCGACCCGATCCTGCTGACGATCCCGCTGCAGCTCCTGGCCTACTACGCGGCCGTGGCGCTGGGCCGCGACGTTGACAAGCCACGCAATCTCGCCAAGAGCGTTACGGTTGAGTAGCTAATCCAAATTCGCCCAGACTATCGTTATCTCGGCGCGGAACGCATAAATTCAAAGGGTGCGGCAGTTCGACCATCGCAGGCCCCATCCCGCACGCATGTATGACTACATGCTCGGCGGGAAGGACAACTTCGCGGTCGATCGCCAGGCCCTCGATCAGCTCGCCGAGCTGATCCCGGAGGCGGTCCCGCTGGCCCGCGCGAACCGGGCCTTCCTTCAGCGTGCCGTGCGCTACGTCGCCCGCGCCGGGGTCGACCAGTTCCTCGACCTCGGCAGCGGCCTGCCCACGCAGGGCAGCGCGCACGAGGTGGCCCCGGACGCCAAGGTCGTCTACGTCGACAGCGATCCGGTGGTGGGGGCGCACGCGGCGGTCCTGCTCAGGCGCACTCCCGGCCGGGCCAGGTTCGTCCAGGCCGACCTGCTCGACACCGAGGACGTGCTGGCCGGCGCGGGGGAGTTCCTCGACTTCGAGCGGCCGGTCGGCGTGCTGCTGGTGTCGATCCTGCACTTCCTGCCCGACTCCGACGATCCGCAGGGCGCGGTGGCGGCGCTGCGCGAGCGGCTGGCGCCGGGAAGTTTCCTGGTCGTCTCGCACGCCACGACCTCTCGCGGCGAGGACGACGAGCCGCCGCGGGGCCGCGCGGGCAGCGGGACGGATCGCTCGCCGGCGCGCATCAGGGCGTTCTTCGGCGACTTCCCGATGGAGCCGCCGGGGCTGGTGCAGGCGACGGACTGGCGGCCGGACCGGCCCAAACTGGTGGGTGACTGGTCGCTCCCTTCGTCCCTTATGGCCGGAGTCGCCCGTAAAGCCGAATAAGCCCGAAAATCAAGAAAAAGCGCAACATATATCGATTTTGAATAGCGACCATGACCCCGGTGTATAGCCTGCCGTAATGGGTTAATAACCTAGAGTAATGGGGGTTTCGGGGGAGAAGCACATGCGCCGGCGGCGCTTTCTGGCCTGCGGGCTGGGAGTGGCCGCCGCCATCGCGGGCTGCGGCACGGAGCGGGCCGGCGGGCACGTGCCGATCACCGGGTTCACCCTCAAGCCGGACGGGCGGCGCTGGGAGCGGGTCGGGCAGGCGTTCGCGGGAGCGGCCCTCGCCGTCGGGTACGAGCCGGGCGGCGGCTTCGAGCTGGCCCTGAGCGGCCTGCCCGCGCTGGCCGCGGCCGAGCTGAACAACGGCCAGAGCATCATCGACACCGCCACCCCGCTCGCCAGGCTCAGCGGCGAGGCGCTGGTCGTGGTCGTCCCCGACTCCTCTCCGCTGAAGGACTTCGGCGACTTCGGCGCCCGGCTGCTGGCCGATCCAGGCCACACGATGCTGGCGGGCGGGTCACAGGGCGAGCCCGACCACCTGCTGTTCGGCCTGATCGCGCGGGCGCTCGGCGCCGACACCCGGCAGGTCGACTACACCAGCGGCCCCGAGGCCGTGGCCGCGCTGCTGTCCGGCAGGGCCGTGGCCGCCGCCGGGCCGCTGTCCGACTGGCGGCCGGGGCTCAAACGCGGGCGGATCAGGCCGCTCGCGGTCTCCTCGGCCGTCCGCGTGCCGGAGCTGGACGCGCCGACCCTGCTGGAGTGCGGCGTGCGGGTCGACTTCGCCGAGTGGGTGGGCGCGTTCGGGCCCGAGGACATGGACGAGGAGAGCCGCGAGGCGGCCGTGCGCCTGTGCGAGGAGGTGCTCGGCTCCGCCGCGTGGGAGGCCGCCTGCCGGGCCGCGGGCTGGCTGCCGATCCCGCTCGCGGGCGACGACTTCGCCCACTGGCTGGACACCGAGCTGGCTCGCACCCGCGCCGTGTTGCGGGATCTCGGCATGGTCGACACGACCAAAGCCACAACATGCTGGGGTAGTTGCGGGAACGGCCACTAGATGTAGGATCTCGGTCGTCGCTGGTTCGCCTCCTCGGAGGCGGAGCAAAAGGGAACCTGGTGCGATTCCGGGGCTGCCCCGCAGCGGTGAGCGGGAACGACCGCCGTCATGGAGCACTGGAGAGATCCGGGAAGCGACGGCCAGTAGGAGCTCCACGGAGGTGGAGCGGCCCGCGAGCCCGAAGACCTGCCAGCGGTGTGCAGTGTTCATGGCCTCGAGGGCGGGTCTGGCACACGCGGTCCGGCGCGCCTCGCGCCGCGCTCCGCCGTGCTCTCGCCTGCCCTCATGGGGAAGCTCGCGAGGAGAGAAAGCACGTGACCCAGATCGTTGAGGTTGACCGCCGCCTGGCCATCGAGGAGGCCGCCGCCCGGGTGATCGCCGATCCGGCCAACTCCCGGGTCGCCGCCCGGCTGCTGGCCGAGGAGATCGCCGACGAGGCGGCCGGGCACGGCGTGCGGACGTTCTCCGAGTCGATCGCCGCCACCCACGCGGCCGGGCTCGTCCAGGACCGCCTCGCCGCGTTCGTCGCCGCACACGCGGCCGAGCTGGACGCGCTGATCTCGGACGCGGCGGACGACCGGTTCGAGTACTTCGGGCTGCGCACGGTCTACGACCGCTACCTGCTGCGCCACCCCGAGACGCGCGCCGTGCTGGAGCGGCCCCAGCACTTCTTCCTGCGGGTGGCCTGCGGGCTGTCGGAGACCGTGGCCGAGGCGGCCGAGCTGTACGCGCTCATGTCCACGCTGTCGTACCTGCCCAGCTCGCCCACGCTGTTCAACTCCGGCTCGCGCCGCCCGCAGCTGTCGTCCTGCTTCCTGCTCGACTCGCCCCGCGACGAGCTGGAGGCCATCTACGACCGCTACGGCCAGGTGGCGCGGCTGTCGAAGTACGCCGGCGGCATCGGCATCGCGTGGACCAGGGTGCGTTCGCGCGGCTCGCTGATCAGGGGCACCAACGGCCACTCCAACGGCATCGTGCCGTGGCTGCGCACGCTCGACTCCTCGGTGGCGGCGGTCAACCAGGGCGGCCGGCGCAAGGGCGCGGCCTGCGTCTACCTGGAGACCTGGCACGCCGACATCGAGGAGTTCCTGGAGCTGCGCGACAACACCGGCGAGGACGCCCGCCGCACCCACAACCTCAACCTGGCCAACTGGGTGCCCGACGAGTTCATGCGCCGGGTCGAGGCGGACGAGATGTGGTCGCTGTTCGACCCGAAGGAGGTGCCCGACCTCACCGACCTGTACGGATCGGCGTTCGAAGCGAGATATCGCGCTTACGAGGCCGCCGGGCGATATGTCCGGCAGATTCCGGCCCGCACCCTCTACGGCCGCATGATGCGCACCCTCGCCCAGACCGGCAACGGCTGGATGACGTTCAAGGACGCCGCCAACCGCACCTCCAACCAGACCGCCCGCCCCGAGAACGTCATCCACCTGTCCAACCTGTGCACCGAGATCCTGGAGGTCACCAGCGACGCCGAGACCGCGGTGTGCAACCTCGGCTCGGTCAACCTGGCCGCCCACGTCTCCGGCGACGACCTGGACTGGGAACGGCTGCGCCGCACCGTGCGCACCGCCGTGCGCTTCCTCGACCGCACCATCGACCTCGGCTTCTACCCGACGCCGCAGGCCGAGGCGGCCAACAAGCGGTGGCGGCCGATCGGGCTCGGCGTGATGGGCCTGGCCGACGTGTTCTTCACGCTGCGGCTGCCGTTCGACTCGCCGCGGGCGCTTGAGCTGTCCACCCGGATCGCCGAGGAGATCGCGCTGGCCGCGTACGACACCTCGGCCGACCTCGCGGCCGAGCGCGGCAGGCACCCGTCGTACGACGAGACCAGGGCGGCCGGGGGAGTGCTGCACCCCGACCACTACGGCGCCGCCACCGGACCCCGCTGGGACGCGCTGCGCGCGAAGATCGCCACGACCGGCCTGCGCAACTCGCTCATGGTCGCCATCGCCCCGACCGCCACGATCGCCTCGATCGCCGGCTGCTACGAGTGCATCGAGCCGCAGGTGTCCAACGTGTTCAAGCGCGAGACCCTGTCGGGCGAGTTCCTTCAGGTCAACCGCTACCTGGTGGCCGACCTGCAGGCGCGCGGGCTGTGGACGGCGGCGCTGCGCGACGACCTCAAGCGGGCCGACGGCTCGGTGCAGCAGGTGCCCGGCGTGCCCGACGACCTCAAGCTGCTCTACCGCACGGCCTGGGAGCTGCCGCAGAAGGCGCTGATCGACCTGGCCGCCGCGCGGCAGCCGTACATCGACCAGTCGCAGTCGCTCAACCTGTTCATGGCCAGCCCGACCATCGGCAAGCTCTCCTCGATGTACGCCTACGCCTGGAAGAAGGGCCTGAAGACCACCTATTACCTGCGCTCGCGGCCCGCGACGCGCATCGCGCAGACCACGGTCGCCGCGCCTGCGGCGCAGGCGGTGGCCTGCTCGCTGGAGAACCCGGAAACCTGCGAAGCCTGCCAGTAAGGAGCCCCCGCGACATGCTGCTCGACCCCGGCATGGACCTCACCCTGAGGCCCATGCGCTACCCCGACTTCTACGAGCGCTACCGCGCCGCGATCCGCAACACCTGGACGGTCGAGGAGGCGGACCTGCACTCCGACCTCGCCGACCTGGCGAGGATGACGCCGCAGGAGCGGCACCTCATCAACCGGCTGGTCGCCTTCTTCGCCACCGGCGACTCGATCGTGGCCAACAACCTCGTGCTCAACCTCTACCAGCACGTCAACGCCCCCGAGGCGCGCCTGTACCTGAGCAGGCAGCTCTTCGAGGAGGCCGTGCACGTGCAGTTCTACCTGACGCTGCTCGACACCTACCTGCCCGACCCGGACGAGCGGGTCAAGGCGTTCGCCGCGATCGAGCACATCCCGTCGATCCGCGACAAGGCGGAGTTCTGCTTCAAGTGGATCGACTCGATCGGCGGCCTGCAGCGGCTGGAGACGGCCGCCGAGCGCCGCCAGTTCCTGCTGAACCTCATCTGCTTCGCCGCCTGCATCGAGGGCCTGTTCTTCTACGGCGCCTTCGCCTACGTCTACTGGTTCCGCTCGCGCGGGCTGCTCGGCGGCCTGGCCACCGGGACGAACTGGGTGTTCAGGGACGAGTCCATGCACATGGAGTTCGCCTTCAGCGTGGTGGACACCGTACGGGCCGAGGAGCCCGAGCTGTTCGACGACGAGCTGGGCAAGCAGGTCACCGAGATGCTGGAGGAGGCCGTGGCCGCCGAGCTGGCCTTCGCCGCCGACCTGTGCGGCGACGGCATGCCAGGCATGAGCGTGAGCCAGATGCGCCAATATCTTGAGTACGTCGCCGACCAGCGGCTCGCCCGGCTCGGCCTGCCCCGCAGGTACGGCTCGGCCAACCCCTTCGCGTTCATGGAGCTGCAGGACGTGCAGGAGCTGGCCAACTTCTTCGAACGGCGTGTCTCTGCGTACCAGGTGGCGGTTGAGGGCAATGTGAGTTTTGACGAGACGTTCTAAGACATAGGGGGCAAGAAACGTGCAGTCTCCAGCGGACTGGCCGATCCTTTTGATCTCGGTGGTCGGCTCGATCCTCCTGGTGGAAGTGGCCCGGCGCCTGCTCAACAGGGCCGGCCGCAAGTGGGCACTGGCCCAGCACCTCGTGGAGCACTGCACGTGGCCCGCCTTCCTGACGGCCGCGATCGTCGCGTTCAACCTCGTGTTCGGGCCCGGCATGTTCGGCGACTCGCCCTCCGAGCGGGCCCTCGGCGCGACCGTGCAACAGGCGCTCGGCCTCGTCACCATCGCCGTGGTCACCTGGCTCATCGTGCAGGCCGCGTACGCGCTGACCGACGTCATCCTCGACCGGCTCGTGCAGGTCGAGGGCGAGCGCAACCGGCGGGCCCGGCGCATCATGACGCAGATCGGGCTGGTGCGCCGCATCGCCGCCGCCGTCGTCATCGTCATCGCCCTCGGCGCGATGCTCTTCTCCTTCCCCCAGGTGCGGGCGCTCGGCGCCGGGCTGCTCGCCTCGGCCGGCATCGCGGGCGCCGTCGTCGGCATCGCCGCCCAGTCCACCATCGGCAACGTGCTGGCCGGGCTGCAGCTCGCCTTCAGCGACGCGCTGCGGCTGGACGACGTGGTCGTGGTGCAGAAGGAGTGGGGGCGCATCGAGGAGCTGACGCTGACGTACGTCGTGCTCAGGCTCTGGGACGAGCGCCGCCTGGTGCTGCCGGTCTCGTACTTCACCCAGAACCCGTTCGAGAACTGGACCCGCCACGGCAGCCGCGTGCTCGCCGTGGTGTACCTGCGGGTGGACTGGTCGGTGCCGGTGCCCAAGCTGCGTGAGGCCCTCTACGCCTTCCTCCAGGAGAACCCGCTGTGGGACCAGAAGGACTGGACGCTCCAGGTCACCGAGGTGCTGCCGAACGGACTGGTCGAGCTGCGGGCCCTGATGAGCGCCGCCGACTCGCCGTCGTCGTGGGACCTCAAGTGCGACGTGCGCGAGTTCCTCGTCAACTACGTCAGGGAGAACTTCCCCGAGTCGCTGCCGCGCTTCCGCGTGGAGACGCCGGAGAGCCGCGCCGGCGCCGGCGAATGACGCCCGCGAATATTCGGTGGCCGGGGCGACGAACGCCTGCCTATCGTGGAGATCGTCCAGCGTTGATCAGCTGTCTTCGCCCGGACGCGCGGCCCTGAAAGAAGAGGGCCGCCGGGCCACGGCCTGGCCGGTGGGAATGGCGACCCCCGGCCGGACCCCGCCCTCGCCCCGGGCCGGTTGACGCCGGCCGGGCCCGGGGCCCAGCCTCGACGGCGCGCGTCGAAGGGCGCCGGCGGGGCAGGGGCAACGCCATGAAAGGCAAAGTCCTCCTGAAGACCGCACTCGCGGTGACGGCGACCGCCGTCGCCGGCTCGCTTGGCACCGACCCGCGCTCCACCTGGTACCAACGGCTGAAGAAGCCGTCGTGGCAGCCGCCGCCCCAGGCGTTCCCGCTGGTCTGGACCCCGGTGTACGGACTCATCACGTACGCGGGCGCCCGTGCCGTCTCCCAGACCGGCCCCGAGCGCAGCCAGGCGTTCAAGCGGGCGCTGACCGCGAACCTGCTGCTCAACGCGGCCTGGCCGGCGCTGTTCTTCCGTACCCGCACCCCGAAGCTGGCGCTCGCCGAGATCCTCGTGCTCAACGCCTCCAACGCGCTGCTCATCCGCCGGACCTGGCCGGCCGACCGGCGCGCCGCGCTGGCCCTGCTGCCGTACGCGGGATGGACGGTCTTCGCCACCGCGCTCAACACCGCCATCGCCCGCCGCAACCCCTGACTCACCAGCGCTGGCGGGCCTCCTCCGCCCAGCCGGTCAGGCCGCCGAGATCGACCCAGGCGCCGTCGTCGGCCCGCGCCCGGCCGCTGAAGTGCCCGAAGCACTGGTGCGTCTCCGACCCCACCACGCCCAGCTCCGTGCGGGCGACCCGCTCGTGGAACGGCGTGAGCACCGCCTGCACCCGTTCTCCGGTGATGCGCCACGGCTTCGTCCAGTCGCCGCGGTCGTAGTGCCAGGCGAGCTCCTCGCCGATCTTGTGCAGTCTCCCGTCCACGAACAGGGCGTTCTCCGTCATCCCGGTGCCGTCGGTCCACTTGCCGCCGAGCTGGATCGCCCGTCCGGGCGCGCTGCCCGCCGCCCAGTTCCACACCGCGCGGTACGGCCAGCGCCCCCGCCCGTGGTCGAGCACCGCGAACGCCTCGCTCCCGCCGATCTCGTACGTGGCCGCGCCGAGCCTGAGCCGGCCGCGTACGGGACGGCCGACGTCCTTGACCGTGTACTGGAAACGCCGCGGCCCCCACGGCACCACCACGCCCAGCGACTCGTGCCCCTCGGGCAGCGGCACCTCCAGCTCCACCTCGGCCTGCGCGGTCACCGCCCTGATCGTGCTGCCGCCCGGCTCCTGCGCCAGGTCGACGGCCAGCCCGGCCGCGCGGGCCGACACCCGGCCCGTGCCGCTGCGCTCCGGCAGGACCGTCCCGCGCGCGAGCGGCGCCACCACGTCCTTGGCGTGCTCCTCGCCGGTCGCGCGGTCGAGCACGTACAGGCCGTGCACGCCCGCGTAGTCGAGCGAGGACACCACCAGGCCGATCACGTGCGAGGGGGTGACCACTCCCCAGTACTCCCAGCGCTTGGTCCTGCCCCAGCCGCGCAGGTTGGCGCGGTGCAGCGGGCGGCGCGTCCAGCCGACCGCGTGGGGGTCGAGCCGCCCGTCCGGCAGGCACAGGTCGACGGCCGTCGTGATCTCCCGCTCGTGCGTCACCATGATCGCAGCGTACGCGGGCGGGCGCGGCAGCCCCATCCGGCTGCCGCGCCCGCCCGGCGGTGCTGCGATCTCAGTGCTGCTGTTCGGCCTCCGGGCGGTAGCCGAGCTTGCCGCGCGTGGCGATCAGCACCACCAGGGCCCCGCCCAGACCGGCGAGCAGGGTGACCATGCTCGCGCTGTCGGGGTCGGTGATCGAGGGGAACATGTCGGAGTAGATGATCGACATGAAGTTGTTGGCGCTGACGTGCAGCACGATCACCAGGGGCAGGCTCTGGCCGCTGCGGTTGAACACCCAGGTGATGACGAAGCTGAAGGCGCTGGCGAAGATGACGAAGATGCCGATCCGCTGCCAGGTGACGTCCGGGTAGCCGCCCCACTCGGTGAGGTAGAGGGGCAGGTGCCACACGCCCCACAGCGGGCCGAGGACGGCGGTGGCGCGCAGCGGGCCGTACCTGCGCTGCATGCGGGCCAGCGCGAAGTCACGCCAGCCGGGCTCCTCGGCCAGACCCGTGGTGATCATCTGGAGCAGCAGGCCCGGGATGTACGCGACGAGCAGCACCATGGGCGGCACCTGCGCGGCGCCGTCGGAGACGGCCAGGGAGGCGACGATGAGGGCGGCGGGCACGCCCAGGGCGGCGCCCGCGTACCAGCCCCAGTGCACCCGCCACTTCGTCATGCGGCCGATCCAGCGGCGCACGCCCTCCTTGCCCTCGGTCAGCCGGGTCACCAGGTAGGCGGAGAAGATCGGGCCGAGGTAGGCGCCGGGCAGCACTCCGGCGAGCTGGGTCGTGCCGAGCAGGGCGGGGAAGTCGAAGTCCCAGACGCCCATGCCCTGGTTGGAGAGCGCGTACGGCAGCCATGCGACCCAGCTCAGCAGGTTGGCCAGGACGAAGTAGCCGGTCAGCGGGTAGCGGCGGATGAGCCCGCCCAGCCCGCCCTGGCGCGGCGGGGCCTGGAGACCGGGGGTGCTGTCGACAGCCATGTCTGTGAAATCCCTTGGGGAGGTGTGCTTGACGGACAGGACAAGCACACCAGCGGGGACCCTCTCCCGTCGTTCCCGCGTACGCCCCAATGGTGGTACAGCCAGAGGTACCGTTTCCTGACACGCGCCGTGACCGCCGGGCAGGCTCGCGCCCGCCCCCGGGCCGGCCTGGCGCCGCGGCACCTGACGGTCAGGTGGCGTCGTCCGGGGACTCGTCCTGAAGGAGGAGGTCCTCCAGGACCTCGACCGCGTCGCGGACGCCGCGCAGGCCGACTGCCGCGCGCTCGGCGTCCGCGGGGTCGAACAGCCACTCCTCGATCGGCAGGCGTTCCTCCTGCTCGGGATGGCTCGCCGCGACCTCGATCAGCTCGAGGTCGACCTCGGCGTGCAGCTCGTACAGGAACTCGCCCTCGCCGTCCTGGCCGTTCATCGCTTTTTCCTCCCCGGCCTAGCGGGCGGCCCAGTCGCGGTAGTGGATCTCGCCGAGCGCCGCCTCGCCGAGCGGGACCAGCGAGAGCTCCTCCAGTTCGCTGCCGAAGTAGCGGGCGTGCGGGTCGGTGACCACCTCGCGGGTGTCGCCCATCCCGGCCAGCGCTTGGCGGAAGAACTCGTCCATCCGGTACCGGTCGGGCCCGGCGATCTCGATCCGCCCGTTGACCGGCGCCCCGACGGCGGTCCTGCCGACGGCCGCCGCGACGTCGTCGCCCGCCATGGGCTGGAACTGCACGGGCGCGATGTGGGCGCGGCCGTCGTCGCGGGTGGCCTCGTCCGCGATGCCCTTCGTGAACTCGAAGAACTGCGTCGCGTGCACCAGCGAGAACGGGATGCCCGACTTCTCGATGAGCTGCTCCTGAGCGATCTTGGCGCGGAAGTAGCCGTTGTCCGGCAGCCGCTCCGTGCCGACGATCGAGACCGCCACGTGGTGCCCGACGCCCGCCTCCGCCTCGGCGGCGAGCAGGTTACGGGTGGAGGTCTCGAAGAAGGCCAGCACGGCGGCGGGCTCGAACGACGGCGAGTTCGACACGTCCACGACCACCTGAGCCCCGCGCAGCACCTCGGCCAGCCCCTCTCCGGTGAGGGTGTTGACGCCGGTGTTCGGCGAGGCCGCCACGGCTTCGTGGCCGTGCTCGCGCAGCTTGGCCACGAGCTTCGAGCCGATCAGGCCCGTTCCGCCGATGACGACGATCTTCATGCGGTTCCCTTTCGTCCTGCCGGCGGCTCCTCATGCCGTCCGGTCGCCAGCTAAGACAGGGTGGGACGCGCCCCTGTGACAGGAACCCGGAGAAATCTTCGGTGAAGAGTCAGCTCTTCGCGGGCGTGAGCACGATCCGGCCGAACACCTCGCCCGCGTCCATCGCGCGGTGCGCGCGTACCGCCTCCTCCAGGGGCAGCCGCTCGTGCACCACGGGGGTCAGCTCGCCGCGGCTCGCGGCGGCGAACTGCTCGCCGGTCAGGCGGAGCCGGTCGGCCTCCGGCACCGTGTTCGCGCTGAAGGTGGCGAACGACAGCGACCGCTGGAACGCCGCGAACATCTCCATGCCGAAGTCCGCCGGCGGCATGCCCGCCACCGCGCCGACCGCCACCATGCGTCCGTTGGGGTTGAGCCTGGCGAAGAACGCGGGCAGACCGGGGCCGGCGGCGACGTCGATGACGACGTCGAAGCCCGCGGGACCGTCCCCCTCGCCCGAGCGGTCGAGCACGTGCGTCGCGCCCAGCCGGCGCAGGCGCTCGCCGCGTTCCGGCGACGACGTCGTGACCGCCACCGCGCTCGCGCCGGCCTGCGCGGCTAGCTGCACCGTCATGATGCCGAGGCTGCCCGCCGCGCCGCGCACCAGCACCGACTCGCCGGGCTCGAAACGGGCGTGCCGCAGGCCGAAGTGGGCCACCACGCCGGCGTTGCCGAGCGCCACGGCGTCCACGGCCGACAGGTCGCCGGGCAGGGCGTGCAGCGCCGTGACCGGGACGGCGGCCCGCTCGACGTAGCCGCCGCCCACCCCGGTGAACGCCCATACGCGCCGCCCCACCCAGGACGCTTCGGCGCCGGGCCCTGCCGCGGTCACGGTGCCCGCGATCTCGCCGCCGGGGATGTGACCCTTCTCGAAGCCGGGGGCGCCCTTGCGGATGAAGACGTCGGCGCCGGCGACCCCGGTCGCCTCGATCTCGACCAGCACCTCTCCCCGGCCGGGGCTCGGGTCGGGCAGCTCGACGACCGCCATGCCCTCGGGCGCGCCGAACTCCTGGATCACGACTGCTTTCACGGAACGCATCTCCTTCGTGTTTCGTCCTGCTGATTCGAACACTAGTGGACGATGACATTCCGCTTAGTCGAAGTGAGAGCGGCGGGCACGGGTTCGTCTCACAAGAAAATGCGTTGTCCTCCTCCCTGGCTGGTTGGTAGACCTGGCGTTTTCGAACAGGAGGGGGTGGCGATGCTCACCGGTGAGCTCGTCAGGCTGCGGGCGCTCGAGCCCGCCGACAGCGAGGCGCTGTGGCGGTGGTACCACGATCCCGAGGTCGGCAGGTGGATGGGCAGCGATCCGCCGATCTCGCTGGCCCAGAACATGGAGAAGGGGCAGAACCGGCCGCGCAACACGTACGAGCTGATGCAGCTCGGCATCGAGACCCTCCAGGAGCAGACGTTCATCGGGTACGTCGTGCTCGGCGACACCGACTTCGTGCACGGGGAGGCCGTCCTGCAGAGCGTCGCCATCGGCGAGCGCGACTTCAGGGGCGGCGGCTACGGCACCGACGCCGTGCGGGTGATCAGCCGGTACGCCTTCGAGGAGATGGGCCTGCACCGGCTGATGCTGTGGGTGGTGGCGGACAACGCCGCGGCGGTGCGGGCGTACCGGAAGGTCGGGTTCGTGGAGGAGGGGCGGCGGCGTGAGGCGTTCCGGTCGAGGGGGAAGCGCTACGACTACCTGATGATGGGGCTGCTGGAGGGCGAGCTGAGGTAGGCGTCCAGCAGGCCGTCCATCAGCGTGACCCGGCGTTCGGTGCGGTCGTCGAGGGCGACGAGGGCCAGCGTCAGGCCGGGCGCGGGCACACGGGCGTGCAGGGCGCGCAGCCCCGGCCAGCCGCCGCCGTGCCGGTAGACGCGGTGGCCCGCGTGTTCGCGTACGCCGACGCCCCAGGCGTAGTCGAGCGGCGTGCCGTCGTCGAGCCGCCCCGGTGTCTGGACGAGCCGCGCTATGCCTGGCTCGTCGGCGTTGAGCGCCTGGCCCCAGCACAGGAGGTCGGTGAGCGTGGTCCACACCCCGCCGTCGCCGAGGGAGAGTGGCGCGGGACCGGCGACCGGCGCGACGCTCCCTGGCCCGTCCGGCGCGGGAGAGGGGCCGGGCCAGTAGCGGGTACGCGTCATGCGCAGCGGCGCGAACAGCCGCTCACGGGCGAAAGCGGGCAGCGGTCGCCCGGCACAACGCTCCACCGCGACGGCCAGGCACACGTACCCGGCGTTGGAGTACGCGTACGCGGTGCCGGGGCGGCGGGGCAGAGAAGGGAAGTGGGCAAGCGCCCGGAGGACCCCCGCCGTGGTGTGGCCGGCGTCGATGTCGCGGTCGTCAGGCAGCCCCGCCGTGTGGTGGACGAGGTGCCGAAGCCGCACGTCGGACGCCCACGCGGGCAACTCGGGCAGCCAGCGCGACAGCGGCGCGTCCACGTCCAGCACACCGTCCTCGACCAGCAGCGCCGCGCACGCGGCGGTCAGCTGCTTGGACAGGGACGCGGCGTAGACGAGGGTCGTGGTGGTGACCGGATCGCCGGCGGCGGTCGTCCCCTGGGCCAGGAGGACGGGCGGCGCGTCACGCCGCGCGACGCCTACCACGAGCGGCTCGTCGGGACGGTAATCGGCGGCGGAGACCAGGGACGATAAGGACATGAACGTCATGGTCGCAGAGGCGGACGTGCTCGGAGGCCGGGGTGGTCTAGCGGGTCCCGGCCTGTTCCTCCAGGTACGCCAGCGCCCCGACGCCCTCCTCGGCGAAGAACACCAGCTCGGTGAGCGGCACGGGCAGGAAGCCCTCGGCCTCCATGCGCTGGAACTGCTCCCTGAGCCCGTCGTAGAAGCCGGCCGTGTTGAGCAGCACCACGGGCTTGGTGTGCAGGCCGTGCTTCTTCAGCTCAAGGATCTCGGTGGCCTCGTCGAGCGTGCCGCTGCCGCCCACCATGATGACGAAGGCGTCGGCGCGGGCCAGCAGCTGCGCCTTGCGCTCGGCCAGGTCGCGGGTGACCACCATCTCGTCGGCGCCGGGCCGCGCCAGATGGGCGAGGAACTCCACCGAGACGCCCACCAGCCGGCCGCCCGCCTCCTGCACGCCGTCGGCCACCACCTTCATCAGCCCGGAGTCGGAGCCGCCCCACACCAGCGTGTGGCCGCCCTTGCCGAGCAGGCCGGCGAACTCGCGGGCGGGCACGGTGTAGCGGTCGTCGAGGTCGGCGGCGGAGCAGAAGACGCAGATGTTCACGCCCGGCAGTCTACGGCCGCCCCGCCCGGGGGACGATCAGCGCTTTGACCACCCGCTGCGCGGCCACGTCCTCCAAGGCGCGCTGCGCGTCGCGCAGGTCGTACTCGCCGCTGACCAGGCTCGCCCACGGGAACAGGCGCTGGTAGCGGGCCAGCACCTGGACGCCGCGCCAGAGGTGTCCCGCGTCACTGCCCCAGCAGCCGCGCACGTCCAGGTGGCGGCGGTTGAGGTCGCGGTGCGGGTTGAACGTGGCGTCGCCGGTGTCGGTGTACTGGCCTGCCACGACGTACCGGCCGGCGTCGCGGGTCAGGCGCATGCCCTCGGGCACCGCCGCCGGCACGCCGGTCGCCTCGATGGTCACGTCGGCGCCCCGGCCGCCCGTCACGTCCCTGACCGTCTCCAGGCGCTCGTCCGGCGTCATGGCGTCGATGTCGAGCACGAGGTCGGCGCCGAGCCGGCCGGCCGCCTGCAGCCGCACCCGCGAGCCGCCGATCGCGATCACCTGCCCGGCTCCGCGCAGCTGCGCCAGCGCCATCGCGCACAGCCCGACCGGCCCGGTGCCCTGCACGATCACGGTGTCGCCGAACGCGATCTCGCCGAGCGTGGCCGCGTGCAGCGCGGTCGGCAGGCCGCAGCCGCCCGCCAGGAAGGCCCGCCAGTCGAGGTCGGGCGGCAGGGCCACCACGTGCACGCCGGGCTTGAGGTGGACGTACTCGGCCCAGCCGCCGAACAGGCCCTCGTCGGCGGGCATCGTCACCCCGTAGACCTTGCGCTCGGGGCAGCGGGTGGTGGCGTGCGCGACCGTGCAGTACCAGCACTGGCCGCAGGTGCCGTGCACGTCGTGGAAGGTGACCGTCTGGCCGATCTCCAGCGGCTCGCCCCAGATGTCGCGCGCCGGAGCCCCGGGTCCCAGCTCCGCCACCTTGCCCACGGAGATGTGCCCGGGGATGATCGGGTACGGCACGCCGGCCAGCCGCCCTTCCCACAGGTGCACGTCGGTGCCGCACACCTCGCTGCCGAGCGTCCTGAGCAGCACCGCCCCCGGCTCCAGGTCGGGCCGCTCGTACGCGCGCGGCTCCAGCGGGGCGCCAGGCCCCGGCATGACGACGGCCGAGATCATCTCCGGTCTCCTTCCGTGACGCTAGTGACGTCCGCGCGCTCGCGACTGGACGACCATGGGCACCCGCTGCCGGGGCAGGCCGGGCGGCGCGGCGGTGTACAGCTCGCGGATCATCGCCAGCAGCGTGTCGAGGCATGGTGGCGGGTCGTCCTTCCACCAGGCCAGCCGCACGTCGATGCGGGGTGCGTCGGTGACCAGCCGGTAAGCGACTCCCGGGCGCGGGTTCTGGTTGGCGGTGGCCTCCGCCGTGACGCCGATGGCCTGGCCGCCGGCGATGATCGTCAGCCACTCGTCCACGCCGTCCACGGTCCTGGTCCGCGGGCGCGTGGTGGCCGGCCACAGCTCGGGCGTGGTGGTGCCGCTGCGCTTGTCGATCGCGACGGTGTAGCGGGCGAGCTGCTCCAGCCGTACGGAGCGGCGCCTGGCGAGCGGATGCTCGGTGTCCACGGCGGCGTAGCGGGCCTCGCAGCCCACCGAGGCCATGTCGAACCGCTCGTCGACGAGCGCGCGGCGGATGATGGCGATGTCCGCGATACCTTCGCTGAGCCCCGCCGTCGGCGTGTTGGACTGCACGAACATCAGCGGCACCGCCGGGTGGGCGACGGCCCACGCCTTCATCAGGTGCCGGGTGTGCTTGCCCAGGGCGGCGTAGGCGTAGCCTACGCGCAGCTCGGGGCGTGCCTCCTGGGCGATGCGTTCGAGGCGGTCGACCTCGTCGAGCACGCGTCTGGCGCGGGTGACGATCCGGCCGCCGGCGCCCGTGAGCGTGACGCGCTGGTTCGAGCGATCCAGCAGGCGGGTGCCGAGCGTGGCCTCCAGTCCTGCGACGGAACGAGAGACCGCGGCCTGCGAGACGCCGAGCAGGATCGCCGCGTCGGTGAAGGTGCCCTCGTCGACGACCGCGACGAAGGCGCGGAGCTGGCGTAGCTGCACGTCCATACGCCCAGCGTATAAAACGGACATAACGTGTATTGTGTTTGAAAAGGGATAATTATGACACTGTGGCTATGACCAGGTCGTGGAAGAACTCCATCCGGGCCAGGTACACGGTGGCCGCCGCCGTGTTCTCCCTCATCATCCTCGGCGCGCTCGGCGCGACGCTGGATCTCGTGGTCCGCAACCAGCTGCAGACCACCGCGTTCGAGCAGGTCGAACGGGTGGCCAGCCAGTGGAGCGCGACGGCGCGCGGCGGTGTGCTGCCGCGCCCCATCCCCGCGTACGCCCCCGTCGAGCTCATCCAGGTCGTCGACGCCCGCCACCGCGTGGTGGACGCCAGCAAGCAGGCGTCCTCGACCGTCCCGCTCAGCTGGAAGCGGCCGCCGCCCGACGACAGGTTTCAGCACTCCGTCGAATGCCGGCCGGAGGGCAACTGCCTGGCGTTGATGGCCATCAGGCTGACCCCCGAGGCCGACGCCGGAGTCGTCTACGCCGCCAGGCCCGAGGCCGAGCTGATCTCGGGAGGCGGCCTGGAGCTGGCCATCGGGAGCGCGATCGCGTTCCTGGTGGGCATGACGGCGTACCGGACCTGGACGCTGGTCGGGCGCACCCTGCGGCCCGTCGCGGCGATCAGGTCGCGCATCTCCGAGATCACGGTGAGCGACCTGAGCCTGCGGGTGCCCGTACCGCATGGGGACGACGAGATCGCCCAGCTCGCCACCACGGCCAACCAGACGCTCGCCCGCCTGGAGGACGCCGTCGAGCAGCAGCGCCGCTTCGCCTCCACCACCTCCCACGAGCTGCGCACCCCCATCGCGGGGCTGCGCACCCAACTGGAGGAGGCGGTCCACTATCCCGGCGACATCGACCCGCACGAGACGATCCGCAACGCGCTCGCCTCCACCGACCGGCTCGAGGCCATCGTGGACGACCTGCTGCAGCTGGCCCGCCTGCGCCAGGGCGACCCCGCACCGCCTGAGTCCGTCGATCTCGCCGACCTGATCCGCGCCGAGGTCGCCAACCTGCCCCGCCGCGTGCCCATCGCGGTCGAGGCGCAGCAAGAGGTCGTCGTCCGCGGGTCCCGCGTGCAACTCGCCAGGGTGCTCAACAACCTCCTGGCCAACGCGCAGCGCCACGCCGGCTCCGGGGTGGACGTGACCCTGACCGTGGGGGACGGCCAGGCCGTGCTCGCGGTCACCGACGACGGCCCCGGCGTCCCTCCCGCGCACCGCGAGCGCATCTTCGAACGCTTCGTCCGCCTGGACGACGGCCGCCGCCGCGATCCCGGCGGAAGCGGGCTCGGCCTCGCCATCTCCCGCGACATCGCGCACACCCACCACGGCAGCCTCCGGGTCGAGGACTCGCCGGCGGGCGCCAGGTTCGTGCTCCGCCTCCCGCTGGCCAAGCCGGCGGAGAGCCGCCCCGGCGACGGGCACGGCCGGGGAGGGCCCTCCGGGGAGCGGCTGCCCATGCGCTGCCTGAAGCCCAGCCGGCTGGTGGATCCGCAATCCGTCACTGACGCTCCTTAGTTTCACCTAATTTCCGATAATTTCGGTATCGGGAGCGACAGATAGGCAGGTCAGGGCAGCGGAGGAAGGCGTTGACGCCGAAACTTTTCGGGTGGTGATTGACACATTTCGGCGGCGTTCGCACACTGATCGCCAACACCCCACCCGGAAGGGAGCCCTCCAGTGATCACCAGCTTGGCCCGCTCCACGATCGGCTTCAGGATGGTCGCGCTGGCGCTGGCGGCCACGCTCGCCGCCGCGGGAGCGGTGGCGGCGACGCCCGCACCGGCCGTGGCGGCCGACGGAGCCGAGAACGAGGGCGCCGACTGCCAGGTCCCCGGCCTGCCCGACGCGGGCTCCTTACCCACCGTCTCCCGGCTGCCCGACCCCTTCACCAAGCTGAACGGCACCCGCATCACCACCAAGTCCGACTGGCGCTGCCGCCGCGAGGAGATCAAGAGGCTGGCGGAGAAGTTCGTCTACGGCGAGAAGCCGGCCAAGCCGTCCAGCGTGACGGGCACGGTGTCACGGACCGGCATCACCGTCAACGTCTCGCACAACGGCAGGAACGCCTCCTTCTCCGCGGGCGTGGACCTGCCGAGCGGCACGGGCCCCTTCCCCGCCGTCGTCGTGCTCGGCGGGTTCGGCGCCGACACCGCCGCGATCAAGGCCGCGGGCGCGGCCGTCATCACCTATGACCCCCTCGCCGTCGGCAGGGAGGGCACCCCGCGCAACAACAAACAGGGCGCCTTCTACACGATCTACGGCGCCAACAGCTCCACCGGCATACTCGCCGCCTGGGCCTGGGGCGTGAGCCGCATCATCGACGTGCTCGAACAGTCAGGCGGCGGCATCCTGCGGTCCGACGCGACCGGCGTCACAGGCTGCTCGCGCTACGGCAAGGGCGCGTTCGTCGTCGGCGCGTTCGACCAGCGCATCGCGCTCACCATGCCGATCGAGTCGGGCAGCGGCGGTGTGGCCGCCTTCCGCGCCATCCAGGGCGAGAGCGGCGCCCAGCCGCTGAGCAGCGCCTACTCCGAGCAGCCGTGGCTCGGGGACGCGTTCAGCTCGTTCACCGGCAGCCCCACACGGCTGCCCGTCGACACCCACTCGGTGGTCGGCATGATCGCGCCGCGCGGGCTGTTCATCATGGACAACCCGCACATCGACTGGCTCGCCGCCAGGTCCGCGAGCGTGGCCGCGCTCGGCGGCGCCGAGATCTACAAGGCGCTCGGGGCCGGGGGCAACATCACGTACTGGTCGGCCGTCCAGGACGGCACCCACTGCGCCAGCCGGTCGGAGTGGCGTACGCCGCTGCAGCAGAACATCCAGAAGTTCCTGCTCAACGCCGGCAGCTACACCGGCTCCATGCGGATCGCCGCCAACAAGAGCGGCAACCTGGCCGAGTGGCGCGACTGGCAGACGCCCACGCTCGGCGACGGCGGCGATGGCGGCGACGACACCACCCCGCCCACCGCCCCGGCCGGTCTCGTGGCGTCGGGCACCACGTCCACCGGGACCTCGCTCAGCTGGACGGCGGCCACCGACGACACGGGCGTGACCGGCTACGACGTCCTGCGCGCGACGGGCGCGAGCGGCGGCACGTTCGCGCAGGTCGGCACCTCGGCCACCCCCTCGTACGCCGACACGGGACTGACCCCCGCCACCACCTACCGCTACCAGGTCAGGGCCCGGGACGCGGCCGGCAACACCTCGCCGGTCTCCGGCACCGTGCAGGTCACCACCCAGCCGGGCTCGGGGGGCGGTGGCTGCACGGCGGTCCCGACCGTACAGACGCAGTGGAGCACCGGGTACGTCATCCAGCCCCTCACCATCACCAACACCGGCACCTCGGCGATGAACGGCTGGACGGTCACCTTCACCCTGCCCGCCGGGCACCAGCTCGCCGGCTCCTGGAACGGCACCACGACCGTCAGCGGTCAGACCGTCACCATCAGGAACGTCGCACACAACGGCGCCCTGGCTCCCGGCGCCTCCACCGGCAGCGCCGGCTTCCAGGTGAACCGCCCGTCCGGCGACACCGCACTCCCGTCCGGCTACACCTGCGCCTGACCTCGGCCCCTCCGGCCCGCCTCCTCAGGGCGGGCCGGAGCGCGGGCCGGAGCGCGGGCCGGAGGGGACACGCGACACGAACGCCGCCGCCGGTTGACGGGCCGACCCCGCCATGACATAGTGAAAGCGGCACGGAGGGTTGACACCATCACTAGTGGTGGACAGCCGTTTCCCTTTTGCGTTACGCTGCTTTCCTCACGCTGCCGTGACGTCCCGCTTTCGCCCTCGCGATCGACGGGGCGTTTGGCATGCGTGGAGCTCCTACCCATCCGTGCCCTTCGGAAGGACCTCACTTGGCAGCCTCGCGCACCTCCGCCCTGCCCACCGGTTCGCCCCGCCGCGTCTCCTTCGCCCGCATCCAGGAGCCTCTCGAAGTCCCCCATCTGCTCGCCCTGCAGACCGAGTCCTACGACTGGCTGGTCGGCAACGAGCGGTGGAGCGCCCGTGTCGAGGCGGCCCGTCAGGCCGGGCGCACCGACGTCCCCGCCCAGTCGGGCCTGCAGGAGATCTTCGACGAGATCAGCCCCATCGAGGACTTCTCGGGGACCATGTCGCTGTCGTTCCGCGACCACCGCTTCGAGCCGCCCAAGCACTCCGTGGACGAGTGCAAGGAGAAGGACATGACCTTCTCCGCCCCGATGTTCGTCACCGCCGAGTTCATCAACAACGCCACCGGTGAGATCAAGAGCCAGACGGTGTTCATGGGCGACTTCCCGCTCATGACGCCCAAGGGCACGTTCATCGTCAACGGCACGGAGCGCGTCGTGTCGTCGCAGCTCGTGCGCTCGCCGGGCGTCTACTTCGAGCGCAGCATCGACAAGACCTCCGACAAGGACCTGTTCGGCTGCCGGGTCATCCCGTCGCGGGGCGCCTGGCTGGAGTTCGAGATCGACAAGCGCGACAACGTCGCCGTACGCGTCGACCGCAAGCGCAAGCAGCCCGCCACGGTGCTGCTCAAGGCGCTCGGCTGGACGACCGAGCAGATCCTGGAGCGTTTCGGCCGGTACGAGTCGATGCGGGCCACCCTGGAGAAGGACCACACGGCCGGCCAGGACGACGCCCTGCTCGACATCTACCGCAAGCTGCGGCCCGGTGAGCCGCCGACCAAGGAGTCGGCGCAGACCCTGCTGGAGAACCTCTACTTCAACCCCAAGCGCTACGACCTCGCGAAGGTCGGCCGCTACAAGATCAACAAGAAGCTGGGCGTCGAGGCCGACATCACCCACGGCGCGCTCACCGTCGACGACATCGCCGCGATGATCGACTACCTGCTCCGCCTGCACGCGGGGGAGGAGTCGATGCCGGGGGCGCGGGGCGACGTGGTGGTCGAGACCGACGACATCGACCACTTCGGCAACCGCCGCCTGCGCAGCGTCGGCGAGCTCATCCAGAACCAGGTCCGGCTCGGGCTGGCCCGCATGGAGCGCGTCGTCCGCGAGCGCATGACCACGCAGGACGTCGAGGCCATCACGCCCCAGACGTTGATCAACATCCGGCCGCTGGTGGCGGCGCTCAAGGAGTTCTTCGGCACCTCGCAGCTGTCGGGGTTCATGGACCAGATCAACCCGCTGTCCGGGCTGACCCACCGGCGCCGCCTGTCCGCGCTGGGCCCCGGTGGTCTGTCGCGGGAGCGGGCCGGGTTCGAGGTCCGTGACGTGCACCCGTCCCACTACGGCCGGATGTGCCCGATCGAGACCCCCGAAGGGCCCAACATCGGCCTCATCGGCTACCTCGCCTGCTACGCCAGGATCAACCCGTTCGGCTTCGTCGAGACGCCCTACCGCAAGGTCGTCGACGGCCGGGTGACCGACCAGGTCGACTACCTCACCGCCGACGAGGAAGACCGTTTCGTCATCGCCCAGGCCAACACGGCGCTCACCGAGGACGGCGGTTTCGCCGAGCGGTACGTGTCGGTGCGGCGCAAGGGCGGCGAGTTCGAGCTGGCCAGGGCGGACGAGGTCGACTACATCGACGTCTCGCCGCGCCAGATGACGTCGGTGGCCACCGCGATGATCCCGTTCCTGGAGCACGACGACGCCAACAGGGCCCTCATGGGCGCGAACATGCAGCGCCAGGCCGTGCCGCTGATCAGGAGCGAGGCGCCGCTGGTCGGCACCGGCATGGAATACCGCGCCGCCACCGACACCGGCGACGTCATCCTCGCCGCCTCCGCCGGCGTGGTGGAGGAGGTGTGCGCCGACTACGTGACCGTGGCCAACGACGACGGCACCCACGTCACGTACCGGGTCGCCAAGTTCAAGCACTCCAACCAGGGCACCAGCTTCAACCAGAAGCCCATCGTCGCCGAGGGCCAGCGGGTGGAGGCGGGCCAGGTGATCGCCGACGGGCCCTGCACCGACGAGGGCGAGCTGGCGCTGGGCAAGAACCTGCTGGTGGCGTTCATGCCGTGGGAGGGCCACAACTACGAGGACGCGATCATCCTGTCGCAGCGGCTGGTGCAGGACGACGTGCTCTCCTCGATCCACATCGAGGAGTTCGAGGTGGACGCCCGCGACACCAAGCTCGGCCCTGAGGAGATCACCCGCGACATCCCCAACGTCTCGGAGGAGGCCCTCGCCGATCTGGACGAGCGCGGCATCATCCGCATCGGCGCCGAGGTGGTGCAGGGCGACATCCTCGTCGGGAAGGTGACGCCCAAGGGTGAGACCGAGCTGACGCCGGAGGAGCGGCTGCTGCGCGCGATCTTCGGTGAGAAGGCCCGCGAAGTGCGCGACACCTCGCTGAAGGTGCCGCACGGCGAGCAGGGCAAGGTCATCGGCGTGCGCGTGTTCTCCCGCGAGGAGGGTGACGAGCTGCCTCCGGGTGTCAACGAGCTGGTCCGCGTCTACGTGGCCCAGAAACGGAAGATCACCGACGGCGACAAGCTGGCCGGCCGGCACGGCAACAAGGGCGTCATCTCCAAGATCCTGCCCGTGGAGGACATGCCGTTCCTCGAGGACGGCACGCCGGTCGACATCATCCTCAACCCGCTGGGCGTGCCCGGCCGGATGAACGTCGGCCAGGTCCTGGAGACCCACCTCGGGTGGATCGCCGCCCGCGGCTGGGACATCTCCGGCATCGAGGAGGCATGGACCGAGCAGCTGCGCGACAAGGGCGTCGAGCGGGCCGAGCCGTGGACGAAGGTCGCCACGCCGGTCTTCGACGGCGCCAGCGAGCAGGAGATCATCGGGCTGCTCGGCAACACGCTGGTCAACCGCGACGGTGACCGGATGGTGCAGGCGACCGGTAAGGCGCAGCTGTTCGACGGGCGTTCCGGCGAGCCGTTCCCCTACCCGATCGCGGTGGGCTACATCTACATCCTGAAGCTGCTGCACCTGGTGGACGACAAGATCCACGCGCGGTCCACCGGCCCCTACTCGATGATCACGCAGCAGCCGCTGGGCGGTAAGGCCCAGTTCGGCGGCCAGCGGTTCGGCGAGATGGAGGTGTGGGCCCTGGAGGCCTACGGCGCCGCGTACGCGCTGCAGGAGCTGCTGACCATCAAGTCCGACGACGTTCTCGGCCGGGTGAAGGTCTACGAGGCCATCGTCAAGGGCGAGAACATCCCCGAGCCGGGCATCCCCGAGTCGTTCAAGGTGCTCATCAAGGAGATGCAGTCGCTGTGCCTCAACGTCGAGGTGCTCTCCAGCGACGGCATGTCCATCGAGATGCGCGACACCGACGAGGACGTCTTCCGCGCGGCGGAGGAGCTCGGCATCGACCTGTCCCGGCGCGAGCCGAGCAGCGTGGACGAGATCTGACCGCACACCCCGGGGTGGGCCGCCGCGCCCACCCCTGCGATCATGCGAGGACGATGCGTTACATTCTCACCGGCACCCCCGGGGCCGGGAAGACCACGATCCTGCGTGGCCTGGCCGCGCGCGGCCACGGCACCGTCGAGGAGGCGGCCACCGCGGTCATCGCGGCCGAGCAGGCTCGCGGCGACGCCGAGCCCTGGACCCGGCCGGCGTTCGTCGGCAAGGTCGCCGACCTGCAACGCCGCAGACAGGAGCAGGCGGACGCGGGCTCAGGCGGGCCTCCGGCCGAGGGCTCGGGTGGCGGCCCTGGCCCGGCCGCGGGCGCGGGTGGCCTGGACGGGGTCGCCGTGCGGTTCTTCGACCGGTCGCCCGTCTGCACGCACGCGCTCGCCATGTACGTCGGCCATCCCGTCCCGCCCGCCCTGACCGCCGAGATCGAGCGGATGGCCCGGGAAGGGGTCTACGACCGGCACGTCTTCTTCGTCCGCAACCTCGGCTTCTGCGAGCCGACCGACGCCCGCAGGATCACCTTCGAGGAGTCCCTGGAGTTCGAACGCCTCCACGAGGAGACCTACCGGGAGTTCGGCTACCACCTCATCGACGTGCCGGCCGGGCCGCCGGACGAGCGGGTCGCCCTGGTCGAGGAGACGGTGTCGAGGCTGGCGGCCGGGACGGGCTGCCCCGCCTGCCCTTAGGGCGTCACGGGGACGGCCTGGCGGACGGCGGGGGAGAGCCAGCTCAGGGCGAGCGCCGTCGTCGCGGCGCCCAGCGCGGTCAGGATCGGCAGGACGGCGGCGACCTCGTACAGGGCGGTGCCGAGCAGCGGGCCGACGATGAACGTGGTGCCGATCGTGGCGTTGACCAGCCCCGCCACCGAGGCGTGCTGGCCCGGCCCCGCCACCAGGGTCGGCGCGGCGGTGAAGCCCGGCGCCGCCAGCCCGAGCCCCAGCCCCAGCAGCACGAACGCGGCGACGGTGAGCCAGAGCGTGTCCGCCGCGGCGAGCAGCGCGAAGGACGCCGCCGTGAGCGGCGCGCCGGCCCGCATCAGCCGCAGCACCGGCCAGCGCAGCACCGGGATGAGCGCGCCCTGCACGGCCACGAGCACCAGCCCGGCCGCGACCAGCGTGACGCCCACCGCCCCCGCCGTCTCCTGCGGCCCCAGGTGGAGCCGGTCGGCCAGCAGGAAGCCGACGATCACCTGCACCAGGCCGAGCGACAGGTAGAGGCAGAAGCCGATCGCGAGCAGCGGCCACATGCGCGCGTCCCACGGACGCAGCCGCGCCACCGGCTGCTCGGGCGGGGGAGCGGGCGCCGCCGGCGGCCGTACGGTGACCAGCACCCACACCGTGAGCAGCAGGCACACGACAGGCGCCAGGTAGAGCGGCAGCATGAGCGAGACCACGGCCAGCGCGCCGCCGCCGGCCGGGCCGAGCACCAGGGAGAGCCCCTGCGCCGCGCCGATCAGCCCGGTGGCGCGGGTGCGCTCGGCCTGCGTGGTGGTGCTCGCGGCGGCGACGGCGAGCGTGGCCACCGGCAGCGCGGCCAGGCCCGCGCCGAAGATCAGGCTGCGGGTCACCAGCAGCAGGCCGAACAGCACGGGGGAGGACAGGTGGCCGTCGAGCCCCGCCGCGGCGACGACCCCGAACCCGGTCATGCCCGCCGTCGCCAGGCCGAGCCCGCACAGCAGCACCAGGCGTAAGCCGAGCCGCCGCAGCGCCATCCCCCACAGCGGGCTGGCGATGGTCAGGGACGTGGCGGCGGCGGTGACGACGAGCCCGAGCTGGGTCTCGGTCAGGTGCAGCTCGCGGGAGAGCGGGGCGAGGACGGGGGTGAGGAGTTGCTGGGCCGAGAACACCACCAGGATGGTGACAAGTAACGGGATCAGGGCCTTGCGCACCAGATGTCCTTTCTTTGAAAGGTCAGGGACAGCGTACGTGTGCGCGGCAATAACGACAATCATTTCCCGATAAGGCGGGCGTCGCGAGCGCAGCCACATTTACCGATTTTTCGGGACATGTGGCTTTTCATTTAGCGCGAAAATGGCCCTTCACGAGGACCTGCGAGCTGCTCCCAGCCGCGTCCGCCATCGGGCACCTTGCCCGCGACTTCCGGTATGACCAGGCATGATCGGCCAATAGCCGCTCCCCTCGCCAGCCTGGCCGCTGCCCAGCCCGGCCGCCGCCTGGCCTGGCGACGAGCGGCCTCAGGGGCGTTGAATCCAGAACTGGCCTGAGGCCGCGGTGCGGCCGATCTCGCCGTCCACGGCTTCCGTCGGCTAATTGGTTTTTGCTGGACTCTGTGGTGAAAGACGAGAAACGTCCAGGTGCTCTCGGCAGTTCAGCTTGTCGACGGGTCAGAAGCCAGCCAGGCGAGGGCCGCGACCACGGCCGCCTGCACGCCGGTGTCCAACGTGGGGCGGATCGGCGGGGCGAAGCGGGTGCTGTGGTTGCCGGGGACGTCGGCGGCGATCGTGTCGCGTCCGGCCGCCGCCTCGTACGCGGCCGGATCCGCCCCGCCGAACGCCCAGTACGTGTACGGCACCCCGAACGCGTCAGGGATCTCGCTGAAGTCCTCGCTGGCCGTCTGCAGGTCGAGCGGCACCGCCCGGCCGTCGAAGCAGGCGGAGAAGGCGGCGGCGACCTTCGCGGTGGCCGCCTCGTCGTTGACCGTGGGCGGGAACATGCCGAAGTGGTCGATCTCCGGCGGCCGAGGGGCGTCGGATGCGGCGCTCTCCGCGCGGGCGATGCGGGTGACGGCGTCCTTGACGCGCCGCCGCACGTCCTCCCGGTACGTCCGCACGTTGATCTGGATCTCGGCCCGCTCCGGGATGTTGCTGGGGTTCGTACCGGAATGGATGCTGCCGACCGTGAGCACCACCGGGGACAGCGCGCTCACCTCCCGCGCGACGACCGTCTGCAGCCGCACGACCAGCATCGAGGCCAGCACCACCGGATCGACGCCCCGGTCGGGGGTGGAGGCGTGGGCCGAGCGGCCGTACAGGGTGACGCGGTAGTCGTCGGCGGCCGACAGCACCGCGCCGGGGCGGGTCAGCACCTGGCCGGCGGGATAGGGCAGCACGTGCTGGGCCAGGCACACCTCCGGCCTGGGCACGCGCTCGGTCAGCCCGTCGGCGAGCATCGCGCGGGCGCCGTCGCCGGTCTCCTCGGCCGGCTGGAACAGCGCCACGTGCGTGCCCCGCCAGGCGCCGGTGGCCTGTGACAGCAAGCGGGCCGCGCCCAGGAGGCAGACCATGTGCAGGTCGTGGCCGCAGGCGTGCATGAGCGGGCGGCCGGTGTCGTCGGTCGCGGTGCTCGCGTACGGGAGGCCGGTCTCCTCCTCGACCGGAAGCGCGTCCAGCTCCGCGCGGGACAGCACGCACGGGCCCGCGCCGTTGCGCAGCACGCCCACGACGCCGGTGCCGCCGATGCCGCAGTGCACCTCGTAGCCGAGGGCGCGCAGCTCGTCGGCCACCTTGGCGGCGGTGCGGTGTTCCTGGTGGCTGAGTTCCGGGTGGGCGTGCAGGCCGCGGTAGAGCTCCTCCAGGCCGGGCCTGGCGGCGTCCAGACCGGCCAGCACCGTTTCGACGTTCCGCACACCGGGATGCTTTCCGCGAACGTCGCGTCAATGGCTATGGGCTCGCAAATGCTTCGGCAAGCCGTACAGACCGGCCGCACAGACCGGCTGCAGAGACCGGCCGCACAGGGCGGCCGGTCATTCAGCGGGCCGCCCAGGCGGGGTCCGTGAGCGGGGCGCCCGCCGCCAGCGCGGCGAAGAGCTTCTCCCAGAGGGGCATGACGACCTCGGGCGTGTAGCCGTGGGCGGTCTCCGCCGCGGCGGCGCCCAGGCGGACGCGCAGGTCGCGGTCGCCCATGACGTGGCTGAGCGACCGGGCGAGCGCGTCGACGTCTCTGGGCGGCACCAGGATGCCGTCCTTGCCGGGGGTCAGCACGTCGGCGGGCCCGGTGGGGCAGTCGAAGGCGACGATCGGCAGGGCGTGGCCCATGGCCTCGATCATGGCCATCGGCAGGCCCTCGATGCGCGAGCTGAGCGCGTACACGGACGACTTCGCCAGCTCCTCGTGGATGCGGTTGCTGCGTCCCATGAGCTTGATGCGGTCGCGCATGCCGCTCTCGTTGATCCGCTCCTGCAGCCGTTCCTTCGACGGCCCGGTGCCGAAGATGCGCAGCTTCCACCCCGGATGCTCGGCCGCCGCGGCGGCGAAGGCCGGGATGAGCATGTCGAAGCCCTTCTGCGGCACCAGCCGCCCCACCGCGATCACGATGGGGTTGCTCTGCTCGGTGTGCTTGCGCTGGTCCATGTGGACGGCATTGGGGATGCGGATCACAGGGGTGCCGGACAGCAGCTCCGTGTATTCGCGGCGGCTGGTCTCGGTGAGCACGGCGATGGCGTCGAAGCGGCCGTAGTGGCGGCCGATCTGCTCGCGTACGGCCTCGTGGTAGGAGGCGAGGTTCATGTGCTCCTGGGCCACCCGGATCACGCCGGCGTTGGCGCGGCGGGCGGCGATCAGGTTGAGCGCGGGGCGGGTGGTGACGAGGATGCCGTCGCGCAGCTCCGAGACGTAGTCGATGACCGCCCCCTCCACCCGCTCGGTGAAGTATTCGGCGGCGAACTCGCCGTACGGGACGATCTTGCCACGGGCGCGCCGCCACACCTTGCGGGCCAGCGAGTCGGCCGCGATGCCGTCGCGCTGGTCGACCAGCGCGGACAGCCGCACCCGCGGGTCGATGGCGAACTGCGGCTCGTCACGGCGGCGGACCACGCTGACGATCTCGACGTCGTGGCCCGCCTCGACCATGGCGTGCGCCTGGTTGACGACGGTGCGGATGGTGCCGCCCATGCCGTAGGCGTGCAGCAGCATGTAGCGGATCTTCACGAGAGGTACTCCCAGGTCCGGCACATGTCCTTGAGCACGTCGGGGATCTCGTCGGCGCCGGGCAGGTCGCGCCCGCGCTGCACGGTGCCCGACTGGATCTTGTCCTTCCAGTCGCCCAAGCCCTTGGTGACCACCTCGGGCTTGCCGTAGGACAGGAGCTGCGGCGACCACGGCACCGACAGGAAGTCGCAGATGCCGCGCCCGATCTTCTCCGGCTCGGCGGTCAGCTCCTCGTAGCGCACGGTCAGGCCGGACAGGGCCTTGCGGGCCCGTTGCACGGCCTTCATGTAGCGCAGGGCGTCGGCCGCCGCCTCGTCGCGGGTGCGTTTGCCCGGGCTGGCTTCGTACCAGGAGGCCGCGATGGAGGCGGGGTGGCGCAGCAGGAACACGAACCGCGCGTCCGGCCAGCAGGCCGCCAGCCGCTCGTACGCGAACGCGTTCGCCGGCGTCTTCTCCACGATGAACCGTTTGCCGCTGCGGACCAGCTCGCGGTGGAGCACGCGGTCCCACAGCAGGTGTTCGAGGTCGGCCCTGTTGTGCCCGAGGGCCTCCATGGCCTTCTCCGCCAGCGAGGTATCGAATTCCACGCGCAACCGGCGTACGTGCAGCTCATGGGGAGCGTGCAGGTCGGGGTGGGCGTTGAGCATCGCCCGCAGCAGCGTCGAGCCCGATCGCACCGGCGAGATGATGAACACCGGCGCCTTGACGAGGCGGTCGGTCTCGGGATCGGCGGGCGGGCGGAACGGCGACTGCGGCCGCCTCTCCGGGGCGGGCTTGGGCGCCGCCACTTGCCCCGCTTTACCTACTCGGTTGAGCTGGAATCCTGTGTACCTGGCCAGCGCTCCGTTGATTGTGCGCTGCCACTTCATGCCGAGCGAGGCTACCTGTCTTACCTGGAGATTGCCTGAAGGACCCTTGCAGCTTACCCGGTCAGCATGAGACGTGGCTCACAGTGTTCACGGCGTGACGCAGAACCACACGACCTTGCCGTTGTCCGTGGCCGTCACGCCCCAGGCGTCGGCGATCGCCCCGACGATCTGCA
The DNA here is from genome assembly GCF_040676995.1 of Nonomuraea sp. NPDC049419. Classification (NCBI taxonomy): domain Bacteria; kingdom Bacillati; phylum Actinomycetota; class Actinomycetes; order Streptosporangiales; family Streptosporangiaceae; genus Nonomuraea; species Nonomuraea sp. NPDC049419. Next base: position 262,822 of record NZ_JBFAQB010000002.1, on the reverse strand, counting down.
GCCCCCGCCCCGAGATCGCGTCCGTGTCCGCGGCCCGCGGGCGCGGCACGCCCTCGCCCGGGTCGAAGACCTCCCCGTAGACCTCGCCCGCGCGCTCTTCCAGGCGCAGGGCGTAGGCGGAGCCCCCGTAGCGTACGGCGTTGGTGACCAGCTCGCTGACGATGAGCAGGCAGTCGTCCACGATGTGCGCGAGTCCCCAGTCGGTCAGATCGGTCCTGATCAGCTCGCGGGCCCTGCCGACACCCGAGGGCACGGACGGCAGCAGGTATTCCACCATGCGGGCCGGTGGCGCTGACAGGGACCCCTGTTGGAGGGCCATACGCATCACATCTCTCGGTTTTGGGAGCGCTCCCAACTCCACGATAAACGCTCGCCCTCACTCTTGTGAATGCGCGCCGGAAAACTTTGCAAACGAGACTTGGCGTGCTTTCAGGGGATGCGGGCGACAGCGCCGTAGTTGCCGGACTTGCTGGGCTCCTCCTGGCAGGAGAGATCCTCGCCCAGCGGCCGCCACTCCGGTACCCAGACCAGGCCCGGCGCCACCAGATCGAGTCCCTCTAACAGGGCCGCCACTTCCTCCTTCGAGCGTACGGCCAGGTGGGGGAGCGTCATCGCGAGCAGGTCGTCGATGGCGGGCAGCAACTCCGGTGGGACGCCGTCGAACGTGGTGTGCAGAAGGGTGAGAAAACTACCGGCGGGAGCCGTGTGACGGAGTCGCTTGATGACATAGTGGGCATACTCCTCATCGTGCAGGCTGTAGGCCGACAGCAGGAGCACCGCCACCGGGCGGTCCCAGTCGATGAAGGTCCTGACCACGTGGTGGTTGAGCACCTCGTCGATCTCCCGCACGTCCCCCTCCACCACGCGCACCAGGTCGGTGAACGGCTCGATGGTGGCCTGCGCCAAGGTCACCACCATGGGGTTGTTCTCGACGTACAGGACTCTCGGGGCGGGCCCGCCCGGGTGCTTGGCCAGATCGTGCAGATTCCGCCCGGCGGACAGCCCGCTCGGAATTCCGCTGCCGACGATCAGGAATTGATCCACTTCTTCCTGCACCGCCAGATGACGGATCACCCGCGACAAGAACTCCAGCACCGCGTGGGCCGCGTTCGTCAGGGCCGGGGTGGCTTGATCGAAATGGCGCACCGCGTCCTTGTCGACCAGGAAGTTGTTCTTCCCGCCGGCGGCCGCGTCGAAGATACGCGTGATCCTGGCCTGCGTGGTCTCCAACTTGGCCAAATTCCGGACAGCACGCTGGTGCATGAGCGTTGCCCCTTTCCCCTCGCCGCCGACCCTTATTCGCGGTAAGCGATCTTTGGACCTCACTCAGGACTCGAACCATATGTTCCAACAATTCCAGTCAATGACAACCCGATAGACCGGTTATCTTGGGAAATGTTTGTTACCAGAATCATCGTGACAAGAAGCTCTGAGTGCGCCCCGGCAGGGCCGTAGGACGGCCCCCTGACGGCGGCGCCGGGCCTGAGCAGGGCGAACTCCCCCCAAGACGACGACACCCCGCGTGCTCGCGGGCACACGGGGCGGTCGAAGCGGGACGGATCAGTCAGTGCCGAACTCCATGGCGGCGTTGTCGAGCAGCACGTCGTCCTCGGGAACGTCCGAGCGGGACGTGATCGACTCGCCGCGGGCCGCGATGGCCTCGGCGCCGCCCTCGTCGAGGGAGCCGATGAGGCCGCTGGCCGCCGCCTGCGGAGCGCCGAGGAGCGACTGGTGGGGGCTGCCCACCATGCCGAGCCCGGCGTACTGCTCCAGCTTGGCGCGGGAGTCGGCGATGTCGAGGTTGCGCATGGTGAGCTGGCCGATGCGGTCGAGCGGGCCGAACGCGGCGTCCTCGGTGCGCTCCATCGACAGCTTGTCGGGGTGGTAGCTGAAGGCGGGGCCGGTGGTGTCGAGGATCGTGTAGTCCTCGCCGCGCCGCAGCCGCAGCGTGACCTCGCCAGTGACGGCCATGCCGACCCAGCGCTGCAGCGACTCGCGCAGCATCAGCGCCTGCGGGTCGAGCCAGCGGCCCTCGTAGAGCAGCCGGCCCAGCTTGCGGCCCTCGATGTAGTAGCTGGCCAGGGTGTCCTCGTTGTGGATGGCGTTGACCAGCCGCTCGTACGCGGCGTGCAGCAGCGCCATGCCGGGAGCCTCGTAGATGCCGCGGCTCTTGGCCTCGATGACGCGGTTCTCGATCTGGTCGGACATGCCGAGCCCGTGCCGCCCGCCGATGGCGTTGGCCTCCAGCACCAGGTCGACGGCCGAGGGGAACTCCTTGCCGTTGATGCTGACCGGACGCCCGCGCTCGAAGGCGATCGTGACGTCTTCGGCCGGGATCTCGACCTCAGGGTCCCAGAACCGCACGCCCATGATCGGCTCGACGATCTCGATGCCGGCGTCGAGGTGCTCGAGGGCCTTGGCCTCGTGGGTGGCGCCCCAGATGTTCGCGTCCGTCGAGTAGGCCTTCTCGGTGCTCGCGCGGTAGGGCAGGTCGCGGGCGAGCAGCCACTCCGACATCTCCTTGCGTCCGCCCAGCTCGCTGACGAAGTCGGCGTCGAGCCACGGCTTGTAGATGCGCAGGGACGGGTTGGCGAGCAGGCCGTAGCGGTAGAACCGCTCGATGTCGTTGCCCTTGAAGGTGGAGCCGTCGCCCCAGATGAGCACTTCGTCGTCGAGCATGGCGCGCACCAGCAGCGTGCCCGTGACGGCGCGGCCGAGCGGGGTGGTGTTGAAGTAGGTGCGGCCACCGGACCTGATGTGGAACGCCCCGCAGGCCAGCGCCGCCAGACCCTCCTCGACGAGGGCCTCCCGGCAGTCGACCAGGCGGGCGACCTCGGCGCCGTACTGCGTGGCACGCCCGGGCACCGACGCGATGTCGGGCTCGTCGTACTGGCCGATGTCGGCGGTGTAGGTGCAGGGCACCGCACCCTTCTCGCGCATCCACGCGACAGCCACGGAGGTGTCGAGGCCGCCGGAGAAGGCGATCCCGACGCGTTCGCCTACGGGGAGGGAGGTGAGCATCTTGGACACGAGTAGAAGTATATACACACGAATGCATGACCATTCAAAGCCGACCCCATGAAATGGCGTGATCGGGCGGAGAGTTGCCTGGTCAGTGGCGAGATGTCCGATTTGCGGCCGGATGGTGATGATCGCCACCGACGGCGGCCCCTTCGGTGGGCCGTCATGGCGGAGCAAAATTTAAAGCAGTCGCTTGACTTACGCCCACCTGCTTGATTGGCTGAATTCGCCCGAATCCGACAAGATCCAGTCAGGATCTGTCAGCGTGAGAGGTGGATCATGGCGGCCAGAACGGCCCGGGTCAACGCCACCCGCGAGCAGATCCTGAGCGCCGCCGAGCGGCTCTTCGCCGAGCACGGCGTGTACGCCGTCTCCAACCGCCAGGTCAGCGAGGCCGCGGGCCAGGGCAACAACGCCGCCGTGGGCTACCACTTCGGCACCAAGGCCGACCTGGTGCGCGCCATCGTGCGCAAGCACGCCGACCAGGTCGAACGGCAGCGCCGCCGCCTCCTGGCCGAGGTCGAGGGCTCGGCCGAGCCACGCGACTGGGTCGGCTGCCTCGTCCGCTCGCTCACCGGGCACCTGGCCGCACTCGGCACCCCCACCTGGTACGCCCGCTTCGCCGCCCAGGTCATGACCGACCCCGCACTGCGCAAGATCATGCGGGACGAGGCGCTCACCTCCCCGGCCCTCATGCGCGTCCTGGAGGGCCTGCGCCGCTGCCTGCCCGAGCTGCCCGCCGACGTACGTGCCGAGCGCGACGAGATGGCCAGCCAGCTCCTCGTCCACATGTGCGCCCAGCGCGAGCGCGCGCTCGCCGAGAACCTGCCCACCCCGCGCTCCACCTGGCACGACGCCGCGACGGGCCTGATCGACGCGATCACCGCGATCTGGACCGCCCCGGTCACCAGGGACGTCAAGGAAGGAAGAACGTCATGAAGGTCACCGTGGACCAGGACAAATGCTGCGGCGCCGGGCAGTGCGTGCTGCTCGCGCCCGACGTGTTCGACCAGGGCGAGGACGACGGCATCGTGCTGCTGCTCGACGCGGAGCCGCCCGAGGGGCTGCACGCCGCCGTACGCGAGGCCGCGGCCGTCTGCCCCGCAGGCGCCATCGACGTGAGCGAGGACGCATGAGCGGCACCGTGCACGAGACCGCAGGCCAGGAGCAGGTCCCGCAGTTCCCCGGCGTCAGGGCCGCGCGCTGCCCCTTCGACCCGCCGCCCGAGCTGCGGGCGCTGCAGGAGAGCGGGCCGCTGACGAAGGTGCGGCTCTGGGACGGCAGCACCCCCTGGTTCGTGACCCGGCACGCCGAGCAGAAGGCGCTGCTGAGCCATCCGAAGGTGAGCGCCGACGTCACCCGGCCCGGCTACCCCGTCCACACGCCCGCCGCCGGCGGCGGCTCGCTCAGCTTCATCCTCATGGACGACCCCGAGCACGCCAGGCTGCGCCGCATGGTGCAGGGGGCGTTCACGGTCCGGCGCGTCGAGGGCATGCGGCCGGCCGTCCAGCGCATCGTGGACGACCTCATCGACGAGCTGCTCGCCGGGCCGAAGCCGGTGGACCTGGTGGAGGCGTTCGCGCTGCCGGTGCCTTCCCTGGTCATCTGCGAGCTGCTCGGGGTGCCGTACGCGGATCACGCCTTCTTCCAGGACAACAGCAAGACGATCATCAAGCGGAGCGTCACGCCGGAGGACCGCGCCGTCGCCTTCGGCCGCCTGTACGAGTATCTGGACGGGCTCGTGGGCGAGAAGCTGGCGGGCCCCGCCGACGACCTGCTGTCGAAGGTGGCCGCCCGCGTGCGGGACGGCGAGCTGACCCGGCAGGAGGCCGCGCAGACGGGCGTGCTGCTGCTCATCGCCGGCCACGAGACCACCGCCAACATGATCGCCCTCGGCACCCTCGCCCTGCTCCAGAACCCCGCCCAGCTCGCCCTGCTGCGCGACTCCGACGACCCCAAGCTGGTCGCGGGAGCGGTCGAGGAGCTGCTGCGCTACCTCAACATCACCCACAGCGGACGCCGCCGCGTCGCGCTGGAGGACATCGAGATCGCCGGCCAGGTGATCCGCGCCGGTGAGGGCATCATCATGCCCAACGACATCGGCAACCGCGACCCCGACGTCTTCCCCGACCCCGACCGGCTCGACGTGCGGCGCGACGCCCGCCGGCACGTCGCCTTCGGCTTCGGCGTGCACCAGTGCCTCGGCCAGCCGCTGGCCAGGGTCGAGCTGCAGGTCGTGTACGGCACCCTCTACCGGCGCATCCCCACCCTCGCGGCGGCCGTGCCGATCGAGGAGATCCCGTTCAAGCACGACGGCCAGGTCTACGGCGTCTACGAGCTGCCCGTCACCTGGTAGCCGACCCCCATGAACGCCCCATGATGAACGCCCCATAATGAACTCGGCCATCCGGGCGGACGGGGGAGTGCGGTGATGGGTGAGGCGCTGGTCGAGCGGGTGCGCGGGTTGTGCGGCGGTGGGCAGCGGGTGATCGTCGGCATCGCCGGCTGCCCCGGCGCCGGCAAGTCGACGCTGGCTCGATGGCTGGCCGGGGCCCTCACCGGCGCCGGGCTGCCCGCCGTCCATGTGCCCATGGACGGCTACCACCTCGCCGACGTCGAGCTCGACCGCCTCGGCCGCCGAGGGCGTAAGGGCGCCATCGACACCTTCGACGCCCACGGCTACCTCGCGCTGCTGTGGCGGGCTCGCACCGAGACCGGCTCCATCGTGTACGCGCCGTCCTTCGACCGCGACATCGAGCAGCCCGTCGCCGGCGCCATCCCCGTCCCGCCCGGCACCCGCGTGGTCGTCAGCGAGGGCAACTACCTGCTCTCGCGCACCGACCCGTGGCCCGCCGTCCGGGCCGCCATGACCGAGGTCTGGTACGCCGACCTCGACGACCGTGTCCGGCTCGACCGGCTGACCAGGCGGCACGTCGAGTTCGGCAAGACGCCCGACGAGGCGGCCCGGTGGGTCGCCTCGGTGGACGAGCCCAACGCCGCCGCCATCCGCGCCACGCGTCACCTCGCCGACCTCCACATCGACATCGACGCTCTCACTCTGTCCTGACCGATTTCGCCGGACCGGTACGCCGCCTGCGCGAGGTCAATGGTGGGGGATACCGGAGATGAGGAGATACCGGTACACCTCGTACGCGACGAAGGCCAGCACCGGCAGCCCCGCCACGATCAACAACCGGCGCGGCAGCGGTGCGCGTACGGCGGGCCGCGGCACCGGCTCCACGGGCAGCGCCGGCACCCTGGCGGGCGGCAGCGGGTCGGCCGCCACCAGCTCGGGATGGCGGTCGAGGTAGCCGGGCGGGAACGAGGTCAGTGACGACGACCCGCAGGCCGGGCAGCACGGCCCCGACCACGGCGGCTGCACGGGCACCCCGTGCTTGAGCCAGACCTGGACGGTGCGGCCGCGGCCGTCGCCGAGGTGCCTGACGACGTAGTCCTCCTCCCAGACGTGCAGGCAGCGCAGGCACTCGAAGAGCCAGGACTCGCGGGTATCGAACCCGTCGCGCACGAGGAACCACCCCCGAAGCAGCTTCAGCGTTCGCCTCGAGTGTGCGCCGGGGGCCACGTCCTCCTTCAAGGCGCGGTCGCGACACTTTGCGCTACACAATGGTCACCGTTTGTCATGTTGCGTGGTCAAGTGTTCCCTTGGTCAGGCGCGTTTGTGCAGGTCATCCGTGCGGTATGGGCGCTTCTGGAAGCGGCCGGACGGCCGGCACAGGAGGAGGGGATGGATGCGGGGGTACGAGAGCGGGCTCTGCGCGGAATTCGTCGAGGTGATCCACCGCCAGGCGGCGGGGCGGCGGGTGTCCGCGGTGCGCGTACGCGTCGGGGCCAGGCACGCGGTGGCCGCCGAGACGTTCAGGCAGGCCTTCTGCCGGGCCGCCCGCGGCACGGCCGCGCAGGACGCGGCGGTCCACCTGGTCGTCTCCCCGGTGACGATCGACTGCGACGGCTGCGGCAGGCGTGCGGAGTCGATGGATCCGCCGCTCAGGACGACCGCCCGCGCCCGGGTCGCGGCCGGCACGGCCGGACCCGCGCCCGGCCCTTCGCTGGACGACTTGGACGAGCTGGATGAGCTGGACGGGACTTACGTGTGCCCGCGCTGCGCGGGCGGCCGCGTGACCGTCAGCGGCGGTGACGAGCTGGCGCTGGAGGCCGTCTGGTTCCGTACTCAGGCGAGCACTCAGACCAGGTAGCGCAGCCACAGGTACGGCGCGCACAGGGCGACCGTGACCACGGTGACGACCAGGCCATAGCGGGTGAACTGCCAGAAGCTGATCGGGGTGCCGTTGCGGGCGGCGATGCCGAGCACCACCACGTTGGCCGCCGCCCCGACGGCCGTGGCGTTGCCGCCCAGGTCGGCGCCGAACGCCAGCGCCCACCACAGCACCTGCGCGTGCTCGTTGCCGCCGCCCGCCTGGACGAGGTCGGCCACGATGGGGCTCATGGTGGCGACGTACGGGATGTTGTCCACGATCGCCGACAGCACGCCCGACGCGCCGAGCAGCACCATCGTGGTCAGCCCCAGCCGCCCCTCGGTCGCGTCGGCCGCGGCCTGCGACACCTGCTCGATCACGCCCGTGTGCACCAGCGCCCCGACCATGACGAACAGCCCGGCGAAGAACACCAGCGTCGGCCACTCCACCTCGCGGATCGCCTCCGACGTGGTGATCCTGGTGGCCGCCACCAGCACGCCGGCGCCCAGCACCGCCACCACGGACGGCTCGTAGTGCAGCACGGGATGCAGCACGAACGCCACCATGACCAGCGCCAGCACGGCCAGCGACTGCCACAGCAGCCGCCGGTCGGCGATCGCCTCGCGCTCGTCGAGCGCCATGACCTCGGCCGCGCGCTCCGGGTCGTAGACGAAGGACTTGCGGAACAGGAACCGGCACATGCCGATGAAGACGACCATCAGGACGACCACCATCGGCGCCATGTGCACGAGGAAGTCGTTGAAGCTCAGCCCGCCGCGGCTGGCGATGATGATGTTCGGCGGGTCGCCGACCAGCGTGGCCGCGCCGCCGATGTTCGACGCCATCGCCTCCGCGATCAGGAACGGCACCGCGTTGAGCGCCAGCCGCTCGCACACCAGGAACGTCACCGGCGCGATCAGCAGCACGGTCGTCACGTTGTCCAGCAGTGCCGAGGCCAGCGCGGTGATGACCACGAGCAGGACCATCAGCCGGTACGGCCGGCCCTTCGCCCGCTTGGCCGCCCAGATCGCGAGATATTCGAAGACCCCGGTCTGTTTCAGCACGCCGACGATGACCATCATCCCGAGCAGCAGGAAGATGACGTTCCAGTCGACGCCGGTCTCTTCCGAGAAGAACGCCGCCTGCGCGTCGGTGGCGTGGATCAGCAGCATGACCCCGGCCCCGCCGAGCGCCGCGGCCACGCGGTGCACCTTCTCGCTGGCGATCAGCGCGTACGCGAACAGGAACACCGCCACCGCGGCCCATGCGATGAACGTCACGAGCGGGCCTGCGGGGACAGCGTGCTGGGCATGCGGCGAGTGCCTCCTCAAGGAATGACGACGACCATCGCCGACCAGACTTCCCGGCACACCTGTCACCAACGTATCAAGCCGCGCCAAACACCACACCATCAGGAGCGGCGTAGCGTGATCGCATGGCCGACACACATTTCGAGCACCCCCGTCTCGCCGCCGTCTACGACCCCCTCGACCCCGATCGCAGCGACCTCGACGCCTATGCCGCCGTCGCCGCCGAGCTGGGGGCGCGCCGGGTGCTCGACGTCGGGTGCGGGACGGGCACGTTCGCGCTGCTGCTGGCCGGGCGCGGGCTCGACGTGACCGGCGTCGATCCCGCGGCGGCCTCGCTCGACGTGGCGCGGGCCAAGCCGGGCGCCGATCGGGTGCGGTGGATCCACGGCGACGCGACGGCCGTGCCGCCGATGTCGGCCGACCTGGCCACCATGACCGCGAACGTCGCCCAGGCGATCGCCGAGCCCGCCGGCTGGTCGGCCACCCTCGGCGCCGTGCACGCGGCCCTGCGGCCCGGCGGGCACCTGGTGTTCGAGACCCGCGACCCGGCCAGGCGGGCGTGGCTCGGCTGGAACCGGGAGGAGACGTACGTGCGGGCCGACATCCCGGGGGTGGGCGTGGTGGAGCACTGGGTGGACCTGCTCGACGTCAGCCTGCCGCTGGTCACCTTCCGCGGCACGTACGTGTTCGCCTCCGACGGCCAGGTGCTGACCTCGGACTCCACGCTGCGCTTCCGCGAACGCGACGAGGTCACGGCCGACCTCGCCGCCCACGGCTACACGCTCAAGGACGTCAGGGACGCCCCCGACCGCCCAGGCCGCGAGTTCGTCTTCCTCGCCGAACACCCCACCACCTGACGGCCCTCGCCACCTGACGGCCCTCGCCACCTGACGCCACCTGACCACCCCCCGCCCGGTCCGGCGGGCTCCCCCTTCACCCCCGCCCGCCTGACCTCTGCGCGGCGCGGTGCCGGGCGGGCCTGGGGCGGCTAGGGTGAGGCGCGAAGGGAGGGGAGCGTCATGCGTACTCGGCTGCCTGCCGCGCTGCTCCTTCTCCTGTCCTGGTTCCTGCCGCCCGCCGCCCACGCACAGGCCGTCCACGCACAGGCCGCCCACGCACAGGCCGCCCACGCACAGGCCGCCCACGCACAGGCCGCCCACGCACAGGCCGCCCACGCACAAGCGGCCCACGCGCAGGCCGTCCAGCACCTCGCCGCCCACGCGGCCGTTCAGGCGGCTGCCCATGCGGCTCCTGGGCGGGCCGAGCAGGACCACGCGGTGTTGCGGCAGGTGCCGCAGTTGCCGCCGGTCGTGCGGGTCTGGTCGCCGTTCTGGGCCGGCGGCGCGGTGCCGGGCGGGGTCGCCCCGCCGCAGCCTGAGCAGGGCGGATCCGGTGGCTCATGGGCGGTCGTCGTCCCGCGGGCCGCCTGCGGCGCTCCGGCGGGATGCCGGCCACCGGCGACGCCGCCTCGCGCGCCGCCTTCCACAGGGCACTGACGACGTCCCTTTCCTGACGACCCGCCCCCGCACGTCGCTCCCGCGATGCGCGCGACCCTCCCTGCCCGCTGGGCAGGTGTGGGCGGAGGGCGGGCCAAGCCCTGTGGAGGCTCCCATGAAACGTGCGCCGCTCTGGCGTGCGCTGGCGGCCTGTGCCGTCATCGTGATCTCAGTGATCGTCAGTTTCTCCGCCACGCCGCGTCTAGGACTCGACCTGCGTGGCGGCACCCAGCTCGTCTTCGAGACCAAGGACTCGCCCACGGTCAAGGCCGACGCCGCCGCCACCGACCGGGCGATCACCGTGCTGCGTCAGCGGGCCGACGCGCTCGGCGTGGTCGATCCCACCCTGGTCCGCTCAGGCGAGAAGCGGATCATCGTCGAGCTGCCGGGCGTGCTCGACCCCCGGCAGGCTGCCGAGGTCATCGGGCGTACCGCGCAGCTCACCTTCCACGCCGTGCTCGGCACGGCGGAGGAGGGCGACAAGTCGGCCGTACGCGATGAGAGCGGCGCGCCGCTCAAGATCGGCCCCGCCGTCATCACCGGCGACGGCGTCACCGACGCCGCCGAGCGCAGCGACCCCCAGCGCGGCCCGGGCTGGTGGGTCAGCATCGACTTCCGCGACGGCGCGGCGTGGGCGAAGCTCACCGGCGAGGCCGCCTGTCACCCGTACGGCGACCCGAAGCGCCGCGTCGCCATCGTGCTCGACAAGGAGGTCATCTCCTCGCCGTCGGTCGACCCGTCCGTGGCCTGCCGCGTCGGCATCCCCGGCGGCAGCACCGACATCACCGGGTCGTTCACCCACGAGGAGGCCCGCGACCTGGCCGTGCTGATCAAGGGCGGCGCGCTGCCCGTGCCGCTCGACCTGGTGGAGCAGCGCACGGTCGGCCCGACGCTCGGCGAGGCCGCCATCAAGGCCAGCGCCGAGGCCGCGGTGACCGGCCTGCTGCTGACCGCCGTCTTCATCGTGGCCGTCTATCGCCTGTCCGGCCTGCTGTCCACGATCGCCCTGCTCTGCTACGGCCTCATCTCCTACGCCGCGCTCGTCGCGATGGGCGCCACCTTCACCCTGCCGGGCCTGGCCGGGTTCGTGCTGGCCATCGGCATGGCCATCGACGCCAACGTGCTCGTCTTCGAACGCGCCAGAGAGGAGTACCAGCAGGCGCGGAAGAGAGGGCTGCGCGCGGCCCTCGTCCGCGGCTTCAGGAACGCGTGGAGCGCGATCGCCGACTCCAACATCACGACCCTGATCGCGGCCGGGCTGCTGTTCTGGCTCGCGTCGGGCCCGGTCAAGGGGTTCGGCGTGACGCTGGGCGTCGGCGTGATCGCCTCGCTCGTGTCGGCCATGGTCATCACCCGCGTGCTCACCGAGGCCGTCATGAACAGGGCGGGGCCGCGTGTGTCGGGGCTCGGCTCGCCCGGAGCCGTCAGGACGTGGCTCAACCGCAGGAACCCGCAGCTCATGCGAGGACGCAGACTGTGGCTGGCGATGGCCGGCGTGCTGGCGGCGGCGGCCGTCGCCGGGCTGGCCGTGCGCGGCCTGAACTTCGGCGTCGAGTTCACCGGCGGCCGGCTCGTCGAGTTCGGCACGTCCAGGCCGGTGTCCGCCGAGGCCGCCGGGCAGGCCGTCGCGCGGGCCGGGTTCCCCAGCGCCGTGGTGCAGACCGGCGACGACGGCGTCACCGTACGCGCCGCGCGGCTCGGCCTTGAGGAGACGGCCAGGATCGAGCAGGAGCTGAGGGCCGAGGCCGGCGAGGTGACCAAGCGGCGCGAGGAGTTCATCGGTCCCAGCCTGGGCGAGGAGCTGCGCCGCAACGCGCTCATCGCGCTCGGCATGGCCGTCGCCATGCAGCTGGCCTACCTCGCCTTCCGCTTCCGCTGGACGTTCGGCGCGGCGGCCGTGACCGCCCTGGGCGTGGACGTCGTGCTGGTGAGCGGGATGTTCGCCTGGCTGGGCAAGCCGATCGACGGCGTGTTCCTGGCCGCGATGCTGACCATCGTGGGCTACTCGGTCAACGACAAGGTGGTGGTGTTCGACCGGGTCAGGGAGCTGTGGGCGATCCGGCGCAAGGAGCCGTTCGCCTCGTCGGTGAACGGCGCGATCCTGCAGACCCTGCCGCGTACCGTCAACACCGGCCTCGGCGCGCTGTTCATCCTGGTCGCGCTCATGGCGTTCGGCGGCGACTCGCTGCGGGACTTCGCGATCGCGCTGGTGACGGGCATCGTGGTGGGCACGCTGTCGTCCGGCTTCGTTGCCGGTCCCGTGGCGATCCTGCTGTCCCGCTTCGACCGCAAGCCGCCGCCCGCGCCGCCCGCTCCGAAGGTCAAGCGCGAGCGCCGGGGCACGGGAGCCGTCGTGTGACGCCCGGGGGCGGGGGGCCTGGTCTCCCCGCCCCCGCATCTCGGGCGCTACGCGGGGAACAGGTCCGGAATGGAGGTGCTGAGCAGCCGTGTGCTGCTGCGTCCAGGTGACCTTGAGCGCAGCCGCCGCTTCTACGCCGAGACCCTCGGCCTGGCCGTCTACCGCGAGTTCGGGCCGCCCGACCATCCCGGCACGGTGTTCTTCCTCGGCGGAGGCTTCCTTGAGGTCTCCGGCCAGGACGCGCCGGACGGCTCGGCGCACACCCTGTGGCTGCAGGTACGCGACGTCGCCCGCGAGGAGCGGCGGCTCAGGGAGGCGGGCGTCACCGTGCTGCGCGAGGCGCGCAAGGAGCCGTGGGGCCTGGTCGAGCTGTGGATCGCCGACCCCGACGGCCACCGCGTGGTGCTGGTCGAGATCCCTGACGACCACCCCCTGCGCCGCGACACCCGCTGAGCCCCGGGACCGGTCCCGGGCCGGGCATCGCATACTGGGGCGGCTGACGGAAGGCATCCCCTTCCGTACGATCCGGTAAGCGATCAGCAGCGGAGAGCTAGGAGAGTCATGCCCGCCACGATCACCACCGCCCTGGCGGTGGCCGCGTCCCTCGCGTTCGCCCCCGCCTCCACGACGGCGGCCCCCGCCACCGTGGCCCATGCCGCGGCGAAGAAGCCGAACCTGCGGGCCTGCTACGACGGCAAGTGCACCCTCACCCTCACCAAGTCCGTCTCGTTCCGGGTCAGCTCCCGGTACGGCATCACCCGCCTGGCCATCTCCTTCTCCTCCTCCAGGGTCCACGTCAAGGGCACGGGCCCGGGGGTGACCTCGCAGGCCTGGCTCGGCAAGGGCACGTCGGGGTCGGTCAACAACATCGGCGTCAAGGTGGTCTCGCTGTCCTCGGGCAAGGCCGTGCTGCGGCTCGCGCCGCGCCGCTAACCGGGCTCCCAGGAGTTGCGCAGGAGCAGCACGGCGATGTCGTCGGGACGCTGCTCTATCGCGGCCGGATCGGTGAGCGCGTCGGCCAGGCCGTGCAGGGGCAGGCCGGGCTCGGGGCGGAAGCGGGCGGCCAGGGCGGCCATGGAGTCGCCCAGGTCGATGCCGGGCTCCTCGATGAGCCCGTCGGTGTAGAGGAGCAGCACCGAGCCGGGCGGCATCGGCAGGGGAGTGGTCGCGTAGGTGGCCTCGGGGTCCACGCCGAGCAGCGGGCCAGGCGTGGTGTCGACGACCTCGCCGGGGCCGTCGGGCCGGCCCAGCACCGGAGGCGGGTGCCCGGCGCTGGCCAGGTGCACGGTGTGCGCGCCGAGGTCAAGGCAGACGTACAGGCAGCTGGTGAAACGGTCGGGGCTCAGCTCGGTGAGCAGCCTGTTGGTGTGCGCGAGCACCTCGCCGGGGTCGGCGCAGGCCGTGGCGTGGGCGCGTACGGCGGTGCGTACCTGTCCCATGAGCGCGGCGGCGGTCACGTCGTGGCCCTGGACGTCGCCGATGACGGCGGCGGCCATGTCGTCGCCGAGGCTGATCAGGTCGTAGAAGTCGCCGCCGATGTCCATGCCGGGGGTGGCAGGGACGTACCGGGCGGCCACCTCCAGGCCGGTCACCCGGGGCAGGGTGTGCGGCAGCAACCGCGCCTGGAGACACTGCGCGAGCTGGTGCTTGACGTCGTAGAGCCGGGCTCGCTCGAACGCCTGCGCGATCAGCCCGGCGAGCGCGGTCAGCGTGGCGCGCTCGTCGGTGCCGAAGGAGCGCGGGCGGTCGTAGGCGAGGACACAGGAGCCGATGGGGCGGCCCGAGGTGATCAGCGGCAGGAACGCCCACGCGCACATGCCGTCGGAGCGCAGCGCGTCGGGAGAGGCCTCGTGCAGCTCCTCCCACGTCGAGAAGAAGGCAGGGCGGTCGCCTCCCGACGGCGTGGGCCCGATCTCCGGGCGGCCGTCGAACTCCTCCACCGCCCGCCTGCTGAAGCCGCGCGACGCGGCCACCCGCTTCCTGCCGCCCACGGAGGTGAGGATGGCCAGCGCCTGGACGTCGTAGACGGGCATGACGTGGTCGGCGACCAGGTCGATGACCTCCTGCGCGGTCACCGCGCGGGCCAGTGCGGCGGCGAGTTGCAGCATCTCGTGCACGGCGATGACGCGCGGCGGCCGGCCGCCGGAGGCGTGCACGTCCATGGCGGCCGTGATGCGCAGGGTGACGCCTGACGGGCCTGGGAACATGCGGAACGACAGGGCACGCCCGCCGGGTGCGCGGGTGGTGACGTCGGTGATCTCGCGGCCGACGATGGCGGCGCGGTAGGCGTCCTGGAACACGGGGTCGCGCAGCCACGGGAGCGCGTCCCACAGGCGTTCGCCGATCAGGTCGGTCGGTGAGCGGCCGAACAGGTCGGCGGCCGGCGCGCTGAGCAGGGTCACGTGGCCGTCGGTGTTGAGCGCGCAGTGGCCCTCGGGCAGGCGGTTGAGGCAGTCGAGGGCGACGAGGCGCGGGTCGGCCTGGTCCGGCGGTCGCGGGGGCAGGATGCGGGGCAGCGGGCCCGCGGTGACCGGCCGGCCCGCCCTGAGCGAACCGTTGATCAGGCGGCCGATCTCGTCGCAGGCCCGCTCGATGACCTCGTGCTGCCGCTCGGTCAGCTCGCGGGTGCGGCCGGCGGGCCACAGCATCATGATCCCGCCGCAGACCCGGCCGTCGGCGCAGACGGGGGACAGGGCGGCGGCGAAGTGGTACGGCAGGGCCAGCGCGGCCTCGGGGAACTCGCGGGCCAGGTGCTCGCGGCCGGTGATCCAGATCAGCCGCTGCTCGCGGACGGCGACGGCGATGGGGATGGGGTCGCCGGTGCGCACCCTGGACCAGGCGCGGGCGATCGGAGCGGGCAGGCCGGTCACGGCGGCCATCTGGAGGACCTGGCCGCCCTCGTCCAGCAGGTACGCGGCGCCGATGTGGGCGCCGGCTCCGGTGACGGCCTCGATCAGCAGGGCGTCGAGGCGAGACGACTCGTTCGCCGCGCCGCGCCTGTGACCGCGCTCTTCGAGCACGTGCTCAGCGCACCTCGCTCACGGTAGGTGACCATGACCACCAGAAGAAACCTCGCATAAGGGCAGAATACGCTCAGCAGGGGAAACAATCCGTCACGTTCCGCTAATCTCCCCCTCCGCCCCCTCCGCCGAGTCCGCCGGGCCGGTGGGGGCGCAGGCGTCCGGGAGGTGGAGGCCGCGGGCCAGGAGCTGGTGGAGGTGGGCGCGGAAGCGGGCCAGCTGGTCCGGGTCGTCGGCGCCTAGACGCCCGCCGGTGCCGTCGAGGACGCCGCTCAGCACGAAACCGTGGATGCACCAGATCACTGTGTACGTCGTGTGCAGCGCATCGGCCCCGGCCGGCTCGGCCGGCTCGGCCATGGCGTTGACGATGTGCTGGATCAGCGGCTGCGCGCTCCTGATCTCCAAGTCGACCACGTCGCTGGCGTCGGACAGCCAGCGGTGCATCCACAGCGCGGCGATCTCCGGGTGGGCCACGCAGCCGTCCAGATAGGCGTCGATGAAGTGGCGCAGCGCCTCGCCCCGCCGTTCGGGCGGCGCCGCCAGCAGTTCGTCGGCCCGCTCGTTGATGACCGCCGCCAAGCGGTCGCGGGCCCGCCGCATGACCTCGAGGTACAGCTCCCGCTTGGCCGGGAAGTGCGCGGCGACCTCCGCCGGGTCGAGGCCCGCCGCCTCGGCGATCTGCGCGGTGGAGGTGACGTCGTAGCCGAGCGCGGCGAACAGACGGGTCGCCGTTCGCAGGATCAGCTCCCGGCGCTCGCGATCAGGAGAGTCCATGAACGCGACCCTAGGCGCGAGGAGCGGCCATGACCACGAGGTGATCGGCAAGCGGCGGTAAAAGCCCACCCGGCCCCGCCAAAGGGCGAAAGGTTCGATATGGTGCCGAAAATTTCGATCTCTCGACGGGAGCGCGCCGACATGGGCCAGGAGCCGATCCGCCCCGCCCGGCACTGGGTGACGACCTGGACGGCCATGCCCCAGCTCACCGAGCCCCACAACATGCCGCCGCCCCCGTACGCCAAGGAGGGCCTGAGCCTGCCCGACACGACGCTGCGGCAGACCGTCCGGGTGTCGGCCGGCGGCAGGCGGATGCGGCTGCGGCTGTCGAACGCGTTCGGCGGCGCGCCCCTGCCGCTCACCCGCGTCTCCGTGGCCCTGCCGCGCGGCGGCGCGGCCGGCGGGAGCGCGATCCTGCCCGGCACCTCGCGGCCCGCGACGTTCTCAGGACGGGCGTCGGCCGTCGTGCCCATGGGCGCGCACGTGGTGTCGGACCCGGTGGAGCTGGACCTGGCGCCGGGGTCGGTGCTGACCGTGACCGTCCACCTGGCGGAGGGGCTGGCGTCGGGGGAGCTGACCTCGCATCCCGGCTCGCGTACCACCTCCCACCTGATCGGCGGCGACCACGTCACGGCCGATGACCTGCCCGGCGCCACGCCCGTCGACCACTGGTACCTGCTCAGCGCCGTCGAGGTGTGGGCCCCGGCCGGCGTCGGGACGCTGGTCGTGGTGGGCGACTCGCTGACCGACGGCAGGGGCTCCACGACCAACGGCAACGACCGCTGGCCCGACCTGCTGTTCGACCGCCTGCCCGGCATCGCGGTCGCCAACCAGGGCGCGGGCGGCAACCGGGTGCTGAACGACGGGCTCGGCCCGAGCGCGCTGGCCCGGCTCGACCGCGACGTGCTGGCGCAGAGCGGCGCTCGGTGGCTGGTCGTCTTCGAGGGCGTCAACGACCTCGGCACCGCCCCGGCCACCCGGGCGGCGCAGGAGGAGGTCGCGCGGGCGCTGATCGCCGCGTACGAGCAGATCGTCGTGCGGGCGCGGGCCAGGGACCTGCCGGTGTACGGGGCCACGCTGACGCCGTTCGGCGGGCACGACCCCTACGACGACCCCGACGGGCACCGGCAGGCCGCGCGGCGCCGGGTCAACGACTGGATCAGGACGGCGGGCCGGTTCGACGCGGTGATCGACTTCGACGCGGCGGTCCGTGACCCGGCCGCGCCGCACCGGCTGGGTGCCGCGTACGACGAGGGCGACCACCTGCACCTGAGCCCGGCCGGCTATCGCGCGCTGGCCGCCGCGGTCCCCGCAACCCTGTTCGACTGACGTTCGCGCTGCTCGGCGGGCCTTTGCGCATCGGTAACGATTGCCTGAGAAAAGTCTGAGAAATTCGGCCCCGGCATGTGACCCCTCGCCCACTCGTGGAACGCTACGAGCGGCATACACGCGGTTGAAGTCAGGTGAGCACGGGTGGTTACGGACAACGGGGGATCGTTCTGGCGCAGGCTGGGGAGGGCCGCGGGCGTCACAGCCCTGGCGGCCGTGGTCGCGAGCTGCGGCGCCACCGGCACCGGCGGGCAGGGGGCCCCGCAGGGGACGGCGCCGCAGGAGACCTCCGCCGCGCCGCGGACCCAGAGCGCCGCTCCGGACGGCGACGCCGTCAAGCCGCCGCCCGTGGCGCAGGACTGGCCGCGCTGGGGCTTCACGCACACCGGCGTCAGCGCCAACAACGTCACCCGGCGCTTCGAGCAGGTGGTGGCCGGTTCGCTGGAACGCACGCCGATGCTGCAGAACCAGCACATCATGGGCTTCGGCGCGACGAACCCCGAGCCGTACCCCGGTGAGTTCTTCTGGGAGGACCTCGACAGCCGGCTCAACCTCATGAAGATGTCGGGGGCCACGCCGGTCATCACGCTGTGCTGTGCCCCCGACTGGATGAAGGGCGGCCCGCAGGGGCCCACCGAGGAGTCGGCCTGGGCCGAGCACCTGGAGGACGCCCCCTACCCGCAGCACTTCGACGACTTCGCCAAGCTGTCGGCCGCGGTCGCCGAGCGCTACAGCGACGTCAAGTACTTCCTGGTGTGGAACGAGCTCAAGGGCTTCTGGAAGGACCACGCCAAGCCGGCCGACTACAAGGGCTACACCCAGCTCTACAACAAGGTGTACGACGCGGTGAAGAAGGTACGGCCGGACGCCATGATCGGCGGCCCGTACATCGGCTTCGACAGCAACCGCAAGGGCGACTCCGAGCTGCGCGGCGACTGGGGGGTGGTCAACCAGCACGTGATCGACGCCTTCGACTACTGGTTCGAGCACAAGAAGGGCGCCGACTTCATCGTGGTGGACGGCGCCTCGCCCACCGACGCGCACGAGCTGCTGCCCGACGAGTTCGGCGCGCTGGCGAAGTTCGCCGACGTCACCGAATGGCTGCGGAAGAAGACCGGCGACATGCCGATCTGGTGGTCGGAGTGGTACTTCGTGCCCGAGGACGGCACCCGCTGGAAGGAGCCGAGGAGGCTCGCCGTGCAGGCCGTGTCCATGATCGAGATGGCCCGCGGCGGCGTGTCCACCGCCCTCTACTGGAACCCGCAGGCCAAGGAGGGCGAGTGCGTGGGCTGCATGTGGGACCCGCGCAGCGGCGCCGAGACCCCGACGGGCCGGCTGGTCGCGAACTTCACCCGCTGGTTCCCGGCCGGCGCCGAGCTCGACCCCGTCACCTCATCCGACCCCGCCGTGCGGGTGCTGGCCCAGCCCGAGCAGCTGCTGCTGGTCAACACCTCGGACGCGGCCGTGACGACGACGGTGGACGGCAAGGAGTACCGGCTCAAGGCGTACGAGATCAAGTGGACCGGCCGCTAGAGCCTGTGCGGAGTCAGCTCTCGGGAGTTGCCCGCTCTTGAGTGAGCGAGGACACGATCGGTATGCCCGTGCCCCCGGTTCCACGACGATCGGAATGAACAGCGGCGGCCAAGGGTTGGGCACGGGGACACAGAACCTCACGTACCCGAAGGAGCCCCATGAGCGCCCCCAGGAGAGCAGCCCGGTCGTCCGCCAGCTCAGGCTGGTGGTGGAGGCGGAGGACTACGAGGCCGCCGTAGCCTTCTACCGCGACGTTCTCGGCCTGCCCGAGCAGGCGGCCTTCAGCGGCGGCGACGGGGCGCGGGTGGCGATCCTGGACGCCGGACGGGCTACGCTCGAGATCGCCAACCCGGCACAGAAGAAGATGATCGACGAGGTCGAGGTCGGACGGCAGGTGGCGCCCAAGTTCCGGGTGGCGTTCGAGGTGGATGACGCTCACGAGACCACCGGGCGGCTGGTCGCCGCGGGCGCGGACGAGGTCGCGCCGCCCACGGTCACCCCGTGGGAGTCGCTGAACGCCCGGCTCGACGCGCCCGGTGGCCTGCACATCACGATCTTCCAGGAGCTCAGCACCCTTGAGGAGCGCACGTCGCACGACGCCTTCGCCACGGACGCCGACCGCTCGGGAGACTAGGCGACGGGGACCAGGCGACGGGACCAGGCGACGGGACGGCGACGGGGACCAGGCGACGGGGGCTAGCCGCCGGGGGCGGTTCTTGTGCGTACGGCCAGATCAGCCGTACCGACAAAGCACCTTCAAACCCTGCAATCGCACTGTAAGTCAGGAGAAAGCGGCATGAATAGGTTGGCTCACTGTCCGTAAGAGCCGACCTCTAGGAGCCGACGTAACCAGCACGACTGTGGGGAGCGAGCTGCACCTCACCTCCACGCCTCAGCTGTCCCTCTCGATCTCGCCGCATCTCACGGCGCTCGCCTGGATCACCGACGCCCTCGCCGGCCGCCGCAGGGGCCTGCCCGACCTGTGGCGCAAGGCCATCGGCGCCCGCGTCTCCCGTCTCGGACACCAGGCCGTACGCCCGCTCGCCGCCCCGGGCGGCCACGTGGGGCCCGACTGCCTCGTGCCCCGCCCGCCGGGCGACGGTGACGTCCCGATCCAGGACCAGCTCGCCGCCCTGCGCGACCTGCCGCCAGAGCGTCTCGTCAGCGACCTGGAGCAGGCGTTCGGCAGCGGGCCGCTGCCCGTCCAGTGGCGCTCGGCCGCCGAGCGGCCCCGCCAGTGGCTGCACGGCTACGCCGGCGCCGTCGCCGACGTCTGGACCGCCGCCGAGCCCCTCTGGAAGCGCGCCCGCGCCCTGCTGGACAAGGAGGTCACCAGGGTCGGCGTGGCGGCCGTGCGCGGCGGCCCCGAGCTGCTGCTCGGCGCGCTCAGCGACCGCATCACCTGCGGCGACGGCGGGCTGCGCGTCACGGGGCTCGACGGCGGCAGGCACGAGCTGGGCGACCGGCGGATCGTGCTGGTGCCGATGCTGGCCGGCAAGGACGCGGTCATCGCCGGGCTCGACGGCCCCGAGGCCGTGTGGATCGCGTACCCGCTGCCGGGGGCGCAGACGTTGTGGAGCAGGCCCGCCGCCCCGGCGCTCGACGAGCTGTCGGCGCTGATGGGCCCGGTGCGGGCCGACCTGCTCTGCGCGATCGGCCGGCCGATGACCATGAGCATGCTGGCGGCCGACATGAAGGTGACGCCGAGCAGCATCACGTACCACTGCGACCGGCTCAGGGACGCCCGCCTCATCACCAGGGAGCGGCGCGGCCGCGAGGTCTGGGTGGGCCGCACCCACCGCGCCGAGGAGCTCCTGGAGCTCTACCACCGCCGCTGACACGGGAAAGGGGCGCGCCGGCCGCAGCAGTCCGGCACGCCCCCTGTCTCTGCGCACGCTAACAACGCCCGATCAGCCTCGGAGATCACTTCGGCTAACGTGAAAGCTTCCTCCCTGTACGTCCACTCAGAACGTCACCAGCGGATCGCCGACGAAGTCCGCGATGAAATTAATAAAGAAGAACCCGAAGAACAGCACGTTGAGCACCAGGATCACGTAGTGCCACGGCCGCGGCCTGGCGGGGCGCGGCAGCTTGCTGTTGAGGTACATCAGCAGGAACGGATAGAGCAGCGCCCCCAGGTTCGACATGTTCGCCGACCACTCCACCAGGCCCACCGGCAGCGACTGGAAGATGATGATCGAGATGATGACCAGCAGGAAGAGCATGAACGGGTAGTAGAAGCGGCGCGGGTCGCCCTCGATCAGCCGGCGCAGGCGCGGGCTGGTGGCGTTGGCCGCGTCGGTGGTGACCCGGACCATCGCCTCGAAGATGCCGAGCTGCGTCGAGAACAGCACCAGCACCCCGACCACCAGCGCGACGTAGAAGACCACCCTGCCGTACTCGTCGCCCAGCGCGGAGGCCACGAACGTCGGCACGTTCGCCCTGGTCGGCCGCTCGCCAGACAGGGTGACCGCCTGCGCCATGAGCAGCGTGGGCAGCAGCATGCCGAGGATCGCGCCGACGAAGAACACGCCCCACATGTCGACCAGGAGCAGCCGGTACCAGCGCCGCCACAGGCCGCGGTTCTTCTCGTCGTCGGGGAAGGTGACGCCGCTGGCCAGGATCGCCTTCCTGTCGCCGCGCAGGCCGGAGATGTAGCCGACCCGGTGGCCCATGCCGTAGCCCTTGTCGCGGTAGTGGCCCATGATGTACCAGTTCAGGCCCGAGGCCAGCGCCGTGAACCCGGCCAGCGCGCCGAGCTGGGTCGCGGTGATGCCGGCGGGCGGAGCGGCCGGGGTGAGGAAGCCCCGGATGCCCTCCCACCACTGGCTGATCGGCACCACCAGCAGGTCCACGGCCAGCAGCGCGATGAGGATGGCGCCGATCAGCACCCAGTTGACCAGCTCCAGGACCCGGCTGATCCGGCGCGCCGCCGCGGTGATGAGGAACACCAGCACCAGCAGGCCGATCGCCCACAGGCGCGGCTCGACCGCGTCGGCGGCCGGCGGGACGCCGTGCACGAGCGCGTACACGCCCTGGCCGGCCGACGCGGCCCAGCCGCCGGCGATGAACGAGAAGATCACGATGAGCACCGACAGCGGCACCCACAGCGGCCAGCCCGGCGGCACCCGCCCCCAGCCGACCACGGGGGCCTCGCCGGTGGCGACGACGTAGCGTGAGCACTCGACGTTGTAGAACGTCTGCAGCAGCGCCGACACCACGATGACCCAGCCGACCCCGACGAAGCCGTACTGGCCGACGCTGAGCGGGCCGAGCAGCCATTCGCCGCTGCCGATGGAGATGCCGAGGGCGATCAGGCTGGGGCCGACGGCGTACTTGAAGAGTTCCTTGGGGCCGATCCTGGAGACCTTGAAGACCTCCTCCGGCGTGGGCAGATCGGCGACTTCCAGGTCAGGACGGCTGACTCCGAGTGGGTGCGACATCTCACTGCCTCCTGCCGCCCAGCGTGATCCCGGACTGCCGTCACAACAAGACCCAATTAGTCGTTCACGCTCCCGTAAGGCCACGAGCGGGTCAGGCGTGGCGGTATTCCCACCAACCGGACCGATTACGTAGAGTGATTGTCGTTGTCACACGGTGACTACAGGGGGAGATATGAAAGGTAAGCTCATAGCGGTCGGCGGCGTGCTCGCCACCGCTGCCACGTTCTGTGCCATGGCCACACCGGCCGAGGCGGCCGACCGCTGCGACCTCAGCGTCGGCGACCGCACCCACACGCTGCGCATCACGCCGTGGGGCGTGCACGCGGGCAAGCGCGACGCCAAGGCGTGCCAGGCCAAGGAGAAGTTCGAGGACGAGGACGACGACGACAAGTTCGAGGACGACGACGAAGGCGACGAGGCGGAGTTCGGCGGCTGGAACAACGGGTTCGGCCCCGGCTACGGCTGGGACAACGGTTACGGCGCCGCGCGTCAGGGCGACTGGAACGGCTACAACTGGCCGGGCACCTGGTACGGCCAGGAGTGACATCACCGGCCGATCCTGACTCATAGGGCCGGCCGTCAAGCCCCGGGGCGCTTTTCACAGTGCCCCGGGCACCCCTCCACCCCCTGTAGTACCCGCCGGCCTCCTTGGAGGCCCGCCCCCTCCCATGACGTCTCGCTCTCGGCCCCGCTGTGTCCGCACGGCGGGGCCGTCGGCGTGCCCGTCTCGCGCCCCGTCTCGCGCCCCGTCTCGCGCCCCGGCAGGTCGCGCCCCGGCCCGGAGCCGTCTCGCGACCTGCCGGGGGTCAGCGGTCGACGATCTCGTTCTTGCCGATCACCACGACCCCGCCCCTCGTCAGCGCGAACCTGCTGCGGTCGTACTCGGGGTCGAAGCCGATGCGGGCGCCGTCGGGGATGACGACGTTCTTGTCGATGATCGCCTTGCGCACGACCGCGCCCCGCCCGACCTTGACGTTCTCCATCAGCACGGAGTCCTCCACCAGCGAGTGCGAGTGGAGCACCACCTTCGGCGACAGGATCGACCTGATCGCGGTGCCGCCGGAGACGATCACGCCGGGGGAGACCAGCGAGTCGATGGCCCGCCCCACCCGGTCGCCGTCGTTGTGCACGAACTTGGCGGGCGGCAGCGGGTCGTGCCCGGTGAAGATCGGCCACTTGTCGTTGTAGAGGTTGAACACCGGATGCGCCGAGATGAGGTCCATGTGGGCCTCGTAGTAGGCGTCCAGCGTCCCCACGTCGCGCCAGTAGCCGCGGTCGCGCTCGCTGGAGCCCGGCACGATGTTGTGGGCGAAGTCGTAGACGTCGGCGCCGCCCGACTTCACCAGCATCGGGATGATGTTTCCGCCGAGGTCGTGCTTGCTGGAGGGGTCGAGCGCGTCCTCGCGCAGGGCGTCGATCATCGCCTGCGTCTTGAACACGTAGTTGCCCATCGACGCGAACACCTCGTCGGGGGAGTCGGCCAGCCCCACCGCGTCCTTCGGCTTCTCCCTGAACGCCACGATGCGGCGCCCCTCGGGGTCGGTCTCGATCACGCCGAACTGGTCGGCCAGCGACAGCGGCTGCCTGATCGCCGCGACCGTCACGTCCGCACCGGAGTCCTCGTGCTGCTCGACCATCTGCCGGGGATCCATCCGGTAGATGTGGTCGGCGCCGAACACGATGACGTGCTCCGGCTCCTCGTCGTAAATCAGGTTCAGGTTCTGGAACAACGCGTCGGCCGAGCCGGAGAACCATCTCGGCCCCAGCCGCTGCTGCGCCGGAACCGGCGTGACGTAGTTGCCCAGCATCGCCGACAGCCGCCACGTACGCGAGACGTGCCGGTCGAGGCTGTGGTTCTTGTACTGCGTCAGCACGACGATCTTCAGGAACCCGCCGTTCGCGAGGTTGGACAGCACGAAATCGATGAGCCGGTACATCCCCCCGAACGGCACCGCCGGTTTCGCCCGATCCGCCGTGAGAGGCATGAGCCTCTTGCCCTCTCCACCTGCCAGCACAACCGCAAGCACCCTCCGGGACCTCATGCCCAGGACGCTACCCCCAAATGGCCGATCTATCGACGAAAGGCCGCAGCGGGATCCTCCCGTGTGTCGGTATTTGCGATGCAATGTACGAACCGGAGTTGCCGAGCTTTGGTTTGTCGCTGTGTTCGCTGTGCTCAACCAGCCCGTAGTGTCGTCTCATGCGCGTTGATCTGCTCAGCAGGGAATACCCGCCAGAGGTGTACGGCGGGGCAGGGGTGCACATGGAATACCTGGCCAGAGAGCTGCGGAAGCTGGCCGACGTCCACGTGCGCTGCTTCGGGGCGGCCCGCGTCGAGCCGGGCGTCTCCGCCTACCGCGTGCCCGACGGCCTGGCGGGCGCGAACGCGGCCCTGCAGGTGCTCGGCGTCGACCTCGAGATGGCGGCCGCGTGCGCGGGCGCGTCGGTCGTTCACTCCCATACTTGGTACGCCAATTTCGCCGGGCATGTCGCGAAGCTGCTCCACGGCGTGCCGCACGTCGTCACCACGCACAGTCTTGAGCCGCTGCGGCCGTGGAAGGCCGAGCAGCTCGGCGGCGGCTACGCGATCTCCTCGTGGGCCGAGCGCACCGCCCTGGCCGCAGCCGACACGGTCATCGCGGTCTCCGATGGCATGCGGCGCGACGTCCTGGCCGCCTACCCCGAGATCCCGCCCGAGCGGGTCAGCGTGATCCACAACGGCATCGACACCACCCAATACGCGCCCGACCGCGGCACCGACGTGCTGGAGAAGTACGGCGTCGATCCCACGCGGCCCTACGTCGTCTTCGTCGGCCGCATCACCCGCCAGAAGGGCCTGGTCCACCTGCTGCACGCGGCCCGCTCCTTCGACCCCGCGGCGCAGCTCGTGCTCTGCGCGGGCGCGCCCGACACGCCGGAGATCGCCGCCGAGGTGACCGAGCTCGTCGAAGGGCTCGACCGCGCGGGCGTGTTCTGGATCCAGGAGATGCTGCCCAAGCCCGAGGTCATCCAGCTCCTGACCCATGCCACGGTGTTCGTCTGCCCGTCGGTCTACGAGCCCATGGGCATCGTCAACCTCGAGGCGATGGCCTGCGAGACGGCCGTCGTGGCGACGGCGACGGGCGGCATCCCCGAGGTGGTCGCCGACGGCGAGACCGGCCTGCTGGTGCCGATCGCGCAGGCCGACGACGGCACGCCGCACGACCCGGAGCGGTTCGCCGCCGACCTCGCCGAGCGGGTCAACGCCCTGCTCGGCGACCCGGCGCGGGCACGGGCGATGGGCGAGGCGGGCCGGGCCCGCGCCATCGAGCACTTCTCCTGGGAACGGATCGCCCACCGCACCATGCGGCTGTACGAGACGCTGACCGGGTGATCAGCCCACGCGTTCGAGCACGACGACCGGGATCTCCCTGTCGGTCTTCTTCTGGTACTCGTCGTAATCGGGCCAGGTCCTGGCCATGACCTGCCACATCTCGGGCTTCTCCAACGCCCCGGCCGTACGCGCGCGGGCCCGGAACTTGTCGCCCTTGACCTGCACCTCGACCTCGGGCTCCGCCAGGAGGTTCTTGTACCACTGCGGATGCTCGGGGTCGCCGCCCTTCGACGCCACCACGAGATAGTCGTCGCCGAAGCGCTGGTAGATGAGCGGGGTGGTGAAGGGCTGCCCGGACTTGCGGCCCTTGGTGGTCAGGAGAAGGACGACGGTGTTGTTCCAGTCGTGGCCTTCGGCCCCGTCGGTCTCCTGATAACGCCGAACGTGTTCCTTGCCGTAGAGCATGCGAACGCTCCTACCCAGGACGCGCCCGACCTCACCGGGAGCCGCTGTACGAGGCGGCACGCCAATGAGAGTCTTTGCCCATGACCGATCCGGCCGGGGCGCTGGCCGCCCGCATCGAGCGGTTCGAACAGGCCGCGGATCCCGAGCTGGTCTGGGATCCCGCGGCGCTGTCCGAGGCCGAGCAGGCGATGCTGGCCTGCTCCGGCGACCGCTCCGACGCGGCCACCTGGCGGCTCATCGGCATGCTCCACCTGGCCCGCTACCGGCTCGACCCGCGCACCACGCGCGACGCGGCGGTGGCGGGCGCGTTCTTCGCCGCCGTGGCCGTCGTCGACCCCGGCCGGCTGCCGGAGAAGCTGCGCGGCTCCCAACTGCCTCCGGGCGAGTCGGCCGGCACCTGGGCGGGGCTGGTCGAGGAGGTGTTCAGGCACGTCGACCCGGGCGCGTACCGGCACGTGGGGTTGCTCATCCACGCCCTGGTCCGGCGGGCCATGGCCGAGCCGGTCGCGGAGGTGTCGGAGCGGCTCGGCGAGTTCCTGCTGCAGGAGTCCGTACGCTCGTCCGACCCCTCGTGGGCGCCCGGCGCGCTGGGGCCGCTCGGAGCCGGGCTCGTGCGGCTCCACGAGGCCACCGGCGAGCGCGAGATCATCGACGACGCCGTCCACATGCTGCTGCGCGCCGCCCTCGGCGAGCCCGCCTACACCCGCGACCTGGCCGCCGCCCTCCACCTCGCGGCGCCCGGCGACGACGAGCTGGCCGCCGCGTACCTCGCGGCCGCCGAGTCGGGGGAGCGGGACCGGTCGCGGGCGCTGCTCGCGCTCGTCGAGCTCACCCGTTCCCGCGCGGTCGCCTCCTGGGCCGACGACGACCTGCTGGCGTTCATCAGGGTCGGGCAGTGCGCCCTGGACTTCTGGCACGAGCGGTGGGCGCATCCGGGGGTGCTCGCGCCGTACGCGTCGGGGCTCATCGAGTGGTACGTCGTCACCGGCGACGAACGTTCGCTCGAAGCCGGCCTGGAGATGCTCGACGCGTTGCGCGTCACCCCCGACGAGGACGTACGCGACCTGCCCGACCCGCTCGTCCGGCTGCGCCTGCTCGGCGACCGCAGGATGCGCCGCCACGAGGTGAGCGGCGACCCCGCGGATCTGGAGTCCGCCGTCGAGGCCCGCCGCGACGCGCTCGCCATGGTCCCTGACGACCACCCCGCCAAGCCCGCCTTCCTCACCTCTTTGACCACCGCCCTGCTCGAACTGGCGGTCCTGACGGACGGCGACCCGGCCGCCCCGATCGCCGCGGCCCGCGCCGCCTTGTCCGCATACGGCGACCACGCCCCGCAACGCCCCGACACGCTCCTCCTCCTCGCCGAAGCCCTCACCCTCCCCCTGACGACCGGCCTGCCGGGCGACCCCCGGCCACTCTCCGATGCCGCCCCGCACGGCACCTCTCACCTGACGGCCGGCCCTGCACTGCCGGGCGACCACCGGTCGCGCTCCGGTGCCGCCCCTCACCCCGGCGACGAGGCCGTCTCCGTGTTGCGGGAGGCACTCGCGGCGGGTGAAGGACTGGCCCGGCGGGCCGAGGCGTACGGGCTGATGTCGGAGGTGCTGCGCCGGCGAGCCTCCAGCGCCGACGGCGACCGGCGTGCCGCCGATCTGCGGGAGGCCGTCCAAGCAGCCCGCCGGGCCGTCGAACTGGCCACGAAGGACGCACACGGCCAGGCCGGCGCCCGGCGCGCCCTGGTGGAGGCGCTGCTGGCGCGTCACACGGCGTACCAGGATCCCCGCGACCTCACCGAAGCACTGTCCTTGACCGGTGAGACCGGCCGAGAACCCGATGCCGCTTTAGACGCCGCTTTGGACGCCGCTTTGGACGCTGACTTGGACGCAGCCCTGGCGCGCGTGCTCGACAGGGCGGGGGAGGTGGATGAGCAGCTCGCGGCGACCGCGACCGAGCTGGCGCTGCGGTCGCCGCGCGAGGAGCGGGCGCTCGCGCTGCTCCGGGTGGCGGAGCGGCGGGCCGAGAGCGATGCGGAGCGCGGTGAGTTCCTCGCCGAGGCGGCGGGGCGGCTGGCCGAGGCCGGGCGGGCGGGCGTCGCGGGTCGCGTGCTGGAGCGGGCGGCGGAGGCGTTCGAGACGGCGGGAGAACGGTCCCGCGCCGCCGCCATGCTGTCCCGGCTGGGCGGGCTGGCCGAGCCCGAGCGGGCTTTGAAGGCGTACGCGCGGGCGGCGGACGTCCACCATGACCTCGGAGATCCCCGTGCGGAGGCGCAGGAGCTCACCCGCATGGGCCTGCTCCACCTCGCCGCCGGTGAGCCCGCCCGCGCCGCCGACCTTCACCGGCGGGCCGCCGCCCTGTGCGAGGACGCGATACTGCCGGCCGGCGAGGCCTCGCACCTCCGGCACGCCGCCGAAGCCCACCTCGCCGCCGGCGACCCGGCCGCCGCCGTCGAGTGCGCCGCCCGGGCCCGGGACCTGCACCTGAACGTGGGCGAACCCGTCCCCGCCGCGCTCGCCCTCGTCATCGCCGCCCGCGCCGCGATCGACCAGGACGACCTCACCGCCGCCGGCGAGCGCATCACCGCCTGCGCCATCGAGCTGGAGGCGGCCGGGGACTGGGAGGAGGCGTGCCGGGCGCTCGACGCGCACGCCGTCCTGCTCGCCGTACGCGGCCACCCCGGGCAGGCCGCCGCCTGCGAGACCCGGCTCGTGGAGATCGTGCGGCGGCACGGGCGGCGGCGCGAGCCGGCCGACGAGTGGTACCGGATCGCGCAGCGCCGCCGGGGCCGGGGTGACGCGGGTGGGGCCCGGGTCGCCTTCGAGCTGGCCGGACGCGAGTACGACGCCCTCGGCAACCCCGACGGCGCCGCCTCTGTGCGGTACAACCTGGGGGTTCTCGCGTACGGGGAGGGTGAGCCCGCGCAGGCGATGGAGGCGTTCGGGGTGGCGGCGGAGGCGTTCGCTCAGCTGGACAGCCCGGTCAAGGAGTCGCTGGCCCTGACCATGCGCGCCGCCTGCCTGACCGCCCTCGGACTCCCTGACGACGCCCTGACCGACCTCGACCGCGCACTCGAAACGGCTGCCTCCGACCCTTACGCCCTCCTGGTCGCCACCCTCGGCCGCGCGGCCGTGGACGTAGAGCTGGGCCGCCTCGGGGAGGCCGAGGAACGCCTCCACACAGCCCTCACGCTGGCGGGCGACGACCGGCTGGCCGAGGGTGTCGTGCAGGACCGCCTGGCAGCCTTACACGGCCGCACGGGCAACCTCAACGCCCAGGTCAGCGCCCTCGAAGCCGCCTTGTCCGCTTTCCAGACCACCGGCCACCCCCAACCAGCGGCCCTGATCGCCATCAAATTGGGCCTAGCCCTGG
The DNA here is from genome assembly GCF_040676995.1 of Nonomuraea sp. NPDC049419. NCBI lineage: Bacteria > Bacillati > Actinomycetota > Actinomycetes > Streptosporangiales > Streptosporangiaceae > Nonomuraea > Nonomuraea sp. NPDC049419. Next base: position 233,179 of record NZ_JBFAQB010000002.1, on the reverse strand, counting down.
AACATCGCGGCGATTACCGCGCCGCCCGCCAGAGCCTGGAAACCGCCCTCAGTTCTTCGGGCGCTCAAGCGCTGAGCTCTGTGGGCGGTGCTGAGGGCGCTCCGGCAGAAGGCCCTGCGGGTGGGTCGGCGGGTGGCCCTGCGGGTGGCTCGGCGGGTGGCTCAGCTGCGGAACCGGTCGAGGAAGCGCCGTTTGAGCTCATCGCCGCGATGAACAGCGACATCGACGCCGCCGCCCTGTCCCGCCTGGCGACCCTCCACCTGACCCTCGGCGACCTCACCCGTGGCCGCGCCGCACTCACCGCCCTGCGGGCGGGCGGGCGCCGGAGCGATGCGGTGGCTCGCTTGGAGTTCTGGCTTCAGCTCGCCGAAGCGGAAGCGGCCGGCGACCTCGCCCAGGCCCGCGCCCTCGCCACCCAAGCCCTGACCGCCCCCACCCCATCCCCACCCACCGACACCGCCCCCGCATCGGGCGCTTCCGCACCTGGCACCCCCGCATCTGGCGCCTCTACGCAAAGCCGCGAATCAAAGGGCGGGGAGCTTCTCGCGGGGTTGGAGGCCGGAGATCGGTCGTATCTGCTGGTCAAGTTGTCGGGCTACTGCCGGGCCCTGGGCGACCTGCCTGCCGCCTATGCGTACGCCGCGCGAGGGTGTGAGTTGCGTGATGAGCGGGTGGGTGAGCATCTGCGGAACCTTGGGGCGGCGGCGCTGGAGCTGGGGCGGGCGGAGGAGGCGATCACGCACCTTGAGGCGGCCGTCGAGGCGGCCCGGGGTGCGGTGCCTGCGCAGCTTGCCGGGGCGCTCGCGCAGCTCGGGGCAGCCTTCACCGATGCGGCGAGGTGGAGGGAGGCCGGTGAAGCCTATGAGGAGGGGCTGGCGCTGACGGCGCCTTTCGTGTGGCGTTTCCTTCGCATTCCGCTCCTCATCGGGCGTGCCGCTCTTCACCTCAAGCTCGGTGAGCTGGACGAGGCTGCCGGCCGTTACCGTGACGCCATCGCGCTCGGTGAGGAGCTGGGCCGCCCCGCAGGCCGGCCCGCCGACCTCGCCGCCGCTTACGCGGACCTGGCTCTCGTTCACGAGCTTCGTGGTGATCTTGAAGGGGCCCGGCCTTTCGCCGAGCGTGCCCTGCACCTGCAACGCGCCCACGGTGATGCCCGCGGTACCGTCCTCGCCCTGGTGGCGCTCGGCCGTCTGACCGTCGAGCAGACCGACAGGATCCAGGCCGTCAGGTGGCTGGAGGAGGCCGTGGCGCTGGCGCAGGAGAGTGGGTTCAGGGCGGGGGAGGCGGTGGCGCAGTGCCGGCTCGCGGTCCTCGACCTGGGCTCAGGCGCGTACGACCGGGCCGGGCACCGCCTCCGCACGGCCATCGGCACCCTGACCGATCTGGGCCACGACATCGAGCTGCGCACGGCGTACCACCTGAGGTCGGTCGCCGCGGAAGAGCTGGGCGACCTCGCAGGAGCGCTGACCGACGCCGAGCGGGCCTGCGCGCTCGGTCACGGCCCTTCGCGCGAGAGAGCCGTCCGCCTGGCCGTCACCCTCGGACGGGGCGGGACGGCCTGGGAGCACGCCGAGCAGGCCAGGGTCGCCGCCCTCGCCGCGCACCTGGACGGCCGGCCCTGGCCGGCGCCCGAGGGTGTGCCCGCGAACCTCCTGGAGGCCGAGCAGCAGGCCCTGACCACCGTCCAGAGCCTGATGACGGCCGCGGGACACACCAGGGACCCGGACCGGGCCGCCCGCCTCATCCACCGCGCCCGCGCGGCCAGGGCCGACCTGGAGTCCGTGTGGCGTCGCATGGCCCCCTCGGCACCCCATCACGTGTCCCTGCGCCGGCGGTCCACCTCCGCCCCGGCGACGCGTGGGACGGTCGCCATGCTGGCGTTCCACCTGGACGAGCGCCTCGGCACCACGACCGTGCTGGCCCACCGTACGGGCCGGCCGGACCCCCGGGCCTTCACGACCACCGTCGGCCGGGAACTGCTCACAGACTTTCTGCACACCGCGTACGCCCCCAGACCAGGACTCCTCGACATCGACGCCCGCCGCCACCGCGCCGACGTCTGGCGGCGCATGGCCGACGGCCTGCTGGCCGAGGCCCTGCGGCACCTCGACCTCCAGAGCGGCGACCTGCTCCACCTGCTCCCAGGCCCAGGACTGCACGGCATCCCCCTGCACGCGCTCACACCCTCCGGCGGCCGGTCCCTGATCGAGCACGGCCCCGTCACCTACGCCCCCGCCACCACGACGGAGGGCCGGCCGCAGGCGCGGCGCGGCACACCGATGGTGATCGGCCAGGAGGAAGAGGCGGCGGCGCTGCTCGGCACCACCCCCGTCACCGCCACCGCGGCCGACCTGCGAGGCGTACGCCCCGTGCTGCACCTGGCGACCGACATGGTGCTGGACGAGAAGGACCCCTTCGGCTCCGGCGTCCTGCTGGCCGACGGCCTCCTGACCGCCCGCCGCCTGATGACCGTGAACGTGGCGGCGGACCTCGTCCTGCTCACCCCGCACACCGCGACGCCGGGAACGGGCGCGGCCGTGGCCGCGCTGGGTCAGGCGTTCCTGCACGCGGGCGCCCGCGCCGTGCTGCTTCCTCTCTGGCCGGTCGCCAAGGAGATCAGCCGGGCCCTCGTGCACGACCTCATCATGCGCCTGCGCGCGGGAGACGCCCCCGCCACGGCCCTGCGCGCCGCCGTGCTGGGGCTGCGCGAGCTCTACGGCTCGGCCGAGCCGGATCTCTGGGCGTCGTACGTGCTGATCGGCCCGCCGGGAGGCTCACCCGTCCACTTCGACCCCGGCATGAGGGTCACCAGCACCAGATAGCCGAAGAACGCCACCAGCAGCCCCACCGCGTAACCGCCGAACACCGAGGGCGCGGCGAGCAGCGCCACCACGAACCCGCCGCCCGCGACGGCCACCACCGCCGCCACGTCGGCAGCGGACGCGCGGCGCCGCAGCAGCCCGTGGGTGATCCAGCCGATGACCAGTCCGAAGCAGATCGCGCCGAGCACCGCCATGGGTTCACGATCGCACGAGCCGGGGAAGCGGGGCTAGAGGTAGGACCGGGTCGCGCTCACGAGCTCGCTGGCCCCGTCGCGGGTGTCGACGTAGATGGCCTTGCCGGGGGTGCGCTCGCGGACGTCGTGATCGCGGATGGCGAACACGGCGGGCGGCACGCCCACGTCGCCGTAGCGCGCGGTGACGGCGGCCCCGATCGCCCGCCGCACGTCGGACACCACCTCGCGCGGCCCCTGCCCGGAGCCGGAGGCCGCGAGATAGCCCAGCATGCCGGCGAAGCGCAGCTCGCCCTCGGCCGGCGGGCGCTGGCCGGGCAGCACGGGACGGTCGAGCCAGAACACGTTGCCCGCCAGGAACGCCGGATAGCCCGCCCCCTCGTCGCCGAGCGAGCGCGCGGTCTCGGCGAGCAGCTCGCCGAACTCGGCCAGGTCCGCCCCGGGCGGCAGGTCCGTGGTGACGAACAGGGGCACGATCAGCGAGTCGAGCATGTGACTATCCCTCCGTGAGAGGCCTCATCGTAGGATGCCGCACCGACAATCCCGGGACCCGCGACTCCGCCCGGACTTGACCCGGCGCTCACGAACCGCGGGAAGTGGGGGTCAGCGCTCGACCCACTCGTCCTCCAGCGCCGAGTGCACGATGGAGTCGCGCCAGCCGTTCGGCGTGGGCAGGTGGTGGCGGATGCGGCCCTCCTCGACCATCCCCGCGGTGAGCATGGCGAGCTGGGCCGGCAGGTTGGCGGGGGAGCGGGCGCCCCAGATGCGGTGCAGCCCGAGCTGCTTGAAGCCGAAGGACAGCAGCAGGCGTACGAGGTCGGTGCCGATGCCGCGCCCCCACTGCTCGGGATGGAGCCCGAACCCGATCTCGGCGCTGTGCGGCAGCTCGGCCTCGATGCGCAGCCGGGCGACGCCGACCACGTCGCGGCGGCCCGCGTCGAGCACGGCCAGCACGTAGAGCAGGCGCGGCTCGGCGGCGGTCGCCCGCACGGCCTCCTCGACGAGGCCGGTCACCTCCTGGAGGCTGCGCGGCGCGAAAGGCGCGTGCTGGGTGGCGACGGGATGGCCGTAGACGCCGTGCAGAGCGGCGATGTCCGCCTCCGTGACGTCACGGAGGCAGACGCGTTCGCCCTCGCAGACCACGCGGCGCATGCGCCGACCGTAACGCGAGTTCCGTGATCTTTACAAGCCCTTGTCAAGTCGCGAGTTGACTGCCGTAAGCGCGCGCGACAAGTTCGGCGACGGCGCTGTGCGAGCCGAGCGGCTCGGCGTGGCCGGCGTTGATCGCCGCCGCGGCCTGTTCGATCAGCGCGTACGGAGCCTCGTGGCCGATCATGCAGGGCGCGATGGCCAGCCGCTCGGCGCCCGCCGCCCGCAGCCGCTGGGCCGCGACCGGCACGCCGGGCTCGCTGTCCAGCGACGCCGCGACGACCGGCAGCGTGAGCCTGGACGCCAGCAGCACCGCGGTGGCCTGCACGGCGTGCACGGCGCGCTCTCCGCCCACGGTGCCGAGGATGACGGCGTCGACGGGGCTGGAGACGTTCAGCAGGCGGACCCGGTCGGCCCTGGCCAGGCCGCGCTCGGCCAGCCGGATGTGCAGGGCCTCGGCCAGCAGCGGATGCGGGCCGAGCGCCTCGGTGACGGCGGCCCCGGTGCCGGTGGCGGCGACGGCCTTGCCGATCTCCGCGAGGACGGCGGGATCGTCCCAGGTGAGGAGCGGTACGACGACGGCTTCGCGGCCGGAGGGCAGGGAGTCTGCCAGGTCGCTCACGCTCGTCAGGCGCACCTCGATCTGGGGGTTGTCGACGCGTACCACGGCCGCGATCTCCTCGGCCACGCCGTCCGTCGCGCCGGGAGTGGCGAGCACGAGCACGGGGGCGTCGGGCGGCAAGGACGTGGGCACGGGACGGCGGTGACGACCGCCGCCCGGCCGGGGGGAACGTTCTCGTACAGGCAGGCTCACAGGCGGGCAGTTTATGCCTATTCGGAGACGGTTGTTCTGTGAATCGATGGCGATACGGTCACAACCCTGTTGACTAGGGGCTTCCGCGCCCCGAAAAGCTCCGCGGGCGGTGTCGGCAGCCACCGCCCGCGGCTCTCGCGGCATCCCCTGCGAGGTCTGTCAGGCGAACGGGCCCACCTGCGGGGCCTTCCTGGCCTCTTCCGGCGTCTCGGCCAGGTCGACGTCGCGGGTCTCCGGCGCGATGGCCAGGCCCACGGCGGTGACGGCGAGGGCGGCGACGACGTACACGGAGACCGCGATCGTGGACTGGAAGGACTCGTACAGCTGCAGGGCGATGATCGGGGCGAGCGCGCCGCCCACCACCCCCGCCACCTGGTAGCCCATGGAGGCGCCGCTGTAGCGCAGGCGGGTGCTGAACAGCTCCGCGATGAACGCGGCCTGCGGTCCGTACATCGCGGCGTGGGTCACCAGCGCCACCACGGCGGCCAGCGCGATCAGCGGGAACGAGCCGGTGTCGAGCAGCGGGAAGAAGACGAACACCCACACCGCGGCGGCGACCACGCCGGCCAGGTAGACGGGGCGGCGGCCGTACCGGTCGGACAGCGCGCCCGCCAGCGGGATCAGCGCGAGCTGCAGCGCCGAGCCGATGAGCACGGCGTTCAGCGCGTACGAGCGCGGCAGGTTCAGCGTCCCGGTGATGTAGACGATGATGTACGCGGTGAAGGTGTAGAACGCCACGTCCACCCCGATGCGCGCGGTGAAGGCCGACAGCAGCGCGCGGGGGTGCGTCCGCAGCACCTCGATGAGCGGCATCTTGGCCGTCGCGCCCTGCTCGGAGACCTCGGCGAACAACGGCGACTCGGTGATCCGCATCCGCACCCACAGCCCGACGAAGACCAGCGCGCCCGACAGCAGGAACGGCACCCGCCAGCCCCACGACAGGAACGCGGCGTCCGACATGGTGAACGACATGATCGTCAGCAGGCCGGTGGCGAGCACGTAACCGGCGGGCACGCCCACCTGCGGCCAGCTCGCGTTGAAGCCGCGCCGGCGCCCGTCGCCGTGCTCCAGCGACATGATCACCGCGCCGCCCCACTCGCCGCCCAGCCCCAGCCCCTGCACGAACCTCAGCAGCGCGAGCAGGACCGGCGCCAGCACGCCGACGGCGGCGTAGCCGGGCAGCACGCCGATGAGGAACGTCGAGACGCCCATCATGAGGAGCGTCACCACCAGCACGGTCTTGCGGCCGACCCGGTCGCCGAAGTGGCCGAACACCACGCCGCCGAGCGGCCTGGCCACGAACGCCACCGCGTTGGTGGTCAGCGACGCCAGGATCGCGGTGAAGGGGTCGAGTGAGGGGAAGAACAGCTTGGGGAAGACCAGGGTCGCCGCAGTGGTGTAGAGGAAGAAGTCGTACCACTCCAGCGACGTGCCGATCAGGCTGGCGAGGATCACCCGCCGGGTCTGTTGCGTGGAGCCTGACATCCGATCGCTCCTTGTGTCGAATGGGGGGATAGTCTTCAACGTAAGGATCGTTGAACAATTCGACAAGAGGTTTGCTCCATGATTATCTGTCAAATGTGGATAACGTGGTTGCTGATCTCTCCCAGGACCGGCCCCGTCTGGGACGCAGCAGCACGGCCGAGCGGGTGGCCGACATCCTGCGTGACCGCATCAGCGAGGGCTTCTTCCAGCCCGGCCAGCGCCTGTCGGAGGAGTCGATCTCCGAGGCGCTCGGCGTCTCACGCAACACGCTGCGCGAGGCGTTCCGGCTGCTCGGCCACGAACGCCTGCTCGACCACCGCCTCAACAGGGGCGTCTTCGTCCGGCTCCCGTCCGCCGAGGACGTCTCCGACCTCTACCGCGTCCGCCGCGTGCTCGAAGGCGCCGCCGTGCGCCGCCCGCCGTCCGACCGCGCGCTGGCCCTGATCAAGGAGTCGCTCCAGGACGCCGAGCGCGCGGTCGCGCAGGACGACTGGCAGGGCGTCGGCACCGCCAACATCCGCTTCCACCAGGCGCTGGTCTCACTCAACGAGAGCCCCAGGATCGACGAGGCCATGCGCCAGCTCTTCGCCGAGCTGCGGCTCGTCTTCCACGTGATGGAGAACCCGCGCGCCTTCCACGAGCCGTTCGTCGAGCGCAACCACGTCCTGCTCGGCCTCATCGAGTCGGGGCGGCCCGACGAGGCCGCCGCCTACCTCGACAGCTATCTCGACGAGGCCGAACGCCTGCTCATCCACGCCTACGAGCCCAACCGCTAACGTTGTCGGGCATGGACCGGCTCTTCACCCTCGACGAGGCCCGCGCGCTGCTCCCCGGCGTCATCCACGACGCCGCCGAGGTCATCGCCGCCCGCGCCGACCTGGCCGAGATCGACTTCGCCCGCCGCTCGGGCAGCAGGTCGGAGCGGGGCGGGCTGCCCGAGCTGAAGGGGCTGCAGGCGCGCATCGAGGAGATCGTCAGCGGCTGGAGCGAGCAGGGCATCGAGGTCAAGGGCATCGCGCCCGTGCTCGTCGACTTCCCCGCCGTGCTCGACGGTGTCTCGGCGCGGCTGTGCTGGATCGAGGGCGAGCGCGAGCTGGGCTGGTATCACCGTACGGAGCTGGGCTTCGCCGGCCGCCGCCCGCTCTGACGCCGGTCAGGCGGAGCTGGTGATCACCGCGAACGCGGCGCCGAACGGGTCGGCGGCGAACGCCATCCGCCCGACCCCTTCCGTGGTCGTCGCGGGCCCCCGCAGCGTGCCGCCGAGCCGCTGCGCCAGCGCCGCCGTCGCGTCGCAGTCGGGCACCTCGAAGTACGGCAGCCAGTGCGCACGCTCGCCCTCCGGCAGCCGGACGATGCCCGCGACGGACGCCGACTCGTCACCCTCGGCCGGCGTGATCACCGGATAGGTCTCCCCGCCCATCGGCAGGTCCTCGATCCGCCAGCCGAACACGGCCCGGTAGAAGCCCCTGACCCCGCCCGGGTCGGGCGTGAACAGCTCGACCCAGCACAGCGACCCCTGCTCGGTGACCAGCCCGAGCCCTGGGGTGCCGCCCGGCTGCCAGACGGCGAACGACGCGCCCGCCGGGTCGGCGAACACCGCCATCCGCCCCTGCCCCTCGATGTCCCGCGGCGCGGCCAGCAGCCTGCCCCCGGCCTGCTCGACCCGCTTGGCGACGGCGTCGGCCTCGGGGGTGTGGAAGTAGGTCAGCCAGGCCGCCTGGCCGCCCGGCGGCAGGTGCGGGCTGATGCCGGCCACGGTGCGCCCGCCGGCCTGGCAGAAGCGGTAGTCCGAGTGGGCGGGGCCCAGCGACACGGAGTCCCAGCCGAACAGGCCGGTGTAGAAGGCGGTGGACGCCTCCAGGTCGGGGGTGGTGACGTCGAGCCAGGAGGGGGCGCCAGGCAGGTAGGCGGTGGTGAGCATGGCCTGCTCCTTCGCATGGGGGGAGAGCGGTGGGTGGCCTCCGCGCCTCGGCTGTGGTCTCGAAGGGGCGATGCCACTCATATCCGGCGGCTTCCAGCGTGACACCTCGGCGCCCCCGCGTACGGCACTTCCGCCCAAGTCGAATGCGTGTTTGAACAATGGCATACACTCGGCACCATGACAGCCGCGTTCCAAGCATCTTTGCTCGGCTTCGACGAGGAGCTCGGGCTGGGCCCCCTGGCGGGCTCGGTCCGCCGCACCCACCTCGGCCACGGCGCCTGGATCGACCTGCGGCCCGGCTGGCTGAGCGGCGCCGACACGCTGTTCGAGCGGCTGGCCGAACAGGTGCCCTGGCAGGCCGAGCGGCGCCGCATGTACGACCGAGTGGTCGACGTGCCGCGCCTGCTCGCGTTCTACGGCGAGGGCGACACCCTGCCCGACCCCGTGCTCGACGACGCCAGGCGCGCACTCGACGCCCACTACGGCGATGAGCTGGGCGAGCCGTTCCGCACCGCCGGGCTCTGCTTCTACCGCGACGGCCGCGACAGCGTGGCCTGGCACGGCGACACCATCGGCCGGGGCAGCACCGAGGACACCATGGTCGCGATCCTGTCGGTCGGCGACCCGCGCTCGCTCATGCTCCGCCCGCGCGGCGGCGGCCCCTCCATCCGCCACGACCTCGGCCACGGCGACCTCATCGTGATGGGCGGCAGCTGCCAGCGCACGTGGGAGCACGCCATCCCCAAGACGGGCCGCCCCGCGGGGCCCCGCATCAGCATCCAGTTCCGGCCCCGCGGCGTGCGCTGAGACTCAGGCGCGCTGCTGGGCGGCGCCCCAGGTCAGCAGCTCCTCGGCGGTGCCGAAGCGGCGGCTCGAGCTCGACTCGCCGAGCAGCACGCCCACCAGCGGCCGGCCGTCGCGCTCGCTCGCGAACGCCAGACAGTAGCCCGCCGCCCGGGTGAACCCCGTCTTGAGCCCGATCGCGTCCGAGGTGCCGATGAGGCGGTTGGTGTTGCGCCAGACGTACGAGCGGTGCTCGCCGGTGCCGTCGAGATGGTGCCGGCGGGTCCCGGCGACCTCCTTGATGAGCGGCACCTTCAGCGCGGCGGCGGCCAGCACGGCCTGGTCCCTGGCGGTGGAATATCCGTCGCCCGCCGGGGTGGGCAGGCCGTCGGCGTTGACGTACTCGGTGTCGTTCATGCCCAGCTCGCGGGCGGTCGCGTTCATCTTGGCGACGAAGCCCTTCACGCCCGGTCCGTACGTGCGGGCCAGCGCGTGGGCGGCGTCCGCGCCCGAGGGCAGCATCAGGCCGTACAGCAGCTCGCCGACCGTGATGCGGTCGCCGGGGCGCAGGTCCGCGGTGGTGCCGCCGCCGTCCTCCGCGTACGCGACGTCCGCCGCCTTGATCCGTACGACGTCGGTGGGCTTGGCGGTCTTCAGCACCACGTACGCGGTCATGGTCTTCGTGAGGCTGGCGATCGGCATGCGCTCTCCGCCGGCCTTGTCGAGCAGCACGTCGCCGGAGCTCGCGTCCATCAGGTACGCGGCCCGCCCGTACACGGCGGGAGCGTCCTGGCGGACGGCGGGAGAGGCGGGTGCGGCGGTGGTCGTGGTGGCCTGGGCCGGCGCCGTGAGCCCTGTGACCAGGGCAAGTGCGCCTGCCATGGCAGTCAGAAAAGCTTTCCGGTCACGCATGCGGCCCAGAGTGCCGCCCTCTTGGGCCTGCTTTTGCCGAAATGGGAGACGTTTTAGACAGACGTATCCAGAAACCCCGATTTTTCCGGGAAATCTGGGAGGTAAATCTTTTGCCGGAGGCGGGTCAGTGGGCCGGCCAGAAGGTGTCGCCGATTCGCTCGCCCGCCACCAGCTCCGCGAACAGGTCCTCCCACACCGGCATCACGTGCTCGGCCGCGTACGCCCGCGCGGTCCGCCGGGCCGCCTTCCCCATGCTCACCCGCAGCTCCCGGTCGGCGATCAGCCGGCGCAGCGCCTCGGCCAGCGCGTCCACGTCCTCGGGCGGCACCAGCAGGCCGTCCACCCCGTCGGTCAGCACGTCACCCGGCCCGGTGGGGCAGTCGAAGGCCGCGACGGGCAGCCCGTGCGCCATCGCCTCGATCATCGTCATCGGCAGCCCCTCGTACCGGGAGCTGACCGCGTAGACCGAGGCGCCGGCCAGCTCCTTGTCCATCCGCCCGGTACGCCCCGCCAGCGACACGTGCTCGGCCAGCCCGTGCTGCTCGATCAGGCCCGCCAGCTCGCCCTGGCGCGGCCCGGTGCCGAAGATCGACAGCCGCCACTCCTGATGCTCGGCCGCCACCTGCGCGAACGCCTTGATCAGCAGGTCGAACCCCTTCTGCGGCACCAGCCGCCCGGCCGCCACCACGACCGGCGCGCTCTGGCGCGATGGCGCACGCTTCGCGGTCGGCACGGCGTTGGGGATCCGCACGACCGGGGTGGTCGGCAGCAGACGCCGGAAGTCCCGCAGGTTCGCCTTGGTCAGCACGGCGATCGCGTCGAAGGCGGCGTAGTGGCGGGCGATCTCCCCGCGGATCGTCTCGGGATAGGCCGACAGGTTCATGTGCTCCTGGGCGACCTTGATCACCGGCTTGCGGGCGCGGCGGGCGGCGATCAGGCTGAGCGCGGGCCGGCTGGTGACGAGGATGCCATCGCGCAGCCCCGCGCAGTACTCCATCGCCGCCCACTCGACCCGCTCGGTGAAGTAGCCGGCCGCGAACTCGCCGCGCGGCACCACCTTCCCGCGCACCCGCCGCCAGGCCCGCCGGGCCAGCGAGTCCGGCGCCCGGCCGCCGCGCTGGTCCACCAGCGTGGTGACGGTGATCCGCGGATCGACGGCGAAGTGCGGCCGCTCGCGGCGGCGTACGAGGCTGACCAGCTCGACGTCGTGCCCGGCGGCGGCCATCGCGTTCGCCTGGCTGATCACGGTCTTGACCGTGCCGCCCATGCCGTACGCGTCCAGCATGAGGTAGCGGATCCTCATCTGCCGCACCCCCGGCCGCAGACAGGGCCGCAGACAGGGCCGCAGACAGGGCCGCAGACAGGGCCGCAGACAGGGCCGGAGCTCTCGCCGCGGCGTCGCGCACCGCGCCTCAGGGCCGTGACCAGCACATTGTTCGTCCTCCTTGGCGCATCCATGCCGACGCAGGTTACTCTCCGTTCCTGGTAGTTAGCTGAGAACGCCCGGCGGAGCGGGATAGGACCCCCTCATGACGCGGAGGATGCGTTCGCGCGTTCGCGCGTTCCGCCTGTTAGCGTTACCGCTAAGGGGGGTGAGCCGTGGTGAAATCCAAACCCGGCCGGCCTGCGGTGCTCATGGACGTCGCCGTGCTCGCCGGTGTCTCCACCATGACCGTCTCACGGGTGCTCAACACACCCGACCGCGTACGCGCCGAGACCAGGGCCCGCGTCCTGGCCGCCGTACGCGAGCTGGACTACCGCCCCAACCAGGCGGCCCGCCAGCTCGTCACAGGACGCTCAGGTGTGCTCGGCGTGGTCAGCATCGACACCACGCTCTACGGCCCGGCCACCACGCTCTACTGCATCGAGCAGGCCGCCCGCCACGCCGGCTACAACGTCTCCATCGCCAGCCTCAGCTCGCTCAACCGCACCTCCATGGAGGAGGGCGTGCAGCGGCTGCGCACCCAGGCGGTCGACGGCGTGATCATCGTCGCGCCGCACGAGTCGGCCGCCGACGGGCTGCGCGACCTGCCGCCCGAGATGCCGGTCGTCGCGGTCGACGCCGCCGACGACATCCCCGTCCCGGTGGCGAAGGTCGACCAGGTCGCCGGCGCCGCCCGCGTCACCCGCCACCTGCTCGACCTCGGCCACCGCACGGTGTGGCACGTCGCGGGCCCGGCCGACTGGCTCGACGCCAACGGCCGCATCGACGGCTGGCGCGGCGTGCTGGAGGCGGCCGGGCGGCCGGTGCCCGAGGTGCTGCGCGGCGACTGGAGCGCCAGATCCGGCTATCAGCTCGGCCGCCGCCTGGCCGAGGAGGCCGAGGTCACGGCCGTGTTCGTGGCCAACGACCAGATGGCGCTCGGCGTGCTGCGGGCGCTGCGCGAGGCGGGCAGGCGAGTGCCTGAGGACGTCAGCGTGGCGGGCTTCGACGACATCCCCGAGTCCGCCTACTTCTGGCCACCGCTGACCACCGTGCGGCAGGACTTCCGCGAGGTCGGCAGGCACGCCTTCCACATGCTGCTCGACCGCATGGCCGGGGCCGAGCCCGAGAGCCGCCGCCTGATCGAGCCCGAGCTGGTGGTCCGCGACAGCACCGCGACAGCACCGCGCCCGCCGAGGCCGCCTGAGCCCGCCTGAGCCCGCCTGGGCCCGGCTCGGGTCCGCCACGGGTCCGCCACGGGTCCGCCACTGCGCCCCTTCCCGCCTGAGGCGGCGGGCGCTCAGGAGGCCAGGCGGATCACGTTCCAGGAGACCGGCGGCAGCAGCACGCGCAGCGGGTCCTGTTCGACGTCCCGGTTCGGCCTGGGCGTGATCCGGTCCGGCTCGTCGGCGGTGTTGCGGGCGTAGACGTCGGGGTCGGTCAGCGTGGTCGCCTCGACGACCCGCACCGCGCCCAGTGCCCGCGCGTCGATCTCCAGCGACAGCGGCCCGTCCGTCGAGCGGTTGACGGCGAACAGCGTCGTGCCGTCCGCGTCGTGCGTGGCCACCGCGTGCACCAGCGGCACCTCCCCGTACGCCGCCGTCTCGTACAGGGGCGACACCGGCTCCACCCGCAGCACGTCGCCGGCCGCGTACCGGGAGGCCTGCGCGAACGGGTGGAACGTGGTCTGCCGCCAGGACCGCCCGCCCGGCTCGGTCATGATGGGCGCGATCACGTTGACGAGCTGGGCCAGCGAGGCGGCGGTCACCCGGTCGCTGTTGCGCAGCAGCGTGATCAGCAGCCCGCCGAACGTCACCGCGTCGGCCAGGTGGTAGTGGTCCTCCAGCAGCGGCGGTGCGACCGGCCAGTCGTCGGGGGTGCCGGCGTCCCTGAAGCGGGACTGGTACCACACGTTCCACTCGTCGAAGGACAGGTCGATCCGCTTGCGCGACTTCAGCCGCGCCCCGACGTGGTCGGCGGTGGCCACCACCGAGGAGATGAAGTACTGCATGTCGGTGTCGCTGGCCAGGAAGCTGCCGAGGTCGCCGCCGTGCTCCTCGTAGTAGGCGTGGCAGGAGATGTAGTCGACCAGCTCGTACGTCTCCTCCAGCACCTCCGCCTCCCACGCGCCGAACGTCGGCATGCTGGAGCTGGAACTGCCGCACGCCACCAGCTCGAGCCCCGGGTCCACCATGCGCATCGCGCGGGCGGTCTCGGCGGCCAGCCGGCCGTACTCGCGGGCCGTCTTGTGGCCGGTCTGCCAGGGCCCGTCCAGCTCGTTGCCCAGGCACCACATCCTGATGCCGTGCGGCTCCTTGGCGCCGTGGCTCACCCGCAGGTCCGACAGGGTCGTGCCGGACGGGTGGTTGCAGTATTCGAGCAGGTCGAGCGCCTCGGCGATGCCGCGCGTGCCGAGGTTGAGCGCCATCATGGGCTCCACCCCCGCCTTACGGCACCACAGGACGAACTCGTCCACGCCCACCTCGTTGGTCTCCGTGCTGCGCCAGGCCAGGTCGAGCCGGCGGGGCCGCCGGTCCTTGGGGCCGATGCCGTCCTCCCAGCGGTAGCCGGAGACGAAGTTGCCGCCGGGGTAGCGGACGGTGGACACGCCCAGCTCCCTGGTCAGCTCCAGGACGTCGCGGCGGAAGCCGTCGTCGTCGGCCAGCGGGTGCCCGGGCTCGTAGATGCCGGTGTAGACGCACCGCCCGAGGTGCTCCACGAACGTGCCGAACGTGCGGCGGCGCACGGGGGCGACCTTGAAGGCCGGGTCGAGGGTGAGGCTGGCGTGGTGCACGGGGGAGACTCCCTGGGTTTCCGCGACGTTACGTGCCTCCCGATTGTTAGCGCTATCACAGGCCAGGTCAAGAGCTGGTAAGCGGTTGCCTGAGGGCCCTTGACAGGCCGCTTGTTACCGCTAACACTCGGGTAACCCCGGCGTAACACCGGGGTGCGCACGGCGGCCGCCGCGATCCGGACGTGCCGCCCGTCCGCCTCCGACGGGAGGCCCCTTCTGCTGCCCTCACCCGCTCTTTCCACGACCACAGCTCGGTGTAAGGAAGAGGCCATCCAGTGCACGGTCCCCCTCACATCAACCGCCGGCACCTCCTAGGCGGCGGCCTCGCCCTGATCGCCGCCGCCGCGTCGGGATGCGCGCTCCCCGTGGGGTTCGGCTCGTCCCAGACCCGCATCAGATACTGGCACTTCCTCGGCGCCAGCGACGGCATCACGATGAACGGGATGGTCAACGCGTTCGGCAAGGAGAACCCCGACGTCTTCGTCGAGGAGAACGTGCTCCAGTGGGGCGAGCCCTACTACACGAAGATCGCCATGGCCGGCGCCGGCGGACGCTCGCCCGACCTCGCCACGTTCCACCTCGCCCGGCTGGCCGGCATCGGCGCCGGGCGCATCCTCGACCCCATCGACACGAAACTGCTGGAGGAGGCCGGCCTGAAGGCCGCCGACTTCAGCCCGCCCATCTGGGAACGGGCCCACCTCGACGGCGTCCTGTACGCCGTCCCGCTCGACGCCCACCCGATGGTGCAGTACTACAACACCGACGTCTGCGAGAAGGCCGGGCTGCTCGGCGCGGACGGCAAGCTGCGGCCCACCACGGGCGTGGACGAGCTGATCGCCATGCTGGCCAAGGCCAAGGAGGCCATGGGCGGCAAACCGCCGCTCACCATGGACGCGCTCGGCCTCGGCACGGTCGGCCCGTGGCGGGTGTGGTATTCGCTCTACGGGCAGAGCGGCGGCACGCTGCTGACGCCCGACAACACGGCGATCGCCATCGACGACGCCAAGGCGCTGGACGCGCTGCGGCTGATGCAGCGGCTCGGGCAGGAAGGGCTGTGCGACCCGCGTACGGACTACGGCGCCTCCGTCGCCAAGTTCACCAACGGCGAGGCGGCGTTCCTGTGGAACGGCGACTGGGAGATCACCGGGCTGAAGGAGCGCGGCACGCCGTTCAGCATGACCCGTTTCCCCAGCGTCTTCGGCAGCGGCGCGGCGCAGGCCGACTGCCATGCGTTCGTCCTGCCCCACCAGCGCAGCAGGGACCCCGAGACCGAGCGGGCCACCTACCGCTTCATCGCCTACCTGGTCAAGAACAGCGCCGACTGGGCCGTCGCCGGGCACGTGCCGGCGTATCTGCCGGCGCTGG
Source organism: Nonomuraea sp. NPDC049419 (assembly GCF_040676995.1). Taxonomy (NCBI): domain Bacteria; kingdom Bacillati; phylum Actinomycetota; class Actinomycetes; order Streptosporangiales; family Streptosporangiaceae; genus Nonomuraea; species Nonomuraea sp. NPDC049419. The sequence continues at coordinate 217,520 of NZ_JBFAQB010000002.1, read as the reverse complement.
AGGAGCCCGACTACCTGGCGCTGGACCCGCAGTCGGAGTACCGCTCGGTCATCACGGAGGTCGCGCTGGACCCGCAGGCGTGGTTCGCCGGCTCGGCCTCGCGCATGTGGATCGAGTTCGGCGAGGCGTTCTCGCCCGTCATCAGTGGCGAGCGCAGCCCCGAGCAGGGCCTGGCCGCCGCCAAGGCGTCGCTGAACCGGCTGCTGTCGGCCCCGAACCCCTTCCCCGCCGAGGACGCCGAGGAGCGCTCATGACCGCCACCGTCGCGCCCACCGCGACCGCCGTCGCGGCCGTGAAGTCGAAGGTCCGGCGCGGCTGGACGGAGCACGGCCTGCTGTTCGTGGCCCCGTTCCTGCTGATCTACCTGGTCTTCCTGGTCTGGCCGACGCTGCTCGGCTTCCAGATGAGCTTCTCCAGCGTCAACGTCGCGGGCGGCAACGACCACTTCATCGGCTTCGGCAACTACGCCGAGGCGTTCGCCGACCCGCGCATGTGGCGCTCGCTGTGGAACACGCTCGTCTTCACCGTGCTCAGCACGATCCCGCTGGTCCTGCTCGGCCTGGTGCTCGCGCTGCTGGTGCACCACCTGCGGTTCATGCAGTGGCTGTGGCGGCTGTCGTTCTTCGGGCCGTTCCTGCTGCCGTCGGCCGTGGTGTCGATCCTGTGGCTGCAGATGATCTACCCGCCCGAGTACGGCCTGATCAACGGCACGCTCGGCACCGACATCGTGTGGCTGGGCGACCCGTCGCTGGCCATGTGGTCGGTGGTGCTGACCACCGTGTGGTGGACGGTGGGCTTCAACTTCCTGCTCTATCTCGCCGCCCTGCAGTCCATCCCCCAGCACCTGTACGAGGCCGCCGCCATCGACGGCGCCAACGCCTGGGACAAGCTGCGCTCGATCACCCTGCCGATGCTCCGCCGCACCACCGCGCTCATCGTGGTGCTGCAGCTCGTGGCCTCGCTGAAGGTGTTCGACCAGATCTACCTGATGACCGGCGGCGGCCCCGAGGACGCCACCCGTTCGATCATCGAGTACGCCTACGACATCGGCTTCACCGGCTACCGCACCGGTTACGCCTCGGCCGTGTCGTACATCCTGTTCGCCCTCATCGTCATCGTCTCCCTGGCGCAGCTCCGGCTGTTCCGCAAGCGCGAGGAGGTCGCGTCGTGACCAAGCGGTTCAGCTTCAGCCAGTTCGTCCTGCTGGTGGCCGCGCTGGTGCTGGCGGTGCTGTGGCTCGCCCCGATCGCGTGGGCGGTGGCCACGTCGCTCAAGCCGGAGTCGGAGACCACGAAGCTGCCGCTGGAGTGGTTCGGCAGCACGCTCACGCTGGAGTCGTACGAGCTGGTCCTCGGCACCGGCGGGATCGTCAAATGGGCCGTCAACTCGACGGTCACGGCGGTGGCGGTGACGTTCCTGACCGTGCTGTTCTCGGCGATGGCGGCGTACGGGTTCGCGCGCACGCGGTTCAAGGGGCGGCGGGCGCTGCTCGGCCTCATCCTGGCGGGCATCATGGTGCCGCCGCAGGTCCTGATCGCGCCGCTGTTCGCCGAGATGGTCGCCTTCGGCCTGGTGGACACCTGGTGGGCGATCATCCTGCCGCAGGTGGCCGCGCCGCTGATCGTCTACATCCTGGTCAAGTTCTTCCAGGACGTGCCTGAGGAGCTGGAGCAGGCGGCGTTCGTGGACGGGGCGGGGCGGTGGCGGGTGTTCTTCACCATCGTGCTGCCGCTGTCGCGGCCGGTGCTGGCGGCGGTGTCGATCTTCACGTTCATCAGCACCTGGAACAACTTCCTCTGGCCGTTCCTCGTCTCCACCGACCCGAACACGATGACGCTCCCGGTGGGCCTGGCGAACGTCGTGCAGGGCACCTTCGGCCTGCGGTACGCGCAGATCATGGCCTCGGTGGTGCTGGCCGGGCTGCCGCTCCTTATCGTCTTCGTGCTCTTCCAGCGCCAGATCATCCGCGGCGTCGCCCACACCGGCCTCGCCGGCCAGTGACCCCGGGGGAGACCCCATGCGGTGGGCTCGGGCGCCCCCTCCCACCGCCGCAGGACAGACCCCGCGCGGCGGGCATCCCCCTCCCGCCGCCGCGGGAAAGATCACGCGGCGGACGCGCCCCTCCCACGAGAAAACCCCCGGCCGCCGAGCGGCCGGGGGTTTTCTGAGAGGTGGTGGACGATACTGGGATTGAACCAGTGACCTCTTCCGTGTCAGGGAAGCGCTCTCCCGCTGAGCTAATCGTCCTTGGAGGTGGCGACGGGATTTGAACCCGTGTGGACGGCTTTGCAGGCCGCTGCCTCGCCTCTCGGCCACGCCACCGAGTCAAACCCCTCTCCGAGCGGAAGACGGGATTCGAACCCGCGACCCTCACCTTGGCAAGGTGATGCTCTACCACTGAGCCACTTCCGCGCTGTTGCGTGGTTAACAATAGCGCGTTTCCGGACCGGATGCTTACTTGCGGAGCTGGCGGGCCACACGTCGCTCGGTCGCGGGGAGGCTCAGGAAGATCTCGAGGATCCTCGTGAGGCGGTGGACCTCGATGCGGTGGAAGGCGGGACCCTCGCTGCGGCCGAGGATGAGGGAGAGCGCCAGCGGCGGCAGCGGCGCGTGGATCAGGTGCAGGCCGCCCTCGACGGTCAGCGCCGCCGGCCGCGCGGGCGTCTCGGCGGGGACGGTGAAGTCCTCGGGCGCGCGCCAGCTCGCGTACACGATGCGGCCCTCGGCGGCGGTGGCCGCCCAGTCGGCGCTGAACAGCACGGGCAGCGAGTCGATCAGCGTGGTCAGCGCCCGGTCGCCTGCCGTGGTGATGTATTTGAGTATCTCCAGCTCCGGGTAGGTGCCGGGCGCCTCGCGGGTGGGCCAGACGCCGTCGACGGCCACGCCGTCGAGGCTTTCGAGGCTCTTGACCAGCTCCTGCCTGGAGGTGTCGTCGGGGCAGTAGACCGTGATGTCGTCGACCGCCCGGCCGTCGCCCCGTTCGAGCACGGTCACCTGGGTGATGTCGGCCCCCGACGCACCCAGGGCCCTGGTCACCTGCGCCAGCGAGCCCGGCCTGTCGGGCAGCGTGAGGCGTACGCGAAGAAGCATCCATCCCCCTCAACCGAAGATGCCGATCACAGACTATCGGCGGAATACCGGTTACGGCCTGACCTGCGCTACAACTGACGGGGTGAAGATTGGGCCGATCGGGGTGTGGCCCCCGGTGGTGCTGGCGCCGATGGCGGGCATCACGAACGCGCCGTTCCGCGTGCTCTGCCGCGAGCAGGGCGCGGGGTTGTTCGTGTGCGAGATGATCACCACGCGGGCGCTGGTCGAGCGCAATCCGAAGACGTTGCGGATGATCAGGTTCGCCGAGTCGGAGCGGCCCAGGAGCATCCAGCTCTACGGCGTCGATCCGGCCGTGGTCGGGCGGGCGGTCCGGATGATCGCCGAGGAGGACCTCGCCGACCACGTCGATCTCAACTTCGGCTGCCCGGTGCCCAAGGTGACGCGGCGGGGCGGCGGGTCGGCGCTGCCGTACAAGCGGAATCTGCTGCGGCGCATCCTGCGCGAGGCGGTCGCGAACGCCGGGTCGCTGCCCGTGACGATGAAGATGCGCAAGGGCATCGACGACGACCACCTCACCTACCTCGACGCCGGCCGGATCGCCGCCGAGGAGGGGGTGGCGGCCATCGCGCTGCACGCCCGCACGGCCCGGCAGCACTACGGCGGCGTCGCCGACTGGGAGGCCATCGCCCGGCTGAAGGAGGCGGTGCGGGAGATCCCCGTGCTGGGCAACGGCGACATCTGGTGCGCCGACGACGCGCTCAGGATGGTGGCCCGCACCGGCTGCGACGGCGTCGTGGTGGGGCGCGGCTGCCTGGGGCGGCCCTGGTTGTTCCGCGACCTCGACAACGCCTTCAACGGCAGCTCCGAGCGGGCCACGCCGACGCTGGGCGAGGTCGCCGACGTCATGGAGCGGCACGCCGAGGGCCTGACGGAGTGCTTCGACATCGAGCGCTACGCCGTGGCCGACTTCCGCAAGCACGTCGGCTGGTACCTCAAGGGGTTCACGGTCGGCGGCGAGCTGCGGCGCGAGCTGGCCACGGCCGAGTCGCTCGACGGGCTGCGCGCCGGGCTGGCGAAGCTGGAGCGCGACCAGCCGTGGCCGCTCAACACCGACACGCCGCGCGGCAAGTCGGGGGAGCGGTCGAAGGTGCTGCTGCCCGACGGCTGGCTGGACGACCCGTGGGACTGCCCGATCCCCGGCGCCGACGCCGAGTCCGACATCTCCGGCGGCTGACGCCCCCCGTGGGGCCGGCGCTCAGTGAGGGCCGGTGGCCTGCGCGCGTCGAGCAGGTGAAGCAGGGCCGTCGCGTTCACCTGGTGGGGATGCACCGGTGAAGGGCCGCTCGTCCTTGCCCCGCCGGTCACGTCCGCGCTTCGGGGCAAAGCTTCATCAGCTCTTCAGCGAGCCGTACCTCGGAGAACTCTTTCCGCACCAGGGGCCCGGCCAGGCTGTCGCCGCAGGCAACGCCACCGTCGAGTAAGGACCCTCATTGATCACCCGGCGTGCTCTTCTCGCCGGGGGCGTCGGCCTGGGCATGTCCGCCGCGCTGGGGATCACCCCCGCGCGCGCCGCAGCCCGGCGCGCCCCTCTCTCCGACCCCTTCCAGCTCGGCGTCGCCTCCGGCGAGCCCACCCCTGACGGGGTCGTGCTGTGGACCCGCCTGGCAGTGGACCCGGTCGCGCTCGACGGCCGCGGCGGCATGCCGGACCGGCCGGTGCCGGTCCAGTGGCAGCTCGCCGCGGACGAGAACTTCCGCACCGTCGTCAGGCGCGGCACCGCGACCGCTCGCCCCGAGTCCGCCCACAGCGTGCACGTCGAGCTCGAAGGGCTCGAACCCGGCGCCGAGTACTTCTACCGGTTCAAGGCGGGCGCCGAGCTGAGCCCCGCCGGCCGCACCCTCACCGCGCCCGCGCCCGGCACCCGGTCGAGGGCGCTGAACCTGTCGTTCACGTCCTGCGCCGACTACCAGACGGGCTGGTTCACCGCCTACCGCAGGATGGCCGAGGACCAGCCCGACCTGATCGCCTTCCTCGGCGACTACATCTACGAGTACGGCGCCTACGACCACCCCGTACGCGACCAGGCCGGCGGCGAGTGCCTCGACCTGGCCGGCTACCGGCTGCGGCACGCCCAGCACAAGGCCGACCCCGATCTGCGGCTCGCCCACGCCGTCGCCCCCTGGGCGGTGGTGTGGGACGACCACGACGTCGAGAACGCCTGGGCCGGGGACCGGCCTTCCCTCGCCCGCCGGGCCGCCGCCTTCCAGGCGTACTACGAGAACATGCCGCTGCGCCGCGCCCAGAAGCCGCACGGGGCGGCGCTGCGGCTCCACCGCAGCATCCGCTGGGGCCGGGTCGCCAACCTGCACCTGCTCGACACCCGCCAGTACCGCGACCCGTACGCCTGCACCGGCGGGAGCGGCACCGTCGGCCCCGGCTGCGTGCAGCGCTTCGAGCCCAGCCGCACCATCCTCGGCCAGGAGCAGGAGACCTGGCTCGACGGCGAGCTCAGGCGGTCCGAGGCCACCTGGGACCTGCTCGGCCAGCAGGTCTTCCTGATGGAGATGGACTGGACGAACGGCGAGGGCAGGGGCTACTCCAACGAGGGCTGGGACGGCTACGTCGCCTCCCGCGACCGGCTGACCGCCGCCATCGACGCCTACAAGCGCAACGCGGTCGTGCTCACCGGCGACGTGCACTCGCACTGGGCCGGCGAGGTCAAGCGCGACCACCAGGACCCCGAGTCGAAGCCGGTGGCCGTCGAGCTGGTCACCACCTCGGTGACGAGCGCGGGCGACGGCATGGACGTCTACCCCGACACGGCGGATCTGCTCCGGGAGAACCCGCACGTGACGTTCTGCAACGGCCGGCGCGGCTACGTACGGACCCGGATCACTGAGCGCGAGATGCGGGTCGACTTCCGCTCGCTGCCGTGCGTCACCGAGCCGGGCGCCCCGGCCCGCACCTCCGGCTCCTTCGTCATCGAGCCGGGCAGCCCCACGCTCAACCCCGCGTGACCGGTGCCTCAGATCTCCACGGGGCCGCCGCTGCGCCAGTACACGTTGCCCTCGCGCGACAGCAACCCCTCGTCCACCAGGTAGCGGCGCAGCGCCGCGTGGTCGTCGTGGAAGGCGCGCAGGGCGACGTCGACGTCCTTCTCCGGGTAGCGGACGCCGGGCTCGAAGACGCGCGAGACGTAGCGCAGCAGGATGAGCCGCTTGTCGCGGCTCATCGTCAGGGTCGTCAGCCGCCCGTCCACCAGGAACGTGCGCAGCACCCGCTCCTCCTGGCTCAGCTGCGCGGCCGGCTCGGCGCGCGAGCGCAGCAGGTCGCGGAAGCGCTCAGGGGTGGCGTGCCACTTGCCGCTCTCGTCGCACGCGGCCAGCCCGCCGGCCGCCAGCTTGCGCAGCGCCTCGGGGGAGTGGCCGTCGGGATGCCCCAGCACGAGTGAGGCGAACGTACGCAACGTGTCGTCCTGGTAGAGCAGCCCGAGGACACGCCTGATCTCTTCGTCGTTCACCGGCCCATTTTGTCGTGGATCGTGACGCCGCCGCCACGCCTTATCACCGGCCCGACCTGGAAGATCGCACTATCGGCGACCGGCCGATGCGGGGAATGTCTCGATCTTGGGACATGATGATGACACATCCCCGACCTTTTCCGACCGACACTGAAAGTGACAGGCCGGTGCCGGGGCGCCCTTGCCAGTCCGTTCCGGCACACGGCTTGTTCTCATCTCCCGGCCCTTCTACAGCCGGTTGAGCCCCTGAACGTGCAGGACCGCCCGGCCCTCCTCATCGGATGCGGCCAGATCGACCTGGGCGTCGATGCCCCAGTCGCCGTCGCCGGCCGGATCCTTGATCGTCTGGCGTACCTTCCACAGCCCGCTCTCCTCCTCGATGCGCAGCAGCGCGGGCCCGCGGGCGTCGGCGTCGGTGTGGATCTCCTCGTGCTCGCCGTAGTACGCGTCGAGCGCCGCACCCCAGTCGACGTCGGGAGCCAGCTCCTCCAGCTCCTCCTCCTTCTCCAGCGCGCACAGCTCGACCAGCCGGAACATCGCGTTGCGCACCAGCACCCTGAAGGCCCGCGGGTTGCCGGTGACCGGCCGCACCTTGGCCTCGAGCTGCTGCTGCTCCTCCAGCGCCGCCGCCGGGTTGGTCAGCTTCTCCCACTCGTCGATCAGCGAGGAGTCGACCTGCCGCACCAGCTCGCCCAGCCACTCGATGAGGTCGACCAGGTCGTCGGTCTTGAGGTGCTCGGGCACCGTACGCGACAACGTGCGGTAGGCGTCGGCGAGGTAGCGCAGCACCGTGCCCTCGGAGCGGGCCAGCTCGTAGAACTGGATGTACTCGGCGAACGTCATCGCCCGCTCGTACATGTCGCGCACCACCGACTTCGGGCTGACCGTGTAGTCGGCCACCCACGGGTGCCCGCGCCGGTAGGTCTCGTAGGCCCCGAGCAGCAGGTCGTCGAGCGGCATCGGGTACATGACCTCGGCCAGCTGCTCCATGCGCTCTTCGTACTCGATGCCGTCGGCCTTCATCTGCGCGACGGCCTCGCCCCTGGCCTTCTTCAGCTGGGCCGACAGGATCTGGCGCGGGTCGTCGAGGATGGACTCGACGATGGAGACCATGTCGAGCGCGTACGCCGGCGACTCGCGGTCGAGCAGCTCGAACGCCGCCAGCGCGAACGTGGACAGCGCCTGGTTGAGCGCGAAGTCCTCCTGCAGCTCGATCGTCAGCCTGGCCCTGCGGCCCTGCTCGTCGGGCTCGGGGAACTGCTGGACGATGCCGCCCGCCAGCAGCGACCGGTAGATCGCGATGGCCTGGCTGATGTGCCGCCGCTGCCACTTGCGGTCTTCGTGGTTGTCGGTCAGCAGGTGCTTCATCGCCTGGAAGCAGTCGCCCGGCCGGTTGATGACCGCGAGCAGCATCGCGTTGCTCACCTTGAAGCGCGAGGTGAGCGGCTCGGGCTCGGCCTCCTGGAGCTTGACGAACGTCTCCTCGCTCCAGCCCACGAACCCCTCCGGCGGCTTCTTGCGGGCGTAGCCGCGCCGCCGCTTGGGGTCGTCGCCGATCTTGGCCAGCGCCTTGGCGTTCTCGATGTCGTGCTCGGGGGCCTGGCAGGCGACATAGCCGATGGTGTCGAAGCCCGCGCGCCCGGCCCGGCCGGCGATCTGGTGGAACTCGCGGGCCCGCAGCCTGCGCACCTTGTTGCCGTCGTACTTCGACAGGGCGGTGAACAGCACCGTGCGGATCGGCACGTTGACGCCCACGCCCAGCGTGTCGGTGCCGCAGATGACCTTGAGCAGCCCGGCCTGGGCCAGCCGCTCGACGAGGCGCCGGTATTTCGGCAGCATGCCGGCGTGGTGGACGCCGATGCCGTGGCGCACCAGCCGCGACAGCGCCCGGCCGAAGCGGGTGGTGAAGCGGAAGCCGCCGATCATCGCGGCGATCGCGTCCTTCTCCTCGCGGGTCGCCATGTTGATCGACATCAGCGCCTGGGCCCGCTCCATCGCCGCGGCCTGCGTGAAGTGCACGACGTAGACGGGCGCCTGGCCGGTGCTGAGCATCTCTTCGAGCGTCTCGTGCAGCGGCGTCATGCGGTAGGAGTAGACCAGCGGGACCGGCCGCTCGGCGTGCTTGACCACCGCGGTCTCCCGCCCGGTGCGGCGGGTCAGGTCGTCCTTGAACATCGTGACGTCGCCGAGCGTGGCCGACATCAGCACGAACTGCACGTTGGGCAGCTCGAGCAGCGGCACCTGCCAGGCCCAGCCGCGGTCGGGCTCGGCGTAGAAGTGGAACTCGTCCATCACGACCTGGCCGATGTCGGCCGCGGCGCCGTCGCGCAGCGCCACGTTGGCGAGGATCTCGGCCGTGCAGCAGATGATCGGCGCGCCCGGGTTGACGCTGGCGTCGCCGGTCATCATGCCGACGTTCTCGGTGCCGAAGATGGCGCACAGGTCGAAGAACTTCTCCGACACCAGGGCCTTGATCGGTGCGGTGTAGAACGTGCGCATGTCGCGCGTCAGCGCCGTGAAGTGGGCGCCCGCCGCCACCAGCGACTTGCCCGACCCCGTCGGCGTGGCCAGGATCAGGTTGTTGCCGGAGACCACCTCGATGAGGGCCTCTTCCTGGGCGGGATAGAGGGTGAGCCCCCGCTCGGCGTTCCACGCGACGAACGCGTCGAAGATGGCGTCGGGATCGGCGTCGAGGTCTTCGGGCAGGCGGTCAACGAGTAGGCTCACACCCCTATCCTGCCGAAGTTTGCCGGGTGGTCGGACCGCCCCGGGCCCAAGTGAGTCAGGTGGCGCGCAGATCCAGCTGGAAGAGCGCGGTGTCGACCCAGCGGCCCAGCTTGAATCCCACCCCGTTCAGCCGGCCCGCCGCGCGGAAGCCGCACCTCTCGTGCAGCCGCGCCGACGCCGGGTCGCCCGCGTCCGCGATCACTGCGACGAGCTGCCTGGCGTGCGTCTCGCGGGCCCGCCCGATCAGCTCGCCCAGCAGCCGCCCGCCCAGGCCCTTGCCCGTGTACTCGGGGGCCAGGTAGATGCTGTCCTCCAAGGTGTGGCGGTAGGCGGGCTTCGGGCGGTATTGGGCGAGGTAGGCGTACCCGGCGACCTCGCCGCCCACCTCGGCCACCAGGAACGGCAGCCCCGCCGCCGCGACGGCCGCCGCCTTGGCCCGCCAGTCGGCGAGCTCAGGGGGCGTCTCGTCGAACGTCACCGCGGTCGCCGTCACGTAGTGGGCGTAAATGCCGGCGACGGCCGGCAGGTCCTTGTCCTCAAGAGGGCGAATCGTCGTCATGGCGTCATTGTCGTGATCGGCGGATGACATCCGTGTTTCCTGATCGTCACGCGCGCAGCCTCGGCGCCGTCATCAGCAGACCGGCGAGCAGCGCCAGCACCGCCAGGAACGGTCCCGCGCCGGGCGCGAACCCGCCCACCGTCAGCGTCAGCACCCCGGCGCCGACCAGGCCCGACGCCACCAGCATGCCGCCCTGCCCGGCCGTGCCGTACGGCAGCGCGGGCGGCGCCTCGAACCGGGCGAACCCCTTCAGCAGCGGCCACATGACCAGGCACAGCAGCCCGAACCAGACCGGCCACCCGGCGAACCACAACACGCTGCCCGGCCGCGGCGTGTCCACGCCCAGCAGCACCACGACCACCCCGGTCACCGCGAACAGGGCCGGCATGTGCCACAGGTACACCGTCATGACGCGCGGCCCGGCCCAGTCCAGCAGGCGGGCCAGCGGCAGCCGCATCAGGGCGGGACGCAGCAGCACGGCCAGCCCGATCTGGCCCAGGCCGACCGCCAGCATGGCGAGCGTGGGCGGCGCCATGTTCGACACCTCCGCGCCGGGCAGGCCGATCATGCTGCCCGGGTACGGCCCGTACGCCACCAGCAGCGCCGCCGCCCCGAACCCGCCCGCCGCCAGCAGGCCCGCCCCGCGCAGCCGGCCCTCGGCGTAGAAGAAGCCGAGCTGGTGCACGGCCAGCCAGACGAACACCACGTTCACGTACCCCACTGCGTCGAACCCCGTCGAGAACCGCGCCACGTCCGTCACCACCGCACCGAGCGCCAGCACGACCGGCACCCGCCGGCCGTGGCGCTCGTGCAGCCGCAGCGCGTACGGGGTGGCGACCACCGCCAGCAGATACACCGCGAGGAACCACAACAACTGCCCGGTCAGCCTCGCCCCCACCTCCAGCGGCTGCGCCGGCACGCCCAAAGTGAGCAGCAGTTGCGGCAGCGGGATCCACACCGCCGCCAGCGGCAGCAGCGGCCAGGCCAGCCGCCGCAGCCGCACCGCCTGCCACGCCGGCACCGCCGTCCCGGCTCGCCGCGCGCGGGCGAAGCCGATCGCGTTGGCCGCGCCGCCCGCGAAGAACACCAGCGGCATCACCTGGCTCAGCCACGTCACCACCCACACGCCCGGCGTGGACAGCGCGTTGCCGGTCGTCAGCCGGCCGTCCTCGTAGTCGAGCACCGGGATCGTCCAGTGCTGGAGGACGACCAGCGCCATGCCGGCCACCCGCAACAGGTCGATGAAGTGGTCACGGCGCGCGGGCGCGGGCGGCGCGGGTGCCGCGACGGCCGGGCGGTCCAGCAAGACGGTCATGGGGGAGCCTCATCTCATGGGGAAGCGAACGCACTCAAGGCTCCCGCCGTACGGCTGCGCGCACATTGACGCGAGCAGCAGTCCTCAGGTCGGCGTGCCACCACCCCGGGGGGTAGGGCCAGCCCTACCAAGGGACACCGGCGCACCCGCTCGTCCGGGCCCGCCCCACGACCTACCGTGGTCACCATGCGCTCCCTGACGAGGCGTGTCCTCCTCGACACCCGTTACACACTGGTCGGCTTCCCGACGACCCTGATCGGCTTCGTGCTCATGCTCCCCGGCTTCGCCGCCGCGCTGGGCACGATGGTCATCTGGGTCGGGGTGCCGCTGCTGGCCGGCACGCTGCTGATCGCGCGCGGGTTCGCGGACGCCGAGCGGGGCTGGCTGTCGGACGTGCTGCGCAGGCCGCCCGTACGGCCCCGCTACAAGCCCGCGCCACCGGGCGCCGGCCGTTTCCGCCGCCTCGTCAACCCCTTGATGAGCGGACAGTCCTGGCTCGACCTGCTGCACGGCATCATCAACCTGCCGTTCGCGATCCTCGCGTTCGTGCTGACCGTCGTGTTCTGGGCGGTGCCGCTCGCCGGCCTCACCTGGCCGCTCTACGGCATCGTCACCTCGCGCATCCCCGGGAACGTCGAGCTGCCCGAGCTGCTCGGCCTGGGCGACGGCTACGTCGTCAACGCGGCCTTCTACTTCCTCGTCGGCCTGCTCTTCCTGCTGCTGATGCCGCTCGTCATCCGCGGCGCCGCGCTCCTGCGCGCCGGGCTCGGGCGGGCGCTGCTGACCGGCGTGGCCGAGCTGCACGAGCGCATCGACGACCTGGCGCAGGGCCGGGCCGCCGCCGTCTCCGCCGAGGCCAACGCGCTGCGCAAGCTGGAGCGCGACATCCACGACGGGCCGCAGCAGCGGCTGGTCTCGCTCGCCATGGAGCTGTCCAGGGCGCAGCGGCAGCTCGCCAAGGACCCCGAGGCGGCCCAGGCCACGCTCAAGTCGGCCATCAGCGCGACCCGCGAGACCCTCGACGAGCTGCGGGCTCTCTCGCGCGGCATCGCACCGCCCATCCTGTCCGACCGCGGCCTCGCGCCCGCGCTGGCCGCGCTGGCCGGCCGGTGCACGGTCCCGGTCGACCTCGACGTGCAGACCGTGGAGCGCTACCAGGCGGCCGTCGAGAACGCCATCTACTTCGTCTGCGCCGAGACCCTCACGAACGTGGCCAAGCACAGCCGCGCGACCGTCTGCACCGTGCAGCTCGTCCGGCTCGGTGACGTCCTCATGCTGACGATCGGGGATGATGGGGTCGGCGGCGCACACGTCGCCAAGGGACATGGGCTCGCCGGGCTGGCCGACCGGCTGCGCGCCGTGGACGGTGAGCTGACCGTCCAGTCGCCCGGCGGCGGGCCCACGGTGATCGTGGCGGAGGTTCCGTGCGGGTAGTCGTGGCCGATGACGCGGTGCTGATCAGGGAGGGCCTGGTCAGGCTGCTCGAAGAGTTCGGTTGCGAGGTGGTGGCGACCGTCGGCGACGGCGACGCCCTCGTGGAGGCGGTCTCGAAGCACGAGCCCGACGTGTCGGTGGTCGACGTGCGCATGCCGCCGTCGTTCACCGACGAGGGGCTGCGGGCCGCCGTCGAGGCCCGCCGCCGGGTGCCCGGCACGCCGGTGCTGATCCTGTCGCAGTACGTCGAGGTCTCCTACGCCGACGACCTGCTGGCCGACGCCAGGGGCGCGGTGGGCTACCTGCTGAAGGACCGCGTGGTGGACGTCGACGAGTTCCTGGAGGGCCTGCGGCGGGTGGCCGCGGGCGGCACGGTCTTCGATCCCCAGGTGGTGTCCCAGTTGATGGTGCGCAGGCGCAAGGACGATCCGCTGGCCCAGCTCACGCCGCGCGAGCGCGAGGTGCTCGGGCTCATGGCCGAGGGCCGCTCCAACCCGGCGATCGGCCGGCAGCTCGTGATCAGCGACGGCGCCGTGGAGAAGCACATCAGGAGCATCTTCAACAAGCTCGGCCTCTACGCCGAGGACACCGACCAGCACCGCCGCGTCCTCGCCGTCCTGACCTACCTACGCTCCTGACCGGCGTGCGCTCCTGGCGGGCCGACGTCATGGAGCCGCCCGCGTTCTGCCGAGTTGCGGTGGTGACCGGCCTGCGGGCCTGGGGGATCGTGCTGTGGGGGGTGGGGGTGACCCCTCTGGGCGGGCCGGGGGTGGGGGTTCCGTGGGACGCCCGCCGGTCGAGCGGGGCGGCTCCGCTCGCCGGGCCCTGCCTGGCTGCGAGTGGCCGGGCTGTGAGGGGTCGCCGGCCGGTCCGCGCGGCGCTGCGCGCGGACCTGGCCGCCCGGCCTTAGCCGAGCGCGTCGACCAGCTTCTTGCGCTGCTGGGCGCCCAGGCCGCCGAGGCGGCGCTTCTCGTCGACGCCCGCCTCCTCCATCAGCGCGGTGGCCTTGGCCGGACCCACGCCCTTGACGGCGCGCAGCGCCTGCGACACCTTGATCTTCTTCGCGATGTCGTCGTCACGCTCCAGCAGCTGAGCGAACGTCAGCTCGCCCGCCTTGACCTTCGCCAGCAGGGCCGTGCGGGCGGCACGGGCCTCGGCGGCCTTGGCCAGAGCGGCTTGACGCTGCTCGGGGGTGAGAGTGGGAAGTGCCATCTCAGTTCTCTCCTCGGGGAGTTTTACGTTCGGGTTCTGTTACCCGTGGTGCAGTGGCTAATCATGGCGGATACCAGCGGTTCGTGTTGCGGAAAGCGCCCTGTCAACGTGCCTCCCGCAGCGATGCGGCGGCCCCCGCACACGTCACGCCCGGCAGGACGGTGCCCCCGCTGACCCCTATGCCGCCGACCACGCGTTCTGTCACACCGTAGCCCGAAAAGAGCGGCATGCCGCTTTCTGCGGGGCGAATCCGGCACCCGCCGGACCCGCCTGCCCGCCCCTGCCTCCGGCGCCTCCGCCGGTCTTCCTGAGCGCCCGCCGACGCCTTGGGCGCGTCACCCGCCGGCGTCGGCCCGGCGATCTCGTGACCTGTCATGAGCTGGGCGGACGCCGGGCCCGCCACCCCGTCCACCGCCGGGACCAGGATCGCTGAGCGTCGTCGAACCCCAGCTCGACGGCCGCCTCGCCCGTGCGGGGCACGGGCCCGCGACGTACGGGCACATGCCCCGGGGCCGGGACGGGTGAGGCGGCTACGGACGGTTCCGTCCCGGCTTCCGGCTCTCTGGCCTGGCAAGATCGCCTACAGGGCCCTTGGGGGAGGCGTTATAGCGGCCTATCCCCGTCCGGGGTGGAATGCGTCACACTTTGCCGGTCGGGCGTGTCGCGGGCCTGGTCAGGGTGGTTGTTGCGCCACAGTTCAAGGCCCTCGACGGTCAGGAAGGCGTCGAACACCGACTCCATCGCTCCCAGCAGCGCGCCCCGCCAGCCGAGCGCCGACCCCTCGATGCGCGGCGGCCGCTCCCGGCGGATCGCCATCAGGTACGGCTCGCCGGCCGCCAGGAGCGCCGCCCCCGCCCGCTCGAACAACTCGGGGCCGTGGCCCGACAGGGTGACCACCTCGGGGTCGTGCGCGTTCACCAGGGCGGCGATGCCCCGGCCCAGCATCCGCGAGGTCGCCTCGACCGCCGCCGCGTCGGTGGCGAGCACGTGCTCGGCCTGCTCGCGTCCCCGGCCGCCACCGTGGGCCAGGCCGGCGTGCCGCAGCAGGGCGTTGGCGCCCACGTCGGCGCCCCAGCAGCCGAGGGCGCCGCACGCGCACGGCCGCCGGCTCTCCGTCAGCGGCATGTGGCCGAACTCGGCGCCGACCCCGCCCGCCCCGGCGACCGGCCGCCCGTCCACCATCAGGACGCCGCCCAGGTCGAAGTCCACATGCAGATGCAGGCCCACCCGCACGTCCCGGAGCCGCCCCCGCCGCGCCTCCGCCACCGCCGCGAACGCGGTGTCGTTCCCCACGACCGGCGTCCCGGCCGGGGGGCCCGCCTCATCCCGGTCGCCGGCCGCCAGCAGGGCGGGGACGTCGACCCCGTGCCAGTCCAGATGGGCGATGTCCACGAGGCCGCCGTGGCGTACCGGGCCGGCCAGGGCCACGCCCGTGCCGACGACCCGGCGGCCGAGGCGGTCGCGGTGGGCGGCCAGGGCCTCGCCCAGCGGGCGGAGCGCGCCTTCCGGGGTGCCGTCGTGCGGGCGTACCTCAAGGACCGTGACCCGGCCGCCCAGCTCGCACTCCGCCAGCTCCCACGCGTCCTCGCGCACGTCCACGGCCAGCGCGACCGGCCCGTACGGATGCGGCCCAGGCACCTGCGTCGGCCGTCCGCGTACGTGCTCACGCGCCGGCTCCTCGTGCAGCAGCTCGTCCTCGGCCAGCCCCGCCACCAGGACCGAGGCCGTGCCCCTGGCCAGCCGCAGGTCGCGGGTGAGCTGGGACCTGGTGCGGGTGGCCCCGCAGTCGTGCACGGCGCGCAGCAGCCTGACCCGGTTGTGCGCGCGCAGCTCGCCACTCGTCGTAGCACCATTCACGTTTCACAGTTTATGCTCTAGCCGTGAACAAAAGCGCCACTGTCGCCAGACGGGCTCGTGTCGGAGTTTTCGGATTCTTCTTCCTCGCCGGTCTTGTCATGGGGTTGTGGGCGGCCGGGCTGCCCTCGCTCAACGACCGGCTCGACCTCGGGCCCGCCCTGCTCGGCCGGGTCCTGCTGCTGATCTCCGCCGGTGCGCTGGCGTCGATGCTGCTCGCCGGGCGGCTGGTGGACCGGTGGGGGAGCAGGCGGTTGTGCTGGATCGCCGGGCCGCTGTCCGGGGTGGCCCTGCTCGGGCCCGCGCTGGCGCCGTCGGCCTGGGTGCTGATGGCGCTGGCGGTGGTGTTCGGGATGGGGCTCGGGGTGATGGAGATCGCCATGAACGCCCACTCCGTGGAGGTCGAGCGCTGCTACGGCCGGCCCGTCATCTCCGCCTTCCACGGCACCTGGAGCCTGGGCGGCGCGGCCGGCGGCGGCATCACCTCGCTGGTGCTCCAGGCCGGGCTGGACGCGCAGGGGCTGCTGGTGGTGGCGGCGATCGTGGTGCCCTTCCTGTATGTGCCCGCCGCCCGCCTCCTCCTCCCCGACGCCTACACCCGCCCCGCCCCGCAGAACGCGGCCGAGGGCGTCGAGGCGGGGAAGCCCGCAGAGAGCGCCGGAGGCGCCGGTGCCGCTGCCGGCGGCTCAGGTGGTGGGTCGCTCAAGTGGGGGCTCATCGCGCTGCTCGGGGTGGCGGCATTCGCGGGGCATCTGAGCGAGGGCGCGGCCATCGACTGGGCGGCGCTGCACGCCAGGATGGTGCTGGAGACCGATCCCGCGCTGGCGCCGCTGGCGTACACGATCTTCTCGATCGCCATGACCACCGTGCGGCTGCTCGGCGACCCGATCAGGGCCCGGCTGGGCTCGGTGCTGACGATCAGGCTCGCGGGCGTGCTCGCCACCGCCGGGTACGTCCTGGTGCTGGTCTCGCCGCTGCTGGGCGACCCGCTGCGGGTGGTGTGCGCGTGGACCGGGTGGGCGCTGGCCGGGGTGGGGCTGGCGACGGTGGTGCCGGTGCTGTTCAGCGCGGTGGGCGCGGCCGGCGGCCGGGTCGGCAGGGCGCTGGCCATGGTGACCGCCTTCGGCTACACCGGCCTGCTGCTGGGCCCGGCGGTGCTGGGCTTCGTGGCGGAGGCGGCGTCCCTGCCGGTGGCGCTGTTCATCCCGGCCGTGCTGGCGGCCGTCGTCACGGCGGCCGGCTCCCCGGCCATCCGCGCCCTGCTCGCCCTTCCCGCCGCCAGCCCGTCCCCGGAGACGAGCCCGGCCCCCGCTTCCGTGCGCGACTGAAAAGCCGAAGGCCGCCCCGCCGCTCTCCGGCAGGGCGGCCGGTTTGCGTTCACCTACTCTGACCTGGTGTTATGCGATCGTGACTTGACCTGCAAGTTACATCCAGGTTTCATGTGGCCCACGCCGTAAACGTTTACAGCAGATCATTCGTAAACGTTTACACCACGAGGGAAGGACAGCCTTGGGCGACGGACCCACGATCACCACCATCGCCGAGCGCGCCGGTGTCTCGATCGCCTCCGTGTCGCGGGTCCTGAACGGCCTGCCGACCAGGCAGGAGACCGTGCGCAAGGTGATGGCGGCCGCCGACGAGCTGGGCTACGTGCGCAACGCCGTGGCGAGGTCGCTCAAGTCGCGCCGCACCCACCAGATCGCGTTCGCCATGGCCGACGTCGGCAACCCCGCCTACCTGGCGATGCTGCGGGAGATCCAGCCGGTGCTGAAGGCGGCCGGCTACCGGCTCGTGCTGCACTCCACCGACGCCGTGGTGGCCGACGAGATCGACGTGCTGCACAGCCTCGGCGAGCGGTACGTCGACGGCCTCATCATGAGCCCCCTGCGCGTCACCGACACCCACCTGCAGATGCTGGCCACGGCCAGGGCCCCCGTCGTGATCATCGGATCGGTGCCCGACGGGACGCGGGTGGACAACGTACGCGCCGACTCCCGCACGGGCGTCCGGCTGGCCGTCGACCACCTCTACGCGCTCGGCCGCCGCCGCATCGCCATGGTCAACGGCCCGCTCGACACGGTGCCCGGCGCCGCGCGCGGGGCCGCGTACCGGGAGGCGCTGACGGACCTCGGGCTGCCCTACGACGAGAACCTCGTGCAGATCGGCGACTTCTACCGCGAGGAGGGCCGCCGCGCGGTGGCCGAGCTGCTCGCGCGGGCCCCCGAGGTGGACGCGCTGATGTGCGCCAACGACCTGATCGCGCTCGGCGCGCTCGACGTGCTGCGCGCGAAGGGCCGGCGGGTGCCCGAGGACGTGGCGGTCGTCGGCATGGACGACACCGACCTGGCGGCGGCCTCATGGCCGTCGCTGACCAGCGTCTCGCTCGGGTCGGCCGAGCGCGGCAAGGCGGCGGCGGAGCTGCTGCTGGAGCGGCTGCAGGGCGACGACGGCGACCCCAAGCGGGTCACCGTGGCGCCCAGGCTGGCGATCCGCGCCTCCACGGCCGGCCCCGGCTACGAGCGAACCCAGAGGAAGGAGGGCGGCGCGTGACGGCGACCGTGACGCGATCCGCGCCCCCGCGGCGGCCGGGAGCCCGGCGCCGGGCGGCGTCGCGGCAGCGGCGCGAGATGTGGCTGCTGATGCTGCCGGCGATGGTGCCGGTGGTGCTGTTCAGCGTGGGCCCGCTGCTCTACGGCATCGGCCTGGCGTTCACCGACGCCCGCAACACCCGTAACCACCAGACCGAGTTCGTGGGCCTGGAGAACTTCACCCGGCTGATGACGGACGACGAGTTCTGGGCGTCGTTCCAGATCGGCGCGATCTGGTCGGTGTCGGTGACGGTGCTGCAGTTCGTGGCCGCGCTCGGCCTGGCGCTGCTGCTCAACGAGAAGCTCAGGGGCCGCGGCGTGGCCAGGGTGCTGTCGGTGGTGCCGTGGGCGATGCCGCCGGTGGTGGTCGGCCTGATGTGGAAGCTCGTCTACCACCCCGACGCAGGCGTCCTCAACGACCTGCTCGGCACCGACATCAACTGGCTGGCCGACTTCTCGCTGGCGCTGCCGGCGATCATCGTGGTCGGCGTCTGGGCGGGCATGCCGCAGACGACGGTCGTGCTGCTCGCGGGCCTGCAGAACGTCCCGAAGGAGCTGTACGAGGCCGGCGCGATGGACGGCGCGGGCACCTGGCGCCGCTTCTGGAACATCACGCTGCCGCAGCTCCGCCCGGTGATCGTGGCGATCACCTCGCTCGACTTCGTGTGGAACATCAACCAGTTCGGCCTGGTCTACGTGCTTACGCAGGGCGGACCCGGCGGGCGCACCCGGCTGCCGATGTTGTTCGCCTACGAGGAGGCGTTCAGGTATCGCATGGCCGGTTACGCCTCGATGCTCGGCCTCGCCATGGCCATCGTCGTGCTCGCGGTGCTCGGTCTCTACCTGTGGCGCCAGATGAGGGAGGCCAGGTGAAGCGCGTCTCACAGTACGTCGCCCTGCTCGCGTACGTCGTCTTCCTGGCGTTCCCGCTGCTGTGGCTGCTGTCCACGGCGCTGAAGACGCCGCAGGAGATGGCGCTGACCGAGCCGACGTGGATCCCGCGCGAGCCGACGCTGGCCAACTTCGGCGCCGCGTTCGGCGAGCAGGACCTGGTCGGCGCGTCGCTGCGCAGCCTGGTGGTGGCGTTGTTCGCCAGCGTGATCACGGTGCTGATCTCGCTGCCCGCCTCCTACGCGATGGCCCGCTACCGGGGCCTGGTCAACAAGATCGCGATCGGGTGGGTGCTGGTCAGCCAGGTGTTCCCGTTCATCCTGATCATCATCCCGCTCTTCATGATCCTGCGTGACCTGGAGCTGGTGAACACGCTGCCCGGTCTGGTGCTCGTGCACGTCACGTTCACGCTGCCGTTCGCGCTGTGGATGCTGCAGGGGTACGTGCGCGCGGTGCCGCCCGAGCTGGAGGAGGCCGCGGCGGTGGACGGCGCCTCGCGGCTGCGCTCGATCGCGTCCGTGGTGGCCCCGCTGCTCGCGCCCGGCGTGGTGGCGACGCTGCTGTTCTCCTTCATCTCGTCCTGGAACGAGTTCATGTTCGCGCTCGTCATCCTCCAGGACCCCGACGTCATGACACTCCCGCTGACGCTGGTGCGCTTCACCGGCCCGGAGGGGGTGGCCAGGCTCGGCCCGCTGGCCGCGGCGTCGCTCATGGCGACGATCCCGAGCCTGATCTTCTTTTCGATCATCCAGCGGCGTTTGAAGTCCGGCCTGATGGCCGGCGCCGTCAAGGGCTAGGAGGCTCATATGCGTATCACGTCCGCTCTGGCGGTGGCGGCGGTCCTCACGCTGGCCGCCGCGTGCGGCGGGGGAGGCGGCGAGTCGCCGGCTCCCGGCGAGCCGGTCACGATCGATTTCCTCAGCCTGGCGTGGCAGAAGGAGTCGGTGGCCGCGAACAAGCAGCTCGTGGACGAGTGGAACAAGGCCAACCCGGACATCCAGGTGACCTACGTCCAGGGCAGCTGGGACAACGTCAACGACCAGCTCGTCACCCAGTTCTCCGGCGGCACGGCCCCCGACGTCATCCACAACGACTCGCCCGCGCTGTCCGGTTTCGCCTCCGACGGCTACCTGATGGACCTGAAGGACAAGCTGCCCGCCGAGCTGAAGAGCGACATTCCGCAGTCGGCCTGGGACACCGTCACCTTCGACGACGGCCAGGGCGGCCAGGGCGTGTACGGCGTGCCGTTCCTGCAGGAATCGCAGGTCATCATCGCCAACAAGAAGCTGCTCGACGCCGCCGACGTCCGCGTGCCCACCCCGGACGACCCGTGGACGTGGGACGAGTTCTCCGCGGCGGCCAAGAAGATGACCAAGGGCGGCACGTACGGCGTGGCCTGGCCGATGAAGTCGCCGGTCAACAAGACGCTCAACCTGGCGCTCAACTTCGGCGGCACGTTCTTCCAGACCACCGACGGCAAGACCACCGTCAAGGTCGGCCCCGAGGAGCGCGAGGTGCTCCAGCGCATCCACGACCAGCTCTACAAGGACAAGTCGGCCGACCCGGCCGCGCTCGGCCAGGGCACCGCCGATCCGCTGCCCGCCTTCTACCAGGGCAAGTTCGCGATGCTGCCGACCGGCGTCTACCTGCGCCAGCAGGTGGCCGAGCAGGCCCCCGACGACTTCGAGTGGGTCACGCTGCCCGCGCCCAAGGGCACCAGCGCCTCGCAGGGCGCGGTCTCGCAGACGCTGTCGATCGCGCAGGACAGCAAGCACCCGGACGAGGCGATGAAGTTCATCGCGTTCTTCCTGAACGGCGCCAACCAGGCCAAGCTCGCCAAGGGCGACTGGCTGCTGCCGACCTCGCAGCAGGCCGCCGCCGACCCCGCCATCACCACCAAGGAGAACGGCTGGGACGTGGCGACCGCCTCCGCCAAGGACCTGGTCGTCGCGCCGTTCCTGAAGGTGAACGGGTTCGACGAGTGGAAGACCAAGGTCGCCACGCCGGTGCTGCAGGAGTACTTCGCCGACAAGATCTCCCTCGACGACGCGGCCAAGCGGCTGGTCGAGGACGGCAACAAGGTGCTGGAGCGGTACTACCGGTGATCTCACCACGCGACAGGGCCCGGGGGTGCCTGCTCGGCCTGGCGGCCGGCGACGCCCTCGGCGCCCCTGCCGAGAACCTGACCCCGGAGGAGATCCGCCGCCGGTGGGGCCGGCTCACCGAGATCGAGGGCGGCGGCACCGACGACACCGAGTACGCCATCTTCGCCGCCTCCCTGCTGGTCCGCCACGGCCACGCGCTCACCGCGGCCGACGTGGCGGCGGCCTACCGGGCCGAGGTCATCCCCAGCGTGCAGGGGCCGATGCGCGGCGCCGGGTTCTCCGAGCTGGGGACCGTCGAAGCGCTTCGCCGCGGCCTCGAACCGCCGCTGACCGGGCTGGTGCACGCGCACGGCTGGTCCGACGGCCTGGCCATGCGGGCGGCGCCGTACGGGATCTTCTGCCCGGGCGACCCGGCCGAGGCGGCCCGGTTGATGGAACAGGACGGGCTGGTCAGCGGGTCGGGCGAGGGCATCATGGGCGGCCGGGCGGTCGCCGGCGGGGTGGCCGCCGCCATGGGCGGCGCCTCTCCCGGCGAGGTCGTCGACGCGGCGCTCTCGGTCGTCCCGGCCGACTCGTGGACCGCGCGGAACGTCACACGAGCCAGGGACGCCCTCAAGACCGGCGATCCCGCCGCGCTGCACGAGGCCGTCGTCGTCAGGCACTACCCGTGGACCGACGTCGCGCCCGAGGCCGTGGCGCTGGCGATGGCCGCGTTCCTCGCCGGGAACGGCGAGGTCGAGGCGGCCGTGACGTACGGCGTGGGCCTCGGCAGGGACGCCGACACGATCGGCGCCATCGCCGGCGCGCTGGCCGGAGCCTCCCAGGGAGAGGGCGGCGTGCCGGCGCGCTGGGCCGCGCGGATCGGGCCCGTGACGGGCAAATGCCTGCCCGTCGTGGCGGGAAGACACGTGCTGGACGTCGCCGACGAGCTGGCGGAAGGACTGTAGATCACATGTCGGGGGACAGAATCAGGGGAGCCTTCGCCGGGCTCGCCGCCGGTGACGCCGCGGGCTGGCCCGCGACCCGGCACCGCTCGGCCCGGCACGCGCCCTGGAGCCGCCGCCTGCACCGCGAGCTCGACGCGTTCGCCGAGGAGCATCGGGTGACCACGCTGCCGGTGCCGTTCGCGCTGAACCAGCCGGTCGCGCCGCTGCGGCTCGGCCCGTCGGACGACGCGGAATGGCTGGCCTGGACGGCGCTCACCATCGGCAGGCCGCGCGCGGAGGCGTACGGGGAGCTGGTGCCCGTTCGCCCTGGCACCGGGCCGGAGAGCATCAGGGCCCGCATCTCCGTCGCGACCGCGCTGGACAACCTGGCCAAGGGGGTCGCGCCGCCCGCGTCGGGCCACGACAACCCCCACCACTTCGACGACGCCGCCGCCGTCAGGGCGGTCGCGTACGGGGCTGTCGGCCGCGACCCGACCCCCGACGCGCAGGTGACGAACGCGGGCGACGGCGTGCTGGCCGCCCGCGCGATGGCCGCCGCCGTGACCGCCGCCGTAACCGAGGCCGTCGCGTCGGGACGGGTGGGCGCGGCGGTCGAGGCGGCGCTGGCCGAGCTGCCCGAGGACACCGCGATCGGGCACAACGCCCGGCTCGCGCTGGCCGTCGCGCGGAAGGCGGGCGACGCGTTCTCCGCCGTCCCCGCGCTGGACGCGGCCCTGGTCGACCACGTCTACAGCTACGGCGTCGGCGCCGCGCAGACCGTGCCGGCCGCACTCGCGCTGGCCGAGGCGGCGGGCGGCGACCTCACCCGCGCCGTGCCGGCGGCGGCCTGCCTGGCCGCGCTGGCCGACTCGGCGCCCGCGCTCACCGGAGCGCTCACCGGAGCCTGCGGCGGGTACGAGGCGGTCCCGGAGGGGTGGACCGCCTCGTCCCGCACGCTCACCGGCTGCTGCCTGCCCGACCTGGCGGGCCGAGACTTGATCGAAATAGCGGACACACTTTCGGAGGGAATCGCATGACGCCGCTTGAGGACAGGGCGACTGGCTGCGTGGCGGGGGCGGCGGTCGGTGACGCGCTGGGCGGCGCCACCGAGGGCTGGACCGCCGAACAGATCGTGGAACGTTACGGGGGCCGCGTCGAGGGCATCGTGCCGCCGTACAACGCCGACTGGCGCAACGCCAGGCCCATCGCCCCCTACCACAAGGGCGACGGCCACATCACCGACGACACCCTGATGACGCACGCGCTGATCCGCGTCTACGAGAAGGCCGGACGGCACCTGGACGCGTACGCGGTGGCCGAGCACCTCGTGCCCGAGCTGATGGGCGAGAAGCGCTGGATCCCCGAGCTGGAGGCCGAGGCGCTGCCGCTGCAGCGCATCTTCCTGGCCGAGAAGTGGATCGTGACCCGCCTGCACTACGGCCACGCCGACCCGCGCGAGGCCGGCGTCGGCAACATCGTCAACTGCGGCGCCGCCATGTACGTCGCCCCCGTCGGCATCGTCAACGCCGCCGACCCCGACGCCGCCTACGCCGAGGCGCTCGACCTGGCCGGCGCCCACCAGTCCAGCTACGGCCGCGAGGCCGCGGGCGTGATGGCCGCCGCCGTCGCCGAGGCCATGCGGCCGGACGCCACCGCGGACTCCGTGGTCGGCGCCTGCCTGCGCCTGGCCAAGGACGGCACCAGGGCCGCCATCGAGGCCGTCTGCGAGACCGCTTCGGGGCTCGGCCACTGGGAGGGCTCGTTCGAGGCGCTGCGCGCGGCCGTCCGCCCGTACGACACGGTCGCCGACACCTACCGCGACCAGGGGCTGGGTGCGCGCAGGCCGAGCCGGGTGCACAGCATCGAGGAACTGCCGCTGGCCCTCGCCTTCCTGGTGATCGCCAAGGGCGACTACCGCGACACCGTGCTCGGCGGCGTCAACTACGGCCGCGACGCCGACTCGATCGCCTCCATGGGCGGCGCCATCGCGGGCGCGCTCGGCGGGCTGTCCAGTGTGCCGGCCGAGTGGGTCGAGCAGGTCGGCACGGCCAGCCGTACGGACCTGGTGGCCCCCGGACGGGCCATCGCCGAGGTCGCGCGCCGCCTGCACGCCGCCGACGTCGCCCGCCGCCGCGCCCACGAGGCGGCCTTCGCCGAGCTCGACGCATGATCCGGCTCACCTGGGTCCAGCCCGAGGACCTGATCGGGCACGAGCTGCGCCAGGCCGCCGAGGACGGCCGCGACGCCCGCGAGATCGCCGCCCGCTGGCACGCCGCCGGCGGCCACGACGCGCCGCCGCGCGCCGGCGCGTCCGAGCCTGCCGCGGCCCGGCTGCGCCGCCTCGCCGAGGAACTGCTGGACGAGCTGGCCGCACTCCCGGTGCCGCCCGGCGAGCCGTCCGACCTGGACGGCATCATCGCCGCCTGCCCCGACTGGCCCGCGCCCCGGCAGGGGAGCGCCGCCGTGGACCCGGATCGAGTGCTGGGCGCCTGGCTCGGCAGGGCCGCCGGATGCGTGCTCGGCAAGCCCGTCGAGAAGATCCCGCGCGAGGGCATCAGGGAGATCGCCGAGTCCACCGGCAACTGGCCGATCACCGGCTGGTTCACCGCCAAGGGGCTGCCGGACGACGTCGCCCGCCGCTGGCCGTGGAACCGCCGCAGCGCCGTCAACTCCCTGGCCGAGAACATCGACGGCGTCCCCGAGGACGACGACCTCAACTACCCGCTGCTCGCCCTGTCCGTGCTGGAGCGCCACGGGCGCGGCTTCACCACCGACGACGTCGCCAAGCTCTGGCTGGACGAGCTGCCGGCCGGGCGCACGTTCACCGCCGAGCGGGTCGCGTACCGCAACCTCCTCGACGGCGTCGAGCCGCCCGCCACCGCCAGCCGGCGCAACCCGTTCAGGGAGTGGATCGGCGCGCTCATCAGGGCCGATGTGTACGGCTGGGTCAACCCGGGCGACCCGGCCACCGCCGCCGAGTACGCCTGGCGCGACGCCCGCCTCACCCACACCGCAAACGGCGTCTACGGGGCCATGTTCACGGCCGCGATGTGCGCCGCCTCGCTGGTCGCCACGTCGGCCGACGAGGTCGTCCAGGCCGGGCTGTCCGTGGTGCCCGCCGGGTCGCGGCTGCACGAGGCCGTCACCCTCGCCGTCGCCGACGCCCGGAGCGAGCCCGACTTCGAGCGGGTCATCGACCGCCTGCACGAACGCCACGGGCACCTCCACTGGGTGCACACCGTCAACAACGCCGCCCTCGTCGCCGCCACCCTCGTGCACGGCCACGGCGACTTCACCGCCACCGTCGCGGGCGCGGTCGCCGGCGGCTGGGACACCGACTCCGCGGGAGCCACCGCGGGATCCGTGGCAGGCGCGCTGGGCGGCGGCGTGCCCGAGCGCTGGCGCATGCGCGACAGCCTGGCCAGCAGCCTGACCGGCTTCGACGGGGTGGGTCTTGCCGAGCTGGCCGCGCGTACACAGGAGATGATGGCGTCATGATCTCGGTTTTCGGCAGCGCCAACATGGACCTCGTCGCGTACGTCTCCCAGGCACCCCGGCGTGGTGAGACCGTCACCGGCCACCGCTTCCGCACCGTGCCCGGCGGCAAGGGCGCCAACCAGGCGATCGCCGCTGCGCGGGCGGGCGGTGAGGTGGCGTTCCTGGGGGCCGTGGGCGACGACGGGTTCGGCGCCGAGATGCGGGCCACGCTCGCCGACGCCGGAGTCGACGTACGCGGGCTGCGCCAGGTGCCGGGGCCCAGCGGCATCGCGCACATCGTGGTGGACGACTCGGGCGGCAACTCGATCATCGTCGTCCCCGGCGCCAACGGCACGGTCACCGGGCCGTCCGGCACCGACCTGGCCGCCATCGCGAGCTCCCAGGCGCTGCTGCTCCAGCTGGAGCTGCCCATGGAGGCCGTCGCCGGGGCCGCGCAGGCCGCCCGGGTGTCGGCCGTCCACGTCTACCTCACCCCGGCGCCCGCCCAGCCGCTGCCGGCCGAGCTGCTCGAGGCCGTCACCACGATCGTCCCGAACGAGCACGAGGCGGCCGCCATCACCGGCGTCTCCGCTCCCGACGGCGCCCTCGACGCGCTGCTCGAACTCGTGCCCGAGGCCGTCATCACGCTCGGCTCGGAAGGCGCGCTCTATGGGGCGCGTTCGGGGGAGCGGCACCGGGTGCCCGCCGTCAAGGTGAACGCCGTGGACACGACCGCGGCCGGTGACACGTTCGTCGGCGCGCTCGCCGTCGCCAGGTCCGAGGGGATGGCGGTGCCGCGGGCACTGGAGTTCGCCTCGGCGGCGGCCGCCCTGTCGGTCCAGCGAGAGGGCGCAAGCACCTCAATGCCCTCCCGCCGCGACATAGAAGACACCCTCATCTGAACGCCCGCCGCATTCGCCCGCGCCGACCCCGGGGCTTGCCCGCGCCGACCCCGGGGTTTGCCTGCACCGCCCCGGGTGGCGGCCGAGCGGGTCACCAGCCGAGCTTGACCGGTTCCGCCGGTCTGTCGCCGGCGAGCAGGGCGGGCAGGATGCCGGCCAGGCCAGGCGGGAAGACCGGCTCCTGGGAGGCGGCCAGGTCGTCGGCGCGCCACCACTGGTGTCCCCTCGCCAGCTCCTCCACCTCGTAGTCCTCCAGGGCGCCCGGCTCGAGCGTCGCGGCCTGGACCCGGGCGAAGAAGTAGGTGTGGACGCTGTAGTAGTGGCGTCCCAGGTGCGACCAGGGTCCCTCGTTGGTCGCCACCGGTGCGCCCAGGGTCCGCGGGTCCAGCACGTGGCCGGTCTCCTCCCACGCCTCCCGTACGGCGGCGTCGGCCGCGCTCTCACCCGGCTCGATGCCGCCGCCGGGCAGGTGCCAGGAGAGCACGTGCGGCCAGGGATCCGGCGGGACCAACCGGAGCATCAGCACCCGGTCGCCGGGCTCGGCCAGGATGACGCGGGCGGTGGGACGCTGCGTGCGTAAGGGCATGACCGGAAGGTAGCAAACCGGGCATCAGGGCAGGTGGGGGACATGAGGAAGCTATCCGATGAGCTGCCGGAAGCGGTCGGCGGTGTGGACGGAGAGAGCGACGTGGTGGCCGAACGCTCCGGCTGCAGCACTCCGCGCACCCGCCGCCCGGTGTCCGCCGACCCACCTGACGAGCAGGACGAGCCAGAACCCGAAGAACTGGTCGACGAGGAAGAGGACATCATCCGCCCCGACATCGGCCCCACCGGCTGACTCGTCGCCGCTGCCATGGCGGGTGTGATCACTCCACCCAACTTTCATGGTCAGGTGCCGGTGTTGTGGGTGTGGAGGTGGGTCAGGGTGTGTTGCAACTCGGTGTGGAGGATCGTGGCGGCGGCGTCGGCGTCGCCGTCCCTGATCGCGGCCACCAGCGCCGCGTGCGTGTCGTGCCCTGTGTTGGGGTCGTGCTCGCGCAGCGACAGGAGCTCCACCAGGGAGATCAGCCCTTCCCTGAGCACGGGCGCGAATTCCTCGAACAGGTCGGTGAGCACGGGGTTGCGGGCCGCCGCCACCACTGCCGCGTGCAGCGCGATGTCGGCGGCGACGAAGGCGGCGTCGTCGCCATCCGCCGCACGGGCGCGGGCGGCCAGCGCGCCCTCCAGGGCCGCCACGTCCTCCTCGGTACGCCGCTCCGCCGCCAGCCGCGCCGCCTGGGTCTCGACGATGACGCGGACCTCGTACACGTCGGTGATGGCGGCCCGCCGCAGCCGGGCGGGCCAGTCCTCGGCCGGCTCGGTGGCGATCACGTAGACACCGGACCCCTGCCGCGCCTGCACCAGCCCGGCGCCGGCGAGCGCCCGCAACGCCTCGCGCACGGTCGAGCGCCCCACGCCGAGCGTCTTGGCCAGCGCGTTCTCCCCGGGCAGCCGGGTGCCGACCGGCCACTCTCCCTGGGTGATCTGCTCGCGCAGATGCTCGGTGGCCTGCTCGACGAGCGGGCTGGGGCGAAGGGAGCCGAGCGGCATGGATGTCAACCTCTCAGGTTGTCTGAGGACCTGTGATGTGGTTAGTCTAGCCCGCATGTCGTCGTACGGTCTGCTGCTTCTCGGCCGCCGCGGCGGGGCCTGACCGGACCGGCACCCCGCCGCGGTGGTCAGGGTGCCCGCCGGTCCCCCGAAGAGCGACCGAAGGACAAAGAGAGATGGACGACTGGAACCGGCAGCGCCCGAGCGCGATGCCGTACCACCGCTACCGCCCCGCCCACGACCGCGTCGAGGTGCCGGCGGCGGACCGCGCCTGGCCCGCTCGGCGCATCACCGAGGCGCCCCTGTGGGTCCCGGTGGACCTGCGCGACGGCAACCAGGCCCTGGCCGAGCCGATGGACCCGGCACGCAAGCGCCGCATGTTCGAGCTGCTCACCACGATGGGCTACAAGGAGATCGAGGTCGGCTACCCCTCGGCCAGCCAGACCGACTTCGACTTCGTCCGCCACCTGGCCACCCCGGGCGTCGTGCCGGACGACGTGAGCGTGGTGGTGTTCACGGCGGCGAGGCGCGACCTGATCGAGCGTACGTTCGCCGCCATCGAGGGCATGTCCCGCGTGGTCGTGCACCTCTACACGGCCACCGCGCCGACCTGGCGCGAGGTCGTGCTCGGCCACGACAGGGCCGAGCTGCACGCCCTGATCAGGGACGCCGCCGAGCACGTCGCCCGCCTGGCGGGCGACCGCGACATCCGCTTCCAGTTCTCGCCGGAGGTGTTCAACCTCACCGAGCCGGACTACGTCCTGGACGTCTGCAACAGCCTGACGGCCCTGTGGGAGGCCTCGCCCGACCGCCCGGTGATCCACAACCTGCCGGCGACGGTCGAGGTGGCGACGCCCAACGTGTACGCCGACCAGATCGAGTACATGCACCGCCACCTCGACCGCAGGGAGGCGGTGATCCTGTCCGTGCACCCGCACAACGACCGCGGCACCGGCGTGGCCTGCGCCGAGCTGGCCGTGCTGGCGGGGGCCCAGCGGGTGGAGGGCTGCCTGTTCGGCAACGGCGAGCGCACCGGCAACGTAGACCTGGTGACGCTGGCGCTCAACCTGCACTCCCAGGGCGTCGACCCGATGGTGGACCTGTCGGACATCGACGAGGTGCGCCGGGTGGTCGAGCACTGCAACAGGCTGCCGGTGCCCGACCGCCACCCCTACGCGGGCGACCTCGTCTACACCGCCTTCTCCGGCACCCACCAGGACGCCATCAACAAGGGCCTGGCTCACCACGCCAAGCGGGCCGCCGACATGGGCGTGCCGCCCGAGCGGGCGCCGTGGGAGGTGCCGTACCTGCCGATCGACCCGGCCGACGTGGGCCGCGACTACCAGGCGGTCATCCGCGTCAACAGCCAGTCGGGCAAGGGCGGCGTCGCGTACCTGCTGCACACCCGCTACGGCCTGGAACTGCCGCGCCGCCTGCAGATCGACTTCTCATCGGTCGTGCAGCGGGCCACCGACGGCAGCGGCGAGGAGATCACCGCCGAGCAACTGTGGGAGCTGTTCCACGCCACCTACGTCGCACCGGGCGAGAGCGCCGCGCCGGTGGAGTGGAAGACGGTCGAGACGGCTCCCGGGGTGCACGCGTTCGAAGGGACGCTGCCCGGCGGGCGCCGCCTGCACGGCACCGGCAACGGCCCGCTGGCCGCGCTCACGGCGGCGCTCGGCGCCGGCGGAACGGAGGTGGACATCCTGCACTACGCCGAGCACGCGCTCGACCCCGGCAGGGGCGGCAGAGCCATCGCGTACGTCGAGGTGCGCGCGGGCGGCGTCACCCGCTGGGGCGCGGCCCAGGACACCTCGGTGCTGACGGCGTCGGTGCACGCTGTCATGGCCGCGGTCGAGCGGGCCCGCGAGGCGACAGCCGCTCAGGTTTGAGCAGCCCTGGGGGAGCCGCCGTTCAGAACTGAGCGGCCCCGAGGGAGTCGCCGTTCAAAGGTGAGCGGCGGTCTGAGGTGACAGGTGGGCGGCGCATTCGTCGCGGTAGCGCAGCACGCGGGCGCGCAGCCGCTTCGGGTCGGCGAGCACGGCACGGGAGACGGACGGCACGACGGCGTGGCGTACCGGCCCGAACAGCCGCGCCACGTCGGCCGGCGTCGCCCCCTGGACGCCCATCCCCGGCGCCAGGATGGGGCCGTTGAGATCGTCGAGCGGCAGGTCGAGCTGCCGCAGCGTCGCCCCGATCACCAGGCCGACCGGCCCGAACGGCGAGTGCCCCGCGTTCGCCGCCACGGCGCCCGCCAGCACCTGCCCGGCCACCGGCCGCTGGAAGTCCGCCGACTCGGGGTTGGAGGTGCGCGTCACCACGAACACGGCCGCGTCGTTGGCCGCCGCCGACGTGATCGCGCCCTCCAGCGACCCGAACCCCTGATACGGGCTCAGCGTCACCGCGTCGGCCGCGAGCGGGCTGCCCCGGTCGAGGTAGGCCTCCGCGTAGGCGGTCATGGTGCTGCCGACGTCGCCGCGCTTGGCGTCGAGCAGCACCAGCGTGCCCGCCTCGCGCAGGTCGGCGATGGTGCGCTCCAGCACGGCGATGCCGCGGCTGCCCCAGCGCTCGAAGAAGGCCGACTGCGGCTTGACGACGGCGGCGACGTCCGCGACGGACTCGACGACCGTGCGGCTGAACTGCTCGATCCCGGCCGGCGCGTCGTCGAGCTCCCAGGCGTGCAGCAGCGCGGGGCTGGGATCGATGCCGACACAGAGCGGCCCGTACGCGTCGAGCCTGGCGCGAAGGCGGGTCCCGAACGACTCGTTCATGGAGGCTTCCTCACGGCCGCGACGGCGGCGGCCCCTGGGCGGCGTGGCACGAATGGTTCCCCGGCGACGATAAGGCACGCAGCCCGGCGTTGCCTAACCGAGTCTTCCGCGCGCGGCCCTATGGGTAGATCACCAGACATGTACGAGATCGCCCAACGGGTGCTGGCGTTGCGTACCGATCCGCCGGGTGACGTCGTCGTCACCATCGGCCTGCCGTACGAGGAGCCCACCGGCGAGTGGTCGTGCCCGTACCGGATCGACGGGCTGGAGGGCTGGGAGCACGAGCGGAAGGTGACGGGGCTCGACTCGCTGGAGGCGGTCGAGCGGGCGATGGTCATGGTGCGGGCGGCGCTGGCGGGCTCGCACGAGGCCAAGGAGGGGCTGCTGTCGTGGGAGGGCGTGCCGGGCGGTCAGCGGGCCCAGACGGTGTACGTCACCGTGGACGACGAACGGAACATCGCCTATATCGCGATGAAGGACGAAATAGTGCCAGGTGAGGTGGTTCGTCAGGTCGCCGCGGAAGGTGTGGTCCTCGACTACGGCGACTCCGGCCGCCTCCTCGGCCTGGAACTCTCCGACGCCGCCGGCCTCCTCCCGCCGGGGATGCGCATCTGAATCCGGCGAGGGCTGCGGGCTTGGCCGGCCGGGGGGCCTGGGTCAGCGTGGCCTGGGTCAGCGTGGCCTGGGTCAGCGTGGCCTGGGTCAGCGTGGCCTGGGTCAGCGTGGCCTGGGTGCGCGCGACAGCAGCCACCGCCAGCGCGGCAGCTCCAGCACCACCGTCACCACCGCCAGCACCGTGACCACCGCGGCCGCCACGGCGTGCCACACCGTCCACGCCGCCGCCACGGCGGCCACGAACTGCAGAAGGACCAGCCCGATCGTCACGAACCCCGGCACCGCCACGACCACGTGCCGCTTGTCGCCGGGGGTGGCGAAGAACGTCGGCAACCCGATCAGCAGCACCACGGAGAGCGCGGCCAGCGGGAGCGAATACCCGACCAGCGCCCACGGGACAGCAACCCAGGCCACCAGCTCGACGGCGAACCGGAACACCGACGCCGGCCGATCGGCCGGCCGGTCCACCGCGAGCAGGGAGGGCCGGGGCGGCGGGGAGAATGCGTCCGCGTCCGCGAACGGCGTGTGCCCGGACGGCGTGTGCTCGGATGGCGTGTGCTCGGACGGCGCGTCCGCATACGGCACGTTTCCGGACGGCGTGTGCTCGGACGGCGCGTCTGCATACGGCACGTTCCTGGACGGCGTGTTCGAGGTCGGTGGATCCCCGGAAGGGCTCGCCCAGGACGAGCCGTCGGACGGGGGGTTCGAAGGGGGCGTGTTCGAGGACACGTGCGTACCATAACAATGCCGAGCAGGTGATCTAGGGATGGAAGTCGGGATAATCACGTTCGTGACTCCCGCACCGTTCCCGCGCATCGTGGCCACCGACCTCGACGGCACCCTCCTCACGTCAGACGGCACCGTCAGCCCGCGTACCAGGCAGGCGTTGCGCGCGGCCCGAGCCGCCGGCGCCGAGATCGTTTTCGTCACCGCGCGGGCCCCGCGCGGCGTCAGGGAGATCGCCGCGCGGACCGGCGTGGACGGCACCGCCATCTGCAGCAACGGCGCCATCGTGTACGACGTCGCCACCGACGAGATCACCCACAGCAGCCCGCTCACCCCGTCGGCCGCCCGCGAGGTCGCCGAGACCCTGGCCCAGGTGCTGCCCGGCGTCGGCCTGGCCGTCGAGACGGGCAGGAACGTGCTGGCCGAGTCCGCCTACACCCGGCGAATCGAGGCGGACATGGCCTTCTACCGGGAGGTCGTCTCGGTGTTCGACGCCGGCCAGCCCATCGTCAAGCTGCTCGCCATGTCGGCCGCGCACACGGCGGACGACATGTACGCCGCCGCGGCCGACGCCATCGGTGACCTGGCGGAGGTCACGTACTCGGGAGTGGAGGGGCTGCTGGAGATCAGCGCGGCCGGGGTGACGAAGGCGGCCACGCTGGACCGGATCTGCCAGGAGCGGGGGATCGACGCCGGGGAGGTGGTGGCGTTCGGCGACATGCCCAACGACCTGGCCGTCCTCATGTACGCGGGCGCGGGCTACGCGATGGCCAACGCGCATCCGCTCGTGCTGGCGGCGGCCCGGCACCGCACGCTGTCGAACGACGAGGACGGCGTCGCCGCCGCCCTGGAGGCGCTCTTCCCCTGAGCCTCGGTCGCGGGATCCCGCGACGGTGACGGGGTGAGGCGTGCCCGCCCGTACGGAGGGCGGGCACGTACGTCCTCACGCGTCCCTCTTCAGGCGTCGTCGTCCGATACCCGCGAAGCGCCCGGGCAGGACCCGGGTGCCTTGCTGAGCAGCGGCACCAGCCCGCCGCAGGTCGTCACGGGCAGTGACACCGGCTCGACGATCTCGTCATTGAAGATGATGACGTTGCCGATCAGGGACCCGCCGGTCTTGGGCGGCGCCTCGGCCGCCTCAGGGGGCTCCGCCGGTTCGGCGGGCTGCGCGGCTTCGGCGGGCTGTGCGGGCTCGGCGGGCTGCGGTTCTGCGGGTTGAGCGGGTCCGGCGGCGTTGGCGGCCGGCTGCGCCGGGGGCGGCTGCACGGCGTGGGCGGGGCCGCCGAGCAGCGCCATCGCCACGACCGCGATCCCGGCCGCACCCCCCAGCCGAACGACCCGCCGCCCACCCGGGGTGACCGCCGTCGTCACTGCCGCCGTCGCCCCTGCAGCGTTCGCCCCTGCGGTCGCGTCAGGGAGCCGTGCCCCGTCCGGCCGCTTTAGGCGGCCATCCGCTGCTGCGGCATCTGGCCCGAGTCTTCGCTGCTGCCGGTGCCGTGGCTGGGACGCCCGCCCGCCATGATGCGGTCGATCATGGCGAGCGCCAGGGCCGAGACCACGAAGGTCAGGTGGATCAGCGTCTTCCATATGAGCTCCCTGTCGGTGATCTCGGGACGTGCCGCGTTGATGAATATCTGGAGGAGGTGGATGGAGGAGATGCCGATGATCGCCATCGCCAGCTTGACCTTCAGCACGTTGGCGTTCACGTGCGAGAGCCATTGCGGCTGGTCGGGATGTCCCTCGATGCGCAATCGGGAGACGAACGTCTCGTAGCCGCCGATGATGACCATGATGAGCAGGTTCGAGATCATCACGACGTCCACGAGCCCGAGGACGATCAGCATCACGGTGGTCTCCGCCGGCGTGCCGCCGAAGCCCAGGTGGACCAGATGGACCAGCTCCGCCATGAAGCGCCACACGTAGACGACCTGGGCCACGATCAGCCCGAGGTAGAGCGGCACCTGGATCCATCGGCTGAGGAACATGACGTAACCGACACGCCGGAGCGGGGACACTGGCCCGGCCGGCGTGTCGGTCACGGGCACCTGCGCGAGACGCACTACGACGTCAGGATGTTGATGTGCTGGACGAAGGTCTGCATCTCAATGAGTGGGGGATCCAACGAGCCGAGAGTGTCGAGGACGATAGGGGGCGTACCGGACGCCATCGCCAGGGCGGCGACGGCGAGCAGGACTCGTGCCTTCAACGGAACTCCTTGCTGCTGCGCTTCGATGGCTGGGACCGGGCGGCGTGGGGGCGCCGTCCGTGCCGTGTCGAGAGGTGGTCCCTTACCTGTGTCGCGTCAGGGCGCGAGGCAGCCCGTCAGGGGCAGCTCGGCCGGCAGCCCGGGAGCGGCGGGGTCGATCAGCGTGGTGAGTTCGGTGGCGGTGGAGACGCAGTCGAGCACGAGGGCGGGATCGACGACGGCGTGCGACGCGGGTGCGGCCAGCAGCGTGAGACCACCGGCGACGACGGCGGCGACGGCTGCCCTGCGCAAAGCGATGTACATGGAACCTCCTGGGAGTTGGTGAGGAACAACCTCCAACTAGCTACCCAGAGTAGTTATTCAGTAACACTGCGTCTAAGTGAACTCAGGGAAAACGGGTGCCGTCCATCCGGTCCTGCGCGTCCAGCACCTCGTCGGCGTGGTCGAAGGCCCATTCGCCGAACGCCGCGATCGGGGGCAGCAGGGAGCGGCCGAGCTCGGTGAGCTCGTACTCGACCCTGGGCGGGGCCTCGGCGTACGCGTGACGGGTCACCAGGCCGTTGTACTCCAGGCGGCGCAGAGTCTCGGTCAGCACCTTGGTGCTGATGCCGCCGATCGTGTCCCGCAGCTCTCCCGGCCGGCGCGGGCCGTGCCGCAGCGCCCACAGCACGACCGCGTTCCACGTGTTGCCCAGCAGGTCGAAGGCCAGCCTGGCCTGGCAGTCGGCGAGGAACAACAGCGGCCTCCGTTAGGCACCGAATGGTGTGCGACGAGCTTTCTAGTGTCCTCCTATCACGGTAAAGCCCCACACCGGGGGACTTATGGCTGGAAGGCGGGACATATGCGGATCGGGATCCTGGGCGCGGGCGGCATGGCGGACGCCCTGGGCACGCAGTGGGCACGTGCCGGACACGAGGTGATGGTCAGCGGCCGGGACGAGTCGAGCGGCGCCACACGCGCGAAGACCATGATCGCCGCCCTCACCGCCACGCCGGGCGAGGTGCGGCCAACCTCCCCTGGCGGGCCGGAGGAGGTGCAGCCCGGATCGTCCGGAGGGCCGGAGGAGGTGCGGACGGGATCGTCCGGAGGGCCGGGGGAGGTGCGAAGTGGGTCGTTCGCGGAGGTGGCCGCGTTCAGCGAGGTCGTCGTGGTGGCGGTCAGGGAGGCGGGCCTGCTCGACACGCTCAGAGCCACCGGTACGGCCCTGCGTGGCAAGCCGCTCATCGACCTCGTCAACACCGCCGACATCTTCGCCTACGACCCCACCCGCCCCATCGCCCGCCTGATCGCCGACGTCACCGGCGGCCACGTGGTGAAGGCGTTCAACCTGTGCAACGTGGACGTGTGGCGGATGACGCCGCCGGTGTTCGACGGCCGTCCGCTGGCGGTGCCCCTGTGCGGCGACGACCAGGAGGCGCTGGACGCCGCCCGTACGCTGGTCACCGCCCTCGGCTGCACCCCCGTGGACGGCGGCGGCCTCGACCGGGCGATGCTGCTGGAGGCGACGGCCGCGTTCGTGATCGGCCTGTGGTTCGGCGGCGCTGACGCGCAGGCGATCCTGCCGCCGCTGGTCTCATCAGGTGAGCACCGCTGCAGCTGATACATCAGCGGGCGTAGACAGGACCGCGACGTACGGCGGATGCCCGCCCGATCTCCCGCCGACATGCTGAAGACCTTCGTCCACAGCGGTCAGAGGGAGAAGTCGAGTGGTCACCGAGGTCGCCGGCAGGACCGGATACCCCACCACGTTCAAGGTCGTCACCGTGCTCAACACGCTGGCCGTGCTGCTCCAGGCGGTGACGGCCGGGCAGCTCATGAGCGGGGGAGCGGCGGGCCTGCACGGCATGGGGGCGAGCGCGGTGCACCTGCTGGGGCTGGTGCAGCTCGTCGTCGCCGTGCTGCTGTGGCGGCCGGGGCGGGGCGCCGGGTGGCCGGCGGTGGTGAGCGCGGGGGTGCTGCTGCTCGGGTTCGTCCAGTCGATGCTGGGCGGGTCGGGGGCGGTGGCGGCGCACGTACCGCTCGGGATGGCGCTCTTCGGGCTCAGCGTCTGGCTGCTCGTCTGGGCCTGGCGACGCTGACCCGCCGGCCGGGGGCTCGGCCGCCCGGCCGGCGCGGGGGCCGGGCCCGGCGATCGTTACGGGTGTCTGGCGAGGTGGTCGGCGTGGCGGATCGGCTCCGGCAGGCGGTAGCGGGCCGCCAGGCTCAGGACCTGCTCGGCGGCGACGTCCAGCGAGATGCGGTGGCCCTGGGAGACGTACACCGGCTTGACGCCCCGCTGTGTGCGCAGGGCACGGCCCACCGTCGCGCCCTCGTGGACGATGGGCGTCCAGGAGCCGCGCTCGTCTCCGGGCGGCTCGTGCGTGCCGACGAACGGCGTCTTGCCCACTCCGAGTGACGGCAGCCCGGTCAGCACGCCCAGGTGACATGCCAGGCCGAAACCGCGGGGGTGCGCGAGTCCGTACCCGTCGCAGACGAGCAGGTCGGGCGTGGCCCTGAGTCGTTCGAGCGCCGTCACGAGCGCGGGCAGCTCGCGGAAGGCGAACAGCCCCGGCACGTACGGGAACGCCGCCTTCCCGTGCGCCACGACCTGCTCCACCGGCTCCAGCGTGCCCGCGTCCAGCACGACCACGGCCGCCGTCAGCGCGTCGTCGCCGCGATAGTGCACGTCGAGCCCCGCGATCAGCTCGAACGTGGACGGCCCGTCCAGCTCGACCCTGGACCTGAGCCGATCCTGGATGGCCTCCGCCTCGGGAACGCTCGACGGCCAGGGATGAAGCTGTTCCACATGCACCCGCCCAAGCTATCCCGTTCTGTAAGGTCGGGGATCATGAGCGAGGTCCTGGTCGTGGTCGGTCCCGGGGTGGTGGCGGACACCCGGCTGCTCAGGGAGATCGCCGACCGCGAGTTCGCGGCCCAAGCTGTGACGGGGGCCGTCGCGTTCGCCGAAGACCCCACCCACCTGCAGGTCCTGCTCGGGACGTGCGAGGCCGCCGTGGTCCTCGATCGACCCACCGGCCAGGTGACGACCCCACCGGTGACCGTCTGGGTGGACCTCGAACGCACGGACTCCGGGGAGGGCGTGCGGCGTATCCAAGGGCGCGGCGTCCAGGGGCTGGCGTGGGGCATCCGACACGCTGTGCACCGCATGCGCCACCCGGGCATCAGACGCGTCACCTACGGAACCGAGCCCGACCAGTGGGCCGACCTGTACGCGCCGGAAACGCGCCGCCATGAGGACGGACGTGACGGGGCGCAGGAGCCGTGGACCACCACCGAGACCGGCCTCCCGGTGGTGGCGCTGATCCACGGCGGCTACTGGCGCTCGATCTGGGCCGCCGACCTGATGGAGCCGCTCTGCGCCGACCTCCTCGGACGCGGCTTCGCCGTGTGGAACATCGAGTACCGCCGCCCCGACCTGCACGGCTGGGACGCCACGACCAGCGACATCGCCACCGCCCTTTCCACCCTCCACGACACGGGCGCCACCGGCGCGGCGGGGCTGGACCTGAGCAGGGTGGCCGTCGTCGGCCATTCGGCAGGAGGGCAACTCGCCTTGCGGGCAGCGGCGGACGGGGCCCTCGTGTCGCTGGCCGTGTCACTGGCGGGCGTACTCGACCTCGAAGCAGGCGACCGCCGCTGGCTCAGCGCCGGCGCAGTCGCCGCCGCCCTGGGCCACCCGTCAAGATCCCCGCTCGGCCGGCCGCCGGGGCCTGCGCGGGCCGACCGGTACGCGGAGTCGTCGCCTCTCCGGCGCGTGCCGCTGGGCGTGCCGCAGCTCATCGTCCAGGGGGCCGAGGACGATCTGGACCTGGTCGACTTCTCCCGCCGTTACGCCGTGGCGGCCAGGGCGGCGGGGGACGACGTGACGTACCTGGAGTTGCCCGGCGGGCACTTCGACGTCATCGCGCCCACGGCCCCGATCTGGCGTGCCGCCGTGAGCGCCATCACGGACGCGCTCCGCTGACCGAGCGGCGCCGCTCGCCCGGCCCGGGGGCGGCGGCCAGGGCGGCGAAACGGCCGGCCACCTGCCGCCAGACCGGCGTGGACACCGGCTCGTCGGCCACGGCCTGCGCATAGACCTCGTCGGGGTCGAACCCGTCGACCTCCCACTGACGTATGCGCGCCGGCACCACCTCCGGATGGAACTGCACCCCCCACGCCCGCGCGCCCACCCGGAACGCCTGGTACGGGCAGCGCTCGGTCTCGGCGAGGTGCACGGCGCCGCCGGGGAGCCGGGTGACGGCGTCCTTGTGGTGCTCGATGGCGGGCACGACGGGCGGCAGGCCGTGGAACAGCGGGTCGGCGGCCGCCTCGGCCCTGATGGTGACGGGGAGGCTGCCGTTCTCGGGCAGGCCGGTGTCGCCGGTCACCTCGCCGCCCGCCACCTCGGCCAGCATCTGCCCGCCCAGGCAGATGCCGAACACCGGCACCTCATCGGCCAGCGCCTGCCCCATGAGCCGGCGGGCGTCCCGCAACCAGGGCGCACGGTGGTCCTCACTCGGGAGATAACCGCCGCCGAGCATGATCAGGGCATCATGCCGCAACCGCTCGGGCAACGCGGCCCCCTCGTGGGCGAGCACGACGTCGGGCCGCAACCCGGACGCGGCCAGCCAGTCGCCCAGACGGCCGGGACCGCCGCTCCTGCTGTTCTGGATGATGAGCACGTCAGGCAACGCCGGCCTCCACGAGATAGGAAAGAGGAACGATCAAGGCTGGTGGACGATCTGCGCAAGGG
This sequence comes from Nonomuraea sp. NPDC049419, assembly GCF_040676995.1. Taxonomy (NCBI): domain Bacteria; kingdom Bacillati; phylum Actinomycetota; class Actinomycetes; order Streptosporangiales; family Streptosporangiaceae; genus Nonomuraea; species Nonomuraea sp. NPDC049419. The sequence goes on along the minus strand of NZ_JBFAQB010000002.1, from coordinate 178,316 downwards.
AGCAGCTCAACGAAGGACCCTCACCACACAACCGGGGCACCGGTCGCCGCGGACCTGCGCCACATGACCGGGGCGCTGGTCGTTGCGGGCCTGCGCTGGATGAGCGCTGCCGCGGGGCGCGGCCCTCCGCCCGGTGGGCGCGGCAAGGAGCGGGGTTGAGCGTGGTTCGGGGGGAGGTCACGGGAGGTTGGCGGCCCTGGCGGTGTGGCGGAGGAGGAGGGCGGTGGTGACCGGGCCGACGCCGCCGGGCACCGGGGTGAGGGCGGCGGCCACGTCCGCGACGGCGGCGGCGTCGACGTCGCCCGTGAGGCCGCCGTCGTCGGTGGGGTTGGTGCCGACGTCGATGACCACGGCGCCGGGGGCCACGTGGTCGCGGCCGATCAGGCCGGCGCGTCCGGCGGCGGCGACCAGCACCTCGGCCCGCGCGGTGACGGAGGCGAGGTCGCGGGTGCGCGAGTGGGCGACGGTGACCGTGGCGTGCCGGTCGAGCAGCAGGTGGGCGAGCGGCTTGCCGACCACGGTCGAGCGGCCGACCACCACGGCCCGCCGCCCCTCCAGCGGCACCTCGTAGTGGTCGAGCAGCGCCATCACGGCGGCCGCCGTGGCGGGCGGGAACGCGGGCAGCCCGGCGGCCAGCCGGCCGAGCGAGAGCGGGTTGGCGCCGTCGACGTCCTTACGCGGGTCGATGGCGGCGGCCAGCTGCTGCGCCGACGCGCCCGGGGGCAGCGGGGTCTGGAGCATGACGCCGTGGACGTCGGGCGCGGCGGAGAGCCTGGCCAGCGTCTCGGCGATCTGGTCGGGGGCGGCATCGGGGCCGAGGTCGACGACGTCACAGGCGATGCCGACGCCGGCCGCCGCCTTGGCGATCGAGCGGACGTACCACAGGCTCGCCTCGTCGGCGGTGGCCACCACCACGGCCAGTCGCGGCGGCGCCCCCGCGGCGGCCTCCGCCTGCGTCTGCGCCCTGATCGCGGCCGCCAGGTCCTTGCCGGTCAGTGTCTTCAACGGTCGTCCTGCCCCCTGCTGTCGGGCGGATGCCCCCACCGGGCCCGCCACCTGTCCTCACGCGCCGCCGCGATCACCGCTCAGCTCGCTCCGCGCTGCCAGGCCGCCGCCATCCGATCTCACGGCTTGATCTGTTCGCGCACTTCGGCGGTCACCCAGTCTGCCCTGGCGACGGCGGCGTCGACACCGGACATGCGGATGTTCAGCTCCTCGCGTACCCGCTCGTCCTTGATGCCGCCGAGGTTGATCTCGACGTTGACGCGGCCCGTGGTGAGGGCGGCGCGGGCCGCGTCCGCCGCGGCGGCCACGTCGCTGAGGACGTTGCGGTTGCAGATCGGCAGCAGCAGCTCGCACAGCTCGACCACGCGCGCGGCGGCCTCGATGACGCGGGCGGGCGGCTCGGCCGCCCCGGCCAGGGCCCTGGCGATGGTGGCGGTGCGCTCCTCGCCCTTGGGCAGCCGGTACGCGTCGGTGACGGCGGTGAAGGCGGCCGCGTCCTCCTCGGCCAGCCGCAGCGCCCGCGCCCGCAACGTGTCGGTCTCGGCGATCATGGCGCCGACGGTCTTGGCGTGGGCGGCGTACTTCTCGCCCGTGGTGTAGCGGGCCACCATGCCGAGCAGCGCGGCGCCCTGGGCCGCGTGCAGGGCCGCCGTGGCGCCGCCGCCGGGCGCGGGCACCCGGTCGGCCAGCCGGCTCAGGAAGTCGTCGATCGTCGTGTCGCGCATGGCGGCATTCTGTCAGGCCTGGGCAGGTTCACTCGCGGTACATCGGGCGCGTGGCGTCCTCGGGCCGCCCGGTGGGCGGCGGCAGGTAGGGGGAGGGTCCCGGCTGCCACTGCCCCTCGTACGGGTCCACGGCCCGCGCCCGCCCCCGCCAGCGCGACGGGAACGCCGACACGACCAGCAGTGCCACGCCGAGCAGGAACTGCAGCCCCGAGTACGTCAACGTCATGAACCCGCTCTGCAGGGAGGACGGCAGCAACGCGTCGGGCAGCAGCCGCGTCCCCGTGCTGATCTCGGCGAACGGCAGCACGCCCAGCCCCGTGTACGCCAGCCCGCCGAGCAGCGAGGCGACGGGCGACAGCCGCGAGCCGGCCAGGAAGGCGAGGAGGATCCCCGAGACGGCCAGCACCCCGAGGGCGACCCAGGAGACGCGCAGCTCTCGCTGGGCGGTGACGGACAGCTCGCCCACGCCGTACCAGAGGCCGGCGGCGAGCAGGGCGGGCAGGAGCAGCCCGGCGAGCACTCCCAGAGCGTGACGGGCACTATTTGTCATGATCTACCCCGTTTGCTTGGCTCTGTCCCAACCTACTCGCTGGGCCCGCCCGCCGCAGGACCCACGAAGCATCACCGATGGGGCGGACAATCTGAGAAGTATCTGAGAAGCCGCGAACGGGTCTTTGCCGCAGAAGATCCCGCGGGCATCGTGGGCGCATGAGATCCGCGATCCAGAAGACCGCACTCAGCGCACTCGCCGCGGTCCTGCTCGGCGCCACGCTCCACGGCCCCGCGCAGGCGGCGACGAGAACCGACACGTTCCCCCTGCCTGACGGCTTCCAGCCGGAGGGCATCGCGATCGCCGGCGACCACGCCTACTTCGGCTCGCGCGCCACCGGCGACATCTACCGCGCCGACCTGCGTACCGGCAGGGGGAGGGTGATCAGCAAGGGTCCCGGCACGCCGTCGCTCGGCCTGGAGACCGACGGCCGCGGGCGGCTGTTCGTGGCGGGCGGCAACGCGGGCGACGCTCGGGTGATCGACCTGCGCACCGGAAGGGTGCTCAAGTCGTACCGGCTCGCCACCGGCACGTCGTTCGTCAACGACGTGATCATCGCCGGCCGGTCCGCCTACTTCACCGACTCCAGCAACCCCGTCCTGTACAAGCTGGACCTCGGCCGCCGCGGCAGGCTGCCCGCCAAGGCCGTCAAGATCCGGCTCAGAGGAGACATCAAGTACGGCGAGGGCATCAACGCCAACGGCATCGTCGCCAGCCCCGACGGCCGCTCGCTACTCGTCGTCCAGTCGAACACCGGCAAGCTCTTCGAGGTCAACCCGCGGTCCGGGTTCACCGAGGAGGTCAGGCTGCGCGGCACGAACCTGACCAACGGCGACGGCCTGCTGCTGGAGGGCCGCACCCTGTACGCCGTCCAGAACAGGGACAACCGGATCGCGGTGATCAGGCTGTCCCGTGACGGCGAATCGGGCAGGCTCGTCAAGCGCATCACTCACCGCGAGTTCGACGTGCCCACGACGGTCGCCGCCCACGGCCCCCGCCTCTACCTCCCCAACGCCCGCTTCAGCACGACCCCGGCCCCCGACACGAAGTACGACGTCGTCTCGGTCAAGCGCTGATCATCCGCCCCGGGGCACCGCCCCGGGGCGTTCACCCCCTTTGGTCGGAGTCGGCCGGGCGCAGCGCGGCGAGCTGCTGCTCGAACGGCACGACCTCCTCCGGCTCGGCCCGCCGCGGCACGCGGTGCAGCAGCAGCGCGGCCAGCTCCTCGGCGGCGCGCTCGATGCGCTCGCCCAGCCCGTCGGTGAAGGCGTCCCTGCCGCCGCCCCAGTCCTCGGAGGCCGCGTACACGGCGGTCGGCACGACCACGGCCCGCAGGTACGCGAACAGCGGCCGCAGCGCGTGCTCCAGCGCCAGCGAGTGCCGCGCGGTGCCGCCGGTGGCCGCGATGAGCACCGGCTTACCGGTCAGCGCGGTGTTGTCGACCACGTCGAAGAACGACTTGAACAGCCCGCTGTAGGACCCGCTGAAGATCGGCGTGACCGCGATGAGCGCGTCCGCCGCCGTCACGGTCTCGATGGCCGCGCGCAGCCGGCCGTTGGGGAAGCCGGTGACGAAGGCGTTGGCGATGTCCACGGCGAGGTCGCGCAGCTCCACGGTCTCGGCCTTCACGGCTTCTGCCCGGGGCGCGACCGCCTGGGCGACCGCCTCGCCCAGGCGGTCGCCGAGCAGGCGGGTGGAGGAGGGCTGGGTCAATCCCGCCGTGACGACGACGAGCTTCATGAGGGGAGGTCTCCTTTCGCAGCGAAGGAAGGCAGGTCAGGCGCCGACGGGAGCGGACGCGTCCCGCGCCGCCAGCAGCGACGCGTGCGTGGGCGCGCCGGGCACCTCGGCGGGGCGGTCCTTGGCGAACTCCTTGCGCAGCACCGGCACGACCTCCTCGCCGAGGATGTCGAGCTGCTCCAGCACGGTCTTCAGCGGCAGGCCCGCGTGGTCCATGAGGAAGAGCTGGCGCTGGTAGTCGCCGAAGAACTCCCTGAACTCGAGCGTCCTGTCGATGACCTGCTGCGGGCTGCCCACGGTGAGCGGCGTCTCGGCCATGAACTCCTCCAGCGAGGGGCCGTGGCCGTAGACGGGGGCGTTGTCGAAGTAGGGGCGGAACTCGCGTACCGCGTCCTGGGAGTTCTTGCGGATGAACACCTGCCCGCCGAGCCCCACGACGGCCTGCTCGGGCGTGCCGTGGCCGTAGTGGGCGTAGCGCTGCCGGTAGAGGCTGATCAGGCGCATGAAGTGCTCCTTCGGCCAGAAGATGTTGTTGGCGAAGAAGCCGTCGCCGTAGTAGGCGGCCTGCTCGGCGATCTCGGGGCTGCGGATCGAGCCGTGCCACACGAACGGCGGCACGCCGTCGAGCGGGCGCGGGGTGCTGGTGAAGCCCTGCAGCGGCGTACGGAAGCGGCCCTCCCAGTCGACGACGTCCTCGCGCCACAGCCGGTGCAGCAGCGCGTAGTTCTCGATGGCCAGCGGGATGCCCTGCCTGATGTCCTGCCCGAACCACGGGTAGACGGGCCCCGTGTTGCCGCGCCCCAGCATGAGGTCCACCCGGCCGTCGGCGAGGTGCTGCAGCATGGCGAAGTCTTCGGCGATCTTCACGGGGTCGTTGGTCGTGATCAGCGTCGTGGCCGTGGACAGCTGCAGGCGCTCGGTCCTGGCCGCGATGTAGCCCAGCATGGTGGTGGGCGAGGACGGCACGAAGGGCGGGTTGTGGTGCTCGCCGGTCGCGAAGACGTCGAGGCCGACCTCCTCCGCCTTGAGCGCGATCGCCACCATCGCCTTGATCCGCTCGTGCTCCGAGGGGGTTGTGCCGGTGGTGGGGTCGGTGGTGACGTCACCCACGCTGAAGATGCCGAACTGCACTTTAGTCACCATCCATGACTGTTGAATATTTGACGAGTACGGTAGCGCCAGAGCACGCCGGGTTATTCCATCATCAGTTCAGAGCGCGTTGATGTCCGCGGGCCCGAGTATCCGCTTCGGCGCCCCGCGCTCGGCCACCGCGATCATCGCCTGCCCGATCCGCTCCGTCGTGGTCACCTGCGCGGCGAACAGCCGCCGCAGGATCGGGTAGAGCGGCCTGGTCACCATGTACGCCAACCGGTAGAGCGCCGTGCGCGAGGTCACCCCGTGCACCGGCTGGATGTAGCCGGGCCGGAACATGTACGCCTCCAGCGGCAGCGCCAGCAGCGCGTTCTCGGTCTCGCCCTTCACCCGGGCCCACATGGCCCGCCCGCCGGCGTCGGCGCCCATGCCCGAGACGTACACGAAGGTCGATCCTGGGCTGAGCCTGGCCAGCGTCCGCCCGGCCGCCAGCGCGAAGTCGTAGGTGACCCGGCGGTAGCCGGGCTCCCGCATGCCCGCCGACGACACCCCGAGGCAGAAGAAGCAGGCGTCGTGGCCGCGCAGCTCGTCCTCGATCGGGCTCAGGTCGTCGAGCGCCGCGTGCCTGACCTCGCGCAGCTTCGGGTGCGTGACCCCCGTGGGGGCGCGGCCGACCGCCAGCACGGCCGTCACCCGCTCGTCGGCCAGGCACTCCCTGAGCACGCCGCGCCCGATCATGCCGGTCGCCCCGAACAGGATCACCTTCATGCCGTTCCTCTCACGTCAGGTCGCCGACGGCCTCCTCCAGGCGGGCGCGGGCCCGGGCGGGGATGGTCAGGCCGCGGGCGGAGATGCCGATGGCCCACGACGTGCCCGGCACCACCGCGCCCGCGCAGGCCACCTCGTCCCTGAACTGCCCGTGCTCCTCCACCACCTGCCCCGGGGATAAGCCCGCCAGCTCCTCCTCGACGTCCTCCACGCTGGCGGGAGTGGAGGAGGTGAAGCGGCGCAGGCCGTACTCGGTCAATATGTCACGCCGCGTCCGCTGCGGGAGCGAGAGCAGCAGCGCCTTGCCGAGCGCGGTGGCGTGCGGCGCGGTGTCCAGGCCCGCCTGCAGGTCCTCAAGCCAGGGGGAGCGCGGCCCCTCGGCGACGTCCAGCACGATCAGCCGGCCGCCGAGCAGCTGCGCGAGGTACGCGGTGTGCCCCGTCACCGCCGACAGGTGGCGCAGCACGACCGAGGCGCGGGGCGGGCGGTCGAAGGCGTCGATCATCTCGTGGAAGCGCTCGGCGACCTGGGTGCCCGGCAGGTAGTCGCCGTCCGGGCAGCGGTACAGGTAGCCCTCGTAGCACAGGGTGCGGACGAGGTGGTAGGAGGTCGACAGGTTGAGCCCGCACCGCCGTGCGATGACCTTGACCGACAGCGGCCGGTCGGCGCGCGAGACCTCCTCCAGGACGCGAAGGGCACGGGAGACGCTGCGTATCAGATCGCTCGGTTCTTCGGTCATCCCTCAAGCATGTGCGCTATCTGAAAATCGGACGCCTACCCCAGGCGGCACACCCGTCCGACGATGAGGCCATGCCGGAGATACCGCAGTGGGCCAGTGAGGCGCTGTCGGGGGTCTACGACCCGTGCTGCCGGGAGAAGGGCATCTCCGTCGTGGAGATGGGCCTCGTCAGGTCCGTCGAGGTGCGCGACGGGCGGGCCAGGGTGGAGCTGCTGCTGACGTCGGGCTGGTGCCCGTTCGCCGCCCGCGTGCTGTCGGAGGTGCGCGAGCGCATCGAGGAGCAGCCGGGCGTCCGCGAGGCCGAGGTCGAGATCGTCTGGGACGAGGTGTGGACGACGGAGCGGCTCTCCCCGAGGGCGGACCGCCTGCTGCGCTTCCTGCCCGACCCCGCGCAGGTGCCCGACAAAGCCGCCTACATCGCGAGAAGGGAACGACGGTGATCGACGACTTCTTCGTGTTCGACAGCGTGGCGCACGTGTTCAACTTCGAGCCCAAGAACGCCTTCGGCGACCCGGGCCGGATGTTCTCCAACCACCTGTACGCCTTCCACACCACCCTCACCCCGGAGGGCGAGCCCAAGCTGCCGCCCGAGGAGTTCCTGCGGCAGTGGACGATCGACGACATCCACCGCATGGTCTTCGACGAGTCCGGCACCGACATGCTCGTCGCCATGCCGCTGCCGCTCACCGACCTCTACCACGACGGCCTGTCGCCCTGGCAGGAGTGCGCCGAGCTGGCCGCCCGCGACCCCGATCGGGTCGTCTTCTGGGGCTCGGTCAATCCGCTGGAGGGCCGCAAGGCGCTGGACCTGATGGAACGCCAGGTGGGGGAGTACAACGCGCGGGCGTTCAAGCTCTACAACGTCCGCTACGACTACGGCTCGCCGTACCCGTGGCGGATGGACGACCCCCGGGTGGCCTTTCCCATCTTCGAGAAGGCCCGCGACCTCGGCGTCAACCTGATCGGCGTGCACAAGGGCGTCCCGCTGGGGCCGCAGCCGATCGAGCACACCCAGACGTGGGACATGGACGGCGCCGCCGCCAGCTTCCCCGACATCAACTTCGTCATCTTCCACGTCGGCCTGCCGTTCCTGGACGAGACCTGCTGGCAGCTCATCCGCTACCCCAACCTGTACGCCGACCTCGCGGCCACGATCAACTTCATCGTGCGGGCGCCCAGGATGTTCGCCGAGATCCTCGGCAAGCTGCTCTTCTGGTGCGGCGAGGACAAGATCATCTACGGTTCGGAGGCGCCGATCTTCCACCCGCAGTGGGCGCTGCGCGCGTTCAGGGACTTCCAGATCCCGCAGGACCTGTGCGAGGGGTACGGCTACCCGCAGCTCACCGACCAGGCCAAGCGCAAGATCCTGGGGGAGAACCTGCTACGCCTGCACGGCCTTGCTCCGGTGCACGGCCTGTAGCAGCCCGACGGCCACCAGACCGGCCACCGTGGCGGAGCCGCCGTACGAGACGAACGGCAGCGGCACCCCCACGATCGGCGTCAGCCCCAGCGTCATGCCCACGTTCATGAACGTCTGGACCCCGAGCCAAGAGACCATGAACCGCAGCGTCTGCGCCGACGCGGGCAGCCGGCCCGCCACCGGCGGCGTGATCTCCCGCACCGCCGTGCCGTCAGGGCGGACCACCCGCAGGCCGACGCGCGGGCTGTGCAGGGTGCCGCCGTTCGCGATCGCCGCGTACGCCCGCGCCAGCTGCAGCGGCGTGACCAGCACGCCGCCCTGCCCGATGGCGAGGTTCGCCGCGTCGCCGCCCCGCCACGTGCCACCGCCCCGGCAGTTCTCCCGCGCCAGCTCCCTCAGGTACGCCGCCCGCGCCCGGTCCGCGAGCTCCGGGTAGCCCTGTCCGCGCGGCGGCAGCTGTCGGCCCTCGTCGCCCGCCACCGCTCCTTCTTGGCTGCCTCGCCCGGCAGGTTCACGCCCGTCGGCGCGCCGAACCCGAACCCGCGCGCCGTCCGCTCCAGCGCCGGCGAGCCGCGCCGCCACAGCTCGTCCGCCAGCCGGTAGAAGATCGTGTCGCACGAGTGCACCAGCGCCCCGTGCATGGTCATCCGGCCCAGGTCCGCGCTGCCGCGGCGCCGTAGACGGTGGCGCCGGCCGCGCGCAAGGGGTCGAGCGGCGTCACCGTGCGGTCCACCACGACCAGCGGGACCGCGACCGCGAGCACCACCAGGACGAACGCCCGTCTCACCGCCGTGACCATTCGGGCAGCAGCACGTCACGCATCGCCTGGAACCGCTCGACGCAGCGGCCCGCGCCGAGCGCCACCGAGTAGAGCGGCTTGTCCACGACCCTGATCGGCATGCCGGTCGCCGCACCCATGCGCTCGGCCAGGCCGCGTAACAGCGCGCCGCCGCCGGTCAGCACGATGCCGTTGTCCAGCAGGTCGCCCGCCAGCTCGGCCGGGCACTGGTCGAGCGTGGTCTGGACGGCGTCGATGATGGCCTGCACCTGGTCCTCGATGGCCTCGCTGATCTCCTCGGAGGTGATGGTGGCCGTCTTCGGCAGGCCGCTGACCAGGTCGCGGCCCCGCACGGGGGCCGAGGTCCGCACCGGCGCGGGGCTCTGCGCCGCCGGCGCGCTCTCCGGCCTGGCCCTGGACCTGAACGGGTTCCAGCCGCGCGGCGCGGGCGGCTCCCGGGGCTCCTCCTCGGGCGCCACGACGTCGTCCGGCGGCTCGGGCACCGGGCCCACCCGGTGGCGTCCTCGCGGCGTCTCGTCCGCGTCGGGCGCCGGGAGCGCCACGCCCAGGTCGATCTTCAACCGCTCCGCCGTACGCTCGCCGAGCAGCAGCGCGTGCTCCTTCTTGACGTACGTGATGATCGCCTCGTCCAGCTCGTCGCCGCCCACCCGCAGCGACTTGGCGACCACGACGCCGCTCATCGAGACGATCGCCACCTCGGTGGTGCCGCCGCCGATGTCCACGACCATGTTGCCGGTGGCCTCGCCCACCTTCAGCCCGGCGCCGATCGCGGCCGCCATGGGCTCCTCGATGATGTGCACCCGCCGCGCGCCCGCCTCGTACGCGGCCTCCTTGACCGCCCGCTGCTCGATCGAGGTGGTGCCGCTCGGGACCGCCACCACGATGCGCGGCCTGGCGAGGAACCGGCTCGGGTGCGCCCGCTGGATGAACATCCGTAACATCCGCTCCGCCGCGTCCAGGTCCGCGATCACGCCGTCCTTGAGCGGCCTGATCGTGGCGATGTGCGGGGGAGTGCGGCCGACCATCCGCTTGGCGGCCTTGCCGACGGCGACCACGGTGTTCTTGTGCAGGTTGATCGCTATGACGGAGGGCTCGTTGAGCACGATGCCCTTCCTGCGGACGTAGACGAGCGTGTTGGCGGTGCCCAGGTCGACCGCTATGTCATGACCGAGAAGAGCCCATGCGCACGCCATCGCCGCACAGCCTTTCGACCGGAACAGGGCAGGGGGACACTGCCCGCCCAGCCGCTGCCCTCAGTAACCCCCCCCCACAAACGGCACAAACCCCTAACCCGCCGCTTTCCAGGGCTCTCCAGGGCTCTCCAGGGCTCAGGTGGCGGTGCGCCAGGACTGTTCCTCGACGAGCTCCACGCTGCGCCAGCCGCCGGGGGTGCGGCGGAGACGGTGGTGGTACCAGCCGCCGCCGTGCAGGAAACCCTTGGTCCGCGCGCCCGTCATCTCCCGCGTGGGGGCCAGCGTGTCGAGGAACGGCGCGCTCACCCGCGCCTCACCGTCGCCGAACGCGAACGTGGCCGCGCCCACCAGATGTGACCGGCCGGGCCAGTGCGAGAGCACCTCGGCCAGCCACGCCTTGACCTCGTCGCGGGTGCCGCTGATGCCTCCGGACGAGCGGTAGTCGATGCTCGCGTCCGGGGTGAACACCTCGTCCAGCAGGTCCCAGTGCCCTGAGTCGACGGCTCTGGTGTAGCGGGCCAGCAGCTCCGTGATCTCTGATCGGTCGGCGATCTCCTGCGCGTCCATGGACTGATCGTCGCGCTACGCGAGGCTTCTGGCCAGCAGCCCTTGGAGGCGATGCGCGGGCACCCGTACGGAGAAGGGCGCATCGGAGAAAGACGAAGCCCCAGCCGGTGAGGGCTGGGGCTGCGTCAGGGGTGGACGATACTGGGATTGAACCAGTGACCTCTTCCGTGTCAGGGAAGCGCTCTCCCGCTGAGCTAATCGTCCTTGGTGTGAGGTGGCGACGGGATTTGAACCCGTGTGGACGGCTTTGCAGGCCGCTGCCTCGCCTCTCGGCCACGCCACCGAGCCGGAAGCTCCGAGCGGAAGACGGGATTCGAACCCGCGACCCTCACCTTGGCAAGGTGATGCTCTACCACTGAGCCACTTCCGCGTGTCGCCCCGGTCGCTGCCGGGTGACGTAGAGAACTCTAGCGAATCTCGGCCCACTCCCCAAACTGGAATCCGAACACCTACGGCGTGAGCCGCACGCCCACCGGATGCGGGCCCTCCGTCTCCAGCCGGTACTCCCGCCCGTTGATCGCCCGGTTGTGCTCGATGACCCGCTCCGACGGCGGCTGCTCCCCGCCCATGATCGCCTCCTGCATGCGGGTGAACCGCTCGTGGGCCTCGCGCACGTAGCCGGTGCCCAGGGTGATGACGTCCACCTGCGTGGTGAGCAGGTCGCGCAGGTAGCCCTTGTTCGGCTCGAACGTCACGGGCGGCGGCAGCGCGGGCGCCAGCACCTGGTCGGGGTCGCGCCCGTCGAACCGCTTGAACAGCTCGGCGGCCAGCCGCAGATGTTCGAGCTCCATCATGAGGTGCAGCTCCCAGATCGCGCGCACCTTGGGCTCGGACTCCGTCTCCATGAACGAGTGGTAGAGGTAGCACTCGTTGTACTCGTGGTTGAGCAGCATCTCCCACCAGCTCTCGCCGGGATCGACGAGCGACTCGTAGTGGGTGACGTGCTCCTCCTCGATGAGCCCGATCTCCTGGTAGAGCTGCCGCGCGATGGGCTCCATGTAGGTGGGGCCGACGTTCATGTAGAAGTTCATGGTCTGCTGCTCGGCCGCCATGATCGTCAGCGCGTGCAGCCGCGACAGCGGCTCGGTCTCGCGGCGCTCGTAGGGCCGGCGCACGTTGTCGATCGGGTCGCGATGATGCTGGTACGTCGGCCGTCCCGGCATGACCTCGGTGAGCTGGTCGACGATCTTCTCCGCCTTGCGGCGCTCGATCATCTCGTACAGGTTGGCGTAGCGGTAGAGATGGTCGAAGTCCTCCAGCACCCCGAACTGGTAGGCCTGCTTCAGGTACGGATCCGGCTCCATCCGCGCCACCCAGGCCGTCAGGTCCACCGCGACCTGCTCGTACGCGATCGTCGTCTCCAGCACCGACGACGAGCCCGGCAGCAGCCAGTTGACCGCCTTCTGCTGCTGCGCCTCGATGTAGCGCACGCGCGCGAGCTGCCGCTCGACCTCGAGGTCGGCGCAGTGCCTGGCCAGGTGGTGGCTGAACATGACGGCCTCGACCTCGATGCCGTTCATCGTGATGATCCGGCACCGCGTGTAAGGATCGGCGGCGTCGGGGTCGATCGGGGTGACGTTCAGCTCCCGCCAGCCGCGCAGCTGCTCGTCCAGCGGGATACCCCGCTCCTGGAGTGGGTCGAAGGACATGGTGCTGCGCGTACCCGCGCCCGTGCCGGGCAACCTCCGCGTTCGGTGCTCGAAGCGCCCGCGTTCGGTAAGCCGGCGCGTGCCGGGACGGCGCCGGGGTAGGGCGCTCGACGTGGCTGAACACGTGGCTGAACACGATGTCATCGAGCTCCTGATGGCCCAGCACGGGCGGATCAGGGACCTGTTCGACGAGGTGGAGCAGGCGCCTCCGGACAAGGTCGGGGAGGCGTTCGAGCGGTTGACGCGCCTGCTGTCGGTGCACGAGACCGCCGAGGAGGAGATCGTCCACCCGTACGCGCGCAGGAAGCTCGACAACGGCCAGGGCCTGGTGGCCGACCGGCTGGCCGAGGAGAACAAGGCCAAGCGCCTGCTCCTCGACCTGCACAAGGCGGGCGTGGACGACGCGCGGTTCTGGGAGGGGCTGGCGGAGCTGCGTACCGCGGTGACGGCGCACGCCCGCAGCGAGGAGCGCTACGAGTTCGCCAAGCTGCGCGCGCGGACGTCGGTGGCGGAGCGGCGGACGATGGCGGCGGCCGTGCGCGCGGCGGAGTCGATGGCGCCGACCCGCCCGCACCCGGGCACCGAGTCGATGACGAAGAACGTGCTGGTGGGCACGCCCATGGCGATCATGGACCGGGCCCGCGACATGCTCCGCAAGGCTTTGGGCAAGCGGTAACCCTTCGATGCGCAGCGAAGTGTCGCCGTACTAGCGTCGAGGCATGGAACACATCGCCGCAGACGCCGACATCGCGCCCGTTGCCGCGCTGATCGCGGAGCCGGCGCGGGCCGCGATCCTGACCGCGCTGCTCGGCGGGCGCGCGCTGGCCGCCGGTGAGCTGGCCAGAATGGCCGGGGTGAGCGCCGCCACCGCGAGCGCCCATCTCGCCAGGTTGCTGGACGGCGGGCTGGTGGCCGTGGTCCGCCAGGGCCGCCACCGCTACTACCGCCTGGCCGGGCACGAGATCGCCGAGGTGCTGGAGGTGCTGGCGCGGATCAGCGCCCGCCCGCCGGTGCGCTCGCTGCGCCAGTCGCGCCAGGCCAGGCAGCTGGAGGAGGCCCGCACCTGCTACGACCACCTCGCGGGCCGCGCCGGGGTGAGCCTGCTCGACCGGCTCAAGGACGGCGGCCACTACGACGGCCACGACCTGACCGGGCAGGGGGAGCGGCTGCTGTCGCGGCTCGGCGTGGACGTCGCCGGCACGCGCAGGTCGCGGCGGCGCTTCGCGCCCGAATGCCTGGACTGGACCGAGCGCAGGGCGCACCTCGGCGGCGCGCTCGGCGCGGCGATCACGGAGGTGCTGTTCGAGCGCGACTGGCTGCGCAGGGGCCCCGTGCCGAGGGCCGTGACCTTGACCGACGCGGGACGGCAGGGGCTGGAGGAACTCTTCGGAAGTAAGGAGCTAACATCGGGTACGCCGGTTACCTAAGCGAGAGAGACGCACCATGCGCGACAACGAAGTCGTGACCGTCGGCCCAGAACCGCTGACCTTCGACGACGTCATCAGGGTGGCCCGCCACGGCGCCCCCGTACGCCTCAGCGACGACGCCGTCGCCGCCATCGCCGCCGCCCGGCAGCGAGTGGACGAGCTCGCCGAGACCCCCGTCCCCCACTACGGCATCTCCACCGGGTTCGGCGCCCTCGCCACCCGGCACATCGACCCGGCGCTGCGCGCCCAGCTCCAGCGCTCCCTCGTCCGCTCGCACGCGGCAGGCAGCGGCCCCGAGGTGGAGACCGAGGTGGTGCGCGCCCTCATGCTGCTGCGCCTGCACACCCTTGCCACCGGCCACACCGGCATCAGGCCGACCACCGCCAAGACGCTGGCCGCGCTCATCAGCTCGGGCATCACGCCGATCGTGCACGAGTACGGCAGCCTCGGCTGCTCGGGCGACCTGGCGCCGCTGGCGCACGTGGCGCTGACGCTCATGGGCGAGGGCGTCGTCAGGGACGCGTCGGGCGCGGTGCGGCCCGCCGCCGAGGCGCTCAAGCAGGCCAGGATCGACCCGGTCGAGCTGGCCGCCAAAGAGGGCCTGGCGCTGATCAACGGCACCGACGGCATGCTCGGCATGCTCATCCTCGCCATCCACGACCTCACCAAGCTGGTCAGGACCGCCGACGTGAGCGCCGCGATGAGCGTCGAGGCGCTGCTCGGCACCGACCGGGTGTTCGCGCCCGAGCTGCAGGAGCTGCGCCCCCACCCGGGCCAGGCGCGCTCGGCCGCCAACATGGTGAAGGTGCTGCGCGGCTCCGGCATCATGGCCAGCCATCGCGACCCGGCCGCCTGCACGCGGGTGCAGGACGCGTACTCGCTGCGCTGCGCCCCGCAGGTGGCGGGCGCGGCCCGTGACACGATCGCGCACGCCGCCTCCGTCGCCGGGTGGGAGCTGGCCAGCGCCGTGGACAACCCGGCCGTGCTGGCCGACGGCCGGGTCGAGTCCAACGGCAACTTCCACGGGGCGCCGCTGGCGTACGTGCTGGACTTCCTCGCGATCGTGGCCGCCGACCTCGCCTCGATGGCGGAGCGGCGTACCGACCGGTTCCTCGACGTGGCCCGCAACCACGGCCTGCCGGCCTTCCTCGCCGACGACCCCGGCGTCGACTCAGGCCACATGATCGCCCAGTACACCCAGGCCGCCCTGGTCTCCGAGCTCAAGCGGCTGGCCGTGCCCGCCAGCGTCGACTCCATCCCGAGCTCGGCCATGCAGGAGGACCACGTCTCCATGGGCTGGTCGGCGGCCCGCAAGCTGCGCAAGTCGGTGGACGGGCTCACCCGGGTGCTGGCCGTCGAGGTGCTGACCGCCGCCCGCGCGATCGACCTGCGCGCCCCGCTGGAGCCCGCGCCCGCCACGGCCGCCGTCGTACGGGCGCTGCGCGAGACCGTGCCCGCCCCCGGCCCGGACCGGTTCCTGGCCCCCGAGATCGAGGCCGCGGTCCGGCTGGTCGCCGAGGGCGGCGTGGTCGCCGCCGCCGAGTCCGTGACGGGGCCGCTGGACTGACCCCCTACCGGTGCGGCAGGGCCACGATCAGGTCCACCTCCAGGCGCAACCCCGGCATGAACAGCTTCGACACCTCCACCGTCGTGCTGGCCGGGGGAGTGCCGGTGAGGTAGCGGCGGCGCACCGCGCCGTAGGCGAGACGGTCGTCCATGTCCGTCAGATACGTGCGGATGAACGCCACGTCCCCGAACGTCGCGCCCTGGTCCTCGAGGATCCGCGCGATGACCTGGAAGACGTGCTCGGCCTGCTCCTCCATGGTCTCGCCGACCACCTGCCCGCGCTCGTCGAAGGCGGCCTGGCCGGAGATGTAGAGCATGTCTCCGACGCGGGTGGCGTGCGAGTACGCGCCGTTCGTGGCGGGGATCGTCGGCAGGTTGAGCGGCACCGCCCGATGGACGGCCGCCCCGCTCACCGGCCCGGCGAGGTGGGTGGCGATGGCCGTCAGGTCGTGGCCGCCCAGGCCGGCCGCCTCGGCCTCCTGGAGGCGGGCGCGGGCGGCGGTGGCCAGCGTGGCGTCCTGCCAGGCGCCCAGCGCCAGGTCCTTGGCCGCGTGGCCGAGCGAGTAGCGGGTCTGCGCGGCCGGGGAGCGCAGCCGCTCGGCCAGCGCGCCCAGCGGGGTCGCTCCCAGCACGTCCGCCAGGGCGTCGCGATCCACGCCGTGCGCCTCCCCGTACGCGAACGTCTCGGCGAGCAGCACCTGGGCGGGCACGAGCGCGCTCATGACGGCGATCTTCATGGCCGCGCCCGCCCCCAGCGGGCCCAGCTCGCGCACCTGCCCGAAGATCGACAGCACTTCCCGGCACCCCGAGACGTCACCGCCGGCCAGCACGGTCAGCGTGCCGTCGGCCGCGGGCCCCACGCTGCCCAGCACCGGCGCGTCCACCAGGTTCACCGACGGCGGGAGCAGCGCGCGCAGCTCGCGCACCGCCTCCGGGCCGATCGTGGACATCTCCACGACGGTCGCTCCCGGCCGCAGCCGATGTCGCGCGGCCGTCAGCACCTCGCGGACCGCGGCCGGGTCGCTGAGCATGGTGATGACCAGCTCCGCGCCCTCCACGGCGGCGGCCACAGGGCCGTCCGCCCGCCGCCACGTCGTCACCTTGTGCCCGGCGTCCACGAGTCGCCGGGCCATGGGGACGCCCATGCGTCCCTGTCCCAGAAAAGCAATCACGGCTCCGAGTGAAGCCGACCGTTTGGTATTCCACCAACAACTTGATTGCATGGCTGCCATGCCCGACACGAATGCCTTCGACACCGGCGCGCTCCGGCTGTTCGACGAGGTGGCGCGGAGCGGGTCCATCACCGCCGCCGCCGAGCTGCTCGGCTACACCCAGTCGGCGCTCTCGCGGCGCATCGCCGCACTCGAACGCGCCGCGGGCGGGCCGCTGTTCGAACGCCTGCCGCGCGGCGTCCGCCTGACCCCCGCCGGCGCGGCCCTGCACCGGCACGCCGTCGCCGTGCTCGACCGGCTCGGCCGGGCCGGCGAGGAGCTGGCCGCCATCCACCGGGGCGAGGGCGGGCAGCTGCGGGTCGGCTCGTTCGCCACCGCCAACGTCGCGCTCGTGCCGCACGCGCTCAGGCGGTTCGCGGCCCGGCGGCCCGGCGTCGAGCTGCGCCTGACCGAGGGGCTCAGCGCGCCGCTGGTCGAGCGGCTGCACGCCGGAGCGCTCGACGTGGCGGTGATCAGCGACTACCCGGCCGGGCTGCCCGCCGAGGAGACGCGTACGGTCCCGCTGCTGGCCGACCGGCTGCTCGTCGCGCTGCCCGCCCGGCACCGCCTGGCCGCCGAACCCGACGTGGACCTGCGCGACCTCGCGGAGGAGACCTGGATCGAGGCCGCCCCGCGCGGCCAGCCGACGCTGCTGCTGCGGGCGTGCGCGGCGGCCGGGTTCACCCCGCGCGGCGGGCTGCGGGTGGCCGAATGGTCGGGCAAGTTCGGGTTCGTCGCGGCGGGGCTCGGGGTGACGCTGGTGCCGGAGCTGGCGGCGGGAGCCGTACCGGCCGGGCTGGTCCTCAAACCCCTCAGGGGTACGGAGCCCGCACGCAAGGTCTACGCGGCCCTGCCCGATACGCCACTGCCCGCCGCGCTGGAGCTGGTCGAAATGCTGGGACAATGGGAGATGTGTACCGCGATTACGCCCACTTAGGACACGTTCTCGCCACCGGGCTGCGTGACGTGACCTCCGACCTCGCCGCGCTCGACGGCGAGGGCTGGTGGGCCGTCGTCGTCGACTACGAGGGCAAGGTGACGTGCGCCCGGTTCGACCACGTCCGCCCGGCGCCCCTGCCCACACCCTCGGGGCCGTGGCGCGGCCCGCGTCCCGACCAGTGGCGCAGCTCGCTCGACCGCGCCGCGTACGAGCGAGGCGTCCAGGCCATCCGCGCTTACATCGAGCAGGGCGAGGTCTACCAGGCCAACCTCTGCCGCGTCCTGACCGCGCCGCTCGCCCCCGACGCCGACCCGCTCGCCCTGGCCGCCCGGCTGGCGGCGGGCAACCCGGCGAAGTACGGCGGCGTGATCAGCCTGCCCGGCCTGAGCGTCGTCACGGCATCGCCCGAGCTCTACCTGTCGCGCGACGGCGACGTCGTGGAGTCGCGCCCGATCAAGGGCACCGGCGTCACCGAGGCCGACCTGCTCGACAAGGACTACGCCGAGAACGTCATGATCGTCGACCTGGTCCGCAACGACCTGGGCAGGGTCGCCGAGGT
Source organism: Nonomuraea sp. NPDC049419 (assembly GCF_040676995.1). Lineage (NCBI taxonomy): Bacteria > Bacillati > Actinomycetota > Actinomycetes > Streptosporangiales > Streptosporangiaceae > Nonomuraea > Nonomuraea sp. NPDC049419. The sequence continues at coordinate 160,366 of NZ_JBFAQB010000002.1, read as the reverse complement.
CGGCTCGGTCGAGGTGCCCGCGCTGTGCGTGGCCGAGGAGTACCCCGGCTCCGTCCACCTCGTCTCCACCGTGCGCGCCAGGCTCCAGGCGGGCGCGGGCTGGCCGGAGCTGTTCGAGGCGACGTTCCCGCCCGGGTCCGTCACGGGCGCGCCCAAGTCGTCGGCCCTGCGCATCATCAATGAGCTCGAACCAGCACCGCGCGGCCCGTACTGTGGGGCCGTGGGCTGGGTCGACGCCGACCGAGGCAGGGCGGCGCTGGCCGTAGGCATCAGAACATTCCAGATCTCGGCCGGCGAGATCCGGTTCGGCACGGGAGCGGGCATCACCTGGGGCAGCGACCCCGGGCGCGAATGGCTCGAGACCGAGCTCAAGGCAGCCAGGCTGATCGCGCTGGCATCACAGGAGGAAACTGCATGAACATCCCTGTCTGGGTCAACGGGGAGCTGATCAACCCCGCTGAGGCCACCGTCTCGGTCTTCGACCACGGGCTCATGGTCGGCGACGGCGTCTTCGAGACCATCAAGATCATGAACGGCAGGTCGTTCGCGCTCACCCGCCACCTCGATCGGCTCACCCTCTCCGCCCAGCGCATGGACCTGCCCGAGCCCGACGTCGAGGCCATCGCCGCCGGCATCGACAAGCTGCTCGACGCCGCCCCCGCCTGGGAGCTGGGCCGCATCCGCGTCACCTACACCAGCGGCCCCGGCCCCCTCGGCTCCGACCGCGGCGACCAGGGCACCACCAGCGTCGTCATCGTGGACGAGCAGAAGCCCTTCCCCGCCACGGCGAACGTCGCCGTCGTCCCCTGGCCGCGCAACGAGCGCGGCGCCCTGGCCGGCGTCAAGAGCACCTCCTACGGCGACAACGCCAAGGCCCTGCTGCACGCCAAGCGGCGCGGCGGCGGCGAGGCGATCTTCGGCAACCTGGCCGGCGACCTCTGCGAGGGCACCGGCTCCAACATCTTCGTCGTCCGCGACGGCCGCCTGCTCACCCCCACCCTCGCCTCCGGCTGCCTGGCCGGCGTCACCCGCGCGCTGGTGCTCGAATGGTGCGGCGCCGAAGAGGCGGACGTCCCCCTCCAGGCCCTGTACGAAGCCGACGAGGCGTTCCTCACCTCCACCACCCGCGACGTGCAGCCGATCAAGCTCGTCGACGACACCGAGCTGCCCGCCGCCCCCGGCCCCATCACCACCAAGGCCATGCGGATCTTCGCCGAGCGCTCCGCCGCCGACCTCAACCCGTGACCCAGGCCGCCCCGTCGTGACGCGCGGCGGGGCCGGACCGTTTCGCATACCGCCCGACGAGCCGCCGCTCACCATGGAGTGGCCGTGGGCCCGCATCGCACCCACGGCCGTCACGCTGGACGGCGCCGCCATCGCCCGCGCCGCCGGGCGCTCGTCGTCCTGCCGGCCCGCCTGACCGCGCGGGTCAGTACGACTGCTGCGTCTGGACGTTGAAGTCGTCCATCTTCACCTTCGCGGCCGGGTCGGTGAGCGGGTCGTGGATCTTCAGCACGTCCAGGCCGGCCCTGATGTCGCTGGAGTAGATGTAGCCGTTGTAGTAGTACGCCGACCACGTGCCCGCGATGCCGTCGCCCGGGAACGGCCCGCGGTCGAAGAACCCGATCTCCTTCGGGGCCGCCGAGTCGGTGAAGTCCCAGATGGACACGCCGCCCTGGTACCACGACTGCACCATGACGTCCTTGCCCGGCACCGGGATGAGCGAGCCGTTGTGCGACACGCAGTTCTCGTTCTGCTGCTGCTCGCGCGGGATCTTGAAGTAGCCGCGCTTCTCCAGCCGACCGTCCACCAGGTCGTAGATGGCGTTCGCGCCCTTGGTCTGCGGCGTGTTGCGGTCGCAGGTGGCCTGGCTGCCGCCGCCCAGCTCGTCGCCGAAGACGACCTTCGTCCCGTCGTTGTTGAACGTCGCCGAGTGCCAGATCTGGAAGTTCTCGGTGTCGGTGAGCTCCTGCAGCACCCGCGGGTTGACCGGGTCGCTGATGTCGAGCAGCACGCCGTCGCCGAAGCAGGCCGCCGCGGCCACCTTCTTCTCCGGGTAGGCGGTGATGTCGTGGCAGCCGGAGCCGAGGTCGCTGGCCGCGCGGTCGGGGAACAGGTTCGGCTTGGCGACCACCTTCGCGTTCTCCGGGGCCGCCAGGGGGACCTCCACGATCTGCAGCAGCTCGTGCGGGGCCGGGCAGGTGGGGGAGTCGGGCTCGGGGCCGGGCGAGGAGACGTACACGTAGAGCGTCTCACCGGCCGGGACCATCGTGTGGGTGTGCGAGCCGCACTCGGTCTGGACGGCGCCGACGTACCGCGGGCTCCGCTTGTCGCTGACGTCGAAGATCCGCAGGCCCTCCCACGCGCGGGGGCCGTCGGCGGCGTCGCACTCGGGGCCCGCGCGCGGCTCGTCGATGGACAGGATCAGCAGATCACCGTGGATCGTCACGTCGTTCTGCTGGGCCGGGCAGGAGACCTGGCTGACCACCCTGGGCCGCTCCGGATCGCCGATGTCGTAGATCGCGAAGCCGCCGAAGTTGCCCACGTACGCGTAGTCGCCCTGGAAGGCGAGGTCGGTGTTGAAGTCCTCCTCGCCGTTCAGCGGAGCGGTCCGCGGCACGTTGGCGACATGCCGGACATTGGGGCTGGTCTGCGCGCCGCTCCCGTCCGAGGACGTGCCGCCCTCCCGGGATCCGGTCGTGGCCGGCGCGGGCTCGGCGGAGGACGCCGCTCCCGGTTCGGCGGCGGGCGCCGCGGCGCAGGCGGAGGCCAGGACCAGCACCGCCGACACCAGCGTGGCCCGCAGCGTGGTGCCGCGCACCTTGGTACCGCGCGACATGGCGAAGATCAACGCGCATCCCCTTTGTCTCGTAGCTCACTATGGAAGCTATGTCAGCAGGATCGGGGACGCGTACGGTAATCATCACACTTATGGCGACATTTGCCCTTGCGGGATGTGCGCAGGAGCCTCCCGCGCCGGCCGGGCCGTCACCCGTGGGCACCGAGGCGCCGGTGATCGTGCCAGGCAGCCCCGGGGCTCCCGCCCGCACCGCCCGGCCGGGAGAGCGGGTCGGGCGCACGCCGTCGTCCGCCGTCGCCGCCGACGTGCGCTTCGCCGAGGGCATGATCCCCCATCACCGCCAGGCGCTGGAGATGACCGCGCTGGTCGAGGCCCGTACGACGACCGGGAGCATCCGCTCGCTGGCCCGCCAGATCTCCGCCGCCCAGACGCCGGAGATCAAGGTCATGACGAACTGGCTCGCCGAGCTCGGGCGCCGCGCCCCGGCCGGTCACGACCACACGCAGGGAGCCGCGTACGGGATGGCCACCCAGGAGCAGCTGAACGCGCTGCGGGGCGCCAGGAACGGCGCCTTCGACCGGCTGTTCCTGCAGCTCATGACCCGCCACCACGAGGGCGCGGTCAAGATGGCCGGCGAGCAATTGGCCGGCGGGCGCGACCAGCGCATGCGGCTGCTCGCCAAGGACGTCTACTCGGGGCAGAGCATCGAGATCGCACGGATGCGACGGGTGCTGGAGTCGCTGCCGGCGTAAGGGGGCCCTGCATGATCACGTCCGGCGTTCCTGGGGGAGATCGCCGGACGACGTGCCGCCTTCTTCGGTCAGGAGGGCCAGAGCATGTTGGTCAGCTCGGCGTCCAGGTCCATGTAGTCGGTCTCGCGGCCGGCCGGGACCTTCTCGTAGGTGCGGTGCAGGAACTCCGTGAGCGGGGCCAGCGGCACCTCGAACAACGCCTGCCCGAACGGGGAGGTGAGGCTGATGTGCAGGGTGCGCTCGCCGTCGGCGCGCGCGGGCCACACCTGCACGTCGCCGTCACCGACACGCCGAACGATGCCCACGGTGAGCAACTCGCGGGCGAAGATCCACTCGACCGGCTCGTCGTTCCCTACGTGGAAGGCCATGCGGATGGCGTACGGGTCGTCGGCTGTGTAGCTCAGCCCGGCGAGCAGGGGGACGGTAGTACGGTCGGGGACCACAAGCCGAAGGCCAAGCTCGGCGGAGACGGTGGTGCTGTTCATCGTCAGCCAAACCTTTTCGTCGTAGGTCCCCTCTTCGGGGCTTTCACTGCTCTGACGGACTTCGTCCGGAGCTATGACGCGGAACGAAGAAACCTGTAGGAAAGATTCCGCCCCAGGGGCCTTCTGTAACGCACATCACAGCTGGACATTTAGGCATCTACCAGGCTAAACGGCATCAATCGGGTCGTATTTACAAGGGTTTTGCGTGCTGTGGAGCCTGCCCCGGACGCACCGTCCATGAACGTTTCCCGCTCAAGATCCTGGCCGAAGATCGTGGCCGATGCTTCCCGGACAGGACGATGGTATGCCACACGCCCGCCGCGCCGGTGGGCAACCGCCGCGTTTCACCCGAATCCCTCTGACGCGGCCCACGGCGGGCCTCCCCGGGCTATTGGTTTCGCCGTACGTCCCGGAGTGCGGTATGGTTTTCCCCGTCGGAACCGCAAGGGGCCGGCAGGGCGGGCGATTAGCTCAGCGGGAGAGCGCTTCGTTCACACCGAAGAGGTCACTGGTTCGATCCCAGTATCGCCCACCAGCTCAAAGGCCGCTTCCGAGTCGGGAAGCGGCCTTTCTGATCTTCTGAGTGGCTCACGGTTCCTCGGGACTGCGGGCGCTCGATGAGGTGCCGCCGGTGCGGGCGCACGACGTCCGGGTACGTGACCGCCGAGGCGGACGGTCTCCGCCAGGTGGCCCCCGAAGTGCAGCTGATTGGCAAGGCCAAGGGCGCGCGGTCGAAGGACGAGCCCGCTTTCGGGGAGGAAGCGCCGGTGGTCGGGTCCTGCGCACAGCCCTGGCGCCCCCGCCTACGACTACCCCGGTAGAACAGCCTGGCCTGCTCGATGCTGTCGTCCGGAGCGGTTAGACGCTCGTTCCCCTTGAGTGTGGGTGCCGGTCACGTTCGCACGGTGCTGGCCGCGATGCGTCGCCGTATGGCGGCCAGTGCGCGGTCGGCCCGGGAGAAGTCGACGCGTGATCCCTGCCCGTCATCCGTGCTGACCTTGGTCGTCACCGTGAACCGGTCCCCTGGCACGATGAGCGTGAACCGTTCTGCCAGGGTGTTCTTCTCCGGTGCATCCACGAACGTGTAGGTCGGCTCGGCGTCCTCGGTCTTCTTCGCGTCCGGAGGAAGATCCAGCCGGACCGTCCTCACATTCACCGAGACGATGTCCCGATAGCGGTATTCGCTGGTCTGTTCTTCCCGCTCGCGCCGGCCGGTCACGGAGTCCAGCACCGTGCGGTACGCGCCTAGTTTCTGATCCGCCATGCACACGACGAAGACGGTGTAGCGGGACGCGACGTAGCCGTTCCCGACCCGATGATGGCGTATGAGCTTGGTCTTCGGAGGATCGGCGGGGCCGACGATCACGAGCGGCTCGGTGATGCGTCCGGTGCTGTGCAACTCCTCCATCACGATGCCCAAGCGGGCCAGCGCGCGATCGACGACCACTTCGACGTCATGCCGCAACCATCGGCTGATCTGCCCATCTGTGGGGAGGGCGTCCTCGTAGACGCGCAGCTTCTCCCTGTAGTCGTCCATGGCGCGGTTGAACGCGTGGTTGTTCCTCCAGTTGGAGAACGTCGCCCCGCAGGTCGACCAGCCGCCGAGAAGGGTGGTCGCGAGGCCGGTGATGCCGATATAGGGAGCCGGCGAGAGCAGCGAGCGAAGAGGGTCCGGGTAGGCGGTCAGAAGTGTCATGGCCACCCAGATGATCGTGATCCCGCCGGCCAGCGGGAGAATCCCGTAGAGCGGATTCACCCGCGGCTCCCGCACGGGAACCGCCGGAGGCGGTGTGAACAGGGTGCCCATGCGATGCATGCGCTCGGCTCGTTCCTCGTCGCTGAGCGGAGGGACGCGCATCGGTACGGTGCCTCCAGGATGGATCCGCCGGTCCAGCGCCTGCCATGTGGGTGATTCATGGACCGTGACGGTCGTGACGATGCGCCGCGCCCACTCCAGGTCGAGGTCGGCGCTCGCCTTCCGGGCCTCCTCTGAGGGGCCGGCCTCGCTCGCGAAGGCGTGATCGAGATCCTCGTCGCAGATGGCCATGAGAACGGCGGCCGCCGGCGACTCCGGGTCGAGGTCGCGTGCCTTGAGAAGGAGTGCCTGAATCTCGCTCTGAGTCTGATCCGGATGAGCGCGAGGACGCCTTCCCCGAAACTTCGCCAACGCGTACTCGGTGCGGGTGTCGGCCATTCTCCTGGGTGTGGCCGACGGCTCGCGCTCGTGATAGTCGGCGTAATTCTTGCAGGCCTGTTCCCATTGACGTTCGGCCAGCGCTCGGCGCGCGGCGTCCAGATGATCCTGCGGTGCGCGGCTTTCGGCATAGAAACTGTTCTGCTGGGTCTCGACCGCGGCGAAGTTGTTGACGTGCATTCGGTCGGGATCGGGAACGGCTGTATCCCTGTCGCCGGCGAGATCGGTCATCTCACCCGCCGACGATTCCCGATACCGCGGTGATCGCGCCTGCGACCTTGGCAACGTCGTCGGCGGAGGCGCCCCCGGCCGCCAGCATGTCCCGAAGCCTCTGCAGCGAGGCTTTGAGGCGGCCGGTCGGCTGCCCGTCCGCGTCATTCAGGCTCTGCTCGACTTCGGTGACGACCTCCGTCCCGATCGCCTGCGGAATGGATCCGGCGGCGATCAGCTCGCGGAGCTGTGCGATTCCCGCCTGGATGTCGGTCTGCGGAAAGGATAGGCCGCGGTCGATGTTGGTCTGGTTGGTGACCGGCCCGAAATTGTTGACCTGCACGTCGCCTCCTGTCGGTAGCGCGCCCATTTCTGGCTCGAATGCGGGAAAGTCGGTCGCATGTCGTTCCGAGAGGCTAGGAGCATGCTGAGCCGCGGCGGCGTACCGGGATCGGAGAAATGTATCCGAACGGATAGCCGCCCTCGGGCATCTATGGGCCGGGAACCGTGTCAGGGGGCGTAGGCGAGGACGTGGTTTCTTATCAGGACGGGGAGGGCGGGGTCGTCGCGTTCGATGGCCTCCACCAAGGGCTCGTGGTCCAGGGCGTTCTCGTGGGGGCGCAGGCCCAGCAGGCGGATCGACAGGTGGGTCCAGACTTCGACGCCGAGCGACTCCCACACCGCCAGCAGCACCTCGTTGCCGGCCGCCGCGACGATCTCGCGGTGGAAGGCGACGCCGTGGCGGACCTGGTCGGTGCGGGAGCCGGTGGCGATGGCCTGCCGCAGGTGGGCTAGGTTGTCTCGGAGCGCGTCGGGGGAGGGGCGGCCGAGACGGACGGCGGTCTCCTCGAGGCCGGCTCGCACCTGGTAGACCTCACGCAGGTCGGCCTCGGTGAAGCCGCGCACCTGCGCGCCCTTGTTAGGGGAGGTTTCGATCAGGCGCAGTGTCTCCAGCTCGCGCAGCGCCTCGCGGACCGGGGCCTGGCTGACGCCGAGCTCCGCCGCGAGCCGGCGCTCGACGATGCGGTCGCCGGGCGCCCACCGGCCGTCGATCAGGCCCTCGATGATCGAGGATCTGATCCGGTCGCGCAGCGGGACCCTCACCACCGGTTTCACGCCACGATCCTAGCCGTCTTCGCACATGGGATGATCGATCATAGGATGGATGTATGGAGACAGACTGGGACCCCCAAGAGACGGCGGAATGGCTGGAGTCGCTCGAAGCCGTCCGCCGGGAGGCCGGCCCCGACCGGGCCGAGTTCCTGCTGCGGCGGCTGGCCACGAGCAGCCGCTACGTCAACACGGTGCCGACCGATGACGAGCCCGACTACCCGGGTGATCTTGAGCTGGAGGAGCGCGTAGCGGCGTACGACCGCTGGAACGCCGCCGCGATGATCACCAGGGGCAGCAAGCTGGGGCTCGGCGGCCACCTGTCCACCTACGCCTCGGCCGCCTGGCTCTACGAGGTCGGCTTCAACCACTTCTTCCACGGCGAGCACGACCAGGTCTACTTCCAGGGTCACGCCTCTCCTGGGATCTACGCCCGCGCCTTCCTGGAGGGCCGGCTGAGTGAGGAGCAGCTCGACCTGTTCAGGCGGGAGCCGGAGGGCGGCCTGCCGTCCTACCCGCACCCGAGGGCGATGCCGGGGTTCTGGCAGTTCCCGACCGTGTCGATGGGGCTGGGGCCGCTCAACGCGGTCTATCAGGCCCGGTTCAACCGCTACCTGCTCAACCGCGGCATCAAGGACACTTCGGCCTCCCACGTGTGGGCGTTCCTGGGCGACGGCGAGATGGACGAGCCCGAGGCCACGGCGGCGCTGACCCTGGCCGCGCGCGAGGGCCTCGACAACCTCACCTTCGTCATCAACTGCAACCTGCAGCGGCTCGACGGCCCCGTACGCGGCAACACCCGCATCGTGCAGGAGCTGGAGGGCGTCTTCAGGGGCGCGGGCTGGAACGTGGTCAAGGCGCTGTGGGGCCGCGACTGGGACCCGCTGCTCCAGAACGACCAGCTGGTGGCGCGGCTGTCGGAGACGCCCGACGGCCAGTTCCAGACGTTCGCCGCCTCATCGGGCGACTACATCCGCGAGAAGCTGTTCCACGGCATCGAGGTGCCCCACTCCGACGAGGAGCTGCGCCGGATCGTCGGCGGCTCGCGGGCGGGCCACGAGCCGCGCAAGGTCTACGCCGCCTACCGCCGCGCGCTCGACCACCGGGGCGGCCCGACGGTGATCCTCGTCCAGACGGTCAAGGGCTGGACGCTGGGCGCAGGCGTCGAGGCGCGCAACGCCAACCACCAGATGAAGAAGCTGTCCCAGGACGAGTTCCGCGACCTGCGCGACCGCCTGGGCCTGCCGATCAGCGACGCCGCGCTCGACGGCGACCTGCCCCCCTACGCGCACCCCGGCCCCGACTCGCCCGAGGCCCGCTACGTGGCCGAGCGGCGCGCAGCGCTGGGCGGCCCCGTGCCGTCGCGGAAGGTGTCCCACCACCCGCTGGCGGCCCCCGACGCGCGCCCCTTCGACAAGCTGGCCAAGGGCTCGTCGCAGTCGGTGGCGACCACGATGGCGTTCGTGCGGCTGGTGAAGGACCTCATGCGGGAGCCGGAGACGGGCCGCCGCTGGGTGCCGATCGTGCCCGACGAGGCCAGGACGTTCGGCATGGAGTCGCTCTTCCCGTCGGCGAAGATCTACTCGCCGCTCGGCCAGCGCTACGAATCCGTCGACCGGGACCTGCTGCTCGCCTATACCGAGTCCACCGAGGGGCAGATCCTGCTGGAGGGCATCACCGAGGCGGGCTCGATGGCGTCGTTCACCGCCGCCGCCTCCAGCTACGCCACCCACGGCGAGCCGATGATCCCGTTCTACATCTTCTACTCGATGTTCGGCTGGCAGCGGACCGGCGACCAGATGTGGGCGCTGGCCGACCAGCTCGGCCGGGGCTTCCTCATCGGCGCCACGGCGGGCCGCACCACCATGACGGGTGAGGGGCTGCAGCACGCCGACGGGCACTCCCAGCTCATCGCCTCGACCAACCCGGCGTGCATGGCGTACGACCCGGCGTTCGCGTACGAGGTGGGCGTGATCGTCCGCGACGGCCTGCGGCGCATGTACGGCGAGGCCGGCGAGGACGTGTTCTACTACCTGACCGTCTACAACGAGCCCAAGCCGCAGCCCGCCATGCCGGAGGGTGTCGAGGAGGGCATCGTCAAGGGCATGTACCGCTTCTCCGAGGGCGGCGGGCAGGCGCAGCTGCTGGCCAGCGGCACCGCCATCCACTGGGCGCTGGCGGCGCAGGAGCTGCTGCGCGAGGAGTACGGCATCGGCGTGGACGTCTGGTCGGTCACCTCCTGGAGCGAGCTGCGCAGGAACGCCATGACGGCGACCGGCGTGCCGTACGTCCAGGAGGCCCTGGCCGGGGCGCGCGGGCCGGTGATCGCGGTCAGCGACTGGATGCGGGCGGTGCCCGACCAGATCGCCCCCTGGGTACGTCAGCCGTGGACCTCGCTCGGCACCGACGGCTTCGGCCTGTCGGGCACCCGCGAGTCGGTGCGCGAGCACTTCGGCGTGGACCCGCGCTCGATCGCGGACGCGGTGCTCAAGGCCGTGCAGGAGGAGTCCGGCGCCTGAGCCCGCATCGTCAGGCCGGGCCGGAAGGGAGGGGCCCGGCCCGACACCGGAGGGCCCCGCCGGTGTTCAGGGTTTCGAGGCCGGTTCGGGGCGGGGTTCGGCGGTGAGTCCGGGCTGGTGGGCGGGCAGGCGTACGGTGAAGGCCGCGCCTTCGCCCGGCCGCCCGTCCGCGGTGATCGTGCCGTGATGGCCCTCCACGACCTCGCGCACGAGCGCCAGCCCCAGCCCGAACCCGGTCCCCTCGAACCGGCCGAACAACCGTTCGGTGTCCGCCGGGTCGAGGCCGACCCCGTCGTCCTCGACGGTGAGCAGCACGACGCCGGGCTCGCACGACAGCCGCATCCTGATGTGGCCGCCGGGCCCGGTGTGGCCGAGCGCGTTGTCGAGCAGCGCGGAGACGACCCTGCGCAGGGCCGACTCGACGCCGCGTACGACGTGGTCGCCGGGCCCGTCGCAACGCACCTGCACGTCCACGCCGCGGGCGGCGGCCCGCGCGCCGTCGGCCGCGGCCACCTCGGCGGCCAGCACGGCGAGGTCCACCGGCCCGAACGGCCGCCGCAGGTGCTGGAACTGGGCGGAGCACAGCAGGTCCTCCACCACCTCGCCGAGCTGCCTGGTGCCGGTGACGAGGTGATCGGCCTCGTCGATGAGCAGGATCGGGTCGGTGCCGCCGCGCAGCCGCCTGGACAGCAGCTGGGCGCGGGTGTTCAGCCGGGTCAGCGGGGTGCGCAGCTCGTGGCTGACGTCGGCGGCGAAGCGCCGCTGCCGGGCCAGCGCCTCGCCCAGCGGCGCGATGGCGCGGCGGGCGACGACCTGGCCGACGACCAGCGCGGCCAGCAGCCCGGCCACCTCGGCGCCGACCAGCGTCTGCAGCAGCCGCTGCCGCTCCGACACCTGGTAGCGCAGGTCCAGCGCGGCCTGCACGATGGTGTCGCCGCGGCGGCGGGTGTGCACGAGATACTCCTGGCCGGCCACCGTGACCTGCACGGTCTCCTCGGGCATGCCGCCGGAGACGTGATTGATGGAGCTGCGCAGGGGCAGCTCGGCGGGCGCGCCGGGCGAGGCGGTGATGGTGCCGTCGGAGCGCAGCTGGTACAGCCAGACGCAGGGCGGCGGGTACGCCACCGGCGAGCGCGCGGCCGTGACCGCCAGGTCGCGCATCGCGGCGGTGCCCTGGCTGTGCACCATCGCGCACCACACCAGCACACCGACCAGCGCCAGCACCACCGAGAACGCGCCCGCCACCTGCACGGTGACCCGGCGGCGGGCCCGTCTCAGCAGGCGTCGGCCAGGATCGGGCTCCGGCTCAGGACGCCGCCCCGGGTCGGCCGGGCGGTGCGGCGCGATGACGCTCACAGCGCGCCCAGGCGGTAGCCCACGCCGCGTACCGTGCTCACCACGCCCGCGCCCAGCTTGCTGCGCAGGTAGTACACGTAGGTATCCACGATCGACTCCTTCTTCGCCCCGTCGAAGACCTGCTGGCGCAACGCCCTGCGGGTGTGCACCTGGCTCGGGCGCGCGGCCAGCGCGCTGAGCAGCCGGCACTCCTGCCCCGACAGCATCACCTGCTCGCCGCTGGGCAGCCGGACGATGTGCGACTCCGCGTCCAGCCAGCCCTCGCCCAGCGGCAGCAGCGTGGCCATGTCGAGGTTGCGGCGGTGCAGCGCCCGTACCCTGGCCAGGAGCTCGTCGATGTCGAAGGGCTTGACGAGATAGTCCTCCGCGCCGGCGTCGAGCCCGGTGACCCGGTCGGACACCGAGCCGAACGCCGTCAGCAGCAGCACCGGAGTGGTGACCGCCTGCCGCCGCAGCCGCCGCAGCAGGTCGATGCCGTCCATCGAGGGCAGGCCGCGATCGACGACGAGCACGTCGTACGCGCGGCTCAGCCCAAGGTGCAGCCCCCGCTGTCCCTCCAGCGCCAGATCGACCGTGTAACCCTGTTCGGTGAACAGGTCGACCAGCATCGGCCCCAGTTCGCGGTCGTCCTCGACGAGCAGCAGCCGACGGGAGGGCGGGTCGGCCGTGCCTGAAGTCCCAGCCACGGCACCACGGTTACACCACTGTGGCGGAAAAACCAGATCCACCCGTCTCATTGGCCTTCCAGAAGAAGTGTCCACACCCGCTCACCTGGGCGATCACGAAGAGTTGGATGGAACTTCCACGGGCCGCTCGGCCGGCGCCTCGGCCTTCGTGGTCAGCTCCAGCCGCTCGGGCAGGGCGAGCTTGTACAGCGGCAGGGCGGCCGCGGTGGTCAGCACGGCCACCAGCACCAGCATCGAGAACAGCTCCGTGGTGATCATCTGCTGGGCGAGCCCGATGTTGATGAAGATGAGGATCATCAGGCCGCGGGCGTTCATCAGCCCGCCCACCGCGTACGACTCCCGCCACGAGAACCCGAGCCCGCGCATCGCCAGCGAGCACCCGAAGTACTTCCCGGCGAACCCGGCCGCCAGGATCAGCAGGAACGCCAGCACCATGGCGCCGCCGGTGATGCCGCCGAGCTGGGTGTTCAGCCCGGAGAAGGTGAAGAAGACCGGCAGCAGCAGGGTCGAGACGACCTCCATCATGCGGCCGTGCAGGACCTGGCGGAACTCGGGGTTCCGCGGCATGGCGAGGCCGGCGAAGAAGCCGCCGAAGACGGAGTAGACGCCGATCCAGTCCGTCACCCAGCCGGCCGCCAGCGGGACGAGGATCACCACGTACATGCCGGTCGGGCCGAGCCGCCCGGTGCGCGCGACGCTGTCGCCCATCGGCCGCAGCAGCGGGGCCACGACCTTGAGCATGACGATGGCGAACAGCGCGGTCAGCGCGACCGTCGGCAGCGCCCCCGCAGGGCCGTCACCGAGGTGCATGGCCGTCAGCACGGCGAGCAGGCACCAGGCCAGCGCGTCGTCGATGGAGGCGCCCAGCAGGGACAGGCGGCCGAGCGGGGAGTTCTCCAGGCCGCGCTCGTACAGGATCCTGGCCAGCATGGGGAAGGCGGTCAGCGACAGCGCGCCCCCGACGAACAGGGCGAACTGCAGCGGCGGCACCTCCGGGCGGGACAGCAGATCGTACAGCACGAGGGCGGCGCCCGCGCCGAGCAGCAGCGACGGCAGGATGCCCGACGCGGCCAGCACCGACGCCTTGCGTGCCTCGCCCGGCGTGCCGGCGCTGTGGTCGAGGCCGGCGCCGACCAGGAACATGTAGAGGGTCAGGCCGATGGTGCTCATCACGTACAGGACCGGCCGGACCTCCGGCGGGAACAGGGTGGCCTGCGCCTCGGGGAACAACCAGCCGAACAACGTGGGCCCGAGCAGCACGCCGGCGACCATCTCGCCGAGCACGCGCGGCTGCATCACGAGCTGGGCCAGCCTGCCGCAGACCGCCGCCGTGATCAGGATGACGACGAGGGCGGGCAGGACCTTGAGCACCAGGGAGAGGTTCGGGTCAGAGGGAGCGACGTGCGCCAGGTTCATGACCAGGGTGGGCATACCGGTCCTCCGCATCGGAAGCGACAGGGGGGTTGGAGGCGGCCTCGGCGAAGTGGCGCTCGCACAGCCGCTTGCGGTGCGCGTCCCACACCATGTACGTGCCGAGCACGAGCTGGACGAGGCTGCGCCAGACGTCCTCCCAGCGGTCGCGCACCCGCAGGTACGCCAGCGCCAGCCGGGGCCGGTGCGGGGCCCCGCGCGGGGTGAGCAGGCAGGGCCCGCGGCTGGGCAGGGATCTGGTGTGGCTGACGGAGGAGTCGAGGACGTAGCGGCCGAGCACCTCCCGCGCCACCGCGCGCATCGCGATCGGCGCCAGCCGCCAGGCCGGGCACGGCCGGTTGGCCGCGACGCCGAACGGGACGTGGTTCAGCTCCTTCGCCGGCCGATCGAAACGGCCGGGGTCGAAACGGCCGGGGTCGAAGCGGCCGGGGTCGGCGAACCCCGTCCGGTGGAACTCGGGGTAGTTGAAGCACAGCACGGACCCGGCCGGGATCGTGGTGTGCTCGTCCAGCGCGATGTCGCCGCTGGTGATCCGGTGGGCGATGCCGAACAGCGGGTAGAGCCGCAGCGTCTCGTTGATCACCCGGTCGAAGTGGCGGTCATCGGACGTGCGCGCGCGTTCCTGCTCCTCGGGATGCTGGGCGAGGACGAGCAGCAGATGCGCCATGGCCTCACTGAGCTGCACCACGGCGGTGTTGAAGAACGCGCCCTGCAGGTAGTACGCCTGCTCCAGCGGGGTCAGGCCGCCTGGCAGCGGCACCCGTACCTTGTCCAGGCGGGGCAGCAGGTAGCGGGTCAGGCGGTCGCGGCGGCCCATGTGCCGCAGGCCTGTGCACTTGAGCGAGGTGACCACGTCGTCGGCGTTGGCCGCGATCAGGTCGCGGGCCTCGCGCGGGCAGCGCTCGGCGAAGACCAGCTCGTACGCGAACTCCGCCCACACCGGCATCATCAGGTCCCGCAGCCTGACCAGCCCGCGCACGCCCTCCAGGCCGCGCACGGCGCATCGGCGGGCCAGCTCCTCCACCTCGCCCTTCGGCACCGCGAGCAGGGCGCGGGTGGTGCGGGCCACGGCGTCGTACCGCTCGCCCGGCTCCAGGTGCTCCTGGTGCATCTCGGGGCCGGGGGCCAGCCAGTACCAGAACAGGTCCGACAGCGCCGCGCCCCTGCTGCGGCCGTTCGCTGCCGGGTGGGCGTACAGCTCCCGGAAGCGCTCGGCGCCTACCAGCTCGCCGGGCACGGGCACGCCCTCGTCGCCGTTGATCCGGGCGAACACCCGCTCGCGCAGCGCCACCACCCGGCGCGGCAGCCACCACGGCAGGCTCACCAGGACGGCCACCACCAGCAGCACGACGGCGATCAGCATGGCCGCACCATGTCCCGAACCGCGTCCCGAACCGCGTCCCGAACCGCGTCCCGAACCGCGTCCCGAACCGCGTCCCGAACCATGTCCCGGCTCAGGCCGGCCACGCCGGCGCAGCCGCACAGCGTCATGGCCTCCTCGAACTGCGCGCGGAGCAGGCCGAGCACGCCGGCCACGCCCGCCTCGCCGCCGGCCGCGAGACCCCACAGCACCGGACGGCCGACCCCGACCGCGGCGGCGCCCAGCGCCAGCGCCTTGACCACGTCGGTGCCGCGCCGCACCCCGCCGTCCATGAGCACCGGCACCGCGCCCGCGACCTCGGCCACGACGTCCGGCAGCAGGTCGATCGCGGCGGGCATGCCGTCGAGCTGCCGGCCGCCGTGGTTCGACACCAGGATCCCCGCGGCACCGTGGTCGATCGCGAGCCTGGCGTCGGCCGGGTGCGTGACGCCCTTGACCACGAGGGGCAGGTCCGTCATGCGGCGCAGCACGGCGAGGTGCTCCCACGACAGCTCCGGCCACATCACGATCGGCCGCACCGGGCCTCCCGGGAGGTCGCGCAGGTTCTCGCAGTGCAGGTGGGCGGGCAGGTCGTGGAAGCCGTTGCGGACGTCGCGCTCGCGTACGCCCATGACCGGAGAGTCGGCCGTGACCACCAGCGCCGTGCAGCCCGCCGACTCCGCGCGGCGCACGACGCGCTCGGTGAAGGCCAGGTCGGGCTGGACGTAGAGCTGGAACCACAGCTCGGCGCCCGGCGCCGCCGCCGCCACCTCCTCGACGGCGACCGTGGCGGCCATGCTGACGATCATGATGGTCTCGGCCGCCGCCGCGGCCCGCGCGGTCGCCCGCTCGCCCTGCGGGTCGGCCAGGCGGTGGAACGCGGTCGGCGCCACCAGCACCGGCATGGACGCGCGGCTGTTCAGCAGCGTCACGCCGGTCTCCGGCTTGCCCGCGCCGCGCAGCACCCTCGGCACCAGAGCGAGCCGGTCGAAGGCGGCCTCGTTGGCGCGCAGCGTGAGCTCCTCGCCCGCCCCGCCCGCGAAATAGTCGTAGTGGGCGGGGGCGAGGCGCTCGCGGGCGGCGTCCTCGAAGTCCCGCAGCCGCCAGCCGCTCATCGGACCGCGCGGGCGGGTGGAGGCCGGGCCGCGCGGCCCGGCCATGGGGGCGCGGACCGGGCCGTGCGTCGGGCCGTAGCGGGGGTCGCTCAGCGGGACGGGCGGCGGGACGGGCGGCGGGCCGTTCGCCGGGACGGGCGGCGAGGTGCGGGCCGGTTCGTGGACGGGGCTGCTCATCGCCGGGCGCATCACGCGGGGACCGCGGCCGTGCGCCGGGCGAAGAACGCCCGCAGCGGCTCCACGTGCACCTCGGGGGAGTCCCACTCGTTCTCCAGGTTCTCCGTCACGTGGTGCACGGCGACCGGCTGCCCGGGGAGATGGTGGCGGACGACCGGATGCAGATAGTGGCCCTCGTGCGCGCGGGCCGCGTCGCCCTGGCCCGGCCGGGCGACCTCGATGTCGAAGGGGTCCACCTTGTCGTGGCCGGGGCCGTACTCCAGGGTGATCGAGAAGTGGCCGTGTTCACCGATCGGGTGTTCGCGCAGGTCGTACGGCACCTCCTCGTAGTAGCGGGCGGTGCCGCCGTCGAGTGTGATCACGTCGGCCAGCAGCCCGAACTGCTGCCACAGGGCCGAGGTGCGGTTGATCCTGGCGACCACCGCGGCCGCCATCGCCGCCGGGTCGGCGGGCAGCTCCGTGGCCGGCCACGGCACCCCGTGGTCTCGCGACTCCAGCACGCGGTGCAGGGCCCGCACGCCGTAGCGGAAGCCGTGGATGAAGCCGCTCGTGCCGCGCTTGAAGTCGCGCGACTGGGTGATGGTGCCGGCGAAGTACAGGCCGGGAACGTCCACCGACTCGTACGCGGGCGTCAGTGCCGGGAACCTGCCGTCGCACGCGAGCGCCGGCCGGCACTCGGGCGCGAAGATCGAGTCGTCGAAGCGGAACCCGGTGCAGACGATGACCCGGTCGTACGGGATGTCCTTGGTGATCTCGTCCACCCGGACGAAGGCCACGCTCACCAGGTACGTGCCGTCCGGCTGCCGCTCGATGTTCCTGACGTGCCCGTCGAGCACCGCGTTCTGGGACTTGAGCTGGTAGGTGTCCAGCATGCTGTTGTTGATCGCGCGCAGGTGGCCCACGTAGTGGGTGCGCCAGGCCAGCCGCACCGAGCGCGGCCCGGCGACGTGGATGACGGCGGCGGTCTCGACCAGGTTGTCGGCCGTCTCGAAGGCGGAGTTGCCCTTGCCGATGATGAGCACCCGCTGGTTGGTGTAGTCGGCGGGGTCGATGGACGCGTCGCCGTACAGGTCGGCCGTCTCGATGCCCGGGATGGGCGGGATGTTCGGCTTGCTCACCCCGGTCGCCACGACGACCCGCCGCGCCTCGAACGTCCGGCCGTCCTCGGCCGTCACCACGAAGGGACCCGGCCGCTCCACCCTGGCCACCTGGGCGCCGTACTCGATCCGCAACCCGCAGGCCCGCGCGAAGTCGCCGAGATAGCGGACCATGTCATCGGCATGCGGGAAATACCGGTCGCTGTAGCGGGTGAACAGCAGCTCCGGGTCGTCCGACAGCAGGGAGTTCCAATCCACCCGCAGGTTGAGCTCGGGGTCGTCCCAGCCGGTGTGCTTCTTGTTGATCGAGATGAGCGTGCGGTGGCGCGGGAACGTGCGGAAGAACGGGCCCGGCGCCGCGCCCGCCTCGAGGATCACGTAGCTGCGGCCGGACTTGTGGAGGAAGTGACCGAGTTGCAGGCCCGCGGGCCCGGCGCCGATCACCACATAGTCGAGGGGGTTGTCCGCCATGTACGCCTCCGTCACGACAAAGTGCTTGACAGGACGATCGACATTTTTGGCAAGCAATTCTCAGAGAATGCTCAGAGCGCGCCGCCGACGTGCTAGGCCAGTGTCCACTCGGCCTTCTGCGAGCCGAGGCCGGCGTTGATCGCGTACTGGAGCTTGGCGGCCCGTGCCGCCTGCGGCACCTCGAACACCACCACGCCCATGCGCGAGTCGCCGCCGCTGATCGACACCGTCGCGCCGAAGTCCTGCCCCTCGCTGATCTGCTTGACGCTGGGGCGGTATTGCCGGTTCTCGTGGTCGATGAGCCAGGCGCTCAGCAGCGGGGAGTCGGTGAACTGGGTCTGGCCCGTGTTGGTGAAGGTCATCTCCACGGCGACGAGCTTGCTGCCCGCCGCCGGCTTCACGAACTCGGTGGCGGGCGTGGCCTGGTCGATGACGCGGCTGACGGTCGCGGTGAGCTGCAGGGCGGGGTCGATGGACTGGAGCGTGATCGACCCGCCGAGCCCCGCCGGCCCGGTCTGCTGCTGAAGGGTTTGGCCGGCTTGCGTCTGGGCGGGGTCAGCTTGGGCTGGGTCGGTCTGGGCTGGGTCGGTCTGGGCTGGGTCTGTCTGGGCTGGGTCTGTCTGGGCCGGGGTGGTCTCCTGGGCGTCGGCCAGCGGCTCCCTGGACGGCATCACCATGGTCGCCGAGCTTCCCGAAGGCCCGCCGCCGGTGTCGGTCAGCACCAGCGCGAGGGCTGCGCCGCCGCCGAACAGCAGCATCGGCAGGCCGACCACGAACAGCACGATCAGGGGAAGGTTGTCGTCGCGCGTGGCGGGCGGCGGCGCGTAAGCCGGCCCATAGGCCGGCCGGTGGTACGTCGGGGGCGGGTATCCCACGAGTGACTCCTGATAGGGGACGGGAGTGTTGGGACGTTCCACCCGGCCATCCGGTTGTCCTTGATCGGTTTCCGGGGGCGCTGTCCATCCTAGGCCGCCGGAAGACGCTTGCCGAGCGTCCCCTATCGTGCGGGGGATGAGTGGACGTGGAGTACTTGTCACCGGAGCGTCGAGGGGCATCGGCCGGGCCGTCGCGGCGGCCTTCGCCGAGCGGGGAGACCGGGTCGCCATCCATCACCGCGACTCGGCCGGCGACGCCGCGAGCCTGCTCGACGCGCTGCCGGGCGAAGGGCACACGGTGGTCCAGGCGGACCTGGCCGACCCCGAGGCGGTCAGGTCGATGGTGGAGGCGGCGGCCGAGGCGCTGGGCGGCCGGATCGACGTGCTGGTCAACAACGCGGGCGTGTTCCTGCATCACCCGATCACGGAGCTGACGTACGAAGAGTGGCAGGACGCCTGGCAGCGCACCCTGGGCGTCAACCTGATGGGCGCGGCCAACACCGCCTGGTGCGCGCTGCGGCACATGGGCGAGGGCGGCAGGATCGTCAACGTCTCCTCGCGCGGCGCCTTCAGGGGCGAGCCCGACAGCCCGGCGTACGGCGCGAGCAAGGCCGGGCTGAACGCGCTCGGCCAGTCGCTGGCCATCGCCCTCGCGCCGCGCGGCATCGCGGTGGCCACGGTCGCGCCCGGGTTCGTCGAGACCGACATGACCAACGAGCACCTCAAGGCGCCGCGTGGCGACGCGATCAGGGCGCAGAGCCCGTTCGGGCGGGTGGCGCGGCCCGAGGAGATCGCCGCGGCCATCGTGTACCTGGCCTCGCGCGAGGCCGAATGGGCCAGCGGGGCCGTCCTGGATCTCAACGGGGCCTCTTACCTGCGCTGATGCCCGTCTGCCGGGGATCTCGTGATCTGTCGGCATTCCGGGGCTATTGTGAATTCGCAGGACGCCTCGGGACTCGTTCGTTCGTTCGTGAGGGGGTCGGTGTGGCCGGTCGCCGCGGGTACGCGTGGTCATCGCTGGCGATCTGCGTCGCGATCGTGCTCGCCGCCCTCCTCCTGCATGGCGTGTTCGGCGACATCGGGCTGCTCTACACGGTGCTGCTCATCCCGATCGGGCTGGCCGTCTTCATCGTGGCGCACGACGTCCTGCACCGCAGGAACGCGGCCGCCGCCGAGCGCCGGCAGCTCGTCAGGGAGCGCGATCACGTCCGCCGCACCGTGGACTTCATCGCCGACCCCGACCTGACCGAGCAGGAGCGGCTGGCCGTCATCGACGCGTTCATCCCGCGCTTACGCCGCGAGCCTGCGGACTCGCTCCACGATCGGTACGTGCTCGTCCCCGAGCTGGCCGCGCCCGCCCGCGCCCTGCTCGAACGCGCCAGGCGGGCCGTCATGTCGGTCTACACCTCGCAGGCCATGCGGCTGCGGCTGCTCGACGGGCTGGCCAACGAGGTGCTGCTGCCCCGGCAGATCTGGGAGATCGCGGTGCTGCTGCGTACCCAGACCCGGCTGTGGCAGGAGCAGGAGCGGGCCATGAGCGGCGTCGTCACGCCCGAGCTGCGGGCCGTGCTGGCGCCGCAGCAGGAGGCGCTGCACCGCTCGGCGGCGGCCGTGGAGGCCCGGGTGACCCGGCTGGAACGCTACGCCCACCGGGTCGCCGAGGCCGATGCCGCCCTGCGCGCCCGCGACGCGCTGGCCCGTAACGACGCGTACCGGGCGCTGCTCGCCCACACCGACGACACCGACGGGCTCGCCGCCCTGGAAGCCCAGGGCGAGGCGCTGGAGGAGACCCTCGCAAGGACCGTCCGCCAGGCAGTCGAAGCCGGCCACACCCTCACCACCTGACCACCCGCCGGGGGCGCGCCACCGGCCGGAAGCCCATCCCTACCTCGAAGGGACAGCAAGGCAGGTCGGTGGTTCGGTGACCCGCGGTCGACAGGGCCCGCGGTGGGGCTAGGTGGCGACGCGGCGGTCCAGCAGCAGGGCGCCGCGGCCGGAGAGCAGGGTGCGGCACCAGTTGCGCAGGACCGAGGATTTGGGGCCGTCCAGGTCGCTCTCGTCGAGCAGGTCGGCCCAGTCGAGCAAGGACTCGGCGAGCATCAGGGGGACGCCGCGGCGTTCGTGGACCTCGGCGGCCGCCTCGAAGTGGCCGGCGGCGCGCTGCTCGTCGCCCATCGCCACGCACAGGTGGGCGAGGTAGTGGTGGCCGCAGTGGTGGGCGATCGTGCCGTGGCCGAACGTCTCGCCGCCGCCGGCCAGCGCGTCGTACAGGCGCCCGGCCAGCTCGGCACGGCCCAGCCGGGCGGCGGCCACGGCCAGGTTGTCCAGCGCGGGCCGGTGCGCCATGTTGCGCGGCGGGGTCTCGCCGCCGTCGGCGAGTATGCGGTCGAGCAGCGGCCCCGCCTCCTCGTCGGCCAGCTCGCACAGGTAACGCAGCACCGCGTGCACCGGATCGACCCTGGGCGCCTGCCCGGCACGGCGCAGCCGGTCGCGCAGCTCCCACAGCCGCCCCTGCAGCCGCCGGATCTCCGCGATCTGCTCGGAGAAGATGGCCACCGCCTCCAGCCGCCGGCCGATCTCGGAGCCGAGCCGCAGCGCCGCCTCCGCCTCCGCCTCGGCCTGCGCGAGGTCGCCCTGCATGAGGGTGAGCCCGGCCTTGGAGTAGCCGATCAGCCAGTTGAGGTGCGGCTGCCCGAGCCGGTGCGCCAGCTCGTCGGCCCGGTCGAGCAGGTCGGCCGCCTTGGCGGCGTCGCCGCTGTCCAGCACGGGGGGCGTGCGCTGCACGTACGCGTGGAACAGCGCCAGGTCGTCACCGGTGCGGCGGGCCGCCTCCAGCATCTCGTCACCGTCGCGGTGGCGCTGGTGCAGCGGGTCGGCGGGGATGATGGTCAGGCTGCGCATGCCGAGCACGCCGGCCAGCGTGCGCGGGTCGCCCGACTTGCGGGCCAGGGCCACCGCCTCGTCGCTGAGCGCGAAGCGCCGCTCGCCGTCGGGCGCCCAGATCAGCTCGGAGGCGAGCTGCGCGGCCAGCAGCGCGCGGGTGCTGACGTCGGTGGAGTCGACCACCTTGCGCGCCTCGGTGAGCAGCGCGATGCGCTCGCGGTCGGGTGCCGCCGAGATGGAGGAGCCCCGGTCGCCGCCGAGCGCGGCGGTGACGATCAGGTCGTGGCGCTCGCACTCCCTGGCCAGGTCGGCCGCGTCGAGCAGGGTGCGGCGGGCGTCGGGGTGCCCGGCCAGCCACATCGCCCTGCCGCACTCGACCAGCAGCTCGGCGCGGCGTTCGCGGGTCGCGCCGGGGGAGTCGGGGAGCAGGGCGAGCGCCCGCTGGTACCAGGTGACCGCCTCGCGGTGGGCGAGCCCGGCCAGCGCGTGCTGGGCGGCGTGCACGGCCGCGTCGGCCGCCGCGCTCACCCGTGCCGGGTCGCGGCCCTGCTCGGCGGCGGCCAGCAGGTGGGCGGCCACCACATACGGCCTGGTCCGCATCGCGTGGGGGCCGGTGGCGAGCAGCGCGTCGGCGATTCGCCCATGCAGCAGCGCGGCGCGCGGCGCGGAGAGCGTGGTGTAAAGGGCGGTCCTGGTCAGCTCGTGGGAGAACTGGCAGGACCCGTTGTCCAGCATGGTCACCAGCCCCGTGCCCATGGCCTCCTCGACGGCGGCCACGAAGCGCGGCTCGTCCAGGTCGAGGCCGCCGCGCAGCTCGGCCGAGTCCATCCGCTCGCCCACGGCCAGCAGGCTCACCAGGTCGCGGGCGTCGGGGTGGAGCTGCGCGACGCGGGCCGTCACCATGCGGGTGACGGAGTCGGGCACGGCCAGCGCGTCGAGGTCCTTGCCCGCCCCCAGCTCCCTGATGACCTCGCTGACGAGGAACGCGTTGCCGCCGGTGATGCGGTGCAGCCGCTCGGCGTCGGCGCGGGCCCGCGACAGCGCGAGCGCGTCGCTCACCTCGTCGAGCCCGAACGCCGGCACCGGGATCACCCGGGCGTCGGCGGTCAGCTTGTGCAGCTCGGGCAGCGTCTGCGAGGGCGCGGACTCGACCGGCACCGGCCGCGACATGGCGAGGACGAGCAGCGGCAGCGCGTCGGAGTCCCACATCAGGGCGCTCAGCATCTGCAGCGACTCCAGCGTCGCCCACTGCAGGTCGTCGATGATCAGCAGCACCGGGCGTACGGTGGCCAGGCGCTCGATCAGCGTGCGGGCGGCGGCCATCAGCTGGTAGCGCTCGGAGACCGGCTCGGTGGCCGGCGGCACCTCCAGCGACAGCGGCGGCGCGGCCAGCGAAGGCGCCAGCCGGACGAGCTGCCCGCACTGCTGGTCGATGCCGGCCCGCAGCAGCAGCGCGGGCGAGGTGCGGGCCAGCCGCTCGACGGCGCCCGCGATCGGCTCGTACGCCTTGCGCGCCGGATCCGTGCACCGCCCCGCCAGCACCGTGAACTGCCGCTTGAGCGCCCGCCTGGCCGCCTCGGAGGCGAGCCGGGTCTTGCCCACGCCCGGCTCGCCCTCCAGGATCACCAGCTTGCCGCCGAACTCGGCCGCCGCCAGCTCGCCGTCCAGCGCCCGCAGCTCCTCCTCGCGGCCCACGAACGGCAGCGCGCCCCCGTCGTCCAGCCACGGCGCGAGCCCGCCGCCGAGGTGGTGGTCGGCGCTCTGCCAGTGCAGCTCGTACGTGTGCAGCGGCTCGCGCAGCCCCTTGCCGGGCAGCCGCCCGAGGTCCTTGAACTCGTGCCTGCTGCGCCCCTGGGCCAGCCGCCTGACCAGGTCGGTGCAGAGCACCTGACCGCCCTCCGCGATCGCCACCAGGCGGGCCGCCTCCACCGTGGGCAGCCCGCTCACGTCGTCGTGCCCCCAGCACACGTCGCCGGCGGCCAGCGCCGCCCTGATGGAGATCTTGTCCATGGCGCGCTCGTTCTCGTCGGCCACCGCCTGCTGGACCGCGATGATCGCGTCGAGCCCCGCCGTGGCCGAGCCGAACACCGCCATCAGCCCGTCGCCCAGGCTCTTGGTGAACGACGAGCCGCTCGCCGTCACGACCGAGCGCAGCAGCTCGTACAGGCGGCGGAAGACGACGTTGGCCCGCTCCTCGCCGAGCCTGATGCGCAGCGCGGTGGAGCTGACGACGTCGGTGAACAGGATGGTCGCCGTGGTGAGCGTGCCCGGCTCATGTGGGGCTGTCACTGTGCGGCCCTTTCCGCCCGCGGGCGGGCGCTCGTAGCCTCGTGCGTACGTTCCTGCGGATCGCGCGGGTCTGCACGGCCGCGCGCGACTGCCTGATCCGCCAGGCTCGGGCCAGCTCGTCGGGGATCCTGAACGCCGCCTGCCCGTCGGAGTGGCGGTCGATCAGGGCGACCACGATCTGCCGCCCGGCCTTGCGTACCAGCCAGCGAACCACACCGTCCACCGGCCCGGCCAGCCACGAGGAGCCGTGCGCGGCCTTCGCGGCGGCGAACAGGGCGGTGAACCACCAGGCGGGCGCGGGCACGCCGAGCAGCTCGGGCACCCGGTCGGCGCCGTGGGAGGCGTGCCGGAAGATCCAGTGGACCAGGCTGCGCGGCATCTTGCGCCAGCCCAGCGGCATGAACGCCTCCATCTCCTTCAGCATCACCGCCATCAGCAGGCGGCCCTCGTCGCTGGTCTCCAGCAGCCGGCCGAGGCGCGCGCTGACCGGCTCGACGTCGCCGAGGGTGAGCGGCCCCTCGCGGCAGACCTCGATGCCCATGAGGTGGCCGAAGACGCTCCACGTGTAGAGGTTGGCGGCGCGTTCCTCGTCGCTCAGCACCACGCCCATGGTCTCCATGGCCTCCCACGTCACCACGGAGAAGTCGAAGAGCGTGGCGAGCAGCAGCTCCTGGTTGACCGGCGCGCCCAGCCGCTCGGTGTCCCAGTGGTCGGCGTAGCGCTCGTCCACCAGGGCGCGCACGAACGAGTGCAGGATGCGCAGCCCGATCGCCGTCGTGTGGCCAGGCCGGCCGGGCTGGAGGCTGTCGGTGCTCTTCAGCCCCATCACGTCCACCAGCATCTGCCCGGTCTCGGCGACCCTGCGGGTCATCCCGTGCGTGGCGAGGTTGGAGACGCCGGCCAGCACCTTGGCGCTGGACACCTCCGCGTACGCCATCGGCAGGCAGGCGAAGAACAGCGCCGCCGACTGGTAGAGCCCGTGGTCGGCGAACACCGCCTGCCCCCTGGCCAGCAGCTCCCGGTCGTCACCCCACTCGGGCAGCTCCTTGGCGAAGTCGAGCGCCTCGAAGATCCGCGACGCCGGCGGCTCCCCCGAGGGCTCCCTGGCCTCCCGCTTGGCCGCCCCCAGCTCCGCGACCACCGCCTTGACCAGCTCCAGCGCGCCCCGCCCCGGGGGCTGCTCCTGCAGGTATTCGGCGACCACCTTGTCGACGTCGGGATCGGCCTGCTGCCGTAGCTGCCGGAATCTCTCCTCCGGCCAGCGCCCCTCACGATCGTTCATGTGCCCCGTACTCCAGATTCGGTCAGAGGCCGCCCCGTTTCCGCAGGGCGGCGACGTCCAGCAGCGTGATCGTCCGGCCTTCGACGGCGATGAGGTTGCGCGCCACCAGCGACTGCAACGCCCGGTTGACGGCCGGGCGGGAGGCGCCGATCAGCGCGGCCAGGTCGGACTGGGTCAGCCCGGGCAGGTCCACCACCCCGCCGGCCTGGCCGTGCTTGTCGGCCAGTTGCAGCAGCAGCTTGGCCAGCCGCCCGCCGAGGTCGAGGAAGGCCAGGTCGGCCGCCTGGTCGGTGAGCCTGCGCACCATGCGGCCGAGCAGCCGCAGGAACTCGTCGGCCAGCCCAGGGTGCTCGCGCATGAGCTCCAGCAGCCGCACTCTGGGCAGCGCGAACACCCAGGCGGGCCGCGCGGTCACGATGGAGGCCGAGCGCGGTGAGTCGTCCAGCAGCGCCATCTCGCCGAAGGTGTCGCCGCGGCCCAGCATGTTGAGGACGATCTCGTCGCCGTGCTCGGTGGTGAACACCACCTTCACCAGACCGTCCAGCAGGACGTAGAGCGACTCTCCCGGGTCGCCCTGATGGAAGATGATCTGCCCCGACCGGTAGCGCCGGGTCAGGCCCGCCCGCGCCGTGCTGCGGATGCCGCTCTCTCCGAGCACCTGGAACAACGGGATCTCCGCCAGCACCGCGGCGACCGGCTCGGCGTCGTGGGGAAGGCCGCTGCGCCCGTTCATGCAAGAACTCTAGGCCGCATTCCGCCGGGGGACAGCTTCTGGAAAGCGATCTTTGAAATGTGACCAGCGACACACCCAGGCTGTCACGTCCGGAACAGTCTTTCCGGATCATCCGGCGCACGGTGGGTGAGCCGGCCGGAGCCGACCCCCCGAGTGTCCGGACCGGCAGGGAGAACGACATGCACGTGGACACCATGGAACGCCTCGACACCCGCTCTGACACCCGTCCCGACCCGCGTCCCGACACCGGAGCCTTGGTGGCCGCCGCCCAGGAGGGCGACGCGCTGGCCTGGGAGCGGCTGGTCGAGGAGTTCAGCCCCATGCTCAAGGCCCGCATCCGCAGGTTCAGGCTCGGCCACGAGGACGCCCAGGACGTCCTGCAGACCACCTGGCTGCTGGCCTGGCAGAACCTCAAGAGCGTCGAGGACGGCCAGCGCATGGCGGGCTGGCTCGCCACGATCGCCTTCCGCGAGTGCCTCAAGCTCACCCGCAGGACGAAGGAGATCTGCACCCCCGACCTCGACTCGCTGGGCAGCACCGACGACGTCGACAGGGAACTGGCCAGGATCTGGCTGGCCGGCACCCTCGAAGAGCTCGTCGAGGAGCTGCCCGCGGCCCAGCGGGTGCTGTTCAGAGCGCTCACGGAAACCTCCGAGCCCCACTACGTGGACGTGGCGCGCAGGCTGGGCAGGCCGGTCGGCAGCATCGGGCCCACCCGAGCCCGCTGTTTCGCGAAGCTACGCGGCCTGCTGCAGGCGCGCGAGATCACCCGCGACTTCCTCGACTGACCTAGTCACCGGGCTTGCCTGACGGAGCGGACGTGTCGGGCGGGTCAAGCGGGATCGCCTCCAGGAACGGCTCGAAGTCGAAGTGCGCCATCTCGTACGCGTCGGGGTCGGTCTCCGACGGGTACCGGTAGAGCTTGCGCGGCCGCAGTCCCGGCCGGTCGACGAACATCTGGCTGATCGCCTCGGGGACGAGCCCCTTGCGCATCTCCTCGGCCAGCCCGTCGGCGACCTCCTTGCCGAAGGGCACCCGGTAGAGGGCGTCCACCTTCTGGTAGACGCGGAAATAGCTGACGATGAAGCGCATCCGGTCGGGATAGGACACCCAGTCGCGCACCCCGGCCAGGGACGCCTCGCGGTCCTCGGTGACGAACTCCTCGGCCAGCTTGCGCACCTTCTCGTTCTGGATGGGCGCCCACGCCTCGTCGAGGTCCACGCCGGGCGGCGGGGTCAGCGGCCTGCCGACCTTGACGTCGCTCAGCGGGGTGGCCACGGCGAACAGGTGGCGGGTGTAGAGCGAGGACCACAGGCCCTCCAGCGTGCGCGTCAGCCAGGGCTGGTCGGCGTGCGCGGCGGCGTACAGGCGGAAGCGGGGGAACGGGCGGCGCGTCACCAGGGAGCGCAGCGAGCGCCACGACACCCGGGTCAGCCAGCGCACCGGACGGTACAGCACGAGTTCGAGCGCCGCCTGCGCGCGCGCCTGCTCATAAGCCGACAGCGCGATGTTCGCCCCCAGCATCAGCTCGGCCCGCTCCGCCGGGTCCCGCGTCGCGGCGGCCGCCACCATGAGCTGCGCGGCGTCCTTCAGGTAGCGCGGGTCGGCCGGCGACAGCAGGCCGGTGAGGAACTCGGGCGGCGTGGGCGTCACCTCGGACTCGGGGCTGACCTTGAGGAAGCGGTCGGGCGTGTCGTTCCACAGGTTGACCGCCAGGCTGGCGGTCTCCAGGAAGATGGCCCGGTTGGCCAGCGCCAGCCCCAGCTGGTAGCTCGGCCCGAGCAGGGTCAGCAGCGCGGCCCTGAACAGCCGGCGGAAGCGCTGCGGCACGCGCAGGCGGCGGCCGAAGTCCTCGATGAACGGCGAGCCGGGGCCGAGGTCGAGGCTCTCCCCGACGGCCTTGGAGGTCCAGGTGGCGTAGCAGTACCAGTTGTTCGCCTCCCGGCCCAGGTGGGCCGCGAGGTCGGAGGCCACGCGGTGGTAGCTGTAGGCGATGACCATCGCTTCGAGTGCCGCGCTCCGGTCCTTGTACGCCGCGATGCGCAGCACGTCGTCGGCGGTCATCGGAGTGTCGGACATCAAGTCTCCCGTTATGCCGGTCCCGTCGCCCCCGGGGCATGCTCATGGAGTAAAGAGCGCCCCCAGGAGCGTCAGATACAGTCGGCGGCCTGCTTTGCCCCGTGGCCGCCAGGGCTGGAGCGTAGGAGTGTCCGCTTGCGAGGGGCTTGCACTAACATCGCCATGCTTCTCAGCCTTGGTGCTGGTTCGTACATCGGCCCGTCCCCAGGACCGCCCCGGGCGGTCGCCGCCCGGGGCGGATGCCGCTCACTCCTTGACGGTGATCTTGCTGATCACCACGAATCCGCCGAGCGCCCCCGCGGTGCCGGCGGCCGTGGTGGTGGTGAGCATGACCACGAGGTCATAGGTGCCGGGGGACAGCTGCCCCCGCATCGGTATGGAGGCCGTATATCGCCCGGAGCCGGGGGTGAACGTCATCTCAACGGGCGGCGCGGGATGCCGCGACTCGCCGCCGCCGATCCGGTCGGCGATGATCTCCAACTGCCAGCGGCCCACCAGCCAGTCGACAAGCTCGCCGGTGACCTCCCAGCTCACGTCCACGGTCCAGCCCTCGCCACAGTGGACGACGTTCGTGGGCTGCGCCCCGGGATCGATCACCTGGCCATGGAGAATGCCCGCCAACTGCTCGGCCGGCACTTTCATCACCTGGAATTCTCCGGTCGCCATTGCGATCTCCTCTCCGCGGGACGGGTCCCCGTGCGAAGGAGCAGAGCGACGACGGCGGCGGCGAAATACGAGCTTTTCGCCTCTGACATGGCGCCGTTTCCTCTGGCGGCTTCCGGGACCCGGGGTCAGCGGTCCCTGAGCCTGACGAGGTCGGGGCCCAGCCCCTCGACGCCGCCCGCGCCGAGCAGCTGCAGCGTGCGTACGAGCTCGGCCCGCAGCAGCGCCAGCACCCGGTCCACGCCCGCCTCGCCACCGGCCATCAGGCCATAGAGGTAGGCCCTGCCGACGAAGCAGGCGCGGGCGCCCAGCGCCACCGCGGCCGCCACGTCGGCCCCGCTGCGCACGCCGCCGTCGAGGAAGACCTCGGTGCGGTCACCGGCCGCCGCCACCACGGCGGGCAGCAGCTCCAGCGGGGTGGCCGACCGGTCGAGCTGGCGCCCGCCGTGGTTGGACACCACCACGCCGTCCACGCCCAGCGCCGCCAGCTCCTTGGCGTCGTCGGCCCGCTGCACGCCCTTGACCAGCAGCCGCCCCTGCCACGCCGACCTGATCCACTCCAGGTCGGCGAACGTCACAGAAGGGTCGAACATCAGGTTCGTCAGCCCCGCGAGGTCCTCGGGAGCGCCGTCCACGGTGGCGAACCTGAGCGGCTCACCGGTCAGGAAGTCGAACCACCACGCCGGATGCCGCACCGCCTCCAGCACGCCGCGCCAGCGCAGCGTGGGCGGGACCGTCAGGCCGTGGCGCACGTCGCGCAGCCGCGCCCCCGCCACCGGCACGTCCACGGTCACCACCAGCACGTCCATGCCGGCCTCCGACGCCATCGCCAGCGTCTCCAGGGTGCGGGCGCGGTCGCGGACCACGTACAGCTGGAACCAGTTCCAGCCGGCGGGCGCCGCCGCGGCCACGCCGGCCGCCGTCGTGGTGCCCATCGTGGACAGCGTGTACGGGACGCCCGCGCGCTGTGCCGCCCGCGCCACCGCCCGCTCGCCGGACCGGTGCATCATGCGGGTGAACCCGGTCGGCCCGAGCACGACCGGCATCGAGACGCGCCGGCCCAGGATCTCCACCGAGGTGGGCGCGTCGGAGACGTCACGCAGCACCCGCGGCGCGAACTCCACCCGCTCGAACGCCGCCACCGACCTGGCCAGCGACAGCTCGGACTCGGCGGCGCCGTCGACGTAGTCGAACACCATGCGCGGAGCCCGCCGCGCGGCCAGCCGCCGCAGATCGGACACGTCGGCCGCGGCCGCCACCCGGGCCGCGCGCGACCACCGGGGGCCTCGCGGCATGACGGCCCGCAGCTCCCGCCACCGGGGCAGGCGCCGAGCGTCTCCGCCTGTCGTACCGATGCCAGGAACGCTACCACTACGGTGGAACCATGATCGAGGGTGCGACGTCCTTCCCGCGGTGGGCGGAGCCGGCGGGGGAGTCGCGCGCCTCGCGCGCCGTGCACGCCGAGCTGCTGGCCCGCTGGTCCGAGCCGCACCGCCGCTACCACACCCGCGACCACCTGGCCGCCGTCCTCGCCGCGATCGACCTGCTGCCCGGCGAGGCCGGCGACGAGGCCGCGGTACGCCTGGCCGCCTGGTTCCACGACGCCGTCTACGACGGCAGGCCGGGCTGGGACGAGGAGCGCAGCGCCCAGCTCGCCCAGTCGAGGCTCCCGCGCTGCGGCGTGCCGGCGCACCGGGTGTCGGAGGTGGCCAGGCTGGTGCGCCTCACGGCGGCCCACGACACGCTCGCCCCCGGCGACCGCGACGGCGCCGTGCTCTGCGACGCCGACCTCGCGGTGCTGGGCGGCCCCGGCTACGACGCCTACGCCCGCGCCGTCCGCCAGGAGTACGCCCACGTGCCCGACGACCTGTTCGCCGCCGGGCGGAGCGAGGTGCTGCGCCGGCTGCTCGCCACGCCCGTCCTGTTCCGCACGCCACGCGCGCGGGCGCTGTGGGAGGAGCCCGCGCGGGCCAACATGACCGCCGAGCTAGCGGCGCTTGCGGCGGCGCAGACCGGCCGCGATCAGCCGCTGTAGCAGCTCGCGCGAGCTGACCGCCTCGGCGCCCAGCTCCACCGCCTGCGCGTGCACGGTCTCCGGCACGTCGTAGTGGTCGCGGTCGAACGCCCGCGGCGGCACGCCCAGCCGTCCCGCGAAGTCGTGCAGCTCATCGAGGGAGTCGTCGCTGACGAGGTGCGACCACATCAGGCCGCGCGGCCCCGGCCAGTGGGGCGGATCGATCAGTACGGTCACCCTCTCAAGGGTAGGACCCGCCCACGCACCCCCAGCTCACTCAGATCACCCACGACGACGAGCCCGCCCGCCGCGTCCCCGGCCTTCGCACCGGCCTTCGCCCCGACCGCGACCACCGTGCCGAAGCCGCCCCTCCTGCCCGCCTCGACGGCCGGCAGCGCCGAGGCCACCACGGCGATCCCGGCGGCCGGCAGGTCGAGCCGGCGCGCGGCCTCCAGGAAGAGCGCCGGGTCGGGCGTGCCCGGCAGGTTCATCAGCGCGGCGTCGTTGCCGTCCACCATGAGGTCGAACAGGTGCATCACCCCCGCCGAGGTGACCAGCCTGCGGCCGTGCAGGCTGGCGGAGCCGGCCGCCGTACGGGCGCCGCGCCTGCGCAGCTCGTGCAGCAGCGCCACCGTGGGCGGGAAGGCGGCCACGCCGTACTTGCCGGCCTGCTCCAGGAAGGAGCGGTCCTTGGCCAGGCCCAGCCCGTGCACGGTGGGGGCGCCCGGCTCGTCGGCCGGCGAGCCCTCCGGCACGGTGATGCCGCGCGCGGCCAGGAAGGTGCGGATGCCGTCGAGCCGCGGCCGGCCGTCCACGTGCCGCAGGTAGTCGTCGCGGATGTCGAACGGCTCCGAGCGGCCGCGCAGGAAGGCGTCGAAGACGTGTTTCCAGGCGGCCGCGTGTCCCCGAGCGGTGTCGGTGACCACGCCGTCGGTGTCGAAGACGACGGCGCTGATCACGGTCAGGTCGATGACATGCTCGTCCACATGGCGAACGTAACCGCTCTACCAGGCGACGGGTAGCTCTTTGACGCCGTAGACGATGGCCAGTTCCCTGAACGGCACCTCGCCCGCCACCCGCAGGCCGGGGAAGCGGCGCAGCAGCGCGGGGAAGGCGATGCGCATCTCCATCTGGGCGAGCGGCGCGCCGACGCAGCGGTGGATGCCGTGGCCGAACGCCATGTGCGAGCCCGTGGTCTCGCGGCCCGGGCGCACCTCGTCCATGTCCTCGCCGAGCGCGGGGTCGCGGTTGGCGCCGGTGAGCGAGCACAGCACCATCTCGCCCTTCTTGATCGGCACCCCGTGCAGCTCCAGGTCGTCGCGGGCGAAGCGGGGGAAGGCGACCTGCACGACCGTCATGTAGCGCAGGAGCTCCTCGACCACGTCCACGATGTAGCCGTCGACCTCGCGCACCTTGGCCGCCTGCTCGGGGTTCTGGATCAGCCACAGGGTGCCGAGCGCGAGCATGCTGGTGCTGGTGTCGTGGCCGCCGGTGAGCAGGCCGTCGGCCATGCTGGCCAGCGTGCGGTCGTCCAGCTCGTCGCCGTGCTCGCGCAGCAGCTGGCCGAGCAGGCCGTCGCCGGGGTTCTGCCGCTCGCGGGCGACCAGGTCCACGAGGTACGTCATCGCGTCGTTGATGGCCTGCAGCGACGCCTCGGGCCCCGCGGTGAAGTCGAACCGGTCCTTGCTGATCTTGACGAAGTCGGCCCGCTCCTCGTAGGGGACGCCGAGCAGCTCGCACACCACCAGCGACGGGATCGGCAGGCAGAACTCCTCCATGAGGTCCACCGGCATGCCCTCGGCGCCCTTGGCCTCGATGCGGTCGAGGTGCTCCTCGACCATGGCCTCGATGCGCGGCTCCAGGCGGCGCAGCCGCCGCATGGTGAACTCGGGTGTGAGGAACCTGCGCAGCCGCGTGTGCTCGGGCGGGTCGCGGAAGCCCAGGCCGCCCGGGTCCTCCTGGTTGGAGCCGAGCCCGATCACGCCGGCGAAGTCGTTGCTGAAGCGCTCGTGGTCGCCGAGCACCGCGCGGACGTCCTCCCAGCGGGTGACGAGGTAGACGGTCTGCCCTCCGGGGATCTCCATCGGGAAGACTGGGTGCTCGTTCCTGATGCGGCCGAGCTCGCCCACCGGGTCGAACCCCTCACGCATGAACTGGACGAGCGGGAACTCTTCTGTCTCTGACATCGATATCCGTCCTGCTGGGATGCATCACACCAAGTTGGGATAAATCCCTGCATCGATGGTCCCATCCGGAAGGGCGGGTGTTGCCCTCCGAAAGGAGGAATTTACCCCTCCGACTGGCCGACGGGGGCGGCAGGGTCACCGGCTGAGCTGCCTCTTCCCGGTCTCATTGTGCGCGGGCCGCGCGAGCCGGTGCCACCCCCCGGGCGCGCGGGATGGCGCGTTCCAGGCAGGTACGTTGCGTCAAGGTCACAGAACTGCCGTGAAACCAGGGCAAACTGGGGCAGCAGACGGCGTTTGGCGTACAAGATGGCGACATTCTGCGATGATCTCGTCGCATAGAGCCGGAGTTTGAGCCCTCACGGATAGTGACAGATGCCGACATTTGAGGAAATAACAGCCTTCATCGCCGAGAAGCCGCTCGCCACCGCCGTCATCGCGCTGCTGAGCCTGGCCGGGCTGGTCCTGGCCTTCCTGGTGGTCAGGGTCGTCTGGCGCGTCGTCGCCTGGTTGTGGTCCAGGTACGTCGCCCCGCGCCCCGTCGAGGACGTGCTGACCGTCGTGGCCGCGTCCATCGCCACCGGCGTGTCCGCGCAGGGCATGTGGCGCTTCTCCGGCGACGTGCTGGGGCTCGACGGCCCGCTGCGGTTACTGCTGTTCGCGTTCATCGAGGTCGCGATCATCACCAGCGCCGTACGCGCCCGCCGCAACATGCGCGAGAACTTCTCCGCCGGCATCGACGGCATCGCCGTGTGGGCCCTGACCTGCCTGACCGCCGTGCTGTCCAGCATGGACGCGCGCAGCCTGCCCGAGGCCGTCTTCCGCCTCGCCGCCCCGCTCGTGGCCGCCTGGCTGTGGGAGCGCGGCATGGCCATCGAGCGCCACCGCATCCGCGGCACCGGCCGCATCAACTGGCGGCTCACCCCCGAGCGGCTGCTGGTCAGGATGGGCCTGGCCGAGGTCAGCGACCGTACCGCCAGCGAGGTCGACGCCCACCGCCGCCTGACCAGGGTCGCGCTGGCCGCCAAGAAGGCCAAGGCGCTGCGCGAGGGCGGCGCGTCCGAGCGCAAGATGCGCGCCGCGCTCGCCAAGCTCGACAAGGCGATGGACCAGGCCGTCGAGCACACCGGGCTGGCCGTCGACCCGCAGCGCCAGGAGGCCCTGCTGGCCCAGATCGCCGCGCTCTACAACACCTCCGCGCTCATCGACGCCGACCCCCGCGTGCCCTGGGAGCAGGACGCCGAGCAGCACCCCGTGCCCGCCCGCCCCGCGCTGCCGCCCGCCCTGGCCGAGCTGGTCCGCGAGGAGGACGAGGACGTCACCGTGCTCGACGCCACTCCGCAGGTGGTCAGCACCGCCGAGCGCGCCGCCCTCATGCGGGCCGCCCGCGAGTTCTGGGACCGGCAGATCGCCAAGGGCATCGTCCCGCGCACGGTGGACATCGCCCAGGAGATCGGCATCTCGCTGGCCACCGCGCGCGAGTACCGCGCCCTGTGGAAGCTGGAGCCCCGCGCGCACGCCCTCATCGAGGCGCTCTACCAGCAGCACGGCATCGTCGACACCGGAGCGTTCCCCGCCATCGCCGACGACGGGCGGGTCCTGACGAGCAAGTCCTGACCCCGGCTAGCATCGTGCCCGCAGATCAGCGGGCACGGGAGGGGGCCTCGGTTGCGGGAGCGCACGCTCGACCGCGTCAGGAAGCTGCTGGCCAAGGCCGAGCGCACCGACAACGAGCACGAGCGGGCCACGTTCATGGCCGCCGCGTCGGCGCTGATGGCCAAGCACGGCATCGACTCGCTGCCGCCCGCCGGCACCCGCCAGACCCCCGCCGACCGCATCGTCACCCTGCCGCCGCCGTGGGCCAGGGAGAAGGCCAGGCTGGTGAGCCTGGTGGCGCAGGCCGTACGCTGCCGGCCGCTGCTCATCGGGCGCGGCGACGGCGGGCAGCGGGTGCACGTGTTCGGCTTCGCCGCCGACCTGGAGCGGGCCGACGTGCTCGCCACCTCGCTGCTGCTGCAGATGGCCTCCGGCCTGGCCAGGACCGAGCCGCCGGCCGGCGCCGTCCGCGCCTACCGGCGTTCCTGGCTGCTCGGCTTCACCGACGAGGTCTACCGGCTGCTGTGCGCGGCCGAGAAGCAGGCGGCGGCCGAGGCGGCGCCCACCGGCACCGCGATCGTCCTGGCCGACCGCAGGGCCGAGGTCGATCGGGTGGTCGCCGCGCACTATCCGCGCGTCCGCATGAGCGTCCCGCGGACCAGCGGCACCGGCTACCGCGCGGGCGTCGCCGCGGGCCGCAGGGCCGACCTCGGACGTACGGGCATGAGCACCGCCACGGCTCCGGAACTCGGGCGGTAAGCCCTTTCCGGATGGCCGTTTGACCTTGGGGCGATCAGGGCATCCCCGGGGTGGTCTCGCGCCGCGGGGCGACGGCGGTCGTGCCGGGGCGGCTACTACGGCTCCTACGCCCAGACCGGCGTGCAGTCGGCCTCGCGCTTCAGCGTCGCGTACGCCACCGGGCGGCTCGGACTGAGCGGCCACGCCGCGCTGCCCGGCGCCAAACACATCGACATCGCGGCCTTCGACCCACTCAAGGAGTGACCGGCATGGACATCAACGGCAGCGTCGCCGTGATCACCGGCGGCGGCACCGGCATCGGCGCGGCGGTGGCGGAGCGGCTGGCCGCCAAGGGCGCGGCGGCGGTGGTCGTCAACTACTCCCGCTCGGCCGACGAGGCCCGCGCCACCGTCTCGCGGCTGGAGAGCATGGGCTGCAAGGCGTCGGCGGTGGCGGCCGACGTGTCCGACGACGCCGCCGTACGCCGGATGGCCGAGCGCGTGCTCGCCGACCACGGGCGCGTGGACGCGCTGGTGTGCAACGCGGGCACCACCACCTGGGTGCCGTTCCCCGACCTGGAAGGGCTGACGGACGAGGTGTGGCGGCGGCTGCTCGGCGTCAACCTCATGGGACCGTTCTACTGCGCCCGCGCCTTCGCCCCCGCCCTGCGCGCGTCGCGGGGCGCCGTCGTCAACGTCGCCTCCATCGCGGGGCTGCAGGCCACGGGCTCGTCCATCGCGTACGGGGTGAGCAAGGCGGCGCTCATCCACCTCACCCGCGACCTGGCGGTGGCGCTCGGCCCCGAGGTCAGGGTGAACGCCGTCGCGCCCGGCATCGTGGCCACCCGCTGGCACATCGACCGGGTGGGGGAGCAGGTGTTCTCGGAGATGGCGGCCAAGGAGGAGCTGAAGGCCCCGCTCCGCCGCACCGCACAGCCCGGCCACATCGCCCAGATGGTCACGTCCCTGCTGGAAGCGGACCTGATGACGGGCGAGGTGTTGGTCGGCGACGGCGGCCGCCACCTCGGCTACTGACCGCCCGGCAGGTATTCGGGCGGCGCGCCTCGGACCGGCGGATCCTCGCCCGAGGCCCGCTTACGCCTGAGACCCGCTCCCGCCCGAGGCCCGCCTCGCTTGGGGCGGGCTTTCAGGCGAGGGCGGCGGAGACGAGGGAGCGGGCCTCCTCCTGGACCTTGGCGAGGTGGTCGGGGCCTTTGAAGGACTCGGCGTAGATCTTGTAGACGTCCTCGGTGCCCGACGGCCGGGCCGCGAACCAGGCGTTCTCCGTCGAGACCTTCACGCCGCCGAGCGCGGCGTCGTTGCCGGGCGCCGACGTCTGCACCGCCGTGATCGGCTCGCCGGCCAGCGACGTGGCCGTCACCTGCGCGGCCGACAGCTTGCCGAGCACGGCCTTCTCCTCGCGGGTGGCGGGCGCGTCGACGCGGGCGTACGCGGGCTCGCCGAACCGCTCGGTCAGCCCGCGGTAGTGGGCGCTCGGCGACTCGCCGGTGACGGCGAGGATCTCGGAGGCCAGCAGGGCGAGGATGATGCCGTCTTTGTCGGTCGTCCACACCGACCCGTCGCGCCGCAGGAACGACGCACCCGCGCTCTCCTCGCCGCCGAACCCGAGCGACCCGTCGAGCAGGCCGGGCACGAACCACTTGAAGCCGACCGGCACCTCGTACAGCCGCCGCCCCAGCGACTGCGCCACGCGGTCGATGATGCCGCTGCTCACCATCGTCTTGCCCACGCCGGCGTCGGCGGGCCAGCCGTCGCGGTGGGCGTAGAGGTAGGAGATGGCGACGGCGAGGTAGTGGTTGGGGTTCATCAGGCCGCCGTCGGGGGTGACGATGCCGTGCCGGTCGGCGTCGGCGTCGTTGCCGGTGGCGATGTCATAGGTGTCGCGGGCGGAGATGAGGGAGGCCATCGCGTACGGCGACGAGCAGTCCATGCGGATCTTGCCGTCCCAGTCGAGCGTCATGAACCGC
This sequence comes from Nonomuraea sp. NPDC049419, assembly GCF_040676995.1. Taxonomy (NCBI): domain Bacteria; kingdom Bacillati; phylum Actinomycetota; class Actinomycetes; order Streptosporangiales; family Streptosporangiaceae; genus Nonomuraea; species Nonomuraea sp. NPDC049419. The sequence continues at coordinate 123,281 of NZ_JBFAQB010000002.1, read as the reverse complement.
CACGTCGGATCGACCAGCGGGTTGACCACGGTCAGCGACAGCCCGTGCCGCTCGGCGATCTCCCCCCAGTAGGCCACGCTCGCCCCGCCCAGCGGGTCGGCCCCGATGCGCACCCCGGCCGACCTGATCGCGTCGAGGTCGACGACGCTCGGCAGGTCGTCGGCGTAGGTGCCGAGGAAGTCGTAGCGGCCCGCCCGCTGCAGCGCCGTGGCGTAGGGGACCCGGCGCACGCCCTTGAGACCGTCCTGCAGCAGCTGGTTGGCGCGGTCCTGGATCCAGGAGGTGGCCTCGGTGCCGGCCGGTCCGCCGTGCGGCGGGTTGTACTTGAACCCGCCGTCGCCCGGCGGGTTGTGCGACGGCGTCACCACCACGCCGTCCGCCAGGCCGCTCGTGCGGCCCTGGTTGTGGCGCAGGATGGCGTGGGAGACGGCGGGCGTCGGCGTGTAGCCGTCACGCGAGTCGATCAGCACGTCGACGCCGTTGGCCGCGAACACCTCGATGGCCGACACCCGCGCCGGCTCCGAGAGCGCGTGGGTGTCGATGCCCAGGAACAAGGGGCCGTCGGTGTCCTGGTCGCGCCGGTATTCGCAGATCGCCTGGCTGGTGGCCAGGATGTGGTCCTCGTTGAAGGCCGTCTTCAGCGACGAGCCCCGATGCCCCGAGGTGCCGAACGCGACCCGCTGCCCCACCTCGCCGGCGTCGGGATGCAGCGCGTAATAGGACGTCACCAGCCTGGCGACGTCGACCAGATCGGAGGGCCGGGCGGGCTGTCCTGCGCGTTCGTGGGTCATGTAGGTCACTTTACAAACGGGGAGCGGCCCGGCGGGTGACCGCGTGGCGGCGTGGGGGGATACATTCGCCTCAGCCACTAGAACGGAGTTCTGTTCCATGCGATACGGCATCCTGCTCTCGGAGTCCGCCAAAGACGGTGACCCCATCACCGGCCTGCGCGACCAGATCGCCGGCGCCGCCGAGCGCGGCTTCACCTCGGCCTGGCTGTCCAACATCTTCGGCCTCGACGCCATCACCGCCCTGACGGCGGCCGGCGTGCAGGCCCCGCCTCTGGAGCTCGGCACCGCGGTCGTGCCCACCTACCCGCGCCACCCGGCCGTGCTCGCCCAGCAGGCCATGACCGCCAACGCCGCGCTGGGCGGCCGGTTCACGCTCGGCATCGGCCTGTCGCACCAGGTCGTCATCGAGGGTGTCTACGGCTACAGCTTCGAGCGGCCCGGCAGGCACATGAAGGAGTACTTGGACATCCTGCTGCCGCTCTCGCGCGGCGAGAAGGTGTCGTACCAGGGCGAGACGCTCAAGGCCGAGCTGAAGCTCGGCACGCCGGGCGCGGGCCTGCCCGTGCTCGTGGCCGCGCTGGGCCCCCGCATGCTGAAGCTCGCCGGCACCGTCGCCGACGGCACCGTGCTCTGGATGACGGGGCCGAAGACGATCGCCGAGCACATCGCGCCGAGCATCAGGGCCGCCGCGGCCGAGGCCGGCCGTCCCGAGCCGCGCATCGTCTGCTCGCTGCCCATCAGCGTCACCGACGACCCCGAGGGCGCCGTCGCCCGCGCCAACGAGATCTTCTCGGTGTACGGGACGCTGCCCAGCTACCGTGCCATGCTCGACAGGGAGGGCGCGGCGACTCCCGGCGACGTCGCCGTCGTCGGCGACGAGGACACCGTGCTCGCCAGGCTCGACCAGCTCAGGCAGGCCGGGGTGACCGACTTCGTGGCCTCGCCGTTCGCCGGCCGGCAGCGCACACTCGACCTGCTGACCGGCGCGGCGAAGGGCTGAGCGCCCGGCGTCCCCATAAGATCCGACAAGGTGAAGAGCGTGCTACATGGCATTGATGTGTCCAACTGGCAGGGCACCGTCGACTGGGCAGGTCATGCCGAGGCCGGGGTCGCCTTCGCCTTCGCCAAGGCGAGCGAGGGCGGCGACTTCACCGACAAGTGGTTCGCCCGCAACTGGAACGGCATGCGGGAGAGCTGGATCGTCTGCGGCGCGTACCACTTCGCCAGGCCCAAGGGCGACCCCATCGAGCAGGCCCGCCACTTCCTGCGGGTGATCCAGTCGGCCGGCGGGTTTCGCCGCGGCGACCTGGTCGCGCTCGACCTGGAGACCAACGACGGCGCGCGGCCCGAGCGGGTGGCCCGCTTCGCGCGCCGCTGGTGCCACTACGTCGAACGGCACGGCGGCGTGCGGCCGTTCATCTACACCTTCAGCGCGTTCGCGCGCGGCGGACACTGCGCCGGGCTGGCCGAATACCCCCTGTGGATCGCCAGCCCGCACAGCCCCCGCGGCCGTCCTTCCGTGCCCAGGCCCTGGCGCGACTGGACCATTCACCAGTACGCCAGCAGCCCCGTCGACCGCAATGTCTTCCACGGATCACGGCAGGAGCTGACAAAGCTGGGGTTTCACCCGCGATAGCATCGGTGTTCTCATCACCGAACCCTGCCTCGGTGCCGGGCATCGAGCGCGATCCACGAGGAGTCACCGTGTCAGCCGAGCTACGCATCACCCTCGCCGGAGCCGAGCGTGTGGTCGCGGCCGGCACGACGGCCGGTGAGGCGCTCGAGGCCGACGGCCGCACCGTCATCGCCGCCCTGGTCAACGGCGAGCCCCGCGACCTCGCCCATCCGCTGTCCGACGGCGACGCGGTCGAGCCGGTCGAGATCTCCAGCGAGATCGGCCGGTCCATCGTCCGCCACTCCACCGCCCACGTCATGGCGCAGGCGGTGCAGGAGCTGTTCCCCGAGGCCAAGCTGGGCATCGGGCCGCCCGTCGACAACGGCTTCTACTACGACTTCGACGTCGCCCAGGCCTTCAACCCCGACGACCTCAAGCGCATCGAAAAGCGCATGCGCGAGATCGTCAAGCAGGGGCAGCTGTTCTCCCGCCGGCCCGTCTCCGACGACGAGGCGCGGGCCGAGCTGGCGGCCGAGCCCTACAAGCTGGAGCTGATCGGGCTCAAGGGCGGCGCCGACCAGGAGGAGTCGGTCGAGGTGGGGGCAGGTCAGCTCACCATCTACGACAACCTCGACGCCAAGAGCGGCGAGCTGCGCTGGAAGGACCTGTGCCGCGGGCCCCACGTGCCCTCCACCCGGTCCATCCCGGCGTTCAAGCTCATGCGCTCCGGCGGCGCCTACTGGCGGGGCAGCGAGAAGAACCCGCAGCTGCAGCGCATCTACGGCACCGCGTGGGAGTCCCGCGACAAGCAGGACGAATATCTCAAGCTGCTCGAAGAGGCCGAAAAGCGCGACCACCGCAAGCTGGGCGCCGAGCTCGACCTGTTCAGCTTCCCACCCGAGCTGGGCAGCGGCCTGCCGATCTTCCATCCCAAGGGCGGGATCATCCGCAAGGAGATGGAAGACTACATGCGCAGGCGGCAGGCCGAGGCGGGCTACGAGTTCGTCAACACGCCCCACATCACCAAGTCGTCGCTGTTCGAGACCTCCGGCCACCTGCCGTGGTACGCCGACGACATGTTCCCCGCCTTCGAGCTCGAGGGCACCGAATACCGCGTCAAGCCGATGAACTGCCCGATGCACAACCTGATCTTCAGGGCGCGCGGGCGCTCCTACCGCGAGCTGCCGCTGCGGCTGTGCGAGTTCGGCTCGGTCTACCGCTACGAGAAGTCCGGCGTCGTCCACGGCCTCACCCGCGTGCGCGGCATGACGCAGGACGACGCCCACATCTACACCACCCGCGAGCAGATGGCCGACGAGATCAAGTCGCTGCTGCGGTTCGTGCTCAGCGTGCTGCGCGACTTCGGGCTCAACGACTTCTACCTCGAGCTGTCCACCCGCGACGACTCCGAGAAGTTCATCGGCGACCCCGCCGAGTGGCAGGAGGCCACCGACGCGCTGCGCCAGGTGGCCACCGAGTCCGGCCTCGAGCTCGTCGACGACCCGGGCGGCGCGGCCTTCTACGGCCCCAAGATCTCCGTCCAGGCCAAAGACGCCATCGGCCGCACCTGGCAGCTGTCCACCATCCAGCTCGACCTCAACCAGCCCAAGCGCTTCGGCCTCGAATACCAGGCCGCCGACGGCTCCCGGCAGACCCCGGTGATGATCCACCGGGCGCTGTTCGGCTCCGTCGAGCGCTTCCTGGGCGTGCTCACCGAGCACTACGCCGGCGCCTTCCCGCCCTGGCTCGCCCCGGTCCAGGTGGTCGGCATCCCGATCGCCGAGGCCCACGTCCCCTACCTGCACGACGTCGCCAAGCGGCTGCGCGCGAGCGGCGTCCGGATCGAGGTCGACGCGGCCGACGACCGCATGCAGAAGAAGATCCGCAACGCGCAGAAGGCCAAGGTGCCGTTCATGCTCCTGGCCGGCGACGACGACATCGCCAACGGCGCGGTCTCGTTCCGCTACCGCAGCGGCGAGCAGAAGAACGGCGTCCCGATCGAAGACGCCATCGCCGAGATCGTCAGCGCCGTGGAGCGCCGCATCCAGGTCTGACCCCGCCGAAGCCTCAGCCTCCCTCCCGAAGGGGGGCTGAGGCTTTTCCCGGCAGGGCGGCGCTCGCTGCGGGGCTCCGAAACCTCAGCGGGGGTAGAGGCGGAAGGAGACGGCGGGGGTGCCGCCGAAGCGGGAGGCCTCGTCGTGCGCCGAGCCTTCGAGGAAGTCGCGGGCGTATTTCTCCGGGTCGGTGCCGGGCTGGAGGGCTTCGATGTAGGTGCGGTGTTCCGTGAGGGAGCGGACGCCGCGTTCCAGGCCCTGGGTGACGTCCACGGCGTGGGTGGGGGTGTCGGAGCCTGCCACGGCGATCCAGCGGACGCCGTTCCAGGGCTCGGGGCCCGCGTCGGGGAAGATCCAGCGGTTGCCGGCGTCGCCGACGGCGTCCATCGTGGCGCGGCCGACGGCGCGGTGGTCGGGGGTGTTCCAGATCGTGCCGCCCCAGGTGTCGTCGAAGTTCAGCGTGATGACGAGCTCGGGGCGGTGCCGGCGGATGGCGGCGGCGAGGTCGCGGCGGAGCCGGGTGCCGTACTCGATCACCCCGTCGGCGTGGTCGAGGAACTCCACGCTGCTCACTCCGACGACCGCCGCGCTCGCCCGCTCCTCGCGCTCGCGCAGCGGCCCCGCCTCGGCGGGGGCGAGCGTGTCGATGCCCGCCTCGCCCCTGGTCACCATCACGTACGCGACATCGCGCCCCGCGTCGGTCCAGGCCGCCACCGCCGCCGCGCAGCCGTATTCGAGGTCGTCGGGATGCGCCACGATGGCCAGGGCGCGCTGCCAGTCCTCGGGCATGGGTTCTAGCTGATCGGTCATACCCGCCATCCTGGCAGCCGCTCGCCGGAAGGGCGTCAGGACTCCGAGGAGGCGTCGTCCTCAGGGGCATCGCGGGAAGCGGGGCGGCCCTCGCCGGGGAGCCGGACGTCGTCCACCGTGACGTTGACCTCGGTCACCCGCATGCCGAGCATCCGGCTGACGGTCCGCGCCACGTTCGTCTTGACCTCGGAGGCGACGTCCATGACCACGTGACCGTACTCGACCACGATCGTCAGGCTGACCGCCACCTGGCGGTCCTGGATCTGCGCGCTGACACCCTGGTTGCTGCGGCGGGAGCCGATGCCGATGCGGTCGCGTACGGACTCGAAGGCCCGCACCAGATCCCCGCCCAGGTCGGCGACGCCCGGCACCTCCAGGGCGGCCAGCGCGGCGACCTTCTCCACGACCTCGTCGGCCACCTTGATCCGCCCCTTGACGGCGGCATCGGCGGTCGGCGCCTCGATGTACGACGGCTCGCCGCCTCGGGAGCCTTCGGAGGGTGGGTCGGCGGGCGGGGCGGTCTGTTCGGCCACCTGTTCGGCCACGGCTTCACTCATCGCGTCCTCCTGTTGGGGGTGCACAGGATTGTGCCGGAAGAAGACCCGGTTTGTCCGGGGTCCTATGCTGCTAGATATGCACGATCAGGCAGGGGCAGGGTCCCCCGACAACTTCGAACGGCTGTGGACCCCGCATCGGATGGCCTACATCAAGGGCGAGAACAAACCGACCGGCACCGGGCCCGGCGACGGGTGCCCGTTCGACGCCATCCCGAAGATGACCGACGAGGACGGCCTGATCGTCAAGCGCGGGCAGGTGGTGTACGCCGTGCTCAACCTCTACCCGTACAACTCGGGTCATCTGATGGTGGTGCCCTACCGTCACGTGTCCGACTACGACGAGCTGGACGCGGCGGAGGTGGCGGAGCTGGGCGACTTCACGCAGCGCTCGCTGCGGGCGCTGCGCAAGGCGAGCGGCGCGCAGGGCTTCAACGTCGGCATGAACCTCGGCCACGTCGCGGGCGCCGGCATCGCCGCGCACCTGCACCAGCACGTCGTGCCCCGCTGGGGCGGCGACACCAACTTCATGCCGGTCGTCGCGCAGACGAAGGTGCTGCCGCAGCTGCTTCGCGACACCCGCCAGCTGCTCGCGGACGCCTGGGACTGACGGGCGCGGCCGCCCGGCCGCGGGCAGGAACGCGGCCGGCACCACCCCCGCCGACGCCTGCTCGGGCCGCAGGATCGCGTAGACGAGGAACGCCGCGGCGGCGTCACGATCGGCGTCAGGTTCGGGCTGAGCAGGGGCCGATCGCGCTCGTCCTGGCCGGCTCCCACAGGTTGGGCGTGTCGTCCGGGGTGAGATCGTTCCATTGCAGCCCCGGCGCCCCGATGAGCGCCACCCGCCCGGCAGGCGGCTCGGCGGCGGAGGCCGCCTGGGTGGCCGGCACCTGGCCGGCCGGAACGGCCAGTACGGCCAAAGCGCGCCGCACGCCGACGACCTCCCGCGCTCGCCTGCTGAGGCACTGTGGCACGGCTACGCTCCCGGCCGCGTCACTGGACGTGACCGCCCTCTCACGCGTCACTCCCGGACGCGGGAGAACGGAGAAAGGGCCGGTCCCCGTCACGGGGACCGGCCCTCAAAGGCCCAGCAGGCGAAGCGTCAGGTCGCGTCCACCTTCACCTTGACCGCCTTGCTCTCGTTGTGCAGCCGGTCGAGCGCGGTCACCAGGTAGGTGCCGGCCGACTTGGCCGCGTAGGAGGGGTCGCTCACCACGGCCACCAGGTTGCGCGCGTCGGTGGTGCGGCAGTCCTTGCCGGACTTCGGCACCTGGTAGACGGCGTAGGCGCGGGCCCCGCCGGACGGCTTCCACGACAGCTGCGCGCCGGACGCCTTGACGCCCGCGGGCGCGGCGGGAGCCTGACCGCCGCGCTCCTTCATCAGCGGTTGCAGCGCCGGACGGCTGTAGTGGGTCTTGGCGACCCGGTCCATCGCGCCGAGCGGGTTGGTGAGCAACTGCTTGGCGCTGAAGTAGACGGCGCCGCTCACCTGCTTGCTGTCGCGGTTGAGACCGATCTGGGCGGGCAGCTCGCCGGCCTTGGTCCAGGCCCTGTCGTCCTTGGTGCCGACGCGGTAGAGGCCCTGGCCGATCCAGAGCTGCACGTCGCTGCCCTTGACCGCGTCGGACCACCAGCGCACCAGCGTGCGGTAGTCGGCCGCCTTGTGCCCGCGCGGCCAGTAGAGCTGCGGCAGGACGTAGTCGACGGTGCCGGACTTGATCCAGGAGCGGGCATCGGCGTAGATCGCGTCGTAGGCCGACATGCCGGACGTCTTGGATCCGCTGGGGTCGTTGGAGGTGTTACGCCAGATGCCGAACGGGCTGATGCCGAACTTGACGTGGTTCTTCGCCTTGTGCACGGCCGAGTCGACCTGCTCGACGAGCTTGTCGACGTTGCCCCGCCGCCAGTCGGCGAGCTTCTGGCCCTTGCCGTACTTCTTGAACGCGGCGGCGTCGTCGAACGTCGCGCCCGCCACTGGGTAGGGGTAGAAGTAGTCGTCGAAGTGCACGCCGTCGATGTCGTAGCGGCCGACCACGTCGGTGATGACCTTGGTCACGTGGTCGCGCACGGCGGGCAGGCCCGGGTTGTAGTAGAGGCGGCCGCCGTATTTGACCGTCCAGGCGGGGTGCTTCTTCGCCGGGTGCCCGGCGGGCAGCTTGGCGATGCTGTCGTCGTAGGAGGCGCGGTAGGGGTTGAACCAGGCGTGGAACTCCATGCCGCGCTTGTGCGCCTCGTCGATGAGGAACGGCAGCGGGTCCCAGCCGGGGTCCTTGCCCGCGGTGCCGGTCAGGTATTGCGACCAGGGCTCCAGCGAGGACTTGTAGAGCGCGTCGGAGGCGGGCCGCACCTGCACGAAGACCGCGTTGAAGTTGCGCTTGGCGGCGCTGTCGAGGATCTTCACGTATTCGGCCTGCTGCCTGGCCTTGCTCAGCCCGGTCTTCGACGGCCAGTCGATGTTGGTCGTCGTGGCGATCCACACCCCGCGCAGCTCGCGCTTGGGATAGCGGGCGTCGGGCTTGCAGGCGGCCGCGGGCGCGGCGGCGGTGGCCGTCTTCTTCGAGCTCGCCGCGTTGCCCGGCTTGGCGTCGGGGCCGAAGGCGTAGGCGGCGCCGGTGGTGGCGATCGCGAGGGCGGCGGCGGCTAGGAGTGGGCGTCCAGTTCGCATAGTGCCACCCAGTGTGACAGCTTCGCGGGCATGCTCGGGACGGAAACCGCAATCAAAGCGTGATACGTTTGTGACAAAAGTAAAAAGCTGTGCCGGGAGGGACGAACGCCCTCCCGGCACAGCCAACGGCTCAATCCGCGGCGGCCACCTTGCTAGCGAGGTTCGGCGGCAGCGGTTCGTAGCGCAGGAACGTCCTGGTGAACGTGCCCGTGCCGTGTGACATGGATCGCAGGTCGATGGCGTACCGCGTGATCTCCAGCTCGGGCACCTCGGCCTTGACGAGCGTACGTCCGGTGCCCACGGGCTCGGTGCCGAGCACGCGCCCGCGCCGCGACGACAGGTCCGACATCACCGAGCCCACATAGTCGTCGGCCACCAGCACCGAGATCTCGTCCACCGGCTCCAGCAGCAGCGTCGGCACCTTGGACGCGGCCTCCTTCAGCGCGAGCTGGCCCGCGATCTGGAAGGCCATGTCGGAGGAGTCGACCGAGTGGGCCTTGCCGTCGTACAGGGTGACGCGCACGTCCACCATGGGATAGCCGGCGACGACGCCGCGCTCCATCTGCGCGCGCACGCCCTTCTCCACCGACGGGATGAACTGCCGCGGCACCACGCCGCCCACGATCTTGTCGACGAACTCGAAGCCCCCGCCCGACGGCAGCGGCTCTACCTCCAGGTGGCAGATGGCGTACTGGCCGTGGCCGCCGGTCTGCTTGACGTTGCGGCCCATCGCCTGGCACTTGCCGCCGAACGTCTCGCGCAGCGGCACCCGCAGCTCGACGCGCTCGACCTCGACGCCGTGCCGCTTGGCCAGCCGGTCGAGCAGCACGTCGGTGTGGGCCTCGCCCATGCACCACAGGACGAGCTGGCGGGTCTCTGCGTTGTTCTCCAGGCGCAGCGTCGGGTCCTCGGCCACCAGCCTGCCGAGGGCCTGCGACAGCTTGTCCTCGTCGGCCTTCGACCTGGCCCTGATCGCCACCGGCAGCAGCGGCTCCGGCATGCTCCACGACGTCATCAGCAGCGGGTTGTCGACCTCGGAGAGCGTGTCGCCGGTCTCGGCGCGCGACAGCTTGGCCACGGCCACGATGTCGCCCGCCATCGCCTTGGCGGCGGCGCGCTGGTGCTTGCCCAGCGGGCAGGTGAGGGTGCCGATGCGCTCGTCCACGTCATGGTCCTCGTGCCCGCGGTCGGCCAGGCCGTGGCCGGAGACGTGCACGGTCATGTCGGGGCGCAGCGTGCCGGAGAAGACGCGGACGAGGCTGATGCGGCCCACGTACGGGTCGCTGGTGGTCTTGACGACCTCCGCCACGAGCGGCCCGTCGGGGTCGCACGTGATGCCCTTGACCGGCTTGCCCGACAGGTCGGTGATCTCCGGCATCGGGTGTTCGAGCGGCGAGGGGAAGCCCTGCGTCATCAGCTCCAGGATCTCCTGGGCGCCCACGCCGAGCCCGCTGCACAGCACCGGGTAGAAGCTGCCGCGCGCGACGGCCTTCTCCAGGTCCTCGATGAGGACCTTGGTGTCGATGGGCTCACCCTCGAGGTAGCGCTCCATGAGCGACTCGTCCTCGCTCTCCTGGATGATGCCCTCGATCAGGGTGCCGCGGTACTCCTCGATCTGCGTCTCGTACTCGGCGCCCGGGTCCTTCTCCGCGCGGGTGCCGGTGGCGTAGTTGTAGTACTTCTGGGTGAGCAGCCCGATGAGTCCGTTGACGTGGCCGTTGGTGATGACCGGGAGGTAGAGCGGTGCCACGCCGTCACCGAAGACGTCCTGGCAGGTGGTCAGCACCTCGTCGAAGTCCGCGCGCTGGTGGTCGATCTTGGTGATGACGACCGCCCGCGGCATGCCCACCTGCGAGCACTCCTCCCAGAGCATCTGGGTGAGGCCGTCCACGCCTTCGGACGCCGAGACCACGAAGAGCGCCGCGTCGGCCGCGCGCAGCCCGGCGCGCAGGTCGCCCACGAAGTCGGCGTATCCGGGGGTGTCGAGAAGGTTGATCTTGATGCCGTTGTGCACCAGCGGCGCCACGGCGAGGTTGACGGACCGCTGCTGCCGGACCTCGACCTCGTCGAAGTCGCTGACCGTGTTGCCGTCCTCGACCCGTCCAGGGCGCTGGATGGTGCCCGTCGCGGCCAGCAGCTGTTCGACGAGGGTCGTCTTACCCGCTCCTGAGTGGCCGACCAGCACGACATTGCGTATCGCGTCGCACCTGTCGGCCGCGGGTGCCCTGCCCGCGGCTCCTACGGCGCCGCCAGAGTTCCTTTCCGCCACATCGCCTCCCGCTACGCTTCCCGTCTCATCGCGTGAGACGGCTCGGTCGATGGGGGGACGCCGTCCAGCCGCGTCCGGCAGCTCGCTCCCGTCGCTCCTCGGCCCAGGCGGCGTCGCTCCCTTCGCGTTGGTCCGTCTGCCAACGCCGCGCCCGCGCGGAGGGTGTCGGAAACCGCATGGACGCGGTGTGTTCACCAAATACCCCTGTGGCGGATATCACAAGGGGTCCGGGGCAAAGAAAGTTGTCAGGCCCTTCATGGCCTACGATCGGACCGCGATGCTCAAACTCCTGCGCCCGGCCATGACCCGGATACTCACCCCGCTGGGCAGGGCACTCGCCGGCCGCGGAATAGGCCCGAACGCCGTCACGGCGGTCGGCACCCTCGGCACGGTCGTGTCGGCCCTGCTCTTCTTCCCCCTGGGCCAGCTCGCCTGGGGGGCACTCGTGATCACCGTCTTCGTGCTGTTCGACCTGCTCGACGGCGTGGTCGCCCGGCTCGGCGGAAAGGGGGGCAGCACCTGGGGGGCCTTCCTCGACTCCACCTTCGACCGGGTCGCCGACGCCGCCATCTTCGCCGGCCTGATCCTCTACTTCGTCGGCCGCGACGACGTCGTGTCGGCCTCGGTGACGCTCGCCTGCCTGATCCTCGGCACCCTGGTGTCCTACGCCAAGGCCAGGGCCGAGGGGCTCGGGCTGACGGCCGACGTCGGGCTCGCCGAGCGCCCCGAGCGGCTGGTGGTGGCGCTGGTCGCGGCCTTCCTCGCCGGGCTCGGCGTCCCCTACGTCCTGCCGGCCGGCATGTGGCTGCTCGCCCTGGCCAGCCTGATCACGGTGGGCCAGCGCGTGATGATCGTGTACCAGCAGACGAGACAACAGACCGGCCACCAGACGGGCCATCAGACTGGGGAGAGATGAGCGACAAGGCATCGTTCGCCGACCGGGTCGTGGCCGCCGGGTTCGCGGCCGGGTGGAAGCTCGTGCCGCTGCTGCCCGAGCGCCCGACGGCCGCGGTCTTCCGGTTCCTCGCGGACCGGGTCCACGCCAGGCGCGGCAAGTCCGTACGCCGGCTGGAGTCCAACCTGGCCAGGGTGACCGGCCTCGACCCCGGCGGCCGCGAGCTGCGCGCGCTGACCAGGGCCGGCATGCGCTCCTACTTCCGCTACTTCCACGAGATCTTCCGCCTGCCCACGATGGACCGCGCCGAGGTGGTGCGGCGCACCCACGTCATCGGCGCCGAGCACATCCACGGCAACGTGGCGGCCGGGCGCGGCGTGGTGCTGGCGCTGCCGCACATGGGCAACTGGGACCAGGCGGGCGCCTGGCTGGTGGGCGTCGGCCACCCGTTCACCACCGTCGCGGAAAGGCTGCGTCCCGAGTCGCTGTTCCGCCGCTACGTCGCCTTCCGCGAGGGCCTCGGCATGGAGGTGCTGCCGCTGACCGGCGGCGACGGCCACAACTTCGGCACCCTCGCCATGCGGGTGCGCAAGGGCGGCGTGGTCTGCCTGCCGGCCGAGCGCGACCTCACCAAGAGCGGCGTGGAGGTGCGCTTCTTCGGCGCGGCCACCAAGATGCCCGCGGGGCCGCCGCTGCTGGCCGTGCAGACGGGGGCGGCGCTGCTGCCCGCCACCGTCTACTTCGTGGGCGACGACTGGGGCATCCACATTCACGAGGAGCTGCCCGTGCCCGCCGAGGGCACCCGGCAGGAGAAGGTCGCGGCGCTGGCCCAGGGCCTGGCCGACGTGTTCGAGAAGGGCATCTCCGAGCATCCCGAGGACTGGCACATGATGCAGCGGCTCTGGCTGGACGACCTGGACCCCCGATGAGGGTCGGCATCGTCTGCCCCTACTCCTGGGACATGCCGGGCGGGGTCAAGCAGCACATCGACGACCTGGCACAGGCGCTCATGGCGCAGGGCCACGACGTCTCCGTGATCGCGCCGGCGGCCGACGACGACGAGCTGCCCCCCTACGTGACCGGCGCGGGCCGGGCCATCCCCGTGCCGTACAACGGGTCGGTGGCGAGGATGTCGTTCGGGTTCCTGTCGGCCGCGCGGGTGCGGCGCTGGGTGCGTACGGGCGGCTTCGACGTGCTGCACATCCACGAGCCGCTGATCCCGAGCCTCGGCGTGCTGGCCTGCTGGGCGGCCAAGGGGCCGATCGTGGCCACCTTCCACGCCTCCTTCACCCGCTCGCGGGCGATCGCGGTGGCCGAGCCCTTGCTGCGCAGCGCGCTGGAGAAGCTGAGCGGCCGCATCGCGGTCTCCGACGCGGCCCGCAAGAGCCTGGTCGAGCAGTTCGGCGGCGACACCGTGCTCATCCCCAACGGCGTCACCGTCGCCCGCTACACCGACGCCGAGCCGCTCGACGGCTGGGGCCCCGACGGCGCCACGATCGGCTTCCTCGGCCGCATGGACGAAGAGCGCAAGGGCCTGCCGATCCTGCTCGACGCGTTCGCCGTGCTGGCGGCGCAGCGGCCCGACGTGAAGCTGCTGATCGCCGGTCCCGGCGACGAGAAGGACGTCTACGAGCGGGTGCCGAAGCAGTTCAGGGACCGCGTGACGGTGCTCGGCATGGTGAGCGAGGCCGACAAGATCCGCGCGTACCACTCGGTCGACGTGTTCTGCGCGCCCAACACCCGCGGCGAGAGCTTCGGCATCGTGCTGGCCGAGGCCATGGCGTCGGGGGCGACGGTGCTGGCCAGCGACATCCCGGCCTTCCGCAGGGTGCTGGGCGACGGGCAGGCGGGCGCGCTGTTCGCCAACGGCGACCCCGCCTCGCTCGCGCGCGAGGCCGGGTCGCTGCTCGACGCGCCGGAGCGGCGGGCCAAACTGGCGGCCGAGGCGCTGGTGGCGGTCAGGAAGTACGACTGGTCGACGGTGGCGCGCGACGTCGTACGCGTCTACGAGACCGTCACCACGAGCGGCGCGGGCCGCGTGGAGGAGGACCTGTGACGCGCATCGCGGGTGATGCGGCGCGGGTGGAGGAGGACCTGTGACGTCCACCATGATCGTGCTGATCGTGGGCATCGTGGTGGTGCTCACGGCCGTCTACATCTCCTGGCGGGCCGGCCGCCTAGACCGGCTGCACATCCGCCTTGAGCTGGCCCAGGAGTCGCTGGACGCCGCGCTCATGCGGCGCCGCGCGGTGGTGCTGGAGCTGGCGGGCTCCCGCCTGCTCGACCCGGCGACGTCGCTGGTGCTGGCCGCGGCGGCGCACGAGGCCCGCTCGGCGGGCCCCGACGAGCGCGAGCACGCCGAGAGCGACCTGTCGCGCACGCTGCGCGCGGTGGTGGACCAGGAGCGTTTCAGGGAGAAGCTGGCGGAGTCGCCCGGCGGCCGCGAGCTGCTGGAGGAGCTCGACGCGGCGGTGGCGAAGGTCGTCTACTCGCGCCGGTTCTACAACAACGCGGTCGGGGTCACGCGTACGGCGCAGCGCCGCTGGCTGGCCAGGACCCTGCGGCTGGCCGGGCACACCGAATACCCCCAATTCTTCGAGATTGATGACAATCCGCCCGCAGCTATGGCAACCGAATGACCTGATTTGGGGAAGCCAGTAAGCTTCATCCCGTTTTCGGGCTGAAGCGAGGAGAAGTGCACGTGCGGCTACCCCGGTTGATCACCCTCTGGCTGGCGGGAGCGGCCGTCCTGCTGCCCGTCGCGGCCTGTTCGTCCGACGAGCCGGCCGCCGGTTCCGCGCCGCAGGCCACGACGGACGCGCCGGCCGAGGCGCCGCAGGAGGAGGAGGTCAACGCCCACCCCTTCACCGGCAAGCCGTACGAGAAGCTGAGGCCGGTGCTCGCGGTGAAGATCGAGAACACCGCGGCGGGCAAGCCGCAGCTCGGGCTCAAGAGCGCCGACATCGTCTACATCGAGCAGGTCGAGGCCGGGCTGACCCGCCTCATGGCGATCTTCTCCTCGAAGCTGCCGGCCAAGGTGGGCCCTGTGCGCAGCGCGCGCATCTCCGACCTGCACATCGCCCCGCAGTTCGGCAAGCCGGCCTTCTCCTACTCGGGCGCGCAGACCAAGATGCTGCCGCTCATCGCCGAGGCGTCGCTGTTCGACGTGGGCGACTCGCACAACCCGGGCGCGTACTTCCGCCAGCCGGGCCGCTTCGCCCCCTACAACCTGTTCGCCAACACCAAGCAGCTGCTGGCCAAGGCGCCCAAGGCGAGCAAGGCCAAGGACATCGGCTTCACCTTCGGCGACGCGCCCGAGGGCGGGACGCCGCGCAAGTCGTACACGGTCAAGTGGCCCGCCGCGCGCTTCACCTTCGCCTGGTCGGAGGCCAAGCAGCAGTGGCTGATCTGGCAGGACGGCAAGAAGGACATGGCGGCCGAGGGCGGCCAGCTCAGCGCGCCCACGATCGTCGTGCAGTACACCAAGACCGAGCGCTCGCAGTTCCACGACAAGAACCAGAGCTACACGCCGCTCGTGCACACCACGGGCAAGGGCTCGGCGATCGTGCTGCGGGACGGCAAGGCGTTCAAGGCGAAGTGGGAGCGGGAATCAGAGGACAGCGGCACGACGTTCACCACTGAGAGCGGCGAGCCGATGAACTTCGCCCCCGGCCAGGTCTGGGTGGCCCTCGCCAGCCGCAAGCCCGTCATTCCGTAGCCGCCGTACCTTGACGAACCTGTATAGGTATGGCGCTAAATCCTGACATCTTGGCATGTCGGGGGAGGGGTCGTTCAGGACCTACGATGGGCTTGATAACTTACAGATTCGCCGTTGAGAGCCCGTGAGGATGACCGTGTCCAGCAGCACGCCAGAAAGCACCCCCGTCACCGGAACCGCCCGCGTCAAGCGCGGCATGGCCGAGATGCTCAAGGGCGGCGTCATCATGGACGTCGTCACCCCCGAGCAGGCCAAGATCGCTGAGGACGCCGGCGCGGTCGCCGTCATGGCCCTCGAGCGCGTGCCCGCCGACATCCGCGCGCAGGGTGGCGTCTCCAGGATGAGCGACCCCGACATGATCGACGGCATCATCAACGCCGTCTCGATCCCCGTGATGGCCAAGGCCCGCATCGGCCACTTCGTCGAGGCCAAGGTGCTGCAGTCGCTCGGCGTCGACTACGTCGACGAGTCCGAGGTGCTCACCCCGGCCGACTACGCCAACCACATCGACAAGTGGCAGTTCACCGTGCCGTTCGTGTGCGGCGCCACCAACCTCGGCGAGGCCCTGCGCCGCATCACCGAGGGCGCGGCCATGATCCGCTCCAAGGGCGAGGCCGGCACCGGCGACGTCTCCAACGCCGTCACCCACATGCGCACGATCCGCGCCGAGATCAAGCGGCTCACCTCCCTGCCGGAGGACGAGCTCTACGTCGCGGCCAAGGAGCTGCAGGCGCCGTACGAGCTGGTCGCCGAGGTCGCCCGCACCGGCAAGCTGCCGGTCGTGCTGTTCACGGCGGGCGGCATCGCCACCCCGGCCGACGCCGCGATGATGATGCAGCTCGGCGCCGAGGGCGTGTTCGTGGGCTCCGGCATCTTCAAGTCGGGCGACCCGGCCAAGCGCGCGGCGGCCATCGTCAAGGCCACCACGTTCTACGACGACCCCGACGTCATCGCCAAGGTCTCGCGTGGCCTGGGCGAGGCCATGGTCGGCCTCAACGTCGACGAGATCCCGCAGCCGCACCGCCTGGCCGAGCGCGGCTGGTAAGCGCCGGCGTGTCGGCGCAGGTCAGCGGCCTGCGGGCGTGAAACGATCACTTCCGGGTGAACGTCACGCGACGACGGATATTTCCGGAAAAGGCGGCATCCGTGAAGGATGTCGCCTTTTTCATGTCTGACGTTCACCGCGAAGTCATGCTGCTGAGTCAGGCTACGGGGGTCCTCGCCCTTGATCGTCACAGGGAGCTCCCAGGTGTCCAAGCTGAACCGCAGACACTTCCTCGTCACAGGGTTAGCGGCAGGCGCCGCATCGGCCATCCCCGCCGTCGTCCCCGCTGTCGTCCCGGCAGCCGCGCACGCCGACCCCGACCATGAAACGGCTTCGCGCGGGCTGCGTACCGACCCCTTCACGCTCGGCGTCGCGTGCGGCGACCCCGACCACGAGGGGTTCGTGCTATGGACCAGGCTCGCCCAGCAGCCGCTGGCCGAGGACGGTCTCGGCGGCATGCCGCAGCGGCCCTTCCCCGTGCAGTGGCAGATCTACGCCGACGAGCGGGCCCGCCGCGTCGTGCGCTCCGGCGTCACCGTCGCCGCCCCCGAGTGGGGCCACAGCGTGCACGTCGAGGTGCAGGGGCTGAGCTCCGACCGGGACTACTGGTACCGCTTCCGCGTCGGCCCGTACGTCTCCCCGCTCGGCCGCGCCCGCACCGCCCCGCACCCCCTGTCGTACGGCGGCGCCCTGGCCATGGCGTTCGTCTCCTGCGCCCAGTACGAGCACGGCCACTTCACCGCCTACCGCCGCCTCGCGGAGGAGCACCCCGACCTGGTGCTGCACCTCGGCGACTACCAGTACGAGTACACCAGGGACACCTACACGATCCCCGGCGGCAACATCCGCCACCACGAGGGCCCGGAGACCGAGACCCTCGCGAACTACCGCCAGCGTCACGCCCAGTACAAGGCCGACCCCGACCTGCAGGCCGCGCACGCCGCCGCGCCCTGGCTGGTCGTGTGGGACGACCACGAGCTGGACAACAACTGGGCCGGCGAGGTGCCCGAGAAGCCCGAGGTGCCGCAGCCGAACTTCCGCGAGCGGCGCGCCGCGGCCTTCCGCGCGTACTACGAGAACATGCCGCTGCGCCGCACCTCGATCCCGCGCGGCATCGACATGCAGCTCTACCGGCGCATCCGCTGGGGCAGGATGGCCACCTTCCACATGCTCGACACCCGCCAGTACCGCGACGACCAGGGCTGCGGCGACGGCTACAAGGACTGCCCCGCCGCCGTCGACCCCGCCCGCTCGATCACCGGCGCCGAGCAGGAGGAGTGGCTGCTGCGCGGCTTCCACCAGTCGCGCGCGCAGTGGGACATCCTGGGCCAGCAGGTCTTCTTCGGCCAGCGCGACAACAATGCCGGGCCCGCCAAGATCACCTCCCAGGACGCATGGGACGGCTACGCCGCCTCCCGCCGCCGCATCACCCAGGGCTGGATCGACGCCGGGGTGCGCAACCCCGTGGTGCTGACCGGCGACGTGCACGCCCACTGGGCCGGCGACCTCAAGCTCGACTACGACGACCCGACAGGGCCCAGCGTGGGCTCCGAGCTGGTGACCACGTCGATCTCGACGGGCGGCGACGGGGGCGACTCCGACCCCGCGCAGCACCCGTTCCTGCAGATCAACCCGCACCTGAAGTTCTACAACAACCAGCGCGGATACGTGCTCACCACGATCGAGCGCGACCAGATGACGGCCGACTTCAAGGTCGTGCCCCGGGTCCAGACGCCCGATGCCGAGGTCTACACCCGGGCCACGTTCGTCGTTGAGGACCGGGTGCCGGGGGTGCAGCAGACGTACCTGCGGCCGCTCGACCCGGCGCGCCGGCTCCAGCAGATCACGATCGAGGACACCGTCCGCCTGGAGACCGAACGCCCGTAGCGGCTCTCATCGCAGCCCTTGTCCGCGAGCCCGGCCCCTGATCAGGGGCCGGGCTCGTCGCGGTCAGCGCGTGATCGACGGGCCCCCGTCGGAAGACGACGGGGTGTTCTGGTGTTGAATTGTCGGAAACCCGTACTCGGACGGAAGGATCGCCCGTGCCCACGATCGGTGTACTCGCCCTCCAGGGAGACGTGCGCGAACATCAGCGCATGCTTCAGGAGGCGGGCGCGACGGCCGTCGCCGTACGCCGCCCCGCCGAGCTGGACGCGGTCGACGCCCTGGTCATCCCCGGCGGCGAATCGACCACCATGTGGAAGCTCGCCGACACCTTCGACCTGCTGCAACCTCTGCGCGTCCGGGTCAAGGAAGGCATGCCCGCCTACGGCTCGTGCGCCGGCATGATCATGCTGGCCGACCGCATCGAGGACGGCATCGCCGGCCAGCAGACCATCGGCGGCATCGACATGGTGGTCAGGCGCAACGCGTTCGGCCGCCAGGTCGACTCCTTCGAATCCGACCTCGACTTCGCCGGACAGCAGGTGCACGCGGTGTTCATCCGCGCTCCCTGGGTCGAATCCGTCGGCGCGGACGTCGAAGTGCTGGGCAGGTGCGAGCCTGGGGATAGGATCGTCGCGGTCCGTCAAGGTCCTTTGCTCGCTACGTCGTTCCACCCCGAGCTCACCGGGGACGTACGCGTGCACCGTTACTTCGTAGACATGGTGAGGGAGCTCTAGGTAATGTCCGGCCACTCCAAATGGGCGACGACGAAGCACAAGAAGGCCGCACTCGACGCCAAGCGCGGCAAGCTGTTCGCCAAGCTCATCAAGAACATCGAGGTGGCGGCACGGACCGGTGGCCCTGACCCGGACGCCAACCCCACGCTCTTCGACGCCATCTTCAAGGCGAAGAAGAACTCCGTGCCCAACGACAACATCGAGCGGGCGCGCAAGCGCGGCGGCGGCCTCGAAGCCGGCGGCGCCGACTACCAGACGATCATGTACGAGGGCTACGCGCCCGGCGGCGTCGCGGTGCTCATCGAGTGCCTCACCGACAACCGCAACCGCGCCGCCTCCGAGGTCAGGGTCGCGCTCACCCGCAACGGCGGCTCTCTGGCCGACCCCGGGTCCGTCTCCTACATGTTCAACCGCAAGGGCGTCGTGATCGTGCCCAAGAACGGGCTCGACGAGGACACCGTGCTCATGGCCGTCCTCGACGCCGGCGCCGAGGAGGTCAACGACCTCGGCGACTCCTTCGAGGTCGTCTCCGAGGCCGGTGACCTGGTGCCGGTCCGCAAGGCCCTCCAGGACGCCGGCATCGACTACGACTCGGCCGAGTCCAGCTTCCTGCCGACGATGAGCGTGCCGCTCGACGAGGAGGGGGCCAAGAAGGTGTTCCGGCTCATCGAGGCGCTGGAGGACAGCGACGACGTCCAGAACGTCTTCGCCAACTTCGACGTCTCCGACGACGTCCTCGCCGCCCTCGACTGACCTTCGTCAGGGCCTGGGCGTCGGTGTCCGGGCCCTGCCCTTTCCGCGGGTCCACCCGGCTCGCAGGGGTGTACCGGCGATCCCCCACCCGTCCTGTCGGCTTCGGGATCGTCCAGCCCAGACGGCCACTGCCGCGCTCCTCCGCGTCGCGTCCGGCGACGGCGAATCCTTCGGGGGACGGTCTGTCGGCGTGCGGGGGAGGGGGCCGGCCGCGTAGGGTCGGGCGACGTGACTTCCCCCAACCCCCCAGGATCCGGCACCCGGCTGGTCGGCCTGCTGCTCGCCGTACCGGCGCTGGTCGGCACCCTCATCACGCTGGTGCTGCCGACCGCGCAGACGATCTGGCTCAGCTTCCAGAGCGGCGGCGTGCTGCGGAAGAGCACGTACGCGGGGACCGCGAACTACGCCGAGCTGCTCGGTGACGACGCCTCCTGGCGGGCGCTGGGGTTCACGGTGTCGCTGGTCGGGTTCCCGCTGCTGGTGGCGTTGGTGGTGGGCCCGCTGCTGGCCCTGGCACTCGACCGGGCGGGCCCGTGGCCGCGGCGGGCCGGGCGCGTCCTGCTGTCGCTGGCCGTCGTCACGTTCTCGCCGGTGGCCGTGGCGGCGTCCTGGCTGCGCGGCCTGATGCCCGAGGAGTCGGGCCTGGTCGCCCTCGCCGAGGGGCTGCGCGACCCGGCCACCGCGCCTGGAACGCTCCGGCTCATCGTGGCCGCCGGCACGTTCGGGCTGGTGTGCGCGCTGGCCGTCGTCGCGTTCCTGCCCGCCCTGCGCGGTCACACCCCGGGCCCGGCGACCGTGGTGGTGGGCGTCCTCGTAGCGTTCGCCGTCGTGGCGGCCGGGCTGCAGACGTTCGCCCTCAGCCAGGTGCTCACCGGCGGAGGCCCTCAGCGCGCCACACAGACGCTCGCGGGCCTCCAGTACGACTACGCCTTCAGAACGGCCGAATTCGGCCTCGGTGCGGCCGTGGCGACGCTCACGGGGGCGGTCCTGGGCGTGCTGGGCATCGCCGCCACGATCATCGCCGCCGCCTCCGGCCTCCGCATCACCCTCACCCCCGAAGCCGGCCTCCCCGACCCACCCGCCTTCGCCCCGGAAAACGCACCCGCCCAACCCGGACCGCCCGCCTTCGGCTCGCAGGGACCCATGGCTTTCGGCCCGCAGGGCGGCGGCGCCCACGGCTCTCAGCCGCCCTCTGGGCACGCCCAGGAGGGTGCCGCGGCGGTCCACGTCGGTGGGGCGGGTGGGGTGACGTCGCCGTACCTGCCTGGGAGCGGGCAGCCCGAGAAGGCGCGGCAGGCCCCCGCCAGGCGCGCGGCCACACCGGCGGGCGTGGCGATCGGGATCGCCGCGTCAGCGGTGGTCGTGGTGGCCGCGTTCATGCTCGCCTGGCCGTGGATGGACGGCGTGCTGGCCTCCAGGGCGGGCGCGGCGAGCAGCCTCAGAGCCCAGGTCAACACCTGGATCCCGGCCGTCATCGGCGCAGTGGTCTCGGTAGGGGTGGCGTACCTGGCCGCCCTCGGCATCGGCGGCCTGCGCCCGCTCGGCCGCGCCAGCGAGTGGCTGCTGCTGATCTTCGCCCCCTGGCTGTTCGTCGGCGCAGGCCCGTTCAGCGTCGCCAACTGGCAGAACGTCCGCAACCTCGGCCTCATCGACACCTTCCCCGCCCTCATCCCGCCGCTGCTGGTGAGCGTCCCCGCGCTGCTGGTGCTGACCCTCCTGTGCAAGGGCCTGGCCGGACGCACCGACAGGGACTTCTTCTCGGGCGTGTTCCTGCCGTCGCTGCCCATGGCGGGCATCCTGGCCGGCGCCGTCACGCTGGTGAACGCCCACGACGTCCAGTGGCCGCTCCTGGTCGTCCAGCACACCGACCTGTTCACCGCCCCGGTCGCTCAGATGGCCCAGGTGGGCGGCTTCTCCCGGGCCGCCGCCGACGTCGGCGCCGCGACGCCGCTGGTCGTGGTGGCCGTCGCGCTGGCCGTCCTGGTGACGGCCCAGCTCCTCTACCTCGACAGGCTCGTCATCGCGACAAAGGATTCGCGGGTACGTACACCGGTTTCATAGGTTTGCTGCTTGTGGAAATACGCGACATAACGCCCGACGACCTCAACGACGTCCTCGACCTGCGCCGGCGGGCGTTCGGCCCGATGAGCCCGAGCAGCAAGGAGAAGTGGCGCAAGTCCGTGCTGCCCGCGCTGGCCGAGGGGCGCTACCTCGGGATGTTCGACGGCGGCAGGATCGCGGCGGCCGCCCGGCTGCGCCGCTTCACCCAGTGGTGGCACGGCCGGCCGCAGCCGATGGCGGCGATCGCGGGCGTCACGGTCAGCCCCGAGGACCGCGGGCGCGGCGTCGGCACCGGCATCATGCGGGCCGTCCTCGACCGCGCCACCGAACTGGGCGACGCGGTCTCCGCGCTCTATCCGGCCACCACGGCCATCTACCGCAACCTCGGCTACGAGCACGCGGGCGCGCAGCACATCATCCGCCTGCCCGCCGAGTCGCTGCGCGGCATCCGCCCGTCCGGCCAGGTCAAGCTGCGCAGGATGGGTCCCGGCGACGCCCCCCAGCTGATCTCCGTGCTGCACCGCGTGCACGGCGCGGCCCGCGCCAGCGGCCCGATCTCGTACGACGAGGACACCTGGAACCTGTGGCTGGCCAACGAGGACGACTTCCTCTACCTGGCCGACGACGGCTACGCGGTCTACCGCTGGCGGGGTGACGACATGGAGGTCGAGAACGTCGTCGCCGCCTCCTCCGGCACCCTGCGGGCACTGTGGGGGCTGGTCGGCAGCGCCTCCTCGGTGGCCCGCGAGGTCGTCGCCGCCGTGGCGCCCGACGACCCGGTGCTGTGGATGCTGCGCGAGCGTACGAAGGAGCAGGTCACGCGGGTGCGGTGGATGTTCAGGGTGCTGGACGTGGCCGCCGCCGTCGAGCGCAGGGGCTATCCGGCGCACGCGAGCTGCGAGGCCGTCGTGACCGTGGACGACCCGGTCAGGGGCGGGGGCACGTGGCGCCTGGACATCTCCGGCGGAACGGGCACAGCGACCCCCGCCTCCGGGACCGGCGTCACGCTCCCGGTGAACGGCCTGTCCGCTTTGTATGCCGGGATCCCCACCTCGACGCTGCGGCTCAGCGGTCTCATGTCCGGAGATGACCGATACGACGAGGCACTCGACGCCGCCTTCGCCGCCAAGTCGTACATGCTCGACTACTTCTAGCCGCCGCTTCCCGGTGCGCGCCCTCCCCGGCCACGGTAAAGTCTCGTGCCGAACAGATGTTCGGCGGCGCGGTCTCGGGAGGGCATGCCGGTGCGGGTGATGGGCGTCGATCCGGGGCTGACCCGGTGCGGGCTGGGCGCGGTCGAAGGGCGCCCAGGAGCGCCGCTGTCACTCGTGGCCGTCGGGGTGGTGCGCACGGGGGCCGACGAAGAGCTCGGCGCCCGGCTCGTGGGCATCGAGGCCGGCATCGAGCGCTGGCTCGACGAGGTGCGCCCCGACGCGGTGGCCGTCGAGCGCGTCTTCAGCCAGCACAACGTCCGCACGGTGATGGGCACGGCGCAGGCCGCCGGCATCGCCGTCCTGTGCGCCGCCCGGCGTGGCCTCCCGGTGGCGCTGCACACGCCGTCCGAGGTCAAGGCCGCCATCACGGGCAGCGGCACGGCCGACAAGAAACAGATCGGCGCCATGGTCACCCGCCTCCTGCGCCTCACCGAGATGCCCAAGCCCGCCGACGCCGCCGACGCCCTCGCCCTGGCCATCTGCCACGTCTGGCGCGGCGGCGCCCAACACCGCCTCGCCACCGCCCTGGCCAAAGCCAGAAACCCCCACCGATGACCTCCACCTCCCCAAACCCGCCCCGCACCCCCGGCCCCCAGCCCGCCGGCACACGAGCCGGCCACAGCCCGGCCCTGGGGCTGAGCGGCGTAGCGACGCCAAGCATGGTGGCTCCGGGCGTGGCGGTGGTGGGTGCGGGGGTGGATCTGCGCTATGACAGGGGACCAGGTGTGACAGTGGTGACGGAGACGGGAGGCCGAGCGTGATCGCGTCGGTGACGGGCAAGGTGACGGCGATCGCCCCTGACGGGGCCGTGATCGAGGTCGGCGGCGTCGGCATCCTCACCCACTGCACGCCGGGCACGCTCGCCACGCTCCGGCTGGGCGAGGAGGCCAGGCTGGCCACGTCCCTCGTGGTGCGGGAGGAGTCGCTCACCCTGTACGGCTTCGCCACCGACGATGAGCGGGCCGTCTTCGAGCTGCTCCAGACGGCCAGCGGCGTCGGCCCCAAGCTGGCGCTGGCGATGCTCGCCGTCCACACGCCCAACGCGCTCCGCATGGCCGTGGCCTCGGCCGACCTCAAGGCGCTCACCCAGGTGCCGGGCATCGGGCAGAAGGGCGCCCAGCGCATCGTCCTGGAGCTCAAGGACCGGCTCGGCACCCCTGAGGAGACCGTCAACGCCGCGCTCAACGGCGACCGCCGCGCGGCCGTGTGGCGCGAGCAGGTCCACTCCGGTCTCGTGGGGCTCGGCTACTCCAGCAAGGACGCCGACGACGCCATCGCCGCCGTCGAGCCCGAGGCGGAGGCCGACCTCGCCGCCGGCCGCCAGCCCCAGGTCGCCGCCCTCCTGAAGGCCGCACTCCGCTCTCTGAGCATCCGATGACCCACCACCGCCCCGACACCCCCAAGCCGCCGCGCCCCGCACATCTCGGCGCCGTGCATGACGCGCGGATGCATGGCGCGCCCACGCACCGCGCAGGGCAGGGAAGTGGGGGTTCGGCTGAACTCCGGGTGAGGGTGCCGAGGAGTGTCCTGGGGTGGGGCGAGGGTGTGTGGTGGCGGGGGAGAGGGGTGGCGTGATACGTGAGGGCGGGGTGGGCCATGACGGCCGCCCGGGCGGGCGTTCGGTGACTGAGGAGAGGAGGCGCTGGGATGGGATATGAGCGGGACGAGATCCTGTCGGCCGCCGCCGGTGGCGACGAGCTGCAGATCGAGGCCGCACTCAGGCCCAAGCGCCTCAGCGAGTTCATCGGCCAGGGACGCGTCCGCGAGCAGCTGTCGCTGGTGCTGGAGAGCGCGTTGCGGCGGCAGCGGCCGCCGGATCACGTGCTGATGAGCGGCTCGCCCGGCCTGGGCAAGACGACGCTGGCGATGATCATCGCGGCGGAGCTGAACGCGCCGCTGCGCATCACGTCGGGGCCGGCGCTGGAGCGGGCGGGCGACCTGGCGGCGATCCTGTCGACGCTGACCGAGGGCGAGGTGCTGTTCATCGACGAGATCCACCGGATGGCCAGGCCCGCCGAGGAGATGCTCTACCTCGCGATGGAGGACTTCCGGGTCGACATCGTCGTCGGCAAGGGGCCGGGGGCGACCGCGATTCCGCTGGAGATCGCGCCGTTCACGCTGGTGGGCGCCACCACCAGGGCCGGGCTGCTGCCCGCGCCGCTGCGCGACAGGTTCGGCTTCACCGCCCACATGGACTTCTACGAGGTCCCCGAGCTGGAGCAGGTGCTGCACAGGTCGGCGCAGCTGCTCGGCGTCGGGCTGCCGGACGAGGGCGCCCATGAGATCGCCCGCCGCTCCAGGGGCACCCCGCGCATCGCGAACCGGCTGCTGCGCCGGGTGCGTGACTTCGCCGACGTGCGCGCGGGCGGCGTGATCGACCGCGACGTCGCCTCGGCGGCGCTCAACCTCTACGAGGTCGACGGCGAAGGGCTCGACCGGCTCGACCGGGCGGTGCTCGGCGTGCTGCTGCGCAAGTTCGGCGGCGGCCCGGTGGGGTTGTCCACGCTCGCGGTGGCCGTGGGGGAGGAGCCCGAGACGGTCGAGGTGGTGGCCGAGCCGTTCCTCGTACGCCAAGGACTGCTGGCCAGGACCCCGCGCGGCCGGGTGGCGACCGCGGCGGCGTGGACCCATCTCGGGATGACGCCACCGCCGGATGCGTTCGGAGCGTCGCTTTTCGACTGATCACAGATCGGTTGCAACCGTTTCAATATGGGAACTTCCCCGCGCGCCGAAACGCTGCTTCGTTGCCGCGTTTCGCAACAAGCGCCTACACTCCGTGGCTTGGCTGGCTGTGTAGGCTGACGGGCTGAGCGGCGCGGCCCGGAGCAACGCACGGAATTTCCGGCGCGAGGCCGGTGTCAACTCGTTGTACGACTATGGAAGGTCGCCCCTTATGGACATGGGACAACTCGGAAGCATCCTGCCGCTGATTCTTCTGGTGGTGGTGTTCTACTTCCTGCTGATCCGCCCCCAGCGCAAGCGCCAGCAAGAGGCGATCCAGATGCAGAACTCCCTGACGCCGGGCACCCGGGTCATGACCACGACCGGGCTGTTCGCCACCGTCGTCGCGATAGACAATGAGGACGTCGTCCTCGAGATCGCGCCAGGGATCGAGACCCGCTGGGTGAAGGCCGCCATCGGCCGCGTCGTCACCCCCGGCGACGCTCCGGCGAGTGACGAGCCGGCCGCTGACCAGGCCGAGCTCGGCGAGGAGGGCAAGACGGAGTCCGAGGCCACCGTGGAGCGCAACGGCGACCAGGACTCCAGCACGAAGAAGTCCTGACTAAGCTCTGCCACAAACCTCTATCTGAAAGAACTGACGACCAGTGGCCCGACCGACCAGCCGCCACAGCCGACCGGGGCGTACGCTCCTGGTGCTGCTGGCGCTCATCCTCGCCCTGGGCGGGACGATGTTCCTGCAAAAGGCGTTCACGCCCAAGCTGGGCCTCGACCTAGCGGGCGGCACGACGGTGACGTTGTCCCCGGTGACCCAGAACAACGCGGCGCCGCCCGAGGAGATCCTCGACCGGGCGGTCAACATCATCCGCGACCGGGTCAACGGCACGGGCATCTCCGACGCCGAGGTCGCCAAGTCCGGCGACAACATCATCATCTCCATCCCGGGCGTGGGCCAGAACGAGGCCATCAAGCTGGTCGCGACCACCGCGGAGCTGCGTTTCCGTCAGGTGCTTGCCATGGAGGCCACGCAGGCCCCCGCCGACCTGGCCACCAACGCGCCGACGCCCGGCCCGTCGGGCAGCCCGTCGGCCCAGCCGTCCACCCGGCCCTCCCAGTCGGCAGCGACGCCGAGCGCGTCCCCGACCGGCAAGGCGCTCTCGTCCGCGCTGACCTCCCCGACCGCCCCGCCCTCCGCGGGCGCGCCGCGGTCGGCCACCGAGACCGGTGACGGGCAGAAGAGCCAGGGCGACGGACAGGCCCGGCAACAGGACCCCGATGGGCAAGGCGACGGTGACGGCAAGGCCCGCACCGGCACCCAGAACAACCAGACCGGCCAGAACAACCAGGACAACACCAAGGGCCAGAACGCCAAGGCGTCGCCGTCGGGCGCGCCCACGGCCAGCACGCCGCCCGTGCAGCCCCCGCAGCAGAACCCCGACATCAACACCGCCGGCATCGACCCCAAGGTGCTCGAGCAGTTCAACAAGCTCGACTGCGCCGACCCGGCCAACCGCGGCCAGGGCGTCCAGGACGACCCGAACAAGCAGTACGCCGCCTGCGAGACCGACGGCAGCTTCAAGTACGTCCTCGACGTCGCCAAGGTCGTCGGCACCGACATCGACACCGCCTCGGCCGGCGTCCGCCAGGGCACCACCGAGTGGATCGTCCAGCTCGACTTCAAGAGCAAGGGCGCCGGCGAGTGGAGCAAGCTCACCACCGCCGCCTACAACTCGCCCGAGCCGCGCAACAAGGTCGCGGTCGTGCTCGACGGCGTCGTCATCACCGCCCCCAACATCATCAGCCCGATCCCCGGCGGGCGGGCTGAGATCACCGGCGGCTTCGACCAGATCAGCGCCACCAACCTGGCCGACCAGCTCAAGTACGGCGCGCTGCCGCTGAAGTTCAACCGCAGCTCGGTCGACACGGTCTCCTCGACGCTCGGCCAGGACCAGCTGCAGGGCGGTCTCATCGCCGGCCTCATCGGCCTGGCGCTGGTGGTCGTCTACTGCATGCTCTACTACCGGGGCCTCGGCATCGTCGCGGTGCTGAGCCTCGTGGTGGCGACGGTCCTGACGTACACCGCGGTGGTCGTGCTCGGCCACAACGCCAACTTCCGGCTCTCGCTGCCGCACATCATCGGCCTGGTGGTCTCGATCGGCATCACCGCCGACTCCTTCATCGTCTACTTCGAACGCATACGTGACGAGATGAAGGAGGGCAGGCGCTCGCTGCGGGCGGCCGTCGAGGTGGCCTGGGTCCGGGCCCGGCGCACGATCCTGATCGCCGACGCCGTCATGTTCATCGCCGCCATCGTGCTGTACTTCCTGGCGGTGGGCGGTGTCGCCGGCTTCGCGTTCGCGATGGGCCTGACCACGCTGATCGACGTCGTGGTGGTGTTCCTGTTCACCAAGCCGTTCATCGCCATGCTGGCGAAGCTCAAGTTCTTCGCCAAGGGGCATCCGCTGTCGGGGCTCGACTCCGAGCGCATGAGCGAGGCGGCCGGCCACAAGACCACTCCGCAGGAGGCCTGAGATGGGACTGGGGCGTCGCCTCTATCGCGGCGAGATCGACGTCGACTTCGTCGGCAAATGGCGGCTGTGGTACAGCCTGTCCGGCCTGCTGCTGCTGGTGTCGCTGGCCGGGCTGATCATCCACGGGCTCAACCTGGGTGTGGAGTTCAAGGGCGGCACGATCTTCTCGTTCAAGGCCCAGCACGCCACCGTCGAGCAGGTGCGTACGTCCGTCCAGGAGGAGGGCGTGCACCAGGTGATCGTCCAGCAGGCCGGCACCGACGGCTGGCGGGCGACCACCGAGAGCCTGCCGGAGGACACCAGGTCGCAGGTGCAGAGCGCCATCGCGAAGGACTTCAGCGTCCCGGCCGACCAGGTGAGCATCCAGGCCATCGGCCCGTCCTGGGGCGGTGAGGTGTCGCAGAAGGCGTGGATCGGCCTGGGCGTGTTCATGCTGGCGATCATCCTGTACCTGTCGATGGCGTTCGAGCCGAAGATGGCGCTGGCGGCGATCGTCGCGCTCATCCACGACCTCGTCATCACGGCCGGCATCTACGCCTGGTCGGGCTTCGAGGTCACGCCGGCCACGCTGCTGGGCTTCCTGACCATCCTCGGTTATTCGCTCTACGACGCGGTCGTGGTGTTCGACATGATCAAGGAGGTCACGGCCAAGCTGGGCCACACCTCGAAGCAGACCTACTCGATGGCGGCCAACAACGCGCTCAACCACACGCTGATCAGGTCGCTGAACACCTCGCTCGTCGCGATCCTGCCGGTGGCGGCGATCCTGTTCATCGGCACCACGCTGCTCGGCGCGGGCACGCTGAAGGACCTGTCGCTGGCGCTGTTCGTCGGCATGATCGTCGGTACGTACTCCTCGCTGTGCGTCGCCACGCCGCTGCTGGTGACGCTGAAGGAGCGCGAGCCGAAGTACCAGGCCATCGCCAAGAGGCTGGCCTCCACCGGAGGCGGCAACAAGAAAGGCCCCAAAAGCGCGGCCGTAGCCAAGGGCTGACCCGCTCGTACGACGGGCTCAACAGGCGCCCTCGCCCCGGCAAGGGGCGGGGGCGCCTCTGCCTGTGCGCCACGAGGCCGCGAGGGCCTCACAGGGCCGCTGAGAGCTCCGCGTACGGGTCAGGGCCCGATATGCACCATCATGGAGCCCGGCACACGGCCGGCGGAGAAGGGATGACCATGAGCGAGCTGAGCACGACGATCCTCGACCGGATCAGGGACGTGCCCGACTACCCCAAGCCGGGGGTCATGTTCAAGGACATCACCCCGCTGCTGGCCGACCCGGTGGCGATGGCCGCCGTGGTGGACGAGCTGGCCGGGCTGCACCAGGCGGACAAGATCGTGGGCATCGAGGCGCGCGGTTTCATCCTGGCGGCGCCGGTGGCCTACCGGGCGGGCGCGGGATTCGTACCGGTGCGCAAGAAGGGGAAACTGCCCGCCGCCACGCTGGAGGAGTCCTACGATCTGGAGTACGGCTCCGCGACGATCGAGGTGCACCGCGACGCGTTCGCGCCCGGCGACCGGGTGCTCGTGGTCGACGACGTGCTGGCCACGGGCGGCACCGCGAAGGCGGCCGTCGAGTTGGTGAAGAGGGCGGGCGCCGAGGTCGTCGGCATCGCCGTGCTGATGGAGCTGGCCTTCCTGAAGGGACGTGAGCGCCTCGGGGGAGAGCGGTTGCACTCCCTTGTGATCGTCTGAGCCCGCCCGCGGCGGCCCAGGTTTCCTGCCTGGATACACTGGGGGGATCTGGACTCGAACGTGAGGAGCCACTGCGTGAGGAGTCTGTGTGCCCCGTGATGTGGTCGCGCCCGACGTAACCGACTCCGGCAATGCGGAGACGCCCGGTGTACCGTCGGTGCGCCGCAGGCGTTTTGGGGGTGGGGCGATGAATCCCGTGCTGGAGCCGCTGTTCCGTACGGTCCGCGCCACCCACCCCAAGGCCGACCTGCGGGTGATCGAGCGCGCCTACGACGTGGCCGCCTACCACCACCGCGACCAGAAGCGGAAGTCGGGCGACCCCTACATCACCCACCCGCTGGCCGTCGCGACGATCCTGGCCGAGCTCGGCACCGACGACGAGACGCTGTGCGCAGCGCTGCTGCACGACACGGTCGAGGACACCGCCTACTCGCTCGACGAGCTGCGGGGCGACTTCGGCGACACGATCGCGTCGCTGGTCGACGGCGTCACCAAGCTCGACAAGGTGAAGTTCGGCGACGCGGCGCAGGCCGAGACCGTGCGCAAGATGGTCGTGGCGATGTCGCGCGACATCCGGGTGCTGATCATCAAGCTGGCCGACCGGCTGCACAACATGCGCACGATGCGCTACCTCCCCGAGCACAAGCGCCACCAGAAGTCGCGCGAGACGCTGGAGATCTTCGCCCCGCTGGCCCACCGCCTGGGCATGAACACGATCAAGTGGGAGCTTGAGGACCTCGCGTTCGCCATGCTCTACCCCAAGCGCTACGACGAGATCGCGCGCATGGTCTCGGAGCGGGCGCCGCGCCGTGACCTGTTCCTGCAGGAGGTCATCGAGAAGGTCTCGGGCGACCTGCGCGAGGCGAAGATCCGCGCGGTGGTCAAGGGCCGGCCGAAGCACTACTACTCGGTCTACCAGAAGATGATCGCCCGCGACGTCGCGTTCGACGACATCTACGACCTGGTGGGCATCCGCGTGCTGGTCGACTCCGTACGCGACTGCTATGCCGCGCTCGGTACCATCCACGCGAGGTGGAACCCGGTGCCAGGGCGGTTCAAAGACTACATAGCGATGCCCAAGTTCAACATGTACCAGTCGCTGCACACCACGGTGATCGGTCCCGAGGGCAAGCCGGTCGAGCTGCAGATCCGCACCCACGCGATGCACCACAGGGCCGAATACGGCGTCGCCGCGCACTGGAAGTACAAAGAGGAGGTCGGCAGCCCGGGCCCCACGGGCAAGGTCAAGCCGGGCAGCGACATGGCCTGGCTGCGCCAGCTCCTCGACTGGCAGAAGGAGACTTCCGACCCGGGCGAGTTCCTCGAGTCGCTGCGCTTCGACCTGTCGGTCTCCGAGGTCTACGTCTTCACCCCCAAGGGCCAGGTCATCGCGCTGCCCGAGGGCGCCACGCCGGTCGACTTCGCCTACGCGGTGCACACCGAGGTGGGCCACCGCTGCATCGGCGCCCGGGTCAACGGCCGGCTGGTGCCGCTGGAGTCGCGGCTCGGCAACGGCGACACGGTGGAGATCTTCACCTCCAAGTCGCCCGACGCGGGGCCGTCGCGCGACTGGCTGAAGTTCGTCAAGTCGGGCAGGGCCCGCAACAAGATCCGGCAGTGGTTCTCGAAGGAGCGCCGCGAGACCGCGATCGAGGCGGGCAAGGAGGCCATCGGCCGGGCGATGCGCAAGCAGGGCCTGCCGCTGCAGCGCCTGATGTCCGGCGAGGCGCTGCTGGCGCTGGCCCGCGACCTGCGATATCCCGACGTCTCCGCGCTCTACGCGGCGGTCGGCGAGGGCCACATCGCGGCCCAGTCGGTGGTGCAGAAGCTGGTGGCCTCGATCGGCGGGGTCGACAGCGCCGAGGAGGACATCGCCGAGACCTCGCTGCCGACCCGGCTGCGCGGCCGCCCGCGCGGCGGTGGCGGCGCCGGCGTGGTGGTGGCGGGCGACGCCGACGTCTGGGTACGCCTGTCGAAGTGCTGCACCCCCGTGCCGGGCGACGAGATCGTCGGTTTCGTCACCCGTGGCCACGGCGTCTCGGTGCACCGGGCCGACTGCACGAACGTGCAGCAGCTGCGGGAGCAGCCCGACCGGCTGGTCGAGGTGAGCTGGTCGCCGAGCGACGACAGCGTGTTCCTGGTGGCCATCCAGGTCGAGGCGCTCGACCGGCCCCGGCTGTTGTCCGACGTCACCCGCACGCTCTCCGACCAGCACGTCAACATCCTGAGCGCGTCGGTCACGACCTCGCGCGACCGGGTGGCGATCAGCAAGTTCACCTTCGAGATGGGCGACCCCAAGCACCTCGGCCACGTGCTCAAGGCCGTGCGCAGCATCCAGGGCGTCTTCGACGTCTACCGGGTCAGCGGCGCGGGCAACTGACGGCTCGGCGTTGACGGCTCGGCGTTGACGGCTCAGCGTTGGCGGCTCGGCGTTGGCGGCTCAGCGGCGCAGGCCCGGCAGGTTGACCACGATGGCCTCCTGCGTGCTGCGCGCGATCACCACGACCGCTTCCCGCGAGGGGTCGGGATTCTCCTCTCGGTGCGGCACGTAAGGCGGCACGAACACGTAGTCGCCGGGCCGCGCGTCGATGCGGGTCTCCCTGTCGTCCTCCAGGAACACGAACGACGGCGTGCCGCTGACGACGTAGATGGCGGTCTCCGAGGCGCCGTGGTGGTGGTCGGAGGAGCGGGTGGCGGGCGCGACGTGCGTCTGGCCCATCCACAGCCGTGAGGAGCCGGTGGTGGCGCCGCTGACGGCGGCCAGGCGCCGCATGCCTGAGCTCTGCGCCGTCTCACCGGAGAGCTCTCCTGCGGCCACGTGACGCAGGGTCTGGTGGAAGGGGTCACCCTGGTCCCGGTAGCCCTCCCAGAGGCGTCCTCCGGCCCGTTCGAGCACACGCGTGGCGACGGCGGTCAGGCGTACGGGGTCGTCGTGCACCTTCAGCAGCTCGTCGGCCAGCTCGGGGTCGTGGGCGCGCAGCTCGCGCAGCAGCCACTTGCCGGTGCCCTGCCACCTGCCGCCCGCGCCGAGCGCCGCCCTGGCGGTGGCCTGCACGACCTCCCAGCCGATGAACGCCGCCTCGCCCGGGTCGGTGGCGCCGGCCAGGTCGTCGAGCAGGTCGGACAGCACGTAGCGGGCCCGCTCCGACTGCCCGGCGGGCTGACCGCCGGGACCGGCCGAGACCCGCTCGCCCAGGGCCGCCTGCAGGTCGCTGGCCCGGCCGCCGGTCCTGTCGGTCAGCACCGCGCCCTCGGAGCAGATGCGGGCCAGCGTCGGCCTGCGGGCCGCGAAGTCGCGCTCGATGTAGGCCGCCAGGCTGGTCTCGCTGTGCGCGAACAGCTCGATCGGCCAGGCACGCCAGCGCAGGCTCTCGCGGTAGGGGCGGTCGAGACCGTCGAGCACCACGATGATGTCGAGATCGGAGGTGCTGGTGCGGCGCTCGGTGAGCACGCTGCCGCCGACGAAGGCGTACAGGGCTCCCGGGAACGTCTCTTCGACGAAGGCGCGCGCGGCGGTGACGGGATCCATGCCGCACAGCCTAGATCGCGGGCCCCGTCGCACGCCGCCCGATTCGGCGACGGCGGCCCGCATGGCGACCGGCGAGGGGCCCTCGTGAGCAGGGACCCCGCGCCGGATCAGCTGAACTCGGCCAGCGTGCGCTCCGCCTCCGCCAGCCAGGAACGGCGGGCGGTGAGCGCCTCCTCGGCCTCCTTGACGTCCTTCGCCCGGCCCGCGGCCTGCGCCTTGTCCAGGCGCTTCTCCAGCTGCTCGATGGAGGTGCGCAGCTGGTCGACGGTGCTCTGGGCGCGCGCCCTCGCCTCGGGGTTGGAGCGCTTCCACTCGGCGTCCTCGGCCTTGCGCACGGCCTCGTCCACCCGGCGCAGCCCGCCCTCCAGGCGGTCGCGCTGGTCGCGCGGCACGGGGCCCGCGGCCTCCCAGCGCTCCAGGATGCTGCGCAGCGCGGCCCTGGCGGTGCGCGCGTCGGTCACCGGCAGGATCTTCTCGGCCTCGGCCAGCAGTTCCTCCTTGACCACCGCGTTGGCCGCCAGCGAGGCGTCGCGCTCGGCGAACACCGCCGAGCGCGCCTGGAAGAACTGGTCCTGGGCGGCCTTGAAGCGGGCCCACAGCTCGTCCTCGGCCTCGCGCGAGGCCCGCCCGGCGTTCTTCCACTGCTGCATGAGCTCGCGGTAGACCGCCGCCGTGGGGCCCCAGTCGGTGGAGCCGGCCAGCGCCTCGGCCTCGGCGACGATGCGCTCCTTCTCCGCGCGCACGCCTTCGCGCTGCTCGTCGAGCCCCGCGAAGTACGCCTTGCGCCGCTTGGCGAACGCCGTGCGCGCCGCCGACAGCCGCTTCCACAGCGTGGCCTCGGTGGCGCGGTCGATGCGGTCGGCCGCCTTCCACTCCTCCACGAGCTGGCGCAGCCGTTCGCCGCCCGACTTCCAGTGGGTGGTCTCCTCGGCGATGCGCTCCGCCTCGCCGACGATCCGCTCCTTGACCGCCCTGGCCTCGGCCCGTGCCTGCTCGCGCGCCGCCTTGACCTCCTCGCGGCGCTGGGCCACCAGCTCGGTCAGCCCGTCGAGCCTGGCCGTCAGCGCGGCCAGGTCGCCGACGGCGTGGGCGTCGGCCACGGCTTCGCGCAGCTTGGCGATGCCGGACTCGGCCTGGGCCGGAGCGAGGTCGGTGCCCCTGACGCGCTGTTCGAGGAGCTGGACCTGACCGGCCAGCTCGTCGTACTTGCGATGGAAGTAGGCCAGTGCCTCTTCGGGTTCACCGGCCTGCCAGGAGCCGACGGCCCGCTCTCCCTCAGCCGTACGCACGTAGACGGTGCCGTCGTCGTCTACCCGGCCCCACGGGTCGGTGCTCACCGTGTCCTCCCGCACTATCCATCAGACCCTTCGGGACTACTTCGTCCCTAGTTTGTATTACGTCAGCTCTTGCCGGCGATTGTCACGTCTTTGATTTCGACGGTTTGCTTAGGTGCTCCTGTCCCATCTCCCGCGTCGGCGATCACGCCTGCTTTGTTCACCTTGTCCAGGATGTCGAGCCCCTTGGTGATCGTACCCACCGGCGTGTAATCCGGGGTGAGGCCGATGTCGCCGTAAACGAGGAAGAACTGGCTGCCCGTGCTGCCCGGCGCGGAGGTTTTGGCCATCGCCATCACGCCGCGCTTGTACTGGGCGCCCTGGAGGTTCTCCTCGGCCATGACGTAACCGGGGCCGCCCGAGCCGTCCTGGCTCTTGCCGTCGGCCTTGGCGGTCGGGTCGCCGCACTGCAGCATGGGGAACTTGTCGCTGCCGAGCCGGTGACACTTGCTGCCGTCGTAGTACTTCTTCTTCGCCAGGAACTCCAGCGAGTTGGTGGTGCAGGGAGCCTTGGCGTTGTTCAGTTCGACGACGATCTCACCGAGGTTGGTGTCGATCGTCATCTTCTTCGTGGCGGGCTCGGTCGTGACCTTGGCCGGCGGCATGCCGACGTCCTTGACCTGACCGCCTGAGGTGTCCTTGACGTAGTCGCACGTGCCCGTCGCCGCGTCGTAGGGCTTCGGCCCCGTGTTCTCCGACGCCGGTGCGGTCTCCGCGGCCGTCGCGGACGGCGAGGCGGCCGCCTCGGTGCCCGGGTCGTTGCCCCCGAGCAGCGCGACCGCGGCCACGATGCCGCCGACCACGACCACCACGCCCGCGGTGGAGCCGATGATCGCCGTGCGCTTGGCCTTCTGCTCGCGCTCGATGCGGCGCTGCATCTGCCGCTCGTAGTGCTCGCGTGCCAGCTGCTTCTGCCGGTCCTTCCCCGTGGCCACCGCTTTGCCTCCCATAGTCAATCAACTGAGGTGGGCGAATCGTATCGGCCAACGGGTAATGATTCGCAGCCCGGCGACCCGCACCGGTACCCTTCGGTTACATTCCCATTGGCTTTTCGACGAGATCACCTGAGGCAGATGCTCATCGCCGGCTTCCCCGCAGGGGCCTTCCAGACCAATTGTTACGTAGTCGCGCCCGCGGCCGGCGAGGAGTGCGTCATCGTCGATCCTGGTCAGGACGCCGTCGAGGGGCTCGACGAGCTGCTGCGCGAGCACCGGCTCAAGCCCGTCGCCGTCCTGCTCACCCACGGCCACCTCGATCACGTCTGGTCGGTGGCCCCCGTCTGCGGCGCGCGCGACGTGCCCGCCTGGATCCACCCCGACGACCGCCACCTGCTGAGCGACCCGGCCGCGGGCTGGTCCGACACCAGCGCGTCGCTGTTCGGCGGCCTCACGCTGAGCGAGCCCGACGACGTGCGCGAGCTGTCCGACGGCGCCGTGCTGCCGCTCGCGGGGCTGGAGCTCGTGGTCGATCACACGCCAGGCCATACCAGGGGGTCGGTGAGCTTCCGGCTGCCCGGCGACGAGATCATGTTCTCGGGCGACCTGCTGTTCGCCGGCTCCATCGGCCGCACCGATCTTCCCGGCGGCGACTACACGACCATCCTGAGCAGCCTGGCTACCAAGTGTCTGCCGCTGCCGGACGATACGGTCGTCCTGCCGGGCCACGGACCACAGACCACGATCGGCCGCGAGCGCGCGACCAACCCATATCTCAAGGAAGCAGCGCCGCACGCCGGTCCCACACGAGGGATCTAATGAGCTTCCAAGCACCGAAAGGCACCTTCGACTGGCTGCCACCCCGCTCCGAGCGGGTCCTCGCCGTACGCGAGGCGCTGGCCGCGCCGCTGCGCCTCGCCGGCTACGGCTACATCGAGACGCCGGTCTTCGAAGACACCCAGCTGTTCGCCAGGGGCGTAGGCGAGTCGACCGACATCGTCTCCAAGGAGATGTACACCTTCCCCGACAAGGCGGGCCGCTCGCTGACGCTGCGCCCCGAGGGCACCGCCTCGGTGGTCCGTGCGGTGCTCCAGCACAACCTGCACACCGGGCAGCTGCCGGTGAAGTTGTGGTACTCCGGCAGCCAGTTCCGCTACGAGCGCGCCCAGAAGGGCCGCTACCGTCACTTCTGGCAGGTCGGCGCGGAGGCGCTGGGCGCCGAGGACCCCGCGCTCGACGCCGAGCTGATCGTGCTCGGCGCGCGCGGCTTCGCCTCGCTCGGGCTGCGCGACGTGCGGCTGCTGCTCAACTCGCTCGGCGACAAGAACTGCCGGCCCGCCTACCGCGCAGCGCTGCAGGAGTTCCTGCGCGGGCTCGACCTCGACGCCGACACCAGGGCCCGCATCGAGATCAACCCGCTGCGGGTGCTCGACGACAAGCGGCCCGAGGTGCAGGCCCAGCTGGCCGGCGCGCCGCTGGTGGTCGACCACCTGTGCGCCGAGTGCCGGGCGTACCACGAGGAGGTGCGCGCCCTGCTGAGCGCCTCCGGCGTCGCCTTCGAGGACGACCCGCGCCTGGTGCGCGGCCTCGACTACTACACCCGCACCACGTTCGAGTTCGTCCACGACGGGCTCGGCTCGCAGTCGGCCGTCGGCGGCGGCGGCCGCTACGACGGGCTCAGCGAGATGCTCGACGGGCCGCCGCTGCCCAGCGTCGGCTGGGCGCTCGGCGTCGACCGCACGTTCCTGGCCATGGAGGCCGAGGGCCTGCTCGGCGACGACGCGGCACACGAGCGCGTGCAGGTGTACGGTGTCCCGCTGGGTGACGACGCCCGGCGCCGCATGTTCCTGCTCATCGACGAGCTGCGCGCGGCCGGGCTCAGCGCCGACATGGCCTTCGGCGGCAAGGGGCTCAAGGGCGCGATGAAGGGCGCCGGCCGCTCGGGCGCCGCGTTCGCGCTGATCCTGGGCGAGCGTGACCTGGCCGCCGAGGCCGTGCAAGTGAAGGACCTGGCCACCGCCGAGCAGACCGAGGTGCCGCTGGCCAAGGTCGTCGACGTCTTGAAGGGGAAGGTGCAGTGACCGGCGAGCCAGGGCCGCTGCCTCCCCTCACTCATCCGCATGAAGGGAAAGTGCAGTGATCCGCACGCATACCGCCGGGTCGCTCCGCGAGGAGCACGCCGGGCAGCAGGTGACGCTCGCAGGATGGGTGGCGCGCCGCCGTGACCACGGCGGTGTCGTCTTCATCGACCTGCGCGACGCCTCGGGCTCGGCGCAGGTGGTCTTCCGCGAGGAGGACCACGCCCACGACCTGCGCGCCGAATACTGCGTGCAGGTCGTCGGCAAGGTCAGGGTGCGGCCCGAGGGCAACGAGAACCCCGAGCTGCCCACCGGCGCCATCGAGGTGGTGGCCGACACGGTCGAGGTGCTGAGCGAGTCGGCGCCGCTGCCGTTCCCGATCGAGGGCAACGTGGGGGTGTCGGAGGAGGCGCGGCTCAAATACCGCTACCTCGACATCCGCCGGCAGCAGGTGGCCAAGGCGATGCGCACCCGCTCCAAGGCGACCTACCTCGCCAACGAGGTGATGCACGAGCTCGGCTTCGTCTACGTCGAGACGCCCACCCTGACCCGCTCCACGCCCGAGGGCGCGCGCGACTTCCTGGTGCCGGTGCGCCTGCAGCCGGGCAACTGGTACGCCCTGCCGCAGTCGCCGCAGCTGTTCAAGCAGCTGCTGCAGGTGGCCGGCCTCGAGCGCTACTACCAGCTGGCCAAGTGCTACCGCGACGAGGACCTGCGGGCCGACCGGCAGCCGGAGTTCACCCAGATCGACGTCGAGATGTCGTTCGTCGACCAGGAGGACGTCATCGAGGTCGGCGAGAAGCTGATCGGCCGGCTGTGGAAGGAGATCGCCGGCTACGAGCTGCCGACCCCGCTGCCGCGCATGACGTACGCCGACGCGATGGCCCGCTACGGCTCCGACAAGCCCGACCTGCGCTTCGGCCAGGAGCTCGTCGAGATGACCGACTACTTCTCCGGCACCTCGTTCCGCGTCTTCCAGGCCGACTACGTCGGCGCCGTCGTCATGCCCGGCGGGGCCTCGCAGACCCGCAAGGAGCTCGACGGCTGGCAGGAGTGGGCCCGCTCGCGCGGCGCCAAGGGCCTGGCCTACGTGCTCGTCCAGGAGGACGGCACGCTCGGCGGCCCGGTCGCGAAGAACCTGTCGGAGCAGGAGCTGTCCGGGCTGGCCGGCAAGGTCGGCGCGCAGCCGGGCGACGCCATCTTCTTCGCCGCCGGCGCCAAGAACGCCGCCCGCGACCTGCTCGGCGCGGCCCGGCTGGAGATCGGCCGGCGCTGCGACCTGATCGACGAGTCGCAGTGGTCGTTCCTGTGGGTCGTCGACGCGCCCATGTTCGAGGAGGACGGCGAGGGCGGCTGGACGGCCGTGCACCACCCGTTCACCGGGCCGAAGCCGGAGTGGGCCGACAACTTCCAGGACCACCCTGGCGAGGCGCTGGCCTACGCCTACGACATGGTCTGCAACGGCATGGAGATCGGCGGCGGCTCGATCCGTATCCACCGGGCCGAGATGCAGCAGCGCGTCTTCGACGTGCTCGGCATCTCCAAGGAGGAGGCGGAGAGCAAGTTCGGCTTCCTGCTCGAGGCGTTCAAGTACGGCCCGCCCCCGCACGGCGGCATCGCCTACGGCTGGGACCGCATCTGCATGCTGCTGTCGGGCGGCGACTCGATCCGCGACGTGATCGCGTTCCCGAAGACGGCCTCCGGCTTCGACCCGCTGACCGGCGCGCCCACGCCGATCACGACGGAGCAGCGCAAGGAGGCGGGCGTGGACGCCGCGCCCAAGCAGGCGTAGTCCCGCGAATGAGGACGGCCCGGGCGCCCCGCGAAGGGGCGCCCGGGCCGTTTTCCCATGCGGGCGAGGACCGCGCGTCAGGAGAAGGTGATGCGCTTGATGATGACCGGCTTGCGCGGTGCGGTGGTGCCGCCGTCGCCGGTGATGTCGGCCTCGTTGACGATCAGGTCCTTGGGGCTGGTGGCCAGGCCCTCCAGCATCTCCATGCCCTCGCTGACCATGCCGACGACCGAGTAGCCCGAGCCGATCTGCATGTTCTCGTTGGACAGCGAGATCGCGAACTGGCTGTTGTTCTGCCCGGCCGCGTCACCCGGCTGGGTCATGAACACCACGCCCTTGCCGACCGGGATCTCGAAGTTCTCGTCGCCGTAGACGTAGCCCGCGGTGCCCTGGCCGTCGGTCGGGTTCTTGCCGTCGGCCTTGGCCAGCGGGTCACCGCACTGCAGCATGTGCACGCCGGACACCTCGGGCGTCACCAGCCGGTGGCACTTCATGTCGTTGTAGAACTTCTTCCGCGACAGGAAGTTCAGCGAGTTGACCGCGCACGGCGCCTCGTTCGTCATCAGGTCGACGACGACGGTGCCGCGGTTCAGCTCGATCGTCATCTTCTTGAGCTTCAAGTTCGGCTTCTTGGGCGGCAGGCCCACGAACTTGTTGGGCACCGACTTGTCCCGCTTGTACGTGCACGTCACGGGGCCGGTCCTGGTCGGAGTGGGCGTCTCGGGCGTCGCCGGAGTGCTGGCGCTGGCCGAGGGGCTCGCCTGCGCCGAAGCCTCGTCGGGCTCGTTGTCGACCAAGGTGGTCGCCGCGAAGATGCCGCCCGCGACCACGACGACAGCCACGGCCGCGCCGATGAAGGTGTTCCGCCTCGCCTTGGCGGTCGTCGCGGCGGCGCGCTTCGCCTGCCGTTCCTTGTGCTCCCGCGCCAGCTCTTTCTGGCGGTCCTCTTCGCTCTGGCGGTCGTCGCCGCTCACCGCTATGTCCTCTCGTCTTTGCCAAGGTATGACCAAACAACTCCGCGAATGCTACCGGCCTTCGATATGTGACGGACGTAAGTGGCGAAAGCCGAGCGAAGCGACCGCTGAGGCCGCGAACCAGCAGGCGGCGCGGACCGTAAGTGAAGGAGAACCAAGGAGTCCCCATGTTCGACGAGATCCTCGGCCTTCCGGCCCACCCCCTGATCGTCCACTTCGCCGTCGTGCTCACGCCGCTGCTCGTCGTCGTCGCGCTCGCGTACGCGCTCGTGCCCCGCTGGCGTCCCTCCACCGCGTGGGCCGTCGTGCTGCTCTCCCTGGCGGCGCCCGCTGCCGTGTTCGTCGCCAGGCAGAGCGGCGAGAGCCTCAAGGAGGCCAGGTTCGGCGAGGTCGAGGGCGAGATGGCGGCGCGCATCTCCGCGCACGAGGGCTTCGCCCTGCCGCTGCTGCTGTCCGTGCTCGGGCTCGGCGCGTCCGCGCTGCTCCTCGTGTACGCCTCCCGCCCCGCCCGCGCCTCCCTGTCGGGCGACCGCTTCGGCCGGCCCGTCACGATCGTCCTCGCGGCGCTGACGATCGTGCTGGCCGCCGTGGCCGCCTCCTACGTCTTCCAGGCCGGGGACTCGGGAGCCAGGGCCGTGTGGTCCTAGCGGGCCTGCCGCAGCGTGTAATCTCGCGTTGTGGATAGCCTGTTCGATTCGGCGGCCGAGGAGGCCACCCCGCAGCCGCTCGCCGTGCGCATGCGTCCGCGCACGCTCGACGAGGTGATCGGCCAGCGGCATCTGCTCGGGTCGGGCACCCCGCTGCGGCGCCTGGTCGAGAGCGAGGCTCCTATGTCGCTGTTCCTGTGGGGGCCGCCCGGCACCGGCAAGACCACGCTCGCCTACGTGGTCTCCAATGTCACCGAGCGCCGCTTCGTCGAGGTCTCGGCCGTCTCCGCCGGGGTGAAGGACGTCCGCGCCGCCATCGACTCGGCGCGCCGCGAGCTCGGCATGACCGGCCGCCAGACCGTGCTGTTCGTCGACGAGGTGCACCGCTTCAACAAGGCCCAGCAGGACGCCCTGCTGCCGGCCGTGGAGAACCGCTGGGTCACCTTCATCGGCGCCACCACGGAAAACCCGTTCTTCTCGGTCATCTCGCCGCTGCTGTCCCGCTCGCTGCTGCTCACGCTGGAGTCGCTGACCGACGACGACGTGCGGACGGTGCTGAAGCGGGCCGTGTCAGACCCGCGCGGGCTCGGCGGGCGCAACACGCTCGCGCCCGAGGCGCTCGACCACCTCGTGCGCCTGGCGGGCGGCGACGCGCGGCGCTCGCTCACCTACCTGGAGGCGGCGGCGCTGCTGGCCGACGACATCACCGTGGAGGTGGTGGAGAAGGCCGTCGACAAGGCCGCCGTACGCTATGACCGGCAGGGCGACCAGCACTACGACGTCATCAGCGCGTTCATCAAGTCGATGCGCGGCTCCGACGCCGACGCGGCGCTCCACTACCTCGCCCGCATGATCGAGGCCGGCGAGGACCCGCGCTTCATCGCCCGCCGCATCGTCATCTTCGCCTCCGAGGACGTCGGCCTGGCCGATCCCACCTGCCTGCAGACCGCCGTGGCCGCCGCGCAGGCGGTGCAGCTCATCGGGCTGCCCGAGGGGCAGATCAACCTGGCCCACGCGGTCATCCACTGCGCCACCGCGCCCAAGTCCAACGCCGTCGTCAAGGCCATCGGGGCGGCGATCGGCGACGTCCGCAAGGGGCTGATCGGCCAGGTGCCCGGCCACCTGCGCGACGCCCACTACGCCGGGGCCGCCAAGCTGGGCCACGGCGACGGCTACCGTTACCCCCACGACTACGACCATGGGCTCGTGCGCCAGGACTACGCGCCCGAGCAGGTGCGCGAGCGGCGCTACTACCAGCCGACCCGCCACGGGGCCGAGGCGCCGGTGGCCGAGCGGTGGGCGAAGATCCGCGACTTCCTCAGGGGGTCGTGACACCTTCGCCGGCGAATCGTCCAAAGTGGTACTAAGTCTGGCGATCACGGGGAATCACGATCGTTGTGAAGCCGACCGTGACCCCCGGCGGCGGCCTGTTCGGCCCCCGATCGATCACCTGGCGTGTCCACGCCGAGACGCCCACCTGGCCGGCGGCCGTACGCGCCTTCCAGCTCCAGGCCCTGCACCCGCGCACGATCCGCGGCGTCGTCCAGAACCACCTGCTCGACGACGCCGAGGCGGTCAGGGCGCACCTGCGGCGGCGGCTCGGCTTCGTCGCCCTGCGCACGTTCGGGACGCGTGAGCAGGCCGAGGAGGCGTACGAGCGGGCCCGCGAGGTGCACGCCCGCCTCGTCGGGCTCGACACCGCGACGGGCACGCTGTTCCGGCTGGACGAGCCGGAGAACCTGCGCTGGGTGCACTGCGCCGAAGTGGCGTCCCACCTGCAGGTCGCCCGGCTGTCGGGGGTGGCGCTGACGGCGGGGGAGCGGGACGCGTACGTGGCCGAGCAGCGCCGCGCCGCGTCCCTCGCCGGCCTCACCGACGTGCCGGGCACCGCAGGCGAGCTGGACGACCACCTCACCGGGATGCGCGCCCACCTGTCCGCCACCGACGAGGCACGCGAGCTGCTGCGCCTCGTCGTCACCCCGCCGCTCTCGCTGCGGCCCGGCACCCTGCCCGCCGTCGGCGCGCTCGCGTTCGCCACGCTGCCCGGCTGGGCCAGGAGCATGTACGGCTGCCCCGGCGACGCGGCCGCCGGATATGCGGCGGGCGCGGCGCTCAGGGCGCTGCGCGCGGCGGCCATGGCGATGCCGGAACGGCTGGTGGCGCCCGAGATCCGGGCCGCGCGCGCCCTCATGCGAGCGGCGGCGCGGACCCGGGGAGCCGACGTGGCTGCCTGATCGGGGGAGCTTTCCGCACTAACGTTGTCACCCGAACGCGATAGGGTCTTGACGTTCCGGCCCAGCGTACGTAGGGAGATGCGCGGATGCTTACCGCTGGAGAGGTCGCCGGGCTGATCGCCGCCACGGGCTGGGTGGTCCTGGTGTGCGTCATGGCCATGGTGCTCGTCAAGCTCGCCCGGCTGCTCAACGAGACCACCAAGGCGGTCTCCGACCTGAACAAGCGCCTGGCGCCGCTGCTCGACGACGTCAGCGTGACGGTCAACGAGACCAACAGGCAGCTCGTCGCCGTCGAGGCCATCGCCAAGGACGTCAAGCAGGTCAGCGGCCACGCGGCCAAGCTGAGCGCGGTCACGCAGACCATCTTCACCGGTCCGCTGATCAAGGTGTCCTCCCTGAGCTACGGCCTGCGCAGGGCCATCGAGGCCCGCCGGCCGCGCCGCCCCGTGCGGACGAGCAGGAGCCGGGTTCAGGAGCGCGCACGATGATCAGACGCATGTTCTACGTCTCGCTGGGCGCGTTCCTCGCCTTCTGGGTGATGCGCCGCCTGCAGGCCCTCCA
The DNA here is from genome assembly GCF_040676995.1 of Nonomuraea sp. NPDC049419. Lineage (NCBI taxonomy): Bacteria > Bacillati > Actinomycetota > Actinomycetes > Streptosporangiales > Streptosporangiaceae > Nonomuraea > Nonomuraea sp. NPDC049419. Next base: position 79,230 of record NZ_JBFAQB010000002.1, on the reverse strand, counting down.
CCCCGACCACGTCGCCCGGCGGACGGCCGACGGCGCCGCGGGCATGCTCCGGCAGGTGAGAGACTTTACTCACGACGCGCTCGGCGAGGCCGCGGAGCGCGAAACCGAGTTGCGCGCCCGGTTCGGCCTCGACAAGGCTGAAAACGCCGGATGACGCTCGCCCGCCGACGGCGGGCGGCTCGACGAACACGACAACACGACTGACTACAGCAAAGGATGGCCACCATGGAGTCGGCAGAGATCGCGCGCCGCTTCCTGCGCTTCTTCGAGGAGCGTGGGCACACCATCGTGCCCTCGGCCAGCCTGATCGCTGAGGACCCGACGCTTCTCCTGGTCAACGCGGGTATGGTGCCGTTCAAGCCGTACTTCCTGGGGCAGCGCAGGCCTCCGGGGTCACGGCTTGCCACCGCCCAGAAGTGCGTCCGCACGCCCGACATCGACGAGGTCGGCAAGACCACCAGGCACGCGACGTTCTTCCAGATGCTGGGCAACTTCTCCTTCGGCGACTACTTCAAGGCCGAGGTGATCCCCTACGCGTGGGAGCTGCTCACCAGGTCCGAGTCCGACGGCGGCTTCGGCTTCCCCGAGGACAAGCTGTGGGCGACGGTCTACCTCGAGGACGACGAGGCGTACGACATCTGGCGCAACAAGGTCGGCCTGCCCGAGCACCGCATCCAGCGCCGCGACCTCGAGGACAACTACTGGCACATGGGCGTGCCCGGCCCGGGCGGCCCGTGCTCGGAGATCTACTACGACCGCGGCCCCGAATACGGCAAGGAGGGCGGCCCCGTCGCCGACGAGGACCGCTACCTCGAGGTCTGGAACCTCGTGTTCATGCAATACCAGCTGAGCGCGGTCCGGGCCAAGACCGACTTCGACATCTCCGGCGAGCTGCCGAGCAAGAACATCGACACCGGCATGGGCCTCGAGCGCATGGCGGCGATCCTGCAGGGCGTCGACAACATCTACGAGATCGACACCACCTACAAGATCCTCGACAAGGCGGCCGAGCTCACCAAGACCCGCTACGGGCGCGACCAGCGCGCCGACGTGAGCCTGCGGGTCATCGCCGACCACGTGCGCACCGGCACCATGCTGGTCGCCGACGGCGTGCTGCCCGGCAACGAGGGCCGCGGCTACGTCCTGCGCCGCATCCTGCGCCGCTCGATCCGCAACCTGCGCCTGCTCGGCTCCGGCGACGAGCGCTACATGCACGAGCTGACCGACGTCGCGATCAACGTGATGGGCGAGCAGTACGACCAGCTCAAGGCCGACGCGCCGCAGATCCACGCGGTCATCGACGCCGAGGAGGCGTCGTTCCTCGGCACGCTGCGCACCGGCACCGCGATCTTCGACGTCGCCGTCGAGGAGACCAAGCGCAAGTCGGGCACCACGATCCCCGGCGACCAGGCGTTCAAGCTCCACGACACCTACGGCTTCCCCATCGACCTGACGCTGGAGATGGCGGCCGAGCACGGTCTCAAGGTCGACGAAGAGGGCTTCCGCCGGCTCATGAAGGAGCAGCGGGCGGCGGCCAAGGCCGACGCGGCGGCGAAGAAGACCGGCAACGCCGACATCTCCGTGTTCGGCCAGATGCTGGAGTCCGCCGGCAAGGTCGACTTCCTCGGCTACGACGAGACCGAGGCCGACACCCGCATCGTCGGCATCCTCGTCGACGGCCTGCCCGTCCCCGCGGCGGGCGCGGGCAGCACGGTCGAGGTCGTGCTGCAGCGCACCCCGTTCTACGCCGAGGGCGGTGGCCAGCTCGCCGACCAGGGCGTCATCCGTACGAGCGGGGCCGAGGTCGAGGTCGTCGACGTGCAGTCGCCGCTCAAGGGCCTCATCGTGCACCGCGGCAAGATCCGCAGCGGCGAGCTGCGGGTCGGCGACGAGGCGCAGGCGGAGATCGACATCGAGCGGCGCCGCGCGATCTCGCGCAGCCACAGCGCCACCCACCTCGTCCACCGCGGCTTCAAGAACGCGCTCGGCGAGACGGCGGCGCAGGCCGGCTCTGAGAACTCACCCGGCCGCTTCCGCTTCGACTTCACCGCGGCGGGCGCGGTGCCGCCGAGCGTGCTGCGCGACGTCGAGGACGAAGTCAACGCCGTGCTCATCAACGACCTCAAGGTCAACGCCTTCTACACCTCCCAGGCGGAGGCGCGGGCGATGGGCGCGCTGGCCATGTTCGGCGAGAAGTACGGCGACGAGGTCCGCGTGGTCGAGATCGGCGACTACTCCCGCGAGCTGTGCGGCGGCACCCACGTCCACAGCTCCGGCCAGCTCGGCCTGGTCAAGGTGCTGGGCGAGCAGTCGGTCGGCGCGGGCGTGCGCCGCGTCGAGGCCCTCGTCGGCATCGACGCCTTCCGCTTCCTCGCCCGCGAGAGCGTGCTGGTCAACCAGCTCAGCGAGCAGCTCAAGGCGCGCCGCGAAGAGCTGCCCGAGCGCATCGAGGGCATCGTCACCCGGTTGCGCACCGCCGAGAAGGAGCTGGAGCGGCTGCGCTCCGCCCAGGTGCTCCAGGTGGCGGGCGAGCTGGTGTCGCAGGCCCGTGACCTGGGCGGCGTCTCCGTCGTGACACACCGCGCGCCTGATGGCACCGGCGCCGATGACCTGCGTAAGCTCGCGCTTGATGTACGAGGCAGGTTCCCGGCCGACCGGCCGGCGGTCATCGTGATCGTCGGCGTCCCCTCCGACCGGCCCGTGGTGGTTGCCGCGGTCAATGAGGCGGGGCGCGAGCGGGGGCTCAAGGCCGGACGGCTGGTCGGCGTCGCCGCCAAGGCTCTTGGGGGTGGCGGTGGCGGCAAGGACGATGTCGCGCAGGGCGGCGGCACACGACCGGAGGCGATCGGCGACGCGCTGCGCCTGGTTGACGACGCGATCGTGGGGCAGCTCGGCTGACATGAGGTTCGGTTCACGGATCGGCGTCGACGTCGGTTCTGTACGCATCGGCGTGGCGCGCAGCGACCCGTCCGGGTTGCTGGCCACGCCGGTCGAGACCGTGCGGCGGGGCAAGGGCGACCTCGACCGCATCGCCGCGATCGCCGCCGAGCACGAGGCGATCGAGGTCGTGGTGGGGTTGCCCACCTCGCTGTCCGGGCGTGAGGGGCAGGCCGCGGGGCTGGCGCGCGAGTTCGCCGCCAGGCTCGCCGCGCGGCTGGCGCCCACGCCCGTCCGCCTGTTCGACGAGCGGCTGACCACGGTCACCGCGCAGCAGGGCCTGCGGGCCAGCGGCGTGCGGGCGAAGAAACAGCGCGGCGTCGTCGACCAGGCGGCGGCCGTCGTGCTGCTGCAGGACGCGCTCGACTCCGAGCGCGCCACGGAGAGACCACCAGGCAGGCCCGTCGAACCGCCCCGCGCGGCCGACGGACCTGCCTCATGAGCGCGCCCACGCCCACATCCCGTGACGGGTGGCCCGCTGCTCGGGCCATCACTTTCGCGCTGCCCTCTTCCGAGCACGCCCGCCACTCCTTCCGAGACGCACACCGGGCCTCCGGGAACGCGCGGCGCCGCGTGGCGAGTGACTCTGCCGGGACGTGCCGTCCCGAGGCCGCTGTTCGCGGCTCTTTGGAGCGTTCCGATCGGGTGTCCGATGAGGTGGTCGCATGAACAGGACACCGGGCGACGAGGACGACCTCGGCGACATGATCCCCTTCCAGGACGGCGAAGACCTGCCCGAGGGCACAGAGCCAGAGCCCGAGGCCCGAACCGCGCCCGAGGAGCGGCCCGGCTACGAGGAGCGGCGCGCGGCCGAGGCCGGTCGAGACGGGATGGCCGAGCCCGATCGGCAGGTCGCAGCCGCGGCGCAGCCGGACCCCGAGGAGCGGGTTGCCGCTGGGGCGGAGGCGGCGTCTGAGCCGGATCCCGAGGAGCGGGTTGCCGCTGCGGCGGAGCCGGGGGCTGAGCGGTGGGCGGCTGCTGGGGCGGAGCCGGGGGCCGAGCGGGGGAGCGCCTCTGATGAGCAGCCTCCTTCCCAGCCCTCTTCTCGGCCTCCTTCTCGTTCCCCTTCCGAGGAGGCCGCTGGGGACGATGTGGCTGCGGGGCGGCGGAAGGCTTGGCGGAAGGCGGGGGTGCTGTCGGCTGGGTTGCTGGCCGGGGTGCTGGCGCTTGGTGTGGGGGCCATCACGGTCGTGAAGCCGTACCTGAGCCCTGATGACTTCGAGGGGCCGGGCAACGGCGCGGTGACGGTGCGGATCACGCCGGGGTCGAGCGCGTACGCGATCGGGGCCGCGCTGGCCGAGGCCGGGGTGGTGGCGAGCGCGCAGTCGTTCGTGAACGTGACCGAGCAGCGCGCGGTGAGCGACCGGCTGCGGCCGGGACACTACCGGCTGCGCAAGGGCATGGCCGCGGCGGCGGCGCTCGACCTGCTGCTCAAGCCCGCCTCGCGGGTGGTGCGGCGGGTGACCGTGCCCGAGGGGCTGCGGGTCCAGGAGGTGTTCAGCCGGCTGGCCAAGCTGGCCGGGCTGCCGGTAGAGGAGCTGCGCAAGGTGGACAAGGCCCTCGTCGGCCTGCCCAAGTACGCTCCCGGGCTTGAGGGCTTCCTGTTCCCCGCCACGTACGAGATCGAGCCCGGCGACACCGCCGTGGACGTGCTGGCGGCGATGGCCGAGCGGTTCGAGGCCGCGGCCCGTCACGTGGGCCTGGAGGAGCAGGCCGCGCAGGTGAACCTGACGCCGCTCGAAGTGGTCACGGTGGCGAGCATGATCCAGGCCGAGGGCGGCACTGACGAGGACTACCCGAAGATCGCTAGGGTGATCTACAACCGGTTGGCGAAGGGCACCCCGTTGGAGATCGACAGCACGGTGCTGTACGCGCAGAACCGGCGGACGCTGAAAGTCACGGAGAGCGACACCAAGGTGAACTCTCCCTACAACACCTACCGGCACAAAGGGCTGCCCCCAGGCCCCATCGCCAATCCGGGCGAGAAGGCACTGATGGCGGCCCTGAACCCGGCTGAAGGCGATTGGCACTGGTTTGTTACCACGGATCCCGCGCATAGAATCACCAAATTCACCAACGAAGAGAGCGAGTTCGTGAGATACCGGGAAGAGTTGAACAAGAACCTCGGGACACGCTGATGTTCGTTGGGACCCGCACTGTCCCCGCGCAAAAGCCCCAAAACGGGGCATGCGTCCTCTTTCCGTCCCCTAGCATGGCTACCCAGAGTGATCCCCGTCGGCCGGAGTGGTGCGTCCGGCGGATTCCCCCGTTTCGCTCGGTGACTCCAGCCGGTTGGGCAGTTCCGCTTGACGCCTGGCGGGCAGTGCCGGGAGATTGGCCAGCGCATCTATGAACGATCTCGATCTGAACACTCTGCTCGGCCCCGAGGATGACGAAGGCTCGCCTCGGCGCCGCTCCCGGGGCGCCGGCAAACGCGGCGGCGGCCGCCGCCGTCGCCGGCGCCGCAACCGGGGCGGCTTCCTCGCGCCGATGCTCGCCTTCATCGTCTTGGCCGGCATCCTCGGCGGCGGTGGCTACTTCGCCTACACGCGGATCGGCGACGCGCTCACTCCCGATGACTACTCCGGCGCCGGCTCCGGCGAGGTCGTCATCGAGATCAAGGACGGCCAGAGCGCCTCCGACGTGGCGCAGGAGCTGGAGCGGCGGGGGGTCGTGGCCAGCGCCAGAGCGTTCACCAACGCCATCGCCAACGCGAAGAAGAGCGGCTCGCTGCAGCCGGGTGAGTACAAGCTGCGCAAGAAGATGTCCGCCGCCCGCGCCGTCGAGATGCTCGACCACGACAAGCGGCTGCGCGACACCTTCACCATCGCCGAGGGCCTGCGGCTGTCGCAGACGCTCTCCCAGCTCGCGGAGAAGACCGGCAAGCCGCTTGAGGAGTTCAACGCGGCGGCCAAGGACGTCGGGAGCCTCGACCTGCCGAAGTACGCCAGGGGCAAGCTGGAGGGGTACGCCTTCCCGGCCACGTACGAGTTCCAGCCCAACTCGACGCCGAAGCAGATCCTGACGGCCATGGTCAAGCGCTACAACCAGACGGCCGAGAAGTACGACATCGAGTCGGGCGCCAAGGACCTCGGCTTCACGCCGCACGAGCTCATCACCATCGCGAGCATCGTGCAGGCGGAGGCGGGCCGGCAGGAGGACATGGCGAAGATCGCCCGCGTCATCTACAACCGGCTCAAGCTGCCGATGAACCTGGCGATGGACAGCACGGTCATGTACGCGCTGAAGAAGCATGGCACGTACGCGACCTTCGCCGAGACGCGGAACACCAAGTCCCGGTACAACACGTACAAGTACGCTGGGCTTCCGCCGGGGCCCATCGCCAACCCCGGCGACCACGCCATCGAGGCGGCGCTCAACCCCGCCAAGGGGCCGTGGCTGTTCTTCGTCGCCACCGACCCCAAGAGCCAGGTCACCGAGTTCGCCACCACGGAGGCCGAGCACAACGCGCTGGTGGCCAAGTGCAAGGCGAACGGCGGCTGCGGCGGCTGACCGTCTAAGGCGCCCGCGCACGCAACGCGCTGCGCGGGCGCCGCAAGCGGATGCGCCCCGGGCCGATGGGTCGTGAGCTGGTGGGGCTGGAGGACGTTTCCCCCGTGCGCCCGTGGCGCGTCCGTGTGGCGTGGTGGGCGGCGGTAGGGTGCTGCGTGGTTGGAAAGGACGTGCGTGATGCGAGCTGCCGTGATGGGGTCGCCCATCGGCCATTCGCTCTCGCCCCACCTGCACCGGGCCGCCTACCGGGCGATGGGGCTCGACGGGTGGAGCTACGAGGCGTTCGAGTGTGACGAGGCCCGGTTGCCCGGCCTGCTGGCCGAGCTGACCCCCGTACGCGGGCAGGGCGGCGACGACGGCCGCGCCTGGGCGGGGCTGTCGCTCACGATGCCGCTCAAGCGGGCCGTGCTGCCCCTCCTCGACACGGTCTCCGACCTGGCCGTCGAGGTCGGCGGCGCCAACACGGTGGTCTTCCGCGACGGGCGGCGCCACGGCGACAACACCGACGTCTACGGCATCGAGCGGGCCCTGGCCGAGGCGGGGGTGCCCGCGCCGCGCTCGGCGACCGTGCTGGGCGGCGGCGCCACGGCGGCCTCCGCGCTGGCGGCGCTGCGCGGCCTCGGGCTCTACTCCGCGACGCTGCTCGTCCGCGACCCCGCCAGAGCGGGGGAGACAGCCGCGGTGGCCGAGCGGCTGGGCGTGGCGCTGGCGGTGGAGACGTTCGCCAAACTCGACGCCCGCATCGACGTCGACCTGGTGATCTCCACGCTGCCGAGCGGCGCCGCCGACGCCTTCGCCGGCCGGCTGGCGCGCGTGCCGGCCCTGTTCGACGTGATCTACGCGCCCTGGCCGACCGCCGCGGCGACGGCCGTGCGGGCCGCGGGCGGCATCGTGGTCGGCGGGTTCGAGATGCTGCTGCACCAGGCGGTACGCCAGGTGCAGCTGATGACCGCCGTGACGGACGTGCCCGTCGAGGCCATGCGCGCCGCCGGCGAGGCGGAGCTGCTCCGCCGCTGAATGCCCGCGTCATGGGAGTGATGCCCGCCGCAGGTAAGGTGAGCTGCTCCGACGCTGAATCTCCGTGTCATGGGAGTGTTGCCCGCTGCCGGCGAGGTGAGCTGCTCCGGCGCTGAGTCTCCGCGTGGCGGGGATGATTCGAGCAGGCTTCGGTGTTGTGGTAATGTAGCTCTCTGATCGGTCCGGCATGCCTTGCTGGACGCGCAAGCGGAGGTCTCCCTCCCACCTGAGTCGCCGCGAGGTGGCCGGGTCCAGGATCACGCCGGACTACTCCGGGGAGCTCGAGGCCACGAAAGCCACAGAGCTCAGTGGCCCCGCATGCGCGACGTGCGGGGCTTTTCGCGTTCATGTGAGAAGCCCCGATACGACGAGCACGTAGGGATCGCAAACCTAGGAGGCCCCATCAGCACTGAGCCCCGCATCAACGAGCGTATCCGAGTTCCCGAGGTTCGCCTCGTGGGCCCGAACGGCGAGCAGGTAGGCATCGTCTCCATTCATGACGCGCTGAAGCTCGCCCAGGAGGCCGACCTCGACCTCGTCGAGGTCGCGGCCACGGCTCGACCGCCCGTGTGCAAGCTCATGGACTACGGCAAGTTCAAGTACGAGTCCGCGATGAAGGCGCGCGAGGCGCGCAAGAATCAGGCGCACACGATCATCAAGGAGATCAAGCTCCGGCCGAAGATCGACCCGCACGACTACGAGACCAAGAAGGGTCACGTGGTGCGGTTCCTCAAGGCGGGGGACAAGGTCAAAGTCACGATCATGTTCCGCGGACGCGAGCAGTCCCGGCCGGAGCTCGGTTTCCGGCTGCTGCAGCGGCTGGCGGACGACGTCCAGGAGCTCGGCTTCGTGGAGTCCCACGCCAAGCAGGACGGCCGTAACATGATCATGGTGATCGGTCCGCACAAGAAGAAGGCCGAGGCAAAGGCCGAAAAGGCCGCAGCCAAGGCGCAGCGTGGCGGCGAGGAGCCTTCCCCACCGGAAGCGTGACCCGCAGTTGGGGTTAGCCTTACAGCACCCCAGCAGCCACCGGCAGACGAAGACGCCGCGACCGGGCCGGACACGCACCGGCCCGGCCACCGGCACGACCGAAACGAGGAGAGACGGCGACATGCCGAAGATGAAGACGCACAGCGGTGCGAAGAAGCGGTTCCGGCTCACCGGCACCGGCAAGATCAAGCGTCGCCGTGCCAACCGCGCGCACTACAACGAGTGGAAGTCGTCCACGCTGACGCGCCGTCTCAAGAACGAGGTCGTCCTTTCCGACGCCGATTCCAAGAAGATCAAGAAGCTGCTCGCCAAGTAGCGCGAACCCCCGGGGAGAAGAAACATGGCACGCGTGAAGCGGGCGCTCAACGCCAAGAAGAAGCGCAAGGTCGTCCTCGATAGGGCGAGCGGTTACCGTGGCCAGCGGTCGCGGCTCTACCGCAAGGCCAAGGAGCAGATGCTCCACTCGATGACGTACGCCTACCGGGACCGCAAGGACCGCAAGGGCGCTTTCCGTCGTCTGTGGATCCAGCGCATCAACGCCGCGGCCCGGCAGAACGGCATCACCTACAACCGCCTGATCCAGGGTCTGCGCCTGGCCAACATCGAGGTCGACAGGAAGATCCTGGCCGACCTCGCGGTCAACGACAGCCAGACCTTCGCCACGCTCGTCGAGGCCGCCAAGAAGGCGCTCCCGGCGAACGTGAACGCTCCGGCCGCGAGCTGAAGCGCTCGATTTGAACGAGGGGCCCACCGATGACGGTGGGCCCTTTGCTGTCTGCACGCACTGGCCGGTGGCTGCAGGCGTCCGTACGACTGGGGGAGACGATGGCCGGGTCCGAGCTGACCAACGTGAGATCGCCGCGGGTCAAGGCCGCGCGGCGGCTCACCAAGCGGGCCTTCCGCGAGCAGGACAGGAAGTTCCTGGCCGAGGGGCCGCAGGCGGTGCGCGAGGCGCTCAAGCTCGACGGCGTGACCCTGGAGCTGTTCAGCACGGCCGAGGCCGAGCTGCGCCACCCCGAGCTGATCACCGAGGCCACGCTCAAGGGCGTCCCCGTCCACCGGGCGAGCGGCGAGGTCATGTCCGAGCTGTCACAGACCGTGACGCCGCAGGGGCTGGTGGCCGTCTGCCGGCTGGTGCACGTGCCCCTGGAGGAGGCGCTGGCGGGCGAGCCGCGGCTGGTGGCGGTGCTGGCGCATGTCCGCGATCCCGGCAACGCGGGGACCGTCATGCGGGCGGCCGACGCGGCGGGGGCGGACGCGGTGGTGTTCACGGACGCGTCGGTGGACCCGTACAACGGCAAGTGCGTACGCGCCAGCGTCGGCAGTCTTTTCCATCTTCCCGTCACGATCGGTGCACCGGTGGGCTCCGCCGTGCGTCAACTCAGGGAGCGGGGCCTGCGCGTGCTGGCGGCCGACGGCGCGGGCAAGCACACGCTCGACGACGTCGATCTCTCGGGACCGACGGCGTGGATCTTCGGAAACGAGGCCTGGGGACTGCCGGAGGAAATACTCACCGAAGCGGATGATGTGGTCAGAGTGCCCATCTACGGACAGGCTGAAAGTCTGAACCTGGCCACCGCCGCGGCGGTATGCCTTTACTCCTCGGCCAGGGCGCAGCGGGTGCCCTAGGCGACGGGAAACCCGCTATTGTCGGCGTTGTAGGCGGAGGAGGCGAGGCGTGCACGGCGCAGACACCGACGGGCGAGTGGTCGCGGCCGCGTGCACGATAGCCATCGACGATCTCCCCGACGGCCTCATCATGACCGACCGATATGGGCGCGTGCTGGCCGTCAACCGGGCCGCCGCGCGGCTCACCGGCATCGCGGCGGAGCGCGCCGTCGGCCGGCACATGAACGACGTCTACCCGTTCCGCGACCACGACGGGCGCGACTGGTGGAAGGCGCTCGACCCCGAGGGCGGGCTGCGCACCCGCACCCGCGTGCCGGAGCGGCCGCTGCACCTGCCGGGCGGGCAGGAGCTCTACGTCGCGGCCAGGCTCGTCCGCGAGCCTGAGCGCGGCGGCGAGGTCGAGCGCGTCGCGATCACGCTGCGTGACGGCGGCGCCCGCTCCCGGCTCGAGCGCAGCCGCGCCGACCTGGTCTCCACCGTCGCCCACGAGCTGCGCTCGCCGCTGACCAGCGTCAAGGGGTTCACCGCCACGCTGCTGGCGAAGTGGACCCGCTTCACCGACGAGCAGAAGCTCGTCATGCTCGAGACGGTCAACAACGACGCCGACCGCGTCACCCGGCTCATCACCGAGCTGCTCGACGTCTCCCGCATCGAGTCGGGGCGCCTCGAGGTGCGCCGCCAGGTCGTCGATCTGCCCGCCAGGGCGCGCCGCCTCATCGCGGGCCGGGTCGCGGCCGGCGAGGGCGAAGGCCGCTTCCGGCTGATCGCCGACGACGAGCTGCCCGAGATGTGGCTCGACCAGGACAAGATCGACCAGATCCTGGGTAACCTGGTGGAAAACGCGCTGCGCCACGGGCGCGGCACTGTGACGATCGAGATCGAGTCCATCGAATGGGGAGTGGCCGTGTCGGTGCGCGACGAGGGCGAGGGCATCGAGCCCGAGCTGGCTCCGCGCGTCTTCAGGCAGTTCTGGCGGGGCGGCAACAGCCGCCGCCGGGGCGGCACGGGGCTCGGCCTGTTCATCGTCAAGGGCCTGGTCGAGGCGCACGGCGGCACGATCACGGTGCAGCGCGCGCCCGAGGGCGGGGCTGAGTTCCGATTTACCTTGCCCACCGGCACCCCCGACTTCGCCGGCGTCTAGTCGCCGCGTTCGGGCCCGGTGGGCGGGTCCCACTAGACTCTTTTCCGCTCAAGCCCTGGATACGGAGCTCACTCTTGTCTGACTACGATCCCGTCGAGGTGACACCGTTGCATGCCGACGAGGTGTCCCGGATGGAGGCCGACGCCATCGAGGCGATCAAGGCGGCCGGCGACCTCGACGCACTCAAGCAGGCCAGGCTGGCGCACGCGGGTGACCGCTCGCCCATCGCCCTGGCCAACCGCGAGATCGGCGCCCTGCCGCCGGCCGCCCGCGCCGAGGCCGGCAAGCGCGTCGGCGCGGCCCGCAAGGCCATCAACGAGGCGCTCGCCGCCCGCCAGGCCGAGCTGGAGGCCGAACGCGACGCCCGCGTCCTCATCGAGGAGGCCGTCGACGTCACCCTGCCGTGGGACCGCCGGCCGCGCGGCGCCCGCCACCCGCTCACCACGCTGCAGGAGCGCATCGCCGACGCCTTCGTCGCCATGGGCTACGAAGTGGCCGAGGGGCCTGAGCTCGAAGGTGAGTGGTTCAACTTCGACGCTCTCAACATCGCCAAGGACCACCCGGCGCGCTCCGACCACGACACGTTCTTCGTCGGCTCCACCGACTCCGGCATGGTGCTGCGCACGCAGACCTCGCCGGTGCAGATCAGGGCGCTGCTCCAGCGCGAGCTGCCGGTCTACGTCATCTCGCCGGGCAAGACGTTCCGCACCGACGAGCTCGACGCCACGCACACCCCGGTCTTCCACCAGACCGAGGGCCTGGCCGTCGACGAGGGCCTGACCATGGCACACCTCAAGGGCACGCTCGACCGGTTCGCCGAGGTCATGTTCGGCAAGGGCATCACGACGCGGTTCCGGCCCAACTACTTCCCGTTCACCGAGCCGTCCGCGGAGATGGACCTCAAGTGCTTCGTCTGCCGCGGCGCCTCCGCGGTGCCCGGCAACCCGCCCTGCCGCACCTGCAAGTCGGAGGGCTGGATCGAGTGGGGCGGCTGCGGCATGGTCAACCCGCGCGTGCTCATCGCGTGCGGCGTCGACCCGTCGCGTTACTCCGGGTTCGCCTTCGGCATGGGCATCGAGCGGACGCTGATGTTCCGCCACAACGCCGAGGACATGCGTGACATGGTCGAGGGAGACGTGCGCTTCACGCTCCCGTTCGGAATGGAGATCTGATGAGGGTCCCGCTTTCCTGGCTGCGGGAGTATGTCGATCTCCCGGCGGTCACCGCCCACGAGGTGGCCGACAAGCTCACGGCCGCCGGGCTCAAGCTCGAGTCGATCACCTCGCACGGCCACGACGTCAAGAACGTCGTCGTCGGCGAGGTGCTCGAGGTCGAAGAGCTGACCGGCTTCAAGAAGCCGATCAGGCACTGCAAGGTCGAGGTGGGCGAGGCGACGCCGCGCGAGATCGTCTGCGGCGCCACGAACTTCGCCGCCGGCGACCGGGTGCCCGTCGTGCTGCCCGGCGGCGTGCTGCCCGGCGGGTTCGAGGTCGGGGCGCGCAAGACGTACGGGCGGATGTCCGAGGGCATGATCTGCTCCGAGCGTGAGCTGGGGCTGGGCGACGACCACAGCGGCATCATGGTGCTGCCCGAGGGCACGCCCATCGGCACCGACGTGGTCGAGCTGCTCGGGCTGCGCGACGACGTCATCGAGCTGGAGATCACCCCCGACATCGGCTACGCGCTGTCGATCCGCGGCGTGGCCCGCGAGGTGGCCACGGCGTTCGGGGTGGCCTTCCGCGACCCCGCCGACGTCGAGGTGCCCGCCGAGACCGCGCCGTCGTGGCCGGCCTCCATCGCCGACCCGACCGCCTGCGACCGGTTCGTGCTGCGCGAGGCGCACGGCTTCGACCCGGAGGCGCAGACGCCGCTGTGGATGCGCGTACGCCTGCACCGGGCCGGCATGCGCCCGGTCTCGCTGGCCGTCGACATCACCAACTACCTGATGCTGGAGCTCGGGCAGCCGCTGCACGCCTTCGACCGCGGCAAGCTCACCGGCGAGATCGTCGTCCGCAGGGCCGCGGCGGGCGAGCGGCTGGAGACGCTCGACCACGTCGTACGCGACCTCGACCCCGACGACATCCTCATCACCGACCAGTCGGGGCCGATCTCCATGGCCGGCACCATGGGCGGCCTGGAGACCGAGATCTCCGGCTCCTCGACCGACATCGTCATCGAGGCCGCCCACTTCTCCGCCACCGGCATCTCCCGCGAGTCCCGGCGGCACGGGCTGGTCTCCGAGGCGTCCAAGCGGTTCGAGCGCGGCGTCGACCGCGAGCTGCCGCTCGTCGCCTCGTGGCGGGCCGTGCGGCTGCTGGCCGAGCTGGGCGGCGCCACCGTGCAGCCCGGCGTCACGCACGCCGAGGTCGAGGTGTCGCCGGCGCGCATCGCGATCCCGGCCGGCTATCCGGGCCGGGTGGCCGGCGTCCCCTACTCCAAGGAGACCGTGGTCACCCGCCTGCGGCAGGTCGGCTGCGTCGTCACCGACGGCGCCGACCCGGCCGTGCGGCAGGGCGGCGTCGCCCCGACCGGCGTGGTGACCGGCGGCGAGCTGGCCGCCAGGCTGGCGGTGACCGGCGACGACATGATCACCGTGACCCCGCCGTCCTGGCGGCCCGACCTGACCGACCCCAACGACCTGGCGGAAGAGGTCATCCGGCTGGAGGGCTACGCGAACCTCCCGTCGGTGCTGCCCTCCGCCCCGGCCGGCGCCGGGCTCACCGAGGGCCAGCGGCTGCGCCGGCGGGTCGGGCGGGCGCTGGCCGAAGGCGGCTACGTCGAGGTGCTCAGCTACCCGTTCATCAGCCCCGACGACTTCGACCGCATGCAGCTGCCCGCCGACGACGCGCGCCGTCGCGCCGCGCGGCTGGCCAACCCGCTGTCGGAGGACGAGCCGCTGATGCGGACGACGCTGCTGCCGGGGCTGCTGAAGACCCTCGTACGCAACGTCGGGCGCGGCTTCACCGACGTCGCGCTGTTCGAGTCCGGCGCCGTCTACCGGCCCCGCGAGGACGCGCCCGAGGTCGCTCCGGTGCTCGGCGTCGAGCGGCGGCCCACCGCCGACGAGCTGGCCACCATCGAGTCGGCGCTGCCCGACCAGCCGCTGCGGGTCGCGGTCGTGCTGGCCGGCGAGTTCGAGCGGTCCGGCTGGTGGGGCGCGGGGCGGGCGGCCTCGTGGGCCGACGCCGTGCAGGCGGCCCGGCTGGTCGCCGCCGAGGCGCGGCTCGAGCTGTCCATCAGCGCCGACCAGCACGAGCCCTGGCATCCCGGCCGGTGCGCCGCCCTCTACGTGGGCGACACGCTGGTGGGGCACGCCGGTGAGCTGCACCCGCGGGTCATCGAGGCGTACGGGCTGCCGGCCCGCACCGCGGCGATGGAGCTGGAGCTGTCGCGGCTGGAGGCGGCCATGCCGGGGCCTGTCGACACGCCCGCCGTGTCCGCCTACCCGGTGGCCACCCAGGACGTCGCGCTGATCGTGCCCGACTTCACGCCGGTCGCCGACGTCGAGGCGGCGCTGCGCGACGGGGCGGGGGAGCTGCTGGAGTCGATCAGGCTGTTCGACGTCTACGCGGGTGAGCAGGTGGGCGAGGGGAACAAGTCGCTCGCGTACTCGATGAGGTTCCGCGCGGCCGACCGTACGCTGACCGTCGAGGAGACGACGGCGGCCCGCGACGCGGCGGTGGCCATGGCCGCCGACCGGGTGGGCGCCCAGCTCCGCGGCTGACCCGGTCGTTTCAGAGGGCCGGTGCGCTGCCGCACCGGCCCTTTCTGGCGTCAGGGTTCGTAGAGTGTGGTGACGTCGAAGTCGATGGGGAACGGGACCGAGAGTTTGAGCCGGTCGTGGTGGATGCCGGTGACGACGTAGGACCTGGTGGTCGGGCTCAGCTCGTGGACGACGACGGTGGCCTTGCCCTGGGTCTCCTCCACCAGCCAGAAGTGGGGGATGCCTGCCTCGGCGTAGAGGACGGGCTTGCGCTTCGTGTCCCGCAATGCGGACTCCGGTGAGATCACTTCGACGGCGAGGACCACGTCTGCGGCATCGAAGTAGGTGACCTCGCTGCCGGTGAAGGTGCCGGGTGCGAGGACGATGAGGTCAGGCTCGGGGCGCTGCCTGGGGCCGAGCTTGACGCTCATCTCCTGGCGCACTTTGTGATCTGCAGGTGCGAACCTGTCCAGCTCGACGTGTAGCCGGTAGAGGACCAACGAATGGAAGTCGCGCTGGGGGGCCACGAAGACCAAGCTTCCATCGATCAACTCTGTGTGCGCAGGCAAATCCGGAAGGTGATCGAGATCTTCTGCTGCGAAGCCCTGTGGCGGAGGAAAAACCCAGTCCGGGAGCGAGGATGACGTCATCTCGGCGATCACCGCTTCGGCAGTCATGGTTGAACGCTACCAACCTATTGTGATCACGCTAGGTGAAAGTCAAGACACCGTTAAGAGCCTGAGAGGGATGGGAGATGGCGGAGCTGCTGGTGTTCGGGGAGCGGGAGGACGCCGAGGAGGTGGCGGAGACGCTGGGGGAGTGGTTTCCGGAGGTGGGGGTGCCGCGGGTGGTGCGGGAGACCTTGGCGGGGGAGGACGATGCCGAGGATGCTCAGTGGGTGGTCGTGGTCGAAGGGCTCGACGGCGCGGCCTTGAGCAAGGTCGATGAGCTGGTCGAGCGGTATGACGGGTGGCGGGAGGCGGGCTGACGGCCTCGGTCGGCCCCCTCGGTCGGCCCCCTCGGTCGGCCCCCTCGGACGGCCCCCCTCGGACGGCCCTCTCGGGCGGCCCCCTCGGACGGCCGTCTTCCGGTCAGGCGAGGGTGGCGGCTTCGCGGCGGGTTTTCTCCGCCAGGGCATGTTCGTCGGTTGTGGCGTCGTAGCGGCGGAACTTCGGCAGGGCGGTGGCCAGGCTCAGTACGGCGGCCACGCACAGCACGCCGCCCGCGCCGAGTGCGAAGCGGGTGCCGCCGAGCTGGGCCATCATGCCGGCCCGCGCGTTGCCCAGCATGGGGCCGCTGGCGTACGAGAGGAGCTCGATGCCGGCCAGGCGGCCGCGCAGCTCCGGCGGGATGGTCTGGTTCCACATCGTCATGCGGAAGATGCCGCTGATCATGTCGGCGGCGCCCGCGAACGCGATGCAGACGACGATGAGCCAGATGTTCGGGGCCACGGCGGTCAGCGCCACGGCGACGCCCCACAAGGCGGCGGCCACGATCACGCCGAGGCCGTGGCGGCGTACGCGGGCCGTCCAGCGGCCGGTGAGCGAGGCGATCAGCGCGCCGACCGCGGAGGCGGAGTAGAGCAGCCCGAGCGCCTGCGGCGCCCGCAGCTCCTCGGCGAGGAACGGGAACAGCGCGTTCGCCATCGCGAACACCATGGCGGCCATGTCCACCAGGTACGTGCCCACCAGGTCCTTGCGGCTCATCGCGTACCGCATGCCCTCGACCAGCGACGTGATCGAGGCGGGCGCCGCGTCCTCGGCAGGGGGCAGCGACCTGACCCGCCAGAGCAGGAACATCGACAGCAGGAAGGTCAGCGTGTCGAGGACGTACGCGGAGGTGACGCCCCACGACGCGACCATCAGGCCGCCCAGGGCGGGGGCCACGATGGCGCCGAAGTTCCAGCGCAGGCTCGACAGGACGGCGGCGGCGGCCTGCTGGTCGTGCTTGACGACCTGCTGCATCACCGCCTCCAGGCTGGGGCGCTGGAGTGAGCCGATGCCGGTGGAGACCGCGCCCACGACGTACAGGACCCAGATCTGCGGACTCGGCAGCATCGCGTTGATCATGAGCGCGGCGGAGGTGACCAGCAGGCCCAGCTCGCTCATCGCGATGATCTTGCGGCGGTCGAGCGCGTCGGCGATCGCGCCGCCCCACAGCCCGCACACCACCATCGGCACGAACTCCGCCAGGCTCACCAGGCCCACCGCGAGGTAGGAGTCGGTCAGCTGCTTCATCTGGTACGGCACCGCGACCATCGTGATCAGCGTGCCGAACATGGTGATGACGCCGGACCCGAAGAGCAACCGGTAGTCGCGGGAGTCGCGGAGCGGGCTGAGGTCGAGCGCGAGGTGGCGGAGCAGGCGCTTCAATGCTGATGGCACGAGTGGCAATTGTCCGTGATGGCGGCTGGCGTGGGCAAATCAATTTGGACGTCGATGCGGAAAGGCCCCGGCGACGACTCGACGGCCTCCGGGAGGCTCCCGGAGGCCGTCGCGAGGAGGGGTCAGGACGGGATCTTGTCCAGGAAGCCCAGGACGCTGCGGATGCGGCCGTCCTCGGCCAGCTCCACCGCGTCGAAGCCGGTGGCGATCGGGTCGCCGCCCTCCGGGCCGAGGTGCCAGGTGAAGCGGGCGACGTGGTGGTGGCTGTCGTACAGCTCGCCCGGGGTGAAGACGAGGCCGGGGAACATGGACTGCGCGCCCTCGATCACGGCGGCGATGGCGGCGTGGCCGGTGACGTCGGCGAGGGGGTCGGTGTAGGTGCCGTCCTCGGTCCACAGCTCGGCCACGGCCTTGGCGCGGGCCTCGGGGTCGGTCTCGTTCCAGCAGGCGAGGTAGCGGTCGACGAGGGTCATGATGGTTGTCTCCTTATTGCAGGGTCGGCATGGAAGGGTCAGCGGCTCTTGCGCAGGCCGGTGAGCTGGAGTTCGGCGAAGACGGCCACCACGAGGGCCTGGGCGACGGCCCAGACCGCGCCGATCGTGGTGAGGCCGAGTGCGCCGGTGACGACGGCGGCGACGCTGCCCAGGGTCCAGGCGACGTTCAGGGCGATGACGGCCCTGGTGCCGGTGCGGCTGATGTCGCGGCGGGTGGCGATGACGGCGACGGCGGCGCCGTACGCGAGGAGGAAGGCGCCGATGCCGCGCAGCAGGGCGGCGTCCGGGCCGAGCAGCGCGGCGACGGGGCCGGCGAAGGCGAGGTAGGCCAGCCCGTTGACGCCCGTCACGGCGGCGTCCGCGGCCAGCGCCAGGCGCAGGAACTTCGTACGGTCGGTGGTGATGGGCAGGGCGGTCATGTCGGGCTCCTTCTCGGCGACCACGGTCGTGCTGACACCGGGAACGATGTCAGGACGCGGGTAGGTGCCGCGATTACCCGGTGGGTAAGCGGGAGCGGGGAAGGGGCGTCCGAGCAGGGGGAACGCGGATGCTGTGAAGGCCGTCACACGACGACGGCTCCCCGGAGAGCACCGGGGAGCCGTCGCGGGAGCGGGTCAGGCGCCGAGGATCTCGCGGCGCAGGTGGGTCTTGAGGATCTTGCCGCCGGGGTTGCGGGGCAGCTCGCCCTCGCGGAACCAGACGTGCACCGGGATCTTGAACTTGGCGATGCGGGAGGACAGGAACTCGCGCAGCTCGTCCGGCGTGAGCGAGGCGCCGGGCGCCAGGCGGAGCACGGCGCCGACCTCCTCGCCCAGCTCGTCGTGCGGTACGCCGATCACGGCGGCGTCGTCCACCGCCGGATGCTCGAACAGGGCGGCCTCGACCTCGGCGCAGTAGACGTTCTCGCCGCCCCTGATCACCATGTCCTTGGCGCGGTCCACGATGTAGACGAAGCCGTCCTCGTCGATCTTGGCCAGGTCGCCGGTGTGCAGCCAGCCTCCGACGAACGTCTGCGCGGTCGCCTCCGGCTTGTTCCAGTAGCCGAGGATGACGTTGGGGCCGCGCACGCACAGCTCGCCGACCTCGCCGCGGGGCAGCTCGTCGCCCAGGGGATCGACGACCCGCACGTCCACCACGGGCGAGGGCAGGCCGATGCTGTCGGGCCTGGCGTGGTAGTCGGCGCCGCCGTTGCCGATGGCCAGGGCGCTGGTCTCGGTCATGCCGTAGCCGTTGGAGGGCGCGCGGTCGGGCAGGTTCGTCTTGATGCGCTCCAGCAGCTTGGGCGGGGCGGGGGCGCCGCCGTAGCCGAGGGTGGACAGCGAGGACAGGTCGTACTTGCCGAAGTCGGGGTGCGACATGAGCTGCCAGGCGTTGGTGGGCACGCCGATCATGGCGGTGACCCGCTCGCGCTCGATGAGCTGCAGCGCCTTCTCCGGGTCCCACTTGTACATCAGCACCAGGCCGCCGCCGCTGAACATCGTGGTCGTCATCGCCGAGAAGCAGCCGGTGACGTGGAAGAGCGGCACGGTCAGCAGGGTGATCCTGCGGGTGCCCGCCGCCGTGCCGACGTCCTTGCCCGCCAGGGCGACGGCGCGCATGAGGCCGTAGGCGACGGTCATGGGGGACTGGCCGATGTTGCGGTGGCTGCCGAGCGCGCCCTTGGGGTTGCCCGTCGTGCCGGAGGTGTAGAAGATCGTCGCGGGGTCGTCGGGGGCCGGCTCGACCTCGGGGAGGGAGACGTCCGCCGGGATCTCGCCGAGCACGTCGTCGAACGCGCGCGCCCCGTCCGGCACGTCGCCCCTGGCGACGATCATCGGCACGCCCGTGGAGGCCAGCCTGACCGCGCGCTCACCGTCCGCGATCAGCACCTTGGCTCCCGAGTCGGTCACGCCGTAGGCCAGCTCGGCCTCCGTCCACCAGGCGTTGAGCGGTACGGCGATGGCCCCGGCGGCCAGCACGGCCGAGAAGGAGATCACCCATTCCGGGTAGTTGCGCATGGCCACGGCCACCCGGTCGCCCTTGCTCACGCCGTAGTCCTCGACCAGCCGGCGGGCGAGGGTGGCGACGCGGCGGAAGTGGTCCTCGAAGGTGATGTGCTCGTCCTCGTAGACGAGGAAGACCTTGTCGCCGTGGAACCTGCTCATCTCCAGCAGGGCCCGGTAGTGCGGCGGGGCGTGCTTCCACGTGCGTACGCCGGTGCCGCCGATCTCCTCCATCTCGAAGAGCTGGCCGGGACCGGTGAGCTGGGCCTGGACCTGGGCGTGCGAAAGAGACATCCGCAGTACTCCCGCAGTGGACGATTGTTCCGGACAATCACAGTACCGACCGGCCGGTACGTGCGCTAGACGCTCGATCTCGGCCACTGTGGCTATGAAAGTTTCATGGCTTTGCCGATACTTTCTGCCTGCCAACTGCTCGTTTGGTCCCGGCGCCACCGCCTGGTTGACCCGCTCGCGCGCATGTCAATACCGTCTGCACCATGGTCCCATCGGGGCCGAAACTTTCGGAATCGAGTGCCTGCCTCCGGAGGTAGATGCCCGTGCGTTCGTCCTCGCTCCTCAGACCCCTCGCGTTAGTGGGGTTGCTCGCGACCTTCCTCCTCCCCACCGTCCCGGCGGAAGCATCGGCGCCGCTGCGTACGCACGCGGCCTCCAAGGGCAAGTTCATCGGTGCGGCGCTCGCCACCAGCCCCCTGTCGAACGAGACCGCCTACCGCAACATCGCGGCCACGGAGTTCAACCAGATCACCGCCGAGAACGCGATGAAGTGGGACGCCACCGAGCCCAACCAGAACCAGTTCAACTTCTCCGGCGCCGACGCCATCGTCAACTTCGCCACGCAGAACAACCAGCAGGTCCACGGCCACACGCTGATCTGGCACCAGCAGACCCCCGGCTGGGTGCAGGGCCTCGGCGCCAGCGCCATGCGCAGCGCGATCCAGAACCACATCTCGCAGGTCGTCGGCCGCTACGCCGACAACCCGGCCGTGGTCTCGTGGGACGTGGTCAACGAGGTGTTCGAAGAGAACGGCAGCATGCGGAGCTCGTTCTGGTACAACACGCTCGGCCAGAGCTACATCGCCGACGCCTTCAGGGCCGCGCGCGCCGCGGACCCCGACGCCCGGCTGTGCATCAACGACTACAACGTCGAGGGCATCAACGCCAAGAGCACGGCGATGTACAACCTGGTCTCCTCGCTGCGCCAGCAGGGCGTGCCGGTCGACTGCGTCGGCTTCCAGGGCCACCTCGCCATCCAGTACGGCTTCCCGAACGACCTGCAGCAGAACCTGGAGCGCTTCGCCGCGCTCGGCGTCCAGGTGCGCATCACCGAGCTCGACATCCGCATGCAGATGCCGCGCAACTCCTCCAAGGACGCCACCCAGGCCACCTACTACCGCAACGTCATCAACGCCTGCCTGGCGGTCACGGCCTGCGCCGGCGTGACGATCTGGGGCTTCACCGACAAGTACTCGTGGGTGCCGGACACGTTCGGCGGTGAGGGCGCCGCGCTCATCTACGACGAGAACTACCAGCAGAAGGCCTCCTACACCGCCGTGCACGACGCGCTGGCGGGCGGCACGGGCGGCAACGACACCACGCCGCCGACCACGCCGGGCACGCCGACGTCGAGCAACGTCACCTCCAACTCGGCGACGCTGTCCTGGAGCGCCTCGACCGACAGCGGCGGCAGCGGCCTGGCCGGCTACAACGTCTACCGCGAGCAGGGCGCCACGGACACGCTGCTCGGGCAGAGCACGACCGCCTCGATCAACCTGACCGGGCTGACGCCGGACACGCAATACCAGGTCTACGTGCGCGCCCGTGACGGCGCCGGCAACCTGTCCGGCAACTCGCCGGCCGTCACGTTCACGACCTCCGAGGGTCCCGTCGGCGGCGGTGGCTGCACCGCCACCGGCACCGTGCAGACCCAGTGGCAGAACGGCTACGTCGTCCAGCCGGTGACCGTCACCAACACCGGCACCTCGGCCGTCAACGGCTGGACCGTCACCTTCACGCTGCCCTCCGGGCACACGCTGGCCGGCTCGTGGAACGCGTCCCTGACCGTCAGCGGGCAGACCGTCACGGCCAGGAACGCCGGCTACAACGGCAACCTGGCGCCGAACGCCAGCACCACCTTCGGCTTCCAGGTGAACCGTCCGAACGGGAACACGCAGACGCCTTCCGGCTACACCTGCGCCTGATCGGGGATCCCCTGGGGCCTGCCCGACTGCCCGCCCGGCACCGGTAACCGCCCCAGGGGATTCTCTCCCCTTTTGAGAAGAGGGGGTGGCTTTGCCGGAAATGATGGGGATGCATAACGTGCTGTTGGCGCCCGCCCTGCCAGCGGCCGCCGTTCTCCATCTGCTGAGGAGCCTGCCTGATGCATGACGACCGCACCCTGGTCGAAGCCCGTCTGAAGCGCGTACTGACCGAGCGGATCCGCCCCGCGGTCTATCCCGAGTCGGTGCCGCTGGAGGTGGGCGTGTGGCACGCGCCGGGCGAGCCGGTGCCGGTGGCCGAAGGCCTGGCCGCGCCGCGCGAGCCGATCGCGGTCGGCACGCCGTGGGGGCCGCCGTGGGGCACGAGCTGGTTCACCGTGAGCGGCACCGTCCCCATGGAGTGGACGGGCAAGATCGTCGAAGCGGTGCTCGACCTCGGGTTCAACCCGGACAAGACGGGCTTCCAGTGCGAGGGGCTGGTCTACCGGCCCGACGGCACCCCCGTGAAGAGCCTCAACCCCCGTCAGCAGTGGGTCCGCATCGCCGGGCCCGCCGAGGGCGGCGAGGAGGTGCGCCTGCACATCGAGGCCGCCTCCAACCCGGTCATCCTCGACTACCACCCCTTCCTGCCGACCCAGCTGGGCGACAAGGAGACGGCCGGCACCGAGCCGCTCTACCGGCTGGCCCGCATGGACCTCGCCGTCTTCGACAAGACGGTGTGGGACCTGGTGATGGACCTGGAGGTGCTCGGCGAGCTGATGCAGGAGCTGCCCGTCGAGGGCGCCCGCCGCTGGGAGATCCTCCGGGCGATCGAGCGCGCGCTGGACGCCGTCGATCTGCAGGACGTGAACGGCACCGCCGCCGCGGCCAGGGCCGAGCTGACCGGTGTCCTGGCCGCGCCGGCCGTGCCGTCGGCGCACCGGATCAGCGCCGTCGGGCACGCCCACATCGACTCGGCCTGGCTGTGGCCGCTGCGCGAGACCGTGCGCAAGGTGGCCCGCACCGCCTCCAACATGACCACGCTGCTGGAGGAGGACTCCGACTTCGTCTTCGCGATGTCGCAGGCCCAGCAGTGGGCCTGGCTGAAGGAGCACCGGCCCGAGGTGTGGGCCAAGGTCGTCAAGGCGGTGGCGACCGGCCGGTTCGTGCCCGCGGGCGGCATGTGGGTGGAGTCCGACACGAACATGCCGGGCTCCGAGGCGATGGCCCGGCAGTTCGTGCACGGCAAGCGCTTCTTCATCGACGAGTTCGGGGTGGACAACGAGGAGGTGTGGCTGCCCGACACGTTCGGGTTCGCGGCCGGGCTGCCGCAGATCATCAAGGCGGCCGGGTCGAAGCGGCTGCTCACCCAGAAGATCTCGTGGAGCCAGACCAACACGTTCCCGCACCACACCTTCCTGTGGGAGGGCATCGACGGGACCAGGATCTTCACCCACTTCCCGCCCATCGACACCTACAACGCCTCCCTGCGCGGCGGCGAGCTGGCGCACGCGGCCCGCAACTTCAAGGACAAGGGCGTGGCCAGGCACTCGCTGGCCCCGACCGGGCACGGCGACGGCGGCGGCGGCACCACCCGCGAGATGGTGGCCAGGGCGGCCCGCGTCCGCGACCTGGAGGGCTCGCCCACCGTGACGTGGGAGACGCCCGCCGAGTTCTTCGACAAGGCCGAGGCCGAGTACCCGAACCCGCCGGTCTGGGTGGGCGAGCTCTACCTGGAGCTGCACCGGGCCACGCTGACCAGTCAGGCCAAGACCAAGCAGGGCAACCGGCGCAGCGAGGCGCTGCTGCGGGAGGCCGAGCTGTGGGCGGCCACGGCGGCGGTGCGGGCGGGGGCGGACTATCCGTACGAGGCGCTCGACCGGCTGTGGAAGACGGTGCTGCTGCACCAGTTCCACGACATCCTGCCCGGCTCGTCGATCGCGTGGGTGCACCGGGAGGCGCGCAGGACGTACGAGCTGGTGACCGAGGAGCTGAACGGCATCATCGGCACCGCGCAGCGCGCGCTGGCGGGCGAGCCGTCCGGCGGCACGCTGGTCTTCAACGGCGCCCCGCACGCCCGCCACGGCGTGCCCGCGGGCGGCGCCGCCCCCGAGACCCCGGCCGCCGCCGTGCGGGCGGCGCCGCGGCCCGAGGACGGGTTCGTGCTCGACGACGGGCTGCTCAGGGTCGAGATCGACGGGCGCGGGCTGGTCGTGTCGGCCTACGACCTGCGGGCCGGGCGCGAGGCCGTCGCGCCCGGGCGGGCGGCCTGCCTGCCGCAGCTGCACCCGGACTTCCCGAACAAGTGGGACGCCTGGGACGTGGACGAGTTCTACCGCAACACGGTGACCGACCTGACGGAGGCGGACGACGTGCGCCTCGACGGGGTCACGGTCGTGGTCGAGCGCTCGTTCGGGGCCTCGTCGATGGTGCAGCGGCTCACGCTCGCCGAGGGGCGGCTGGAGATCGACACCGAGGTCGACTGGCACGAGACGGAGAAGTTCCTCAAGCTGGCCTTCCCCCTCGACGTGCGCGCCGACCGGTACGCCTCCGAGAGCCAGTACGGCCACACCTTCCGCCCCACCCACACCAACACGAGCTGGGAGGCCGCCAAGTTCGAGGCCTGCAACCACCGCTTCGTGCACCTGGAGGAGCCCGGCTGGGGCGTGGCCATGGTGACCGACTCGACCTACGGCCACGACGTCACCCGCGACGTGGACGAGCACGGCACCACGACCACGCTGCGCGTCTCGCTGCTGCGCGCGCCGCGCTTCCCCGACCCCGAGACCGACCAGGGCGCGCACCGCTTCCGCCACGCGCTGGTGCCGGGCGCGGAGATCGGCGACGCCGTGCGCGAGGGGCACTTCATCAACCAGCCCGAGCGCCGCGTGCCCGGCTCCGCGCCGGTCGAGCCGCTGGTCACGGTGGACGACGACGCCGTGGTGGTGACGGCGGTGAAGCTGGCCGACGACGGCAGCGGCGACGTGGTGGTCCGCTTCCACGAGTCGCGCGGCGGCCGGGCCCGCGCCACGCTGCGTCCCGGTTTCCCCGTCGCGGAGGTCGTCAGGACCGACCTGCTGGAGCGGCCGACGGGCGAGCCCGAGCGGCCCGGCGACGCGATCGCCGTGGCGCTGCGCCCGTTCGAGCTGGTCACACTGCGCATGAAGCGGGCCTGAGCGTCCGGCGGATTCAGCCGCTGAGCAGCGTGCCGAGGCGGGGTGCGTAGGTGGCGTGGAAGACGAGGGAGGCCGCACCGATCGCGGCGGCGTCGGCCGCGATGGGTGAGGTCTCCACCCGTACGGCGTGCAGCCGCCTGGCCATCGTCCGCCCCGCCACGGCCGCCGCGATCGCCTCCCGGTAGATGCCGCCGACCTCGCGCAGCGCGGGCCCGCCCAGCACGAGCAGGTCGATGTCCAGCATGTTCACCACGCTGACGGCGGCCACGGCGAGGCGGTCGGCCACCCGCTCGATCACCGCGCGCGCCGCCGGCTCGCCGCGCGCCGCGGCCGCGCAGACGCCGGCGTGGTCGGCGCCGCCCGCGGCCGCCTCGATCGCGCTCGGGCAGCACACCGCCTCCACGCAGCCCCGGTTGCCGCAGTAGCACGCGGGCCCGTCGGGCTCGACGGTGATGTGCCCGAACTCGCCGGCGTTGAGCGAGCGCCCGCGATAGATCTGGTTGTCGAGGAACAGCCCGCCGCCGATGCCGGTGCCGAGGTAGAGGTAGGCGAAGCTGGGCGTCGAGCGCGCGATGCCGGCCCACCGCTCGCCGATCGCCGCCGCCGTGGCGTCGTTGTCGACGGTCACCGGGAAGCGGGTGTACTCCTGGAGTAACTCCTTGATCGGCGTGCCGGCCCACGCGGGCAGCCGGGGCGGGCTCACCATCACGCCGTCGCCGTCGAGCGGCCCCGGGCAGGCCAGCCCCAACCCGAGCACCTTGCCGTCCGGCACCCCCGCTTCACGCAGGATGCGCCTGGCCGCCCGCGCCATCTGCCTGACCACCGCGTCGGGCCTGGCCCGCGGGCGTACGGGCAGGTGCAGCCGGGCGACCGGGCGGCCCGCCAGGTCCGCCAGCACACACGACAGCGCCTTGGGATCGAAGTGCACGCCGACCGCGTAGCCGGCGCCGGCGTCGACCCGCAGGATGGTGGCCGGCTTGCCGCCGCGCGACGGCGCCGAGCCGTCCTCGACGACCAGGCCCTCCTCCAGCAGCCTGCGTACGATCACCGACACCGTCTGCGCCGTCAGCCCCGTCACGGACGCGACCTGGACGCGGCTGATCCCGTCGGAGGCCTGGATGGCCTCCAGCACCACGGCCCGGTTGTAGCTGCCGACCTTGGGCAGGTTGGTGCCCTGCTGCATGTGAGTCATATCACCACAGAGTGTTGACTTAGTAAATCAAAAAGACTTACGTTCTCCGCAACCCAAAGGAAACAAGGGGAGGCCGTGATGACACGTAGGCTGGCCGGTTCCCTCCTGCTGTTGACAGCGCTGACAGCAGCCGGTTGCGGCGGTGGCGCCGCCGAAGAAGCCTCAGGAACCAAGGAGCTCGAGGTTCTCTACAAGGTCGAGCCCACGTGGCCGCACCTGGAGAAGATGCTCACGGACGCGAAGAAGCAGTACGAATCCAGCCATCCCGGCGTCACGATCAAGCTCACCGGGGTGCAGGGCAACAACGAGGCCTACTACACGAAGCTGGCGCTGCTGAACCGCTCCGCGGACTCGGCGCCCGACATCTACTACCACGACACCTTCCAGGTGAACGCCGACGTCGCCGCGGGCAAGCTGGCCCCGCTCGACGAATACCTGACCAAGTGGCCCGACTGGAGCTCCCAGTTCCCCGACTCGGTCAAGGAGGCAGCGAAGGGCGCCGACGGCAAGATCTACGGCGTGCCGATCAGCACCGACACGCGCGGCCTCTGGTACCACAAGGACGTCTTCGCCAAGGCGGGACTGCCCGTGCCGTGGGAGCCGAAGACCTGGAACGACGTGCTGACCGCGGCCCGCACGATCAAGCAGAAGGTGCCGGACGCCGTCCCCTTCAGCATGTACTCCACGAAGATCCACGGCGAGGCGTCCACCATGCAGGGCTTCGAGATGCTCCTGTACGGCACCCCCGGCGGCACCCTGTACGACACCGCCCAGCAGAAGTGGGTGAGCGGCGGCAAGAACTTCACCGACGCGCTGGCCTTCATCAACACGATCTACCGCGAGGAGCTCGGCCCCAAGCAGGCCGACGCCCACAACGCCAAGCTCGCCGACAAGGTCAACCACGAGTGGTTCCCGTCCGGCAAGATCGGCATCTCCCTCGACGGCGCCTGGACGCCGTCGGCCTGGAAGGAGACCAGCACCAAGCCGTGGCCTGCCTGGCAGGAGAAGATCGGCTGGACGGCCATGCCGACGCAGAACGGCGAGGAGCCGGGCGCGGTCAGCATGTCGGGCGGCTGGGTCATGGCGATGAGCTCCTACACCAAGCTCAAGCAGGAGGCGTTCGACTTCATCACCGTGGCGATGAACAAGGAGAACGCGATGACGTACTCCGTGAGCACCGGTGACCTGGCCGTCCGCAAGGACGTCGCGGCCGACCCGAAGTACACCGCCGACAACCCGTCGGTGAAGTTCTTCACCGAGCTCGCCGAGGTGACGCACTACCGGCCCGCCTACGAGGCGTACCCGAAGGTGTCGGCGCAGATCCAGGAGGCCATGGAGGCCGTCACCACCGGCTCGCAGACGCCTGAGGAGGCCACCGCGGCCTACGCCAAGGCGCTGCCCGGCGCGGTCGGAGGCCCCGACAAGGTCGTCGCCAAATGACGGTCGCCACGGCGCCGTCCCCGCCCGTGACGGGCACGCCTGCGGGCGGCCCGTCACGGCGGCGGGTCATGCGCTGGCTGCTGCCCCTGGGCCCGGCGCTGGTGCTGCTGGCGCTGTTCCTCGCGGGGCCCATCCTGTGGAGCGTCTACATCGCGTTCACCAACGAGACCCTGACCGGCTCGGCCTCGGTGAACTCGCAGTTCGTCGGGCTGGACAACTTCGTCAAGCTCTTCGACGACCCGAACTTCATCAACTCGTTCCTGCTCACGTTCGTCTTCGTGATCGGCTCGGCCGTCATCGGCCAGAACACGCTGGGCCTGATCATCGCGCTGCTGATGCGCGGGCGCGGCAGGGTGACGCGCAGCACGGTCAACGGCGTGGTCATCGCGGCCTGGGTGATGCCCGAGATCGTGGCGGCGGCCTGCTGGTTCTCCTTCCTCGCCGAGGAGGGCACGCTCAACACCGTGCTCGGCATCTCGCAGGAGTGGCTCTACACCGCGCCGATGCTGGCGGTGATCCTGGCCAACGTCTGGCGCGGCACCGCGTTCTCGATGCTGGTCTACTCGGCGGCGCTGTCGGAGGTGCCGAAGGACCTCGTGGAGGCGGCGGCGGTGGACGGCGCGGGCCCCGGCAAGCGGCTGCTGCACATCACGCTGCCGCTGATCCGGCGCTCGATCATGTCGAACCTGATGCTGATCACGCTGCAGACGCTGGCCAGCTTCGGGCTCATCTACGCCCTGACCGGCGGCGGTCCTGGCACGGCCAGCCAGACGACCCCGCTCTACATGTACGAGCAGGCGTTCCGCTACTTCGAGATCGGCTACGGCTCGGCCATCGCGCTGGTCATGCTGGTCATCGGAGCCCTGTTCTCGCTGATCTACCTGCGTCTGATCAAGGTGGAGGACGCATGACCAGACTCGCCGCGAGGGGCGCGGCCACGCTGTCGCTGCTGGTGATCGCGCTGGCGTTCCTGGGGCCCTTCATCTGGGTGCTCATCGCCTCGGTGCAGCCGGAGGCGACGCTGGCCGCCGCGCCGACCCTGACCTTCTCCCTCGCCAACTTCAAGGCCGTGCTGACCTGGGAGACGATCGTGCTCCCGCTGATCAACTCGGTCGTCATCTCGGGCTCGACGGCGCTGCTGACGGTGGTGGTGGCCGGGCTCGCGGCCTATCCGCTCTCGCGCTACCAGCTGCGCTACCGCCGCCACTTCATGCTGACGCTGCTGTTCACCACGGGCCTGCCGATGACGGCGATCCTGGTGCCGGTCTACGCGATGTTCTTCCGGTTCAACCTGTACGGCTCGGTCCCGGCGATGGTGCTGTTCCTGACCGCCAGCTCGCTGCCGTTCTCCATCTGGATGATGAAGAACTTCATGGACGGCGTGCCGGTCAGCCTGGAGGAGGCCGCCTGGGTGGACGGCGCCGGATGGGTGCAGTCGCTGCGCGCCGTGGTGGGGCCGCTGATGGCGCCGGGCATCGCGGTGGTGGCGATCTTCGTCTTCGTCGGGCAGTGGGGCAACTTCTTCGCGCCGTTCGTGCTGCTGGACGCGCCGGACAAGCAGCCGGCCGCGGTGACCATCTACACGTTCTTCTCGCAGTACGGGCAGGTCGCCTACGGGCAGCTGGCCGCGTTCTCGATCCTCTACACGGCGCCCGCGGTGATCCTCTACGTGGCGGTCAACAAGTACCTCGCGGGGTCGTTCAACCTCGGCGGTGCGACGAAGGGGTAGCTGGCGGATTCACGACAAGTCAGGATGTGGCCACCTCCATTTCATGGACACCGCAGTTCGGGACCACTAGAAATCCGGTATTCGTGCTTACCGATTCTCTGGAGGTCGTCCCATGCTGCGTGGCTTAAGCCGGTTGAAGTGGGGGTCGGCGCTCGCGCTCCCCACGGTCATGGCGGCCGCGCTGCTCGCGGCGCCCGCCGCGTACGCCGAAAGCGCCGGGCCCTTCACGGCCGCGGCGGCGAGCGACGAGATCACCCTGATCACCGGCGACCGGGTGCGGGTGCGCGAGGTGGACGGCGGCCACCACGCGGTCACCGTCACGCCCGTCCCGCGCGCCGACGGCTCCGTGCCCACCTTCCAGGTGATGGAGACCGAGCGCGGCGTCACCGTCATCCCCGACGACGTCGCGAGCCTGGTGCCGGGCCGGCTCGACCCGGCGCTGTTCGACGTGACGGCGCTGGCCGAGCAGGACTTCGGCGCCGCCATCCCGCTCATCCTCACCTACGGCGCCAACGCCCCCAAGGCGGCCGTGCCCGCCGCCCGGCAGGAGCGCACGCTGGAGAGCATCGGCGGCGCCGGTGTGTCGGTCGCCGCGTCCGACGCCCCCGCGTTCGGCGCCCGGCTCGCCGCGCTGGCCGCCCCATCGCCGCAGGCCCGCGCGGCGGGGGCGCTGGCCGGCGTCGAGAAGATCTGGCTCGACCGCAAGGTCAAGCCCGCGCTGACGGAGAGCGTGCCGCAGATCGGCGCCCCCGCCGCGTGGGCCGCCGGGCACGACGGCGCCGGCACCACCGTGGCCGTGCTCGACACCGGCGTCGACGCCACCCACCCCGACCTCACCGGCAAGGTGGCCGGGCAGCGCGACTTCACCGGCGAGAACGCCACCGGCGACCCCCACGGCCACGGCACCCACGTCGCGGACACGATCGCGGGCGCGGGCGTGGACGGCGGCAAGGGCGTCGCGCCGGGCGCGCGGCTGCTCAACGGCCGCGTCCTGGCCGCCGACGGCTACGGCCAGCTGTCCTGGATCATCGACGGCATGGAGTGGGCGGCCGGCGAGCAGCACGCCCAGATCGTCAACATGAGCCTCGGCAGCCCCGAGGCGGGCGGCCCGCTCACCGAGGCGCTGTCCACGCTGACGCGGGAGTACGGCACCCTGTTCGTGGTCGCGGCCGGGAACGACGGCTGCGAGTCCTGCGTCGGCTCGCCCGGCGACGCCCCCGAGGCGCTGACCGTCGGCGCCGTGGACAAGCAGGACAAGCTGGCCCCCTTCTCCAGCCGCGGCCCGATCACCGCCACCCAGGCGGTCAAGCCCGAGGTGACCGCGCCCGGCGTGGACATCATCGCCGCCAAGACCGGCGGCGGGCTGGTCTCCATGTCCGGCACCTCGATGGCCACCCCGCACGTCGCGGGCGCGGCTGCGCTGCTGCGCCAGGCCCGTCCCGGCCTCACCGGCGGCGAGCTGAAGGCGCTGCTCACGGCCACCGCCAAGCCGGGCCAGGACATCCCCGTGGACGCCCAGGGCCTGGGCCGCATCGACGTGGCCGCCGCGCTGCAGAGCACGGTCGTCGCCTCGACCGGCACGCTCGACTTCGGCAGGAACGACGAGGGCGCGGCCAAGACGCTCACGATCGGCTACCGCAACCTCGGCGACCAGCCCGCCGACCTCGACCTGAGCGCCGGTGACGCGTTCACCGTCGAACCCGCCAGGCTCACCGTCCCCGCCGGCGGCACCGCGGAGGCCAAGGTCACGCTCAAGGCCGACCGGCCCGGCGTGCTGCGCCAGGAGCTCGTCGCGGGCGCCGCCCGCACGCTGCTGACCGGCAGCGTCGAGGAGGAGAAGGTCGAGCTGCGGGTACGCGGCATCGCCAGGGACGGCAGGACAGGCCGCGGCGGCTTCACCGTGCTCAACCTGGACGAGGGCACCCTCGTCGGCCGCGTACTGCCCGGCGACCCCGCCCAGCCCTGCACCGACGCCAAGTACGGCTCGGGCACCTGCCTGCTGGTCAAGCCCGGCACCTACTCCGTGCTCGGCCACATCTTCACCATGCCCGCCACGCAGGACAGCACCGCCACCGGCGACCCGCTCAACGAGAGCCTGGTCGGCGACCCCGAGATGAAGATCACCAAGGATACCGAGGTCGTCCTGGACGCCCGCAAGGCCGTCGAGGTCAAGGTCGAGACCCCCGACCACGAGACCAAGCGCAACACCGGCGCCGCCGCCGCGATCAAGTGGTACCGGGCCGGCGAGCAGGGCACCGCGCTGCGCGGCGGCACCACGATCACGCCCGGCGGGCAGATCGAGGAACGCCTGTTCATCCAGCCCACCAGGAAGGTCACCAAGGGCACGTTCGTCGTCGCCACCCGCTGGCGGCTCACCGCGCCCGAGATCGCCTTCTCCACCCTCGGGCTGAAGCTCGACCCCCAGTACGTCGACCCCGTGCAGTTCAGCGACTACGCCACCGAGTACCCCCGGCTCGACGGCACCCGCCTGCTCCTCGCCGTGGACGCCGGACGCGGCAGCGCCGCCGAGATCAAGGCCCGCGACCTGCGCGGCAAGCTCGCCGTCATCCGCCGCACCGCCGGCGTGCCGGTCTCCACGCAGGCCAATGCCGCCGCCGCGGCCGGCGCCGCGATGGTCGCCGTCTACAGCGACCAGCCCGGCCCCGACGCCACCACCGGCGGCAACGGCGTCAAGCTGGCCGTCCCGACCGTGCGGCTCACCCACGAGGAGGGGCTGCAGCTCGTCCAGCGGGCGCGCCACCTGCCCGTGCTGATCGTCGCCAAGGGCATCGTGGCCAGTCCCTACGTGTACGACCTGTACCTGCGCGAGAAGGGGCGGGTGCCGGACAAGCTCACGTACAAGGTGAGGTCGAAGTCGCTGGCCAGGATCGAGACCGGCTACCACAGCCAGCTCTCCGACGACGTGACCGTCAACGAGGCGCGCTTCGTCTTCGAGCCCTGGGACACCTCGTCCATCTCGACGAACCACCCCATGGCGAAGACGCCGCGCACCCGCACCGAGTACGTCACCCCGGACCCTGAAGTGGTGTGGACCTCGTCGGCGATCACGCCGGAGCGGGCGTACAACAACCTGTGGCCGCACCCCGACACGCCGCGGATCTCGCTGTCGTCGCCGGAGTTCCGGGCGTACAAGGCGGGGGAGCGGGTCAGCCGCACCGCGTTCAAGCAGCCGCTGCTGCCCGGCTTCAACCCGCGCAACCCGACGCGCAGGGAGGGCGACAAGCTGTACCTGTCGCCGCAGGGCTTCGTGGACGCCCAGGGCAACTTCGGCGACGCGTACACCAGCGACTTCGAGCACGGGCTGAAGACCGACTTCCGGCTCTACCAGGGCGACGAGCTGCTGTGGCAGACCAACTACCTGCCCTCGGGGTCGGGGACGCTGCCCGCCGAGAAGGAGACGTACCGGATCACGTACGACGTCGCCAACGAGGCCGAGTGGGCGAAGCTGGCCGTCCGGACGCGCGGCGAGTGGACGTTCGGCTCCGAGCACGCCGCCGAGCCGGCCGTGGTGCCCCTGCTGCTGGCCTCCTTCGACGCACCGGTCGACCTGAAGAACCGGGCCGGAGCCCGCAAGCTCGGGCTCACCCTGCGCCACCAGGAGGGCGCCGAGCGGAGCGCGATCAAGGACGTGTCGCTGGAGGTGTCGTACGACGACGGCGCCACCTGGAAGAGCGCCCGGCTGCGCGCCAAGGGCGAGGGCCGCTACGAGACGTCGCTCAGCCAGTCGCGGTCCGGGTTCGTCTCGCTGCGGCTGCGGGCCTCCGACGTCGAGGGCAACGCGGTGGCGCAGGAGGTGATCCGCGCCTACGCCCTGCGCTGATCCGTGGAAAGGGGAGCGCCTGACGGGCGCTCCCGGTTGAGGGGGAGCGCCGCACCGGCGCTCCCCCTTTCGTCATGCCCGGCTCTTCTCGATGACCTCCTCCGTCGTCAGCGGCGACTTCGGGTGCCACGTCAGGCACATCGGGACGCGCGTCTTGGTGAACGCGCTCTCCTCGGACGCCACGTAGAACTGGCCCGCGCCGAGCCGGGAGATGTCCGGCACGTCGCCGCCCTTCTGCTTGGCCATCTCCTTGGCCGCCGTGATCTGGATCGGGGCGTTCAGCAGGCCGAAGAACTGCGTGGCCGCGTTGCCCGGGATCTGGTTGTGCAGGCCCTTCGGGGCCTGGGTGGCGAAGACCAGGCCGAGGCCGTACTTGCGGGCCTGCGAGGCCAGCAGCACCGTGCTGCGGGTGGAGGCCGCGGTGCCCGTCGCCGGGGCGAACGTCTGCGCCTCGTCCGTCACCAGCAGCGCGCCCAGCGGCCGGTCCTGCGCCGGGTGCCGCTTGAACCAGACGAACAGCTCCATCTGCAGCTGGCTCACGAAGCTCTGCCGCTGCTCCAGCGACGGCAGGCCGACCAGGCTGATCACCGACACCCTGGCCCGCCTCCCCTCGGGCGGCGTGATCAGCAGGCCCGGGTCCACCGGCGTGCCCGTCCCGCCGAACAGCGGGTCGTTGTCCATCGCGGCGGTCAGCGACTGGGCCAGCTCGGCGCCGATGCGCTGGGCGCCGGCCAGCTCGCTCACGCCGTCGGGCAGGTCGGACAGCAGCGCGGCCAGGCCCTTGAGGCTGGTCGCGCCCCGGCGGCCGTAGTACGCGAGCGCCTTGCGCAGCACCGCCTGGCCGCGCTGCGCCTTCTCCGTACGGGCGTCCAGCCTGATGCGCGGCACGATGAACGACACCGCCGCCTCCACCGCCTCCGCGAACTCGTCGGGGTCGTTCGCGAGGCCCGTGAAGTCGGGCAGCGGCTGGAAGGCCAGCGGGCGGCCGCCCGCGCGGCCCGGCGTCCACACCACCACGTCGGTGTTGTCCAGGTACTCCCGCGCCCGCTCCCGGTCACCCGCCTCCCACCCCGGCGGCTCCTCCGGCCAGGGGTCGCCGAGTCTGGCCAGGTCGTTGTTCGGGTCTATGACGATGGCGGACACGCCGCGCAGCGCACACTCCTCGACCAGCCGCCGGATGAGCACGGTCTTGCCGGACCCGGACCCGGCGAAGATCGTCACATGCTTCCTGAGCGCTTCCAGCCCCACACTCACGGCCACCCCATCGGGGATCCGCCGCCCGACGCTCAAGGACAGCGCGCCGCCCCCGTCCCCTGGCCGCGCGCGGACCGGGCCCGCGGCCGATTCCGCTGTTGGCCCCGCCTCCGGGCCCTGCGGTGTGGTCTGTGAGGGTGCGGTATGTGAGGGTGCGGTCTGTGAGGGTGCGGCGGGAACGGTCCAGTGCCCGGTCAGGGCCTCGGTGAGGAAGGGGATCGCTTTCGTGGGGCGGCGGGATGTGAGCCAAGCTCGCAGGTCCGGGGGGTTCTCCGCCAGCAAAGCCTTCAGGGCCGCGAGGACGCGGAGGTCGTCGGCGGTCCAGCTCAGGGTGCGGCCGCCGGCTCGTTCGAAGGCGGCGATCGCGGCCTGGGTGGCCGCGCCCTTCGACCAGGGTGCGTTGCGGAGCAGGAACAGGTGGCGTTTCGGGACGTCGGCGTCCAGGCCGGCGGCCACGCACGCCTTGCGCACCCGGTTGAGCGCCGCGTTGCCGTGCCCCGCGGTGACGGCGCGAAAGGCCCAGTGGACCTCGTCCTCCCTGGCCTCGTCCAGCGTGCGGCGCAGCCGGGCGTGCAGGGGCGGCTTCTGGCTGGGCGGAGGGTCCACGCCGAACGCCGTCCCCGCCTCGCCCCGCTCGGCGATCCAAGCCGCCAGCCCGGCCGCGAGCAGCGGGGGCATGGCGGTGTCCTCGCTCGCCTGGTCGATCACCGGGGCGGGCCCGGCGTCGCGCAGCTCGGCGAAGCGGGCGTCGATCGCGGCCAGGGCGCCGGAGGAGGGCGGCGCGGGCACGGGCGCCGGCTCAGGCCGGTCGGTGGTGAAGCCGGTGAGCTCCCTGACCTCGCCGTCCTGGACGCAGGCACGTACGTGCTGGTCGATGCGGATGAGGAGCTGGCGCGGCGTGAAGCCGGGAGCCTGCTCGAACGCCTCGGGACGCACCGGCCACGTCGGGTAGGGCGGCTTGACGCCGGCCTCGCCGTACTGCACCTCGAACCGGCGCGCCACGAGGGCCCGCGCGGTGCCGGTGTCGGGGATGGTCATGAGCTGGACGGCCTGACGGAACCGGTCGCGTACGGTGTCGACGGCCACGTTCTCGATGAGCGCCCACGTGGCGGGGATGCAGGTGACCACGGTGAGCGTCCGCCGGGCGACCTCGCGCAACGCCATGAGCCCGCCCGCGATGCGCTCGATCAGCAGCGCCTCGCCCGGGTCGAGCCCGCCGCTCTGAGTCGCCGTCGAGGACTGCGCGACCAGCGGGTCGATCTGGTCCACCGCGATGACCGTCGGGCCGGTGAGCGCGAGCAGGCGGGAGACGTCCCTGACGATCTCCTGCGGTGTCCTGCCGACCTGGCGGATGCCCCACCGCGCCCGCTCGCCCGGCTCGCCCTCGGGAGCCGACGACAGGAACGCCTCGCCCAGGTCCTGCAGCGCGAGGTCCTCGCCGGCCAGCAGCACCAGCGCCCGCGCCGCGTCCTGGCAGTCCTTGCCGACCTGGGGGTGCGACTGGCGCAGCCGGGTGATGAACGTGTCGAGCTCCTCCCTGGTGATGCGCCGCTTGCCGGTGACGGCGCGGCGGGTCATGCGGGAGACGCCCACCTGGCCGGCCAGCCGGTCGAGGAACACCGCGAGCTGCACCTGCCCGTCCTCGCGCGGCCGGAACAGGCTGTCCAGGATCGACACCACGGTGCTCTCCCAGAAGCCCTTGGCGTCGAGCAGGCTCACCAGCACGAAGTAGCCGCCCTGGCGCTGGGCCTGCTCGCGTACCCAGCCGAGCAGGTGCGTCTTGCCGGTGCCGCGCTGCCCCTGCACGACGACGCCGATGGGGCTGCCGTCCGCGCGTCCCGCCGCCTCGGCCAGGCCGTCCAGGACGATCTGGGCGGACGCGCCGTGCAGCCCCTCCACGTGGTACTCGGAGCGGCGCCACACGTCGTCGGCGCTCTCGGTGTAGTTGAAGCTGAGCGCGGCGAGGTCCTGTGCGCCGCCCGTCACCGCGGACCGATCCAGAGCAGGTGCTTGGCCTGGTCGCCGATGACCACGGCGGCGTCGCGGTCGCGCGGGCCGAGCGTCTTCTGGTTCGACTCGGGGACGAGGTTGACGTCGGGGAGGCGCTCCATGCGGACGAGCGTCGCGTCCACGTCGGCGCGCGGCACGCCGGGCAGGCGGTCGCGGACGTCCGTCAGGCTGACCCACGCGCCGGGCCGGGCGGCGATCGCGGTGTACGCGGCCCTGATGCGCTCCTCGACGTCAGCGGCCTCGGCCGGATCGTCGGGCTGGAGCACGTCGGCCAGGCTCTGATCGGTACGCCGCATGTAGCGCGGCAGCCACCCCAGTAACGCGATCGCCATCGCGCCGGCCGAGCCGCTCATCGCCGGGAACGTTCCCGTGCCGAGGTCCTCGGCGAGGCGCGCCCACCCGGAGTCGGTCAGCGTGTGGGAGTACCCCCGTCCCACCCGCCGGCTCTCGACCAGCTTCATGTCGTTGAGCCGCAGCCTTCGAGGCCCGTCGAGCGACAGCTTGTACCGCTGTTTCAGCTCGGTGTTGGGCACCTCGCGGGCCTCGACGGCCAGCACGACCAGGGCGGCGAATTCGGGAAGCGACAGCCCGTTGCTCGGCATCTTCATCCTTCCGTCCCGCGGCGGTTCCGCAGGAACCGCGCGATCGAGTTGATCACGGTAGTGGTGTCGGTCAACACCTGAACATCGAGGAAGCGCAGCACGGCGTAACCGTCGAGTTGCAGCCGCACGTCGCGGGCCCGGTCGGCGGCGAACTTGGCGGCCTGCCGGTGGTCGTCGCCGTCGATCTCCACGACGCACCGCTCCCGCTCCCACACCAGGTCGAGCCGGATCGGCACGGCCAGCGGATGCGGCTGGTACGTCTGATTCCACGCCCGCCCGTACGCCCACGCCTGCCGGGAAAGCGCCGCCTCCAGCGCCTGCTCACCGGGACTGCCGGGATGCGGCCGCCCGACCGGCGCCGGGTACGACACCCGCGGCGGCTCGGGGACGACGGGGACGGTGAGAGCCGGAAGAAGCGGCTTGACCGTCTCCAGCCGATCGACGGCATCCAGCGGCGCGCCCGTCAGCCACACCCCCAGTGACCCCCGGTGCGCCAGCCACTCGCATGCGGCGACCAGCACCTCCTGCCCGGCGGCGGTCAGCCCCTCGGGGACGCGGACCAGCAAGGCGGTGCGGCTCCTGCCGAAGCTGTCGGCCAGCGCCCTGGCGAGCCCGGCCGCCCGCGCCTCGGGGCGTAACCCGCTGGGCCCGCCCGTCAGCGCCCGCTCGGCCAGCTCGGCCAGGAACGGTCCATGATGCTCGCTCGCGGCGGCCCTGCGCAGCGCCAGGGCGCGGACGGCGGGCAGGTGCGCGCCGCCCGGCCCCTCGATGCCCTCGGCCCCCGGTAACCAGGCGGGGAACAGCGCGATCGCCGCCGCGTCCAGCTCGTCGAGCACGGCGGCGACCAGCCCGGAGACGGAGGTCACCGGGCCTGGCCGGTAGGTGAGGATGGCGGGGGCGTCCGGCGGCAGCGGGTCGATGCTCACGGCGATCGCCTCGGCGTCCGCGCCGAGGCGGACCACCCGGCCGACCGGCAGCTCTGACCACGACCGCACAGGACACCATTCCATCGAGCATTCAAGGGGCAGCAGCGACCGTATCGGGCCGCCGCCCCGGCTGTCAGCCCCTCAGTGTCAGCGGAAGCCGCGGGCCGCGCGGTCGGAGCGGAAGGCGTCCAGGCGGGCGAAGTCCAGCTCGTGGACCGAGACGGGCGCGTCGGGCGGGCCGGTGAAGAAGCCCGTGTGCGTCTCCGGGCAGGGGTTCGCCAGGCCGGTCACGCCCGCGCAGGGATGCCCGTGGTAGGTGGTCTCGTGGTGCCAGTCGCTGACCGCCACGTACGTCATGAACTCGTACGCCCGCGCCACGCTCATGTGCTGCCACAGCTCCCTGGCAGGGGCGGGGCCGTCCCAGCGGGTGACGGAGAAGGCGGGCACCAGCACGGCGTCGAGGCCGTCGCGCCCGGCCAGGCCGGCGGAATACCACAGGTCGGCGCAGAGCAGCACGTGCAGCCGGCGGCCGGCCAGCTCGAAACCGGCGCTCGGGCGGCCGGGCCGGATGCCGGAGCGCAGCTCCAGCCCGTACGGGTGCACCTTGTCGTACTCCAGCAGCAGCGTGCCGCCCGCGTCGAAGACCGCGCCCCGGTTGACCGGGCCGTCGTAGTGCGAGCCGCCGACGACCGCCATGCCGGTGCCGGTGGCGAGGTCGCGCACCCTGGCGAGGTAGTCGGCGCGGGGCAGGCTGGAGCCGGCCAGCTCGGGCAGCAGCAGCACGTCGGCGGGGGAGCCGGAGGAGCCGATCAGGGTCTCGGCGGCGTCGAAGTTGGCGTGACCGTCGGGGGACCAGTGCGGGGGCTGGACTAAAAGGATCTTCACGTGACTACTGTGGCTCGTGCACGCGCAGCGCGGCCATGTCCTCGGCCTGCACCGGCTTGTTGCAGCTCGCGCAGACCGTGACGGGCTCCAGCACCTTGCCGCAGTTGTGGGCCCAGACGGTGGGCGGCGGGCCGTCGGTGGCGTAGCGGTCGCCCCACGACATCAGCGTCAGCAGCACCTCGTGCAGCGCCCGGCCCGACTCGGTGAGCACGTACTCGTGGCGTGGCGGACGCGACGCGTACGGCCGGCGTTCGAGCAGACCGGCCTCCTCCAGCTTGCGCAGCCTGGCGGTCAGGATGTCGCGGCTGGCGCCGGTGTTGCGGGCGATCTGGTCGAAGCGGCGCACGCCCAGGAAGATCTCCCGCAGCGCCAGCAGGCTCCACCGCTCGCCGACGACTTCGAGCGCGTTGGCGATCGAGCATTGTCTGGGCATGACCACCCCTCCCACCTGTAAGTCCGGAATTCCAACTTACCTGCTGCCGGGGATCGCGGCGAGCAGCTCCTGGGTGTAGCCGTCGGACGGGCGGTCGAAGATCTCTCCGGCCGTGCCGCTCTCCACGACGCGCCCGCCGCGCATGACGTGCACCCGGTGCGAGATCATCCGCACCACGGCCAGGTCGTGGCTGATGAACAGGTAGCTGAGCCCCAGCTCCCGCTGCAGCTCGGCGAGCAGCTCCAGGATCTGCGCCTGCACCAGCACGTCCAGCGCCGAGACGGCCTCGTCCAGCACGACCAGCTCGGGCGACAGGGCCAGGGCGCGGGCGATGGCCACCCGCTGGCGCTGGCCGCCGGACAGCTCGTGCGGCAGCCGCCCGGCCATGGAGGCGGGCAGCGACACCTTCTCCAGCAGCTCGGCGGCCGTCTTCTTCCGCTCGGCCGGGGTGCCGACGCGGTGCACGCGCAGCGGCTCGGTGATCGACTTCTCCACCGTGTAGCGGGGGTCGAGCGAGGCGTACGGGTTCTGGAAGACCGGCTGCACCCGCCTGCGGAAGGCGAACAGCTCGCGCCGCCCGAGCCCGGCGAGGTCCGTGCCGTCGAAGCGGATGCTCCCCGCGGTGGGCTCGTCCAGGCCGAGCAGCAGGTTCGCGGTCGTGGACTTGCCGGAGCCGGACTCGCCGACGATCGAGACCGTCTGCCCGCGCGGAATCGTGAACGACACCTCGTCCACGGCGGTGAAGTCGGGGTCGCCGTCCCTGCCGGGGAACACCTTGCGCAGCCCGTCCACCACGACCAGGTCGGGCGCGTCGCGGGACGGCTCCAGCACGCGTACGGACGACAGGCTCGGCACGGCGCCGAGCAGCCGCCGGGTGTACTCGTGCCCGGGATCGCCCAGGATGCCCGCGGCGGGCCCGGTCTCCACGATCTCGCCGTGGTACATCACGGCCACCACGTCGGCCCGCTCCGCGGCGAGCGCCAGGTCGTGCGTGATGAGGAAGACGGCGGTGCCCATCTCGGCGGTGAGCTGTTCGAGCTGGTCGAGGATGCGCCGCTGCACGGTCACGTCGAGCGCGGAGGTCGGCTCGTCGGCGATGAGCAGCTTGGGGCGGCAGGCCAGCCCCATGGCGATCAGCGCCCGCTGCCGCATGCCGCCGGAGAACTCGTGCGGGTACTGCCTGGCCCGCCGCCGCGCGTCCTGGATGCCCACCATGTCCAGCAGCTCGGCCACCCGCTCGCGGGCCGCCTTGCCGGCGGCCACGCCGTGCACCTCCAGGGCCTCGGCGATCTGGTCGCCGATGCGCATGAGCGGATTCAGGTTCGACATCGGGTCCTGCGGCACCAGGCCGATGCCGGCGCCGCGGATCCCGGTCATCTCCCGCGCCGACGCCTTGACCAGGTCCCGGCCGTCGAACACGACCCGCCCGCTCGTGATGCGGCCGTTGTCGGGCAGCAGCCGGTTGACCGCCGCCGCAGTGGTGGACTTGCCCGAGCCCGACTCGCCCACGACGGCGACGGTCTGGCCGGGCAGGATGCTCATGGAGACGTTCTTGACGACGGTGACGTCCTGCTTGCGCGTGCGGAAGGCGACGGAGAGGTCGTCGATCTCCAGAAGCGGGGTCGTCATGCGGTCCTCGATCGCTGTTCGACGGCCTGCAGCAGGCCGGCCCAGAGGGCGTCCGTGGGGGTGGGGGTGCCCTCGACGAGCAGGCGGTTGCTCGCCAGGGCCAGCACGATGTCGCGGCCGGGCACGAAGCCGACCGCGCAGCCGACGTAGCCGGGGTGCCCGAGCACCGTGACGGTCTCGCCGGGCAGGTCGAGCGCGTACCTGCGGAAGCCCAGCGCCTGCTCGGGGTCGGGGCCGGGGGAGAGGAACTCGCGGACGACCTCCGGCCGCCACAGGTGGTCGTGCTCCTCGTACCTGGCCAGGGCGGCGCCGTACTTCAGCAGGTCGGGCACCGTCGAGAACAGGCCCGCGTGGCCCGCCACGCCGCCGAAGGCGTGGTGGGCGTTGCCGTCGGCCACCTCGCCCAGCACCGGCCCGGTACGCCAGCCGGCGAAGTCGCCGCTGCGATACGGCACCGGGTACGGCCGGCCGGTGTCCAGCATGGTCATCTCGACCCGGTCGTCCAGCGCGCTCATGGCGGCCTCGGAGCCGGCCGGGCGGGCGTACGTGGTGGAGGTCAGGCCGAGCGGCCTGGTGACCAGCTCGGCCAGCGCCCGGTCCAGGCGCAGTCCCGTGACGGCGGTGACGATCCGGCCGAGCAGGACGAAGCCCAGGTCGGAGTAGTGGCGGGCGCGGCCGGGGCGATAGCGCGGCGGCGGCAGCCGGTGCTGGACGTAGAGCGGCCACCACTCCCACAGGCCGCCCCGGTGCAGCAGCAGGTCGCGCACCGTCATGGCCTCGTACGAGTGCGGCAGGTACGCGCTGAGCGGCGCGTCCAGGTCCACCAGCCGGTCGGACACCAGCCGGATGAGCATCGTGGTCGTCGCCATGACCTTGGTCACCGAGGCCAGGTCGTGGTAGGTGTCCAGGGTCATCCTGGCCACCCCCTCAAGCCCGGCGTCGGTCGCGCGCACCGTGCGGTGACCGGTGACCTCGGTGAGCTCGAACCACGGCGTACGAGCCGCCATGATCAGGCCAGGCGGCGGCTCCGCGGTGACGGTCATCGGGTGAGCACCAGCGAGCGCGGCGCCGCCG
Source organism: Nonomuraea sp. NPDC049419 (assembly GCF_040676995.1). Taxonomy (NCBI): domain Bacteria; kingdom Bacillati; phylum Actinomycetota; class Actinomycetes; order Streptosporangiales; family Streptosporangiaceae; genus Nonomuraea; species Nonomuraea sp. NPDC049419. The sequence goes on along the minus strand of NZ_JBFAQB010000002.1, from coordinate 37,033 downwards.
CGAGCGGCGCGGGCAGCACCAGCGGGCCCGCGCCCGGGGTGAGCGTGCCGAGGACGCGGGCGGCGCTCGCGCCCGTGCCGCCCGGGACGGTGCCCGGCAGACCGTGCGCGGTCAGCCAGCCGATCAGCGCGAACGCGATGGCCTCCTTGTCGTCGGCGGGCGCGCCGTACTCGTCGGACGGCGCCACCCGCACGCCGGGCAGCGCGGCGCGCAGCCCGTCCATGATCACCGGGTTGCGGGCGCCGCCGCCGGAGACGACCAGCGCGCCCACGCCCGCCGCGCGCACGTCCTGGGCGACGGTCCGCACGGTCAGCTCGGTCAGCGTGGCCACCAGGTCGGCGTCGCCGACCGGCGCGGCGGTCCGCGCCAGCGCCTGCTCGACGTAGCCGGGGTGGAACAGCTCCTTGCCGGTGCTCTTGGGCGGGCCGAGGCGGTAGTAGGGCTCGTCCAGCAGCACCGCCAGCAGGCCCTCGTGCACCTGGCCGGATGCGGCGATGCGGCCGTCCTCGTCGAAGCCGCGCGGGTGCAGGCCCCTGCCGGTCACCACGGCGTCGATCAGGGCGTTGGCGGGGCCGATGTCGTAGGCGTACAGGTCGTCGCCGCGTACCACGGTCATGTTGGAGATGCCGCCGAGGTTGAGCGCCGCCGCGCCGCCCTCGTGCGCGCCGAGCAGCAGCCCGTCCAGCACCGACACCAGCGGAGCGCCGTGCCCCCCGGCGGTGATGTCCCTGATGCGCACGTCCGACAGCACGGGCGCGCCGGTGCGCTCGGCGATCCAGGCGGGCTGGCCGATCTGCAGGGTGCCGCGCGCGTGCGCGCCCTCCACCCAGTGGTAGACGGTTTGCCCGTGCGAGACGATCAGGTCCACGGGCCCGCCCGCGGCGACGGCCGCCGCGGCGGCGTCGGCGAAGCGCTGCCCGATGAGCGTGTCCAGCTCGCACACCTCGGCCAGCGTGGTCGGCGCCGGCGGCAGCGCCGCGATCAGCCGCGCCCGCAGCTCCTCCGGGTACGGCGTGCTCGCCGTGTACCCGACCCTGCCTTCGAGCACGCCCCCGGTGAGCTCGAAGTCCGCCGCGAAATCCACGATGGCGGCGTCGATCCCGTCGTGCGAGGTGCCGGAGATCATCCCGAGAACTCTCATGCCGTCTCCCCCAGAGCGACCCGCAGCCGCCCGCCGGCCGCGGCCAGCCGGGCCGCGGCGTCCTGCGGTGACAGGTCGAAGCGCGAGGCCACGACCGCCTGTTTGACGTTGAAGCCGTTGGCGTCGAGCGCGGCCAGCGCCTCGTCGCGGCCGGTCCCGGTGATCGTGGTGACCATGCGCACGGCCCGCTCGCGCAGCTTGCCGTTGCTGGCCTTCACGTCGACCATGAGGTTGCCGTACGTCTTGCCGAGGCGCACCATCACGATCGTCGAGAACATGTTGAGCACGAGCTTCTGCGCGGTGCCCGCCTTGAGCCGGGTGGAGCCGCTGATCACCTCGGGCCCGACGAGCACCTCGATGCCGTGCTCGGCCGCCGCGCTCAGCGGGGTGCCCGCGTTGCACGACAGCCCCACGGTCAGCGCGCCCAGCTCGCGGGCCCGCCGCACGGCGGCCAGCACGTACGGCGTCCGCCCGCTGGAGGCGATGCCCACCACGGTGTCCAGCGGTCCGATGGCCGCCGACTCGACGGCGGCGGCACCGGCCGCCTCGTCGTCCTCGGCGCCCTCGCACGGCGAGACGATCGCGCTCTCGCCGCCCGCGATGATCGCGAACACCTGGCCGGGCGGCGTGGAGAAGGTCGGCGGGCACTCGGAGGCGTCCAGCACGCCCAGCCTGCCCGGAGTGCCCGCGCCCACGTAGACCAGCCGCCCGCCGGTCTCCATGCGGGCCGCGGCGGCCTCGATGGCGGCGGTGATGCTGGGCAGCGCCGTCTGCACCGCGGCGGGCACGCTCGCGTCGGCCGCGTTCATGGTCGCCGCCAGCTCGCCCACGCTCATGGTGTCGATGCCGGCGAAACGCGGGTCGGCCGACTCGGTCGTCAGTTCGGAGAGATTCACCGCTTTCCTCAGGTTCCTCGGTGTCCGCGGTTTCTGGGGTCGAGAGTGTCGCGCAGGCCGTCGCCGAGCAGGTTCAGCCCGACGACGAGCAGCACGACGACCGCGCCTGGCGCGATCAGCGTCCACGGGGCGATGAACACCAGGCTGCGCGCCTCGAAGATCATCGAACCGAGTGACGGTGCGGGGGGAGGGGTGCCGAGGCCCAGGAAGCTCAGCGACGCCTCGGTCAGCACCGCCCACGACAGCGAGAGCGCGACCTGGACGACGATGATCGAGGTGATGTTCGGCAGCACGTGGCGCAGCATGATCTGCCAGCGGCTCTGGCCGGTCGAGACGGCCGCCCTGACGTACTCGATCTCCCTGAGCGAGAGCACGGGCCCCCTGGTGACCCTGATGAAGATCGGCACGTAGACGATGGCGATGGCCACGGCGATGGTGAACCAGTTGCGGTTCAGCACCGAGGCCAGCGACAGCGCGAGCAGCAGCGGCGGGAACGCGAACAGCACGTTCGTCACCCCGCCGATCGCGCCGTCGGCGAAGCCCCGGTAGAAGCCCGACACCAGCCCGCCCAGCGTGCCCACCACGGTCGCGAACGCCACCGCGACCACCGCGATCAGCGCCGAGTTGCCCACGCCCGCGGCCACCCGGGAGAACACGTCGCGCCCGAACTGGTCGGTGCCGAAGAGATGCTCGCCCGACGGCCCCAGGAAGCGCGACGGCGGATGCTGCGCGATCGGGTCGTAGGGCAGCATCCCCAGGTACGACAGCACGGCCACGACCGCCAGCACCGCCAGGATCACGATGCCCGCGAGGGCGGCGGGACTGCGCCTCATGACGCCCTCACCCGCGGGTCGATCACCCGGTAGAGCAGGTCTGTCAGCAGGTTGACCAGCACGAACGCCAGCGCGATCACCAGCACGGTGCTCTGCACGACCGCGTACTCCTTCTGCTGGATGCCGAGCAGCACCTGCCGCCCGATGCCCGGCACGGAGAAGATCTGCTCCACCACGACCGCGCCGCCGAGCAGGTAGCCGAACTGCAGCCCGGTCATGGTCACGATCGGCACGAGCGCGTTGCCCAGCACGTGCCTGACCTGCAGCCGCCGCTCGGGCACGCCCTTGGCGCGGGCGGTGCGCACGAAGTCGTCCGAGCGCACCTCCAGCACCGCCGTACGCGTGGTGCGCAGGATCGGCGCCGCGATGCCGAAGCCGAGCACGAGCGCCGGCAGGAACATCTGCTGCAGGTTGAGCAGCGGGTTCTCGAAGAGGGTGGCGAAGCCCTGCCCGTTGGGGTTGAACCCGAACGACGCGGCGAAGACCGACAGCAGCGTGGTGGCCAGCAGGAACGCCGGGATCGACAGGCCCGCCAGGCTCACCACCTGGCCGGCGGCGTCGCGCACCGAGTTCGCCCGCGATGCCGACAGCATGCCCAGCGGCACCCCGATCAGCAGCGCCAGCACGATCGAGAACACGGCCAGCTCGAACGTGACCGGCAGGGCGTTCATGGTCAGTTCCAGCACGCTCTGCTGGGAGCGGGCCGAGTAGCCGAAGTTGCCGGTGAACATGTTGCCGAGCCACGAGAAGAACTGCGTGACCAGCGGCTGGTCCAGGCCGTAGTACTGCTCCAGGGCCTGCCGCTGGGCAGGGGTGAGCGCGGCGGCCTCCGTGCCCAGCCCGGCCGTGATCTGGTCGCCGGGCAGCGCCCGCAGCATCACGAAGACGACCACGGCCACCCCGAACAGGATCCCGATCGTCTCCGCGACGCGGCGCAGCGCCCGGTTGCGTACGAACCTCATGTCAGCTGACGGACGTCGTCCGCAGGTACTGCAGGGAGCCGCTGGCCATCGGCACGAAGCCCTGCACGTTCTGGGTGGTCGCGGTGTAGGTGTAGCCGGCGAACAGCCAGATCCAGGCGGCGTTGTCCTCCAGCTCGGCGGCCACCTTGTCGTAGATCGCCTTGCGGGCGGCCTGGTCGTCGGTGGCCTTGCCCTCCGCGAACAGCTTGTCCAGCGCGGGCGAGCTGTAGCCGGCGACCTTGTTGAGGTTGCCGTCGCTGGTGAAGTAGCGGCCGTAGGAGCCGTCGGGGTCGGGCCTGCCGCCGTTCAGGGCCACGGCCGCGTCGAAGTCGGCGGCGACCCAGCGGTCCACGAACGCGCCGGACTCCAGCACCTCCAGGTCCAGGTTGATCTTGGCCTCGGCGAGCTGGGCCTTGAGGTTCTGGGCCTCGTTGACGGAGGTGGCGTACTCGCCCTGGGAGACGATCGTCTTGACCGTCACGCCGCCCGGCTTGCCGGCCTTGGCGAGGTAGTCGGCGGCCTTGGCCAGGTCGCGGGTGGGGCAGGGGCGCTTGTTCGGGTCCGACTTGAACGCGGGCGCGGTCATCGGCCCGGTCACCTCGCCCTCGCCGAGCGCGGCGGTGTCGAGCACCTGCTTGCGGTCGATGGCGCACTGCATGGCCAGGCGCACGTTGACGTCCTTGAGCTCGCCGCGCTGCGCGTTGAGCTGCAGGACGTGGTAGTTGAGCTGCGGCGTCTTGGCCACGCTGATCGTGCCGCCGCCCTCGGCGGTCTGCGCGACGAGCGGGTCGTTGAAGACCGCGAGCTGGACGTTGCCCGACTGCATGGCCGAGACGATGGACGACTCGTCGGGGATGACCCGGAACTCGACCGAGCCCACCTTCGCCTTCTCCGTGCCCCAGTACTTGTCGTTCCTGGTCAGCGTGAGCGACTGGCTGGGCACCCGCTTGCCGAGGGTGAACGGGCCGGTGCCGTTGGGCGTGGTGGTCAGCTTCTCCTCGGTGTCGTCGGAGGAGAGCATGGCCATGTTGACGGTGGCCAGGTTGGCCGGCAGCGCGGCGTCGGGGCCGCTCAGCTCCAGCACCACGGTGTTCTTGTCGGGCGCCTTCACCGACTTCACCGATGCCAGGGAGGCGCGGGCGACCGCGGCCGTCTTCTCGTCCATGATCTTGTCGAGGGACGCTTTGACGTCCTCGGAGTCGAACGCGCTGCCGTCGGCGAACGTCACGCCCTGGCGCAGCTTGAGCGTCAGCTCCTTGCCGTCCTTGCCGGTCTCCCAGGATTCGGCCAGGCCGGGGACCACGTTGAGGTCCTTGTCGAACTCGGTCAGCGTGCCGTAGAGGTTCTGCAGCACGTTGACGGCGGTGAACTGGGTGGCCTTCCAGGGGAAGAGCGTGTCAGGGTCGGAGGTGACGCCGACGACGAGGGAGCCGCCGCCCTGGGCGGCGGCGCCCGGGTCGGAGGCGGGGGCTCCGCCGGAGGACGAGCAGGCGGTCAATGCGACGGACAGCGCAGCGGCGACGCCGACCGCGGAGAAGGCGCCACGGGGCATGTGCTCTCCTTGGGGCAGTAGGTCATAAAATTACACAGACCCTACCACCTGGGTATTTATTTTCCTTCGACGGGGATGAGTGATGACGGGCGAGGACGCGGAGACCCTGCTGATCCGGATCCGCGCGGCCATGCCCGCGCTGCGTCCCTCCGAGCGGCGCATCGCCGAGGAGTTCACCGGAGAGCCCGCCGCCGCGGCCAACCTGTCGATCGCCGAGCTGGCCGCGCGCTGCCAGACCTCCACGACCTCCGTCGTCCGCTTCTACCGCCGCATGGGCTACAGCCACTACCGCGACTTCAGGATCGACCTCGCCCGGGCCGTCGCCAGGGAGGAGCTGGCCATGGCCAGCCTGCCCGAGGTCTCCGGCGACATCGACAGGAACGACAGCCTGGCCGGCATCGTCTCCAAGGTCGCCATGAACGAGACGCTCTCCATCGCCGACACCGCACGCTACCTCGACATGGACGCCCTCGGACGGGCGGTCGAGCTGCTGCTCGGGGCCCGCAGGATCGACACCTTCGGCGTCGGCGCGAGCGCGCTCGTGGGGCTCGACCTGCAGCAGAAACTGTCGCGCATCGGGCGTACCGCGATCAACTGGCATGACTCGCACTCCGCGTGGACCTCCGCAGCCACGCTCGGCCCCGGCTGCGTGGCGGTGGCCGTCTCCCACACCGGCGCCACCGTGGACACCGTCGAGTTCCTCGCCATCGCCCGCAAGCCGGGCGCCGCCACGATCGCGATCACCAACTTCGGCGACTCGCCGCTGGCCCGCGCGGCCGACGTGACGCTCACGACGGCCGCACGGGAGACCAGGTTCCGCTCAGGCGCGCTGGGCAGCCGCATCGCCCAGCTCATGGTGGTGGACTGCCTGTTCACCGGGGTCGCGCAGGCTTCCTACGACGCGTCGATGGAGGCGCTGCGCAACACGTACGCGGTGGTGCACGACCGGCGCGTCACCCGCGAGTGAGCTAGCGGGTTCGTCCACCGGAATCCGGTGCGGCCGACCACGTAGGCGTGCAGGGCGGAAACGCACTGCTTGCCGGTTCTGATGTTCCCCTGCCCGGCCATGAACTGAAGGCTCCGCCCCGGTCCGGTCCCGTAAGGACCGGTGGCAGGCGATCCGGTTCACCCGTAACGCCCGGTTCCAGAGTCGAGCTGGAGCAGGCCGCCGGCGACCCGGACCGACCCGGACCGACGCGGACGAGGCGCCCGCCGCGCGCACAGGTGCACGGATGAGCTGTCATCTCGGCGACACCTTCACAGCCCCGATTCACCTGCGGTTCACGGGCGGCCCCTACCTTGTGGGGCCATGAACTGGAGGTATCGGGCCAACGCCACGCTCGAAGGGCTGACGGGATACACGCTCACGCGCCGGCCGCGCAGGAAGCCGCAGAAGCCGCCGCCACCGAAGCCGCCGCTGGAGCTGCAGCGCCTGCCCGGCGACCAGGTGCGACCGCCGGTGGACCCGGCTCACGACCGGCTGCTGCGCGCGCCGGTCTTCCTGCTGTCGTCCGTACGCTCGGGCTCCACGCTGCTGCGCGTCATGCTGAACAGCCACTCCCAGGTGCACGCGCCCATCGAGACCCACTTCAGGCGGGTCAGCGTGGGCCTCGGCACCGACCCCGTACGCCAGGCCATGGAGCTGCTCGGCCACACCCACAGCGACATCGAGCACCTCGTCTGGGACCGGCTGCTCCATCGCGAGCTGGCCCGCAGCGGCAAGCCGGTGCTGGCCGAGAAGACGCCGAGCAACGTCTTCGCCTGGCGGCGCATCGCCACCTGCTGGCCGGATGCCCGCTTCGTCTTCCTGCTGCGCCACCCCATGTCGATCGTGCAGTCCTGGCACGAGGCCGACCCCGGCAAGCGGCCCATGGAGGAGGCCGTGCCGCGCACGCTCAGCTACATGACCTACCTCCAGGAGGCCCGCACCCACCTGGAGGGTCTCACCCTGCGCTACGAGGACCTGGTCGCAGGCCCCAAGGCCGAGCTGCGCCGTCTGTGCGCGTTCCTCGGCCTGGAGTACGAGCCCGCCATGCTCGACTACGGCCGCCAGGACCACGGCGGCTTCGTCAAGGGCATCGGCGACTGGCGCGACAAGATCCGCGCGGGCACCGTCGTCGAGGGCCGCCCGCTGCCCGAGCCGGAGGAGATCCCCGAGGAGTTGCACGGCATCTGCCGGACATGGGGATACCTTTCGTAATGGTGTGACAGAGTTCGCCGGTCATTCGCCCACCATTCGCCATGGCCTCCGGTATGTTGCCCTTCGTGATCAACGGGCCTTCGCGCCGCGCCTTATTCGCCGGTACCTTCGCCGGCCTCGCCCTGCCCGCGGCCACCTCCGCGGGTGCCCCGGCGAGCGCCGAATCGTCCATCAGCCGCGGCACCCTGCCCGAGCGGCCGAACATCCTGCTCGTCCTGGCCGACGACCTGGGATGGGGAGAGATCGGCAGCAACGGGCAGCGCTCCATCCGCACCCCCAACCTCGACCGGCTCGCCGCCGAGGGGGTGAAGTTCGCGACCGCGTACTCGGGGGCGCCGCTGTGCGCGCCGTCCCGCTGCGCCCTGCTCACCGGCCTGCACGCCGGGCACGGCACCGTACGCGAGAACCCGGAGGGCGGGCCGCAGCACGCGCTGACCGACGCCGACCTCACCTTCGCCGAGCTGCTGCGGCTGGCGGGCTACCGGACGGCGTGCATCGGCAAATGGGGATTCGGTCCCGAGGAGCCCGACCACGTCTCGCACCCGAACGCCCGCGGCTTCGACGAGTTCTACGGCTACATCGGCCACAAGCACGCCCACCAGTACTTCCCCACGTACCTGTGGCACAACGGCAAGAAGGTGCAGCTCAGCGGCAAGTCGTACGCGCCGCACCTGTTCCGCGAGCGCGCCGTCGAGTTCATCAACGACGACAGCGACAAGCCGTTCCTGCTGTACTTCGCCACCAACCTCCCGCACGCCCCCAGCGTCATCCCCGGCGACGCCGGACCCTACGAGAGCCGCCCGTGGAGCGCTCCGAACCGGCGGCACGCCGCCCAGGTGGCCCGCCTCGACACCGACGTGGCCGCGCTCATCAGGGCGCTGCGCGACGCGGGCGTGGCCGAGCGCACGCTGGTGCTGTTCACCAGCGACAACGGGCCGCACCACGAGAAGGGCGTGACGCCCGAGCTGTTCAACTCCAACGGCCCCTTCCGCGGCGACAAGCGCGACGTGTACGAGGGCGGCATCCGCATCCCCATGATCGCCTGGTCGCCCGGCCTGCGGCACCGCGTGGTCAGGCAGCCGGTCGCGTTCTGGGACGTGCTGCCCACCCTCGCCGACCTGGCCGAGGTGCCGGTGCCCGCGCGCATCGACGGCCTGTCCTTCCGCGGCCTGCTCACCGGCGGCAGCGCTCCCAAGCACGACCACCTGGTGTGGAACCGCCCGCGCAAGGCCCAGGCCATCCGCAGGGGCCGGTGGAAGGCGGTCAGGTTCAACCCGCACATCGCGGGGGCCGGCCCGCACGGCAGGATCGAGCTGTACGACCTCGGCACCGACCCGTACGAGCGGCACGATCTGGCCCAGGCGCGTCCCGAGCTGGCCAGGCAGCTGCTGGCCAGGCTCGACCGGTCGATCGGCCCCGACCCGCGCCTGCCGTACGGGCTGCGCACGGAGGTGACGGGGGACCAGGTCGTGGTCACCCTGCACAACGGCTCCGCCGAGCCCTGGAGGGACGTGCGGCTCAGCCTCGACGGCGAGCGGGACGCGCGGGCGCGCAAGGTGGCCTCGGTGGCCCCCGGCATGGCGATCTCGGTGGGCTTCCCGGTGCCGTCCGGCCGGATCACCGCGCGCGCCGACTTCAGGGCCGCCGGCAGGAAGCAGGTCTTCCGGCACGCCCACAGGGCGCTCACGCCCGGCTGACCACTCTCACCTGGACGGCAGCCCACTCTAGTCACGAAGAGTGATGACACAACTACAGAAAGTTGACATTCTGGTGACCAGGACATTCCTGCGAAGAGAGGCCCGCATGAACCTGGTCACCAGAGCCGAATGGAACGCCAAAAAGCCGAGCAGCCCCTACACCCGCCTGCGCTCCACCAAAGGCGTGAAGATCCACTACACCGGCGGCAAGGTGCCCGCCGACCTCGCCGACGCCGGCAACCACGACCGCTGCGCCGACCTCGTCCGCGACATCCAGCGCATGCACATGGCGGGCGGGCGCGGCGAGCGCTACATCGACCTCGGCTACAACATGGTCTGCTGCCCCCACCGGCAGGTCTTCGTCGGGCGCGGCCCGCACCACCTGCCGGCCGCCAACGGCGCCGGCCTCAACTCGGGCCACTACGCGGTGCTCGCGCTGCTCGGCAGCTCGGGCCTGACCGAGCCCAACGACGACCTGCTGCACGCCCTGGTCGACGCCATCGAATACCTGCGCGAGCACGGCGACGCCGGCCGCGAGGTCAAGGGACACCGCGACGGCTACGACACCTCCTGCCCCGGCGACCCGCTCTATCGCTGGGTCGAGGCCGGGGCGGAGCGTCCCTGATCTCAGACCAGCCGGCCCACGTGGGCCAGCGCCTGCTTGAGCAGCACGCCCTGACCGTTGGCCATCTCCTGCTGCACCACCGGCGAGGCCGCCTCCTCCGGGGTGAACCACACCAGGTCGAGCGCGTCCTGACGGGGCCGGCAGTCACCGGCCACCGGCACGATGTAGGCCAGCGAGACGGCGTGCTGGCGCGGGTCGTGGTAGGGGGTGACGCCGGGCGTCGGGAAGTACTCGGCCACCGTGAACGGCTGCGGCGAGGCCGGGATGCGCGGAAGGGCCACGGGGCCGAGGTCCTTCTCCAGGTGACGCATGAGGGCGTCGCGGATCCGCTCGTGGTGCAGCACCCGGCCGGAGACCAGTGCCCGGCTGACCGTGCCGTCCGACGAGATGCGCAGCAGCAGCCCGACGTGGGTCACCACGCCGGTGTCATCGACGCGCACCGGCACGGCGTCGATGTAGAGGATCGGCATCCGGCCCCGCACCGACTCCAGGTCCTCGGGTGCGAGCCAGGCGGGCGTCGTTTCGGTCTTTTCGGTCATCTGCTGATCGTAAGGCCAGCGGGCTCAGCGCCGTACCCTGGCCTTGCCCCACGGGATGCCCCACGGGACGCCCTCCGGCGGCGTACGGCCCGCCAGCCACGACGCCGTGCAGACGACGAACACGATGCCGAAGAACGGCAGATATTCCGCGACTTTCCGCTTCATGTGAGATCACGCTCCGCTCTCGCCTTGGCCAGCCGCCTGCGCTGCGGCTGGACGGTGTAGCGGGGGTCGCGGGCCGACTCCATCCCCGCCTGGAAGATCCCGAACCGGGTGCACGCCGACCCTGCCAGCAGCGCCGCGCCCGCCGCCATCGCGGCGACCCTGCTGCGCCGGCCCACGGTGGCCCCCGCGACCGCCCCCGCCACCGACAGCGCCTCGCCCAGCCGCAGCAGCCTGCTGCGCTTGAGCGGCTCGGCCAGCGGCCCCAGCCTGCGCTCCATGCGCAGCGCGGCCACGCACTCCACCGCCGCGCCCAGCACCGCCGCCCGCCGCGCCGGCCCCGCCTCGTCCAGCGGCGCCGCGAACATGCCGAGCCCGCCCGCCGAGGCCGTCGCCGACCCGGCGAACAGGAACGGCATCTCCCGGTAGCCCTCGTGCCAGGCCGGCACCGCCGTGTCGCAGATCAGCGCCGCCGTGTACGTCGCCACCGCCGGCCCCACCAGCCCCGCCCCCACGGTCGCCGCCCGGCCCACGCCCGGCGCCACCCCCGTGAGGCTCGCCGCCGCCGCGAGCCCGGCCTGCGGCCCGTACGCGCTCAGGAGCCACGTGCCGACGCTCATCGGCGAGGTCACCTTGAACACCCGCAGCATGTTGACGAACCGCTCTGGCCTGCCCAGGTCGTGGATGAGCGCGTACAGCGAGCCGCCCAGCGCGCACACCGCCCCCACCTTGCCCACTCTGGCCAGGCGCGGCCTGCCGGTCAGCTCAGCGGCGGCGGCCAGCGTGGACGACGCGCCCGCCAGGCCGCCGAGGAACAGGTAGCCGGCGATGTCGGGCGCCTGCCAGGTCGGCTCGTGCAGCACCGGCCGCCCGTAGTAGGAGTCGAACTCCGCCTTCGGCACCAGCAGCCGCTCACGCCTGCGGCCCGCCGAGCCCGGCGTCGCCTCGCGCTCGCCGCGCAGCTCAGCCGAGCCGTCCATCCGCACGTCGGTCTGGCTCATCCGCGCCGCCCTCCCCATGTCACCGCCGCGATGCCCGCGACCAGGCCCAGCGCCGCCACGGCCGCGTGCCGCCACATCGACGGCAGGTCCCTGGTCGTCACCACCGGGTCCGGCGGCAGGCCGTACACCTCGGGCTCGTCCAGCAGCAGGAAGAACGCACCCGTGCCGCCCACGCCGTCGTCCGGGTCGTGGCCGTACAGGCGGGCCGACGTCGTGCCCGCCTCCCGCAGCTGCGCGAGCCGCCGATCGGCGCGCTCGCGCAGCTCGTCGAGGTCGCCGAACTGGATCGAGTCGGTCGGGCACGTCTTCGCGCAGGCCGGCTCCTCACCGGCGCCCAGCCGGTCGTAGCACATCGTGCACTTGGCCGCCGTGCCGCTCGTCTCACGCTTGCCGATCACCCCGAACGGGCACGCCGGCACGCAGTAGCCGCAGCCGTTGCAGACGTCCTCCTGCACCACCACCGTGCCGAACTCGGTGCGGAACAACGACCCCGTCGGGCACACGTCGAGGCAGGCCGCGTGCGTGCAGTGCTTGCACACGTCGGAGGCCATCAGCCAGCGGAAGTCCATGTCGCCGACGCCGGGCTCCTGATGGCCGAGCGGCCTGCGCTGCTCCACGAACGCCACGTGCCGCCAGGTGTCGGCGCTCAGCCCCACCGTGTTGTCGTAGGACATGCCGGTGAACTCCATGCCGTCGTCCGGCACGGCGTTCCACTCCTTGCAGGCCACCTCGCACGCCTTGCAGCCGATGCAGATGCTGGTGTCGGTGAAGAAGCCGACCCTGCGCCCGTCGAGCTGCTCCCTCAGGTCGAAGGCCACGGCTCACACCTCCGTTCCTGTGCGCTCGTCGATGCCGGCCCGCCGCTGGTACGCCTTCACCAGCTCGGGCAGCGCCGGACCCCGGGGACGGCGGCCCGGCCTGATGTCCGCCGACAGCGCCTTGACCTCCTGGATGTGCGAGTTGGGGTCGAGCGAGATCGACGACAGCTCGTTGGCCGCGTCGCCCGTGACCACCCCGTTGGGCCCGAAATGGAACGGCAGCCCGATCTGGTGCAGCACCCGCCCGTTCAGGTGCAGCGACGGGATGCGGTCGGTGACCAGCACCCGCGCCTCGATGGCGTTGCGCGCCGTGATGATCGTCGCCCAGTCGCCGTGCACCAGCCCCCGCTCGGCCGCGAGCGCCGGCGACACCTCGCAGAACATCGCCGGCTGCAGCTCCGACAGGTACGGCGTGAACCGGCTCATCCCGCCCGCCGTGAAGTGCTCGGTCAGCCGGTACGTCGTCACCACGTACGGGTAGACCGACGCCCCCGGCTCGTCCCCGCTCGGCTGGTAGCGGTTGTGCTCGTGCGGATAGACCTTGCGCACCGGGCTGCGCTGCCGGCCGTACAGCGGGTTGACCACCGGCGAGTCCTGCGGCTCGTAGTGGGTGGGCAGCGGCCCGTCCACCACCCCGGTCGGCGCGAACAGCCAGCCCTTGCCGTCGGCCTGCATGATGAACGGGTCGATGCCCGACAGCGCCTCCACGCCCTGCGCGCCCGGCGGCGGCCGGTAGCCGGGGCTCTTGCCGGCCTCGAAGTCCGGCACGTCGTGGCCGGTCCAGCGCTGCGCCTCCTCGTCCCACCACACCAGCCGCTTGCGCTCGCTCCACGGGCTGCCGTCCGGCCGCGCCGAGGCCCGGTTGTAGAGGATGCGGCGGTTGGCCGGCCAGGCCCACGCCCACTCGGCGGAGATCCAGTCCTGCTCCGACGCCGGCTTGCGGCGGGCCGCCTGGTTGACGCCGTCGGCGTAGACGCCGCAGTAGATCCAGCAGCCGCACGCGGTGGAGCCGTCGTCCTTGAGCGCGTGGTAGCCGGGCAGCGGGTCGCCCTGGGCGTCCCAGCCGTTGATCTCGGCCAGCACCGCCTCGGCCGACGGCTCGGCCGTCTCGCCCTCCACCGGGTAGTCCCAGGTGAGGTCGAGCACGGGCTGGTCCATCGGGTCCTGCGAGCCGGCCAGCTTGCGGCGGATGATGCGGCCGAGGTGGTACATGAACCACAGGTCGCTGCGGGCGTCGCCGTGCGGCTCGACCGCCTGGTGGTGCCACTGCAGCAGCCGGTTGGTGTTGGTGAAGCTGCCGTTCTTCTCCGTGTGGCTGGCCGCCGGCAGGAAGAACACCTCCGTACGGATGTCCTCCGTCTTCAGCTCGCCCGTCTCGATCTCCGGGCCGTCCTTCCACCAGGTGGCGCTCTCGATCAGGCTGAAGTCGCGCACCACCAGCCAGTCGAGGTTGGCCATGCCGAGCCGCTGCATCTTGGAGTTGGCCGACCCCACCGCCGGGTTCTCGCCCAGCAGGATGTAGCCCTTGCAGGCGCCCTCCAGCTGCGCCAGCACCGTGTCGTACGTGCTGTGCGAGCCGGTCAGCCTGGGCAGCCAGCCGAAGCGGTAGTCGTTGTCCGGCTGCGCCGACTCGCCCCACCACGCCTTGAGCAGGCTGATGAGGTAGGAGGGCATGTTGGCCCAGAAGCCCTTGTGCGGCGCGTCGGCCAGCAGGAAGTCGTGCAGCCGCTCGTTCTCGTGGGCGTGCGGCATCGGGATGTAGCCGGGCAGCAGGTTGAACAGCGTCGGCACGTCACTGGAGCCCTGGATGCTGGCGTGCCCGCGCAGCGCCTGGATGCCGCCGCCCGGCCGGCCGATGTTGCCGAGCAGCAGCTGCAGGATGCTCGCCGCCCTGATGAACTGCGAGCCGTCGCTGTGCTGCGTCCAGCCCACCGCGTAGACGAACTCCGCCGTCTTGTCGGGCCCCGAGTTCTCTGTCAGGTGCCGGCAGACCTCCTCGAACAGGTGGCGCGGCACCCCGCACACCCGCTCCACCATCTCCGGCGTGTAGCGGGCGAAGTGGCGGCGCAGCACCTGCAGCACGCAGCGCGGGTGCCGCAGCGTCTCGTCGCGCTGCGGCGAGCCGTCCAGCGGCATCCCGGTGGAGCCCTGCACCTCGGGCCGGCCCGGCGGGGTGCGGCCCTCGCGCCGCTCGAAGTCGGCGTCCCGATCGCCCGACGCGGCCACCGTGGACATGCCCTCGTACTGCCAGGAGTCGGTGTCGTAGGTGCGGCTCTCCTCGCCGAAGCCGGAGAACAGGCCGTCGAGGTCCTCGGCGTCGCGGAAGTCCTCGCGCAGGATGGTCGCGGCGTTGGTGTAGTTGACCACGTACTCGTGGAAGTACAGCTCGTTCTCCAGGACGTGGTTGATGATCGCGCCGAGGAAGGCCACGTCGGAGCCGGCCCTGATCGGCACGTGCACGTCGGCGACGGCGCTCGTCCTGGTGAAGCGGGGATCGACGTGGATGACGACCGCGCCGCGCGCCTTGGCCTCCATCACCCATTGGAAGCCCACGGGATGGCACTCGGCGAAGTTCGAGCCCTGGATGACCACGCAGTCGGAGTGCTGCAGGTCCTGCATGAACGTGGTGGCGCCGCCGCGCCCGAACGACGTGCCGAGCCCCACCACGGTCGAGCTGTGGCAGACGCGGGCCTGGTTCTCGATCTGCACCACGCCGAGCGCCGTCAGCAGCTTCTTGATGAGGTAGTTCTCCTCGTTGTCCAGCGTCGCGCCGCCCAGGCTGGCGATGCCCATGGTCCGCGCGGTGCGCCGCCCGCCGTGCTCCCACTCCCATGTCTCGCGGCGGGTCGCGATGATCCGGTCGGCGATCATCTCCATCGCCGTGCCCAGGTCGATCTCCTGCCAGCCGGCGCCGCCCGGCGGCCGGTAGAGCGCCTTGTGCATGCGGCCTTCGCCGGTGGTGAGCTGGAGGCTGGCCGCGCCCTTCGGGCACAGCCGGCCCAGGCTGATGGGGGAGTCGGGGTCGCCCTCGATCTGGATGACCTTCTCATCCCGTACGTACACGTTCTGGCCGCAGCCCACCGCGCAGTACGGGCAGACCGACTTCACCACCCGGTCGGCCGTCGTCGTACGGGCCCGCAGCGCCTCCGTCTTGGCCGACTTGGCCGCCGGACCCCGTGCCGTGCGGTCCGCCCCCGTGAGCTGCCGCAGCAGCGGCCACGCGAGATCCATGGCATCCCCCCGATGTCCCCGGCCCGAGTCCTGCCCTGGACAGGCCGGGGGAAAACCGGCAGGTCAGAACAGCCGGGAAGCCGCCTCGTCCCAGGCGCGCAGGTCGCCGGACGGCTCGTAGCGGCGCAGCGGCTGCGTCCCGGCGACCAGCGCGCGCATCTCGCCGAGGTCGGAGACGAGCCCGGCCGCGCGCGCCTGGACCAGCACGTTGCCGAACGTGGTCGCCTCGGCGGGCCCCGCCACCACGGGCAGCCCGCAGGCGTCGGCGGTGAACCGGCACAGCAGCTCGTTCCGCGACCCGCCGCCCACGAGGTGCACCACCTCGACGTCGCGTCCGGACAGCTCCATGGCCTGCCGCACCGCCGTCCTGTGCCCGATCGCCAGGCTCTCCAGCACGCACCGCACGTAGCCGGCGGGGGAGGAGGGCGGCCGCTGGCCGGTGCGGCGGCACTCGGCGGCGATCCTGGCCGGCATGTCGCCCGGCGGCAGGAAGACCGGCTCGTCCGGGTTGACCACGGCGGCGAACGGCGGCTCCTGGGCCGCGGCGGCCAGCAGCTCGCCCAGGTCGGAGCCGGGCCAGGCGCGCAGGCACTCCTGCAGCAGCCACAGGCCCATGACATTGCGCAGGTAGCGGACGGTGCCGTCGATGCCGGCCTCGTTGGTGAAGTTCGCCGCCCGGCTCTCGGGGGTCAGCACCGGGCCGGGCAGCTCGACGCCGGCCAGCGACCAGGTGCCGCAGGAGACGTACGCGAAGGCGGGGCCCGCGGCGGGCACCGCGGCGACGGCGGATGCGGTGTCGTGCGAGCCGACCGCCCTGACCGGCGCCGACCAGCCGATCTCGGCGGCCACGTCACGCCGCAGCCCGCCCACCGCGTCGCCGGGGTCGCGCAGCGGCGGCAGGATGCCCGCGGGCAGGCCGAGCTGCTTGACCAGCGGTAACGCCCACGACCTCGTACGGACGTCGAGCAGCCCCGTCGTGGAGGCGTTGGTCACCTCGGCGCCGGTCTCGCCGGTCAGCCAGTAGCCGATCAGGTCGGGGATCAGCAGCATCGTGGCGGCGTCGTCGAGCCGGTCGGCCAGCAGCTGGTAGAGGGTGTTGAACGGCAGCACCTGCAGGCCGTTCACGTCGTACAGCGCCTCGGCGCCGACCGCCCGCGCCACCTGCTCGGGCACGCCGCGCGTGCGGTCGTCGCGGTAGTGCACCGGGTTGCCCAGCATGTTTCCCGACGCGTCGAGCAGCGCGTAGTCGACGGCCCACGAGTCGACCCCGATGGAGGAGACGGGCCCCGCCGCGCGCAGCCCCGCCAGGATCTCCCGGTAGAGGCCGAGCACGTCCCAGTGGAGGCGGTCCGCCACGCGTACGGGACCGTTGGGGAAGCGATGGGCCTCGGTGAGCGCCAGCCCGTCGGACAGATCGGCGAGCATCACCCGCCCGCTGGAGGCCCCCAGGTCGACGGCGGCGAAACGGCGGCTCGTCCTGCTCATTGCGTGGACTCCCTGGCGATGAGCTCAGGCTGGAACATGATGTGCTGGTGCGCGTGCGTGTCGGGGTTGTCGCACTCGTCCAGCAGCAGCTCGGTGGCGATGCGCCCGAGCTGGTACGTCGGCTGCCGCATCGAGGTGAGCGACACCGTCGAGGCGGCGGCGAAGTCGATGTCGTCGTAGCCCATGAGCACGACGTCCTCGGGCACCCGCACCCCCGAGCGCAGCAGCGCGCGCAGCACGCCGAGCGCGAGCAGGTCGTTGGCGCAGAAGATGGCCTCGGGCAGCCCGGCGGCGACCAGCTCGCCGGCCGCCTTCTCGCCCGCCTTGGCGGTCATCGTGGCCGCCTCGACCACCCGTAGCGCGGCGGGGTCGAGCCCGGCGCCGGTCATGGCCATCTTGGCGCCCTCGCGGCGCTCCACGCACTGCCGGATGGTCAGCGGCCCCGTCACGTACGCGAGGCTGCGCGCGCCCTTGCCGAGCAGGTGGGCCACGGCCGCGCGGCCGCCCGCGACGTCGTCCACGGCCACCGCGCACTGGTCGGGCCGGTGGGCGGGATGGTCGACCAGTACCACGCTGATGCCGTGCTCGCGCAGCCGGTCGAGCCTGGCAGGGTCCTCGCCCGAGGGGGTGATGAGCACGCCGCGCACCCGGTGCTCGGCCAGCACGCGCAGGTTGCGGTCCTCCTTGTCGGTGGAGCCCGCCGAGTTGCCGAGGATCACCGCGTAGCCGAGCTCGCTGGCGACGTCCTCGACGCCGGCGGCGACCTCGGTGAAGAACGGGTTGCCGATGTCGATCACGCTCAGGCCGATCGTCCTGCTGTGCCCCGCGCGCAGCGTGGAGGCCGAGCCGTGCCGGACGAACCCCAGCTCGCTGATGGCGGCCTCCACCCGCTCCCGGGTGGCGGGCGCGACTTTGCCCGGCCGGTTCAGTACGTTGGAGACCGTGCCCGGGGAGACGCCGGCGAGCGCGGCGACGTCCTTGATGCTGACCATGGCCATGAAGAGCAATTAAAACGTACAAACGGGCGCTTGGCCAGTCGCGCCGCCGCTAGGAGCGTGGATCTCCGCCGCGAGTCGGCGGCGATTGAGCGGTGAGACTAAAAACGTTCAATCGAAATCGCCCCGCGAGGCCACGCGTCCCGCCCGCGCGCGTGGACACCACCGCCCGACAGGCCCCGCCACCCCGCTTGAGCAGCGCCGACCATCGCAAGGCGCTTGACGGGACTTGTGCCTCACGCTGTGGAAACGTTTTAATCCCCAGGTACACCACCCATCGAAAGGCAGGCTTCATGCCGGATGTCATCGCGTACGGCGGCGACTGGAACCCCGAGCAGTGGCCAGAGGAGATCTGGGAACAGGACGTCGCGCTGATGCGCGAGGCCGGCGTCAACAGGGTCAGCCTCGGCATCTTCTCCTGGTCGCTGCTCGAACCCGTCGAAGGCGTCTTCGACTTCGACTGGCTCGACCGGGCGATGGACCTGCTGGCCGCGAACGGCATCCGGGCCAACCTGGCCACCCCCACCGCCTCGCCGCCGCCCTGGTTCGGCGACGCCTACCCCGAGGCGCTGCCGGTGGACGCCGACGGCCGGCGGCTGCACCACGGCAGCAGGCAGGGCTTCTGCCCCAGCTCGCCGATCTACCGGGAGAAGGCGCTGCGCATCGCCGAGCAGGTGGCCGCGCGCTACCGCGAGCACCCCGCGCTGGCCCTGTGGCACGTGCACAACGAGTACGGCTGCCACAACGCCCGCTGCTACTGCGACACCTCCGCCGCCGCCTTCCGCGCCTGGCTGCGCTCCCGCTACGCCACGCTCGACGAGCTGAACGACGCCTGGGGCACCGCGTTCTGGTCGCAGCGCTACAGCGACTGGGCGCAGATCCTGCCGCCGCGCGCCACCCCCAGCTTCCCCAACCCCGGCCAGCTGCTCGACTTCCGCAGGTTCAGCTCCGACGCCCTGGTCGAGCTCTACCTGGCCGAGCGCGACCTGCTCAGGCAGCTCACCCCCGGCGTGCCCGCCACCACCAACCTCATGGCCGGCGCCCACTGGGACATGGACTGCTGGGCCTTCGCCGCCGAGCTGGACGTCGTCTCCACCGACCACTACCTCATCGGCGCCCGCGCCGAGCCGCACATCGACCTGGCCTTCGCCGCCGACTACGCCCGCTCGCTCAACGGCGGCCGGCCCTGGCTGCTCATGGAGCACTCCACCAGCGCCGTCAACTGGCAGCAGCCCCGCAACCTCGCCAAGACGCCCGGCGAGCTGCGCCGCAACTCCCTCGCCCACCTCGCGCGGGGCGCCGACGGCATCATGTTCTTCCAGTGGCGCCAGTCCAGGGCGGGGGCCGAGAAGTGGCACTCGGCGATGCTGCCGCACGCCGGGCCCGACACCAAGGTCTTCCGCGAGGTGAAGGCGCTCGGCGCCGAGCTGGACGGGCTCGCCGAGGTGGCGGGCAGCCGGGTCGAGGCCGAGGTGGCGCTGCTCGTCGACCACTCCAGCGTGTGGGCCCAGGACCACCCCGCGCAGCCCAGCTCGGAGCTCGACCCGGTGGAGGAGGCCAAGCGCTGGCACGCGGCGCTCTGGCGGGCCGGAGTGACCTGCGACATCGCGCACCCCGAGGGCGATCTCAGCGCGTACCGGCTGGTGCTGGTGCCGCAGCTCTACCTGGTGAGCGACGCGGGGGCGGCCAATCTGGAGGCGTTCGCGCGGCGGGGCGGCGTCGTGCTGGTGGGGCCGTACAGCGGGGTCGTGGACGAGCACGACCGGGTGCGGCTCGGCGGCTACCCCGGCGCCTGGCGGGAGCTGCTCGGCGTGAGCGTCGAGGAGTTCTTCCCCCTGTCCGCGCCGATCCGGCTGGCCTCGGGCGCGACGGGCCGGGCCTGGAGCGAGGCGGCGCGGGTCACGACGGCGAAGGTGCTGGACACGTACGCGAGCGGGGAGCCCGCCTGGACCCGCAACGAGTTCGGCGACGGCGCCGCCCACTACCTGACGACCCTGCTCGACGACGCCGCGCTGGCCGAGGTCGTCGCCACCGTGTGCGGCGAGTCGGGGGCCGCGCCCGCCGCCACGGCGGAGCCGGGCGTCGAGGTGGTCCGCCGCGCGCACGAGGACGGCCGCTCGTTCCTGTTCGCGATCAACCACACCGCCGCCGACGCCACGGTGACCACCCGCGACGGCCGCACCGTGACGGTCGCGGCCGGCGACGTCGCCGTGCTGCGGGGCTGAAACGTGTCAAAGCCCTGGTCAGGCCCCGCCTCCCGAGGCCGGGGCCGGGCCGCGCATTGACAGCGGGCAACGGGAATCATAGTTTCCTGCACAGAGGATTAAAACGTTTTGAAAGGAGTGTCAGTGCAACGCGTCTGCTTCCTGCTGAAAGTCCGCCCGGAGCGGCTGGCGGAATATCGCGAGCGGCACCGCGACGTCTGGCCGGAGATGCGCGCGGCGCTGTCACGCACCGGCTGGCACAACTACTCGCTCTTCCTCAGGGACGACGGCCTGCTCGTCGGCTACCTGGAGACCGACGACTTCGAGGCCGCCAAGAAGGCGATGGCCGAGACCGAGGTCAACGCCCGCTGGCAGGCGGAGATGGCGCCGTTCTTCGAGGACCTCGACGGCCGGCCCGACGAGGGCATGACACCGCTGACCGAAGTGTTCCACCTGGACTGATCGGGGAGTAATGACTGACATCAAGGCCGTGCTGCGGGCGCAGCACATCGAGACGCCGTCCTGGGCCTACGGCAACAGCGGCACCCGGTTCAAGGTGTTCGCACAGCAGGGCGTGCCGCGCGACCCGTACGAGAAGCTCGCCGACGCCGCCCAGGTGCACGCCCACACCGGCATCGCCCCCACGGTCGCCCTGCACATCCCGTGGGACAAGGTGGACGACTACGCCGACCTGGCCAGGCACGCCCGCGAGCTGGGCGTCGGCATCGGCGCCATCAACTCCAACGTCTTCCAGGACGACGACTACATGCTGGGCAGCGTCACCAACCCCGGTGCCCGCGTCCGCCGCAAGGCCACCGACCACCTGCTCGAGTGCGTCGACATCATGGACGCCACCGGCTCCGACACGCTCAAGCTGTGGTTCTCCGACGGCATCAACTACCCGGGCCAGGACGACATCAGGGCCCGCCAGGACCGCCTGGCCGACTCGCTCGCCGAGGTCTACGACCGGCTCGGCGACGGCCAGCGCTTCCTGCTGGAGTACAAGCTGTTCGAGCCCGCCTTCTACGCCACCGACGTGCCCGACTGGGGCACCGCCTACGCCCACTGCCTCAAGCTCGGCCCGAAGGCCCAGGTCGTCGTGGACACCGGCCACCACGCGCCGGGCACCAACATCGAGTTCATCGTGGCGTTCCTGCTGCGCGAGGGCAAGCTCGGCGGTTTCGACTTCAACTCCCGCTTCTACGCCGACGACGACCTGATGGTCGGCGCCGCCGACCCGTTCCAGCTCTTCCGCATCATGTACGAGGTCGTGCGCGGCGGCGGGCTCGACCCCGAGGCGGGCGTCGCGTTCATGCTCGACCAGTGCCACAACATCGAGCCCAAGATCCCGGGCCAGATCCGCTCGGTCATGAACGTGCAGGAGGCCACCGCCAAGGCGCTGCTGGTCGACCGCGACGCGCTGGCCGCCGCCCAGGCCGCGGGCGACGTGCTGGGCGCCAACGCCGTCTTCATGGACGCCTTCAACACCGACGTACGGCCGCTGCTCGCCGAGCTGCGCGAGGAGATGGGCCTCGCGCCCGACCCGATGGCCGCCTACGCGAAGTCCGGATACTTCGAGAAGATCGCCGCCGAGCGCGTCGGCGGCGAGCAGGCCGGCTGGGGGGCCTGAACCGTCATGTCCAACGTCATCAACGAGCTGCTCGACCGCTCACACCGTCTGGGCGCCGACCCGCGCAACACCAACTACGCCGGCGGCAACACCTCCGCCAAGGGCGCCGCGCCCGACCCGGTCACCGGGGCCGACGTCGAGCTGCTGTGGGTCAAGGGCTCCGGCGGCGACCTCGGCACGCTCAAGGAGTCCGGCCTCGCCGTGCTCCGCCTCGACCGGCTGCGCGCGCTCAAGGACGTCTACCCGGGCGTCGAGCGCGAGGACGAGATGGTCGCCGCGTTCGACTACTGCCTGCACGGCAGGGGTGGCGCCGCCCCGTCGATCGACACCGCCATGCACGGCCTGGTCGAGGCCGCCCACGTCGACCACCTGCACCCCGACGCGGGCATCGCGCTGGCCACCGCCGCCGACGGCGAGGAGCTGACCAGGCGCGTCTTCGGCGACCGCGTGGTGTGGGTGCCGTGGCGCCGGCCCGGCTTCCAGCTCGGCCTCGACATCGCCGCCATCAAGGACGCCAACCCGCAGGCCATCGGCTGCGTCCTCGGCGGGCACGGCATCACCGCGTGGGGCTCGACCTCCCAGGAGTGCGAGGAGCGCTCGCTGGAGATCATCCGCACGGCGGAGGCGTACCTGGCCGAGCACGGCCGCCCCGACCCCTTCGGTGCGGTCGTCCACGACACGCTCCCCGAGGCCGAGCGGCACGCGCGGGCCGCCGCGCTGTTCCCGATCGTGCGCGGCCTGGCCTCCACCGACGTGCGCGTGGTCGGCCACTACACCGACACGCCCGAGGTGCTCGACTTCGTGGCGCGGGCCGAGCACCCGAGGCTGGCGGCGCTGGGCACGTCCTGCCCCGACCACTTCCTGCGCACGAAGGTCGCGCCGCTGGTGCTCGACCTGCCGCCGGACGCGCCGCTGGAGCAGGCCGCCGAGCGGCTGCGCGACCTGCACGCCGCCTACCGCGCCGACTACACCGCCTACTACGAGCGGCACGCCGAGCCGAACTCGCCGCCCATGCGCGGCGCCGACCCGGCGATCGTGCTGGTGCCCGGCGTCGGCATGTTCTCCTTCGGCAAGGACAAGCAGACCGCCCGGGTGGCCGGCGAGTTCTACGTCAACGCCATCAACGTCATGCGCGGCGCCGAGTCCGTCTCCACCTACGCCCCCATCCCCGAGTCGGAGAAGTTCCGCATCGAGTACTGGGAGCTGGAGGAGGCCAAGCTCCGCCGCATGCCCAAGCCGAAGCCGCTGGCCACCAGGGTCGCGCTGGTCACCGGCGGCGGCTCGGGCATCGGCGCGGCCACCGCGCGCCGGCTGGCCGCCGAGGGCGCCTGCGTGATCGTGGCCGACCGCGACCTCGCCGCAGCCGAGAAGGTGGCCGCCGAGATCGGCGGGCACGCCCACCGGGCCTCCGACGTCGCCGTGGCGGTCGGCGTGGACGTCACCTCCGAGGAGCAGATCGCCGCCGCCGTACGCGCGGGCGTGCTCGCCTTCGGCGGCGTGGACCTGGTCGTCAACAACGCCGGCCTGTCGCTGTCGCGCTCGCTGCTGGAGACCACGGTCTCCGACTGGGACCTGCAGCACGACGTCATGGCGCGCGGCTCGTTCCTGGTCTCCAGGGAGACCGCCAAGGTCATGATCGACCAGGCCATGGGCGGCGACGTCGTCTACATCTCCTCCAAGAACTCCGTCTTCGCCGGCCCGAACAACGTCGCGTACGGCGCCGCCAAGGCCGACCAGGCCCACCAGGTCCGGCTGCTCGCGGCCGAGCTGGGCGCCCACGGCATCAGGGTCAACGGCGTCAACCCCGACGGCGTCGTGCGCGGCTCCGGCATCTTCGCCTCAGGGTGGGGCGCGAACCGGGCGGCCGTGTACGGCGTGGAGGAGGAGAGGCTGGGCGAGTTCTACGCCCAGCGCACGCTGCTCAAGCGCGAGGTGCTGCCCGAGCACGTGGCGGCGGCCGTCTTCGCGCTCACGGGCGGCGAGCTGACCCACACCACCGGCCTGCACATCCCGGTGGACGCCGGCGTCGCCGCCGCGTTCCTGCGCTGATCACGCGCTGATTCCGGCGGGGTGAGCGAAGCCCCGGGCCATACGGCTCGGGGCTTTTTACGTGTGGCCGACCGGAAAACGGACAAGTACTGGTGCATGGCTTGCATCGGGCCCGCATGTTTTCGGCCCCCAACGGCGGGTGACAAGTCTCACGATACGGTCAATAGTCCCAGCCTGGCTTGCATGCTCATCCTCTAGAGTGCATCATCTTCACAAGCAAGGTCATAAGCTATGATGCATATTCATGCAGCAGGAGGAAGTCGGATGAGGGTAGCGGTCGCGGGGGCCAGCGGCTACGCGGGAGGGGAGCTGCTCCGCCTCCTCCTCGGCCACCCCGAGTTCGAGATCGGCGCGCTCACCGCCGCCTCCAGCGCCGGCAGCCCGCTCAGCGCCCACCAGCCCCACCTCGCCCCGCTCGCCGACCGCGTCATCGAGGAGACCACCGCCGAGGCGCTCGCCGGGCACGACGTGGTCTTCCTGGCCCTGCCCCACGGCCACTCCGCCGCCGTCGCCGCCCAGCTCGGCGACGAGACGCTGGTGGTCGACTGCGGCGCCGACCACCGTCTCGCCGACCCCGCCGCCTGGCAGGAGTTCTACGGCGGCGAGCACGCCGGCACCTGGCCCTACGGCCTGCCCGAGCTGCCAGGCCAGCGCAAGGTGCTCATGGGCGCCACCCGCATCGCGGTCCCCGGCTGCTACCCGACCTCCGTGCTGCTCGCCCTCGCCCCCGCCTACGCCGCCGGCCTGGCCGGACCCGACGTCGTCGTGGTCGCCGCCAGCGGCACCAGCGGAGCCGGCAAGTCGCTCAAGCCCCACCTGCTCGGCAGCGAGGTCATGGGCTCGGTCAGCGCCTACGGCGTGGGCGGCGTCCACCGCCACACCCCCGAGATGGAGCAGGGCCTGTCGGCCGTCGCCGGGCAGCAGGTCCGCGTCTCGTTCACGCCGACGCTGGCCCCCATGAGCCGCGGCATCCTCGCCACCTGCACCGCGCCCGCCGCCCCTGGGCTCACCAAGGAGGCGCTGCGCACCGCGTACGAGGTCGCGCTCAAGGACGAGCCCTTCGTCCGCCTGCTGCCCGAGGGCACCTGGCCGGCCACCTCCATGACCTACGGCGCCAACACCGCCGCACTGCAGGTGACGCTCGACGAGCGCGCGGGCCGCGTGGTCGCCGTCATCGCCATCGACAACCTCACCAAGGGCACGGCCGGAGGCGCGATCCAGAGCGTCAACCTCGCCCTCGGCCTGCCGGAAGAGCTCGGCCTCCCCACGACAGGAGTTGCTCCGTGAGAGAGCGCAGCGAAGGAAGCAGCAAGCACGGGTGCCCGGCATCCCTGCCGAAGGCGGGGGAGGAGGCATGAGCGTGACCGCCCCTCTGGGCTTCAGAGCGGCCGGCGTCGCCGCGGGCATCAAGTCCGGCGGCTCTCGTGACCTGGCCCTCGTCGTCAACGACGGGCCGAGCCGTGCCGCCGCGGGCGTCTTCACCGCCAACCGCGTGCAGGCCGCCCCCGTGCTGTGGTCGCGCCAGGTCCTGTCCGGTGGCCGGCTGCGCGCCGTCGTGCTCAACTCCGGCGGCGCCAACGCCTGCACAGGGCCCGAGGGCTTCCAGGACACCCACGCCACCGCCGAGAAGGTGGCCGAGGTGCTCGACGACTCCGCGGGCGAGGTCGCCGTCTGCTCCACCGGCCTCATCGGCGAGCGGCTGCCCATGGACGCGCTGCTGTCCGGCGTCGAGACCGCGGCGGGCCAGCTCTCCCGCGACGGCGGCCTGGCCGCCGCCGACGCCATCCGCACCACCGACACCGTCTCCAAGATCTCCTTCAAGCGCGGCAGCGGCTACATGGTCGGCGGCATGGCCAAGGGCGCCGGCATGCTCGCCCCCGCCCTGGCCACCATGCTCTGCGTGATCACCACCGACGCCGAGGTCAGCGCGGAAGAGCTCGACACCGTGCTGCGCGCGGCCACGTCCAAGACCTTCGACCGGCTCGACACCGACGGCTGCATGTCCACCAACGACACCGTGCTGCTGCTCGCCAGCGGCGCAGCCGAAGTGCGTCCCGACCTCGCCGAGTTCGAGGAGCGGGTCACCGAGGTCTGCGCCGACCTCGCCAGGCAGCTGCTCGTGGACGCCGAGGGCGCGTCCAAGGCGATCGCCATCGAGGTGGTCGGCGCCGCCGACGAGGACGACGCCGTCAAGGTCGGCCGCGCGGTCGCCCGTTCCAACCTGCTCAAGTGCGCGATCCACGGCGAGGACCCCAACTGGGGCCGCGTGCTCGCCGCCGTCGGCACCACCGACGCCGAGTTCGAGCCCGACCGGCTCAACGTCGCCATCAACGGCATCTGGATCTGCCGCGGCGGCGCCGTCGGCGACGACCGCTCGAAGGTGGACATGCGTCCCCGCGACGTCACCATCACCATCGACCTGTCGGCCGGGCCGCACACCGCGACCGTGCACACCACCGACCTGACCGCCGACTACGTCCACGAGAACTCGGCGTACTCCTCATGAGACTCACCACCGCGCAGAGCAAGGCCCAGGCGCTCATCGAGGCGCTGCCCTGGCTCACCCGCTTCCACGGCGCCACCATCGTCGTCAAATACGGCGGCAACGCCATGACCGACGAGTCGCTCAAGCACCGCTTCGCCGAGGACGTCGTCTTCCTGCACCACGCCGGCCTGCGCCCGGTCGTCGTGCACGGCGGCGGCCCGCAGATCAGCAGCGCCCTCGACAAGCTCGGCATCGAGTCCACCTTCACCGCCGGGCTGCGGGTCACCACCCCCGAGGCCATGCAGGTCGTCAGGATGGTGCTCACCGGCCAGGTCAACCGCGAGATCGTCGGCATGATCAACAACCACGGTCCGTTCGCCGTCGGCATGTCAGGCGAGGACGCCCACCTGTTCACCGCCGTGCGCAAGCACGCCCTCGTCGACGGCGAGCCCGTCGACATCGGCCAGGTCGGCGAGATCATCAAGGTCGAGCCCGGCGCCGTGCGCGCGCTGCTCGACGACGGCCGCATCCCCGTCGTCTCCAGCGTCGCCAGAGGCGACGACGGCGAGATCTACAACGTCAACGCCGACACCGCCGCCGCCGCGCTCGCCGTGGCGCTCGAAGCGCACAAGCTGATCGTGCTGACCGACGTCGAGGGCCTCTACGCCAACTGGCCCGACGACACCGACGTCATCGACCAGCTCACCGCCGACGAGCTCGCGGCCCTGATGCCCACCCTGTCCAGCGGCATGGTGCCCAAGATGGAGGCGTGCCTGACAGCCGTGCAGGGCGGGGTCCCGCAGGCCCACGTCCTCGACGGCCGGGTGCCCCACTCGCTGCTGCTGGAGCTTTTCACCAATGAAGGAATCGGAACGATGGTGATCCCGTCATGAACCTGCACGAGCGCTTCGGCAACGCCTTCATGCCCAACTACGGCGTCCCGCCGATCGCGCTGGCCCGCGGCGAGGGCACCCGCGTCTGGGACGTCGACGGCAGGCCCTATCTCGACTTCATCGCCGGCATCGCCACCAGCTCGCTCGGCCACGCCCACCCGGCGCTGGTCGAGGCGGTCTCCCGGCAGGTCGCCACCATCGCCCACACCAGCAACCTCTTCCTGCACGAGCCCGAGGTGCGCCTGGCCGAGAAGCTGCTCGACCTGCTCAACGCGCCCGCCCGCGTCTTCTTCGCCAACTCCGGCACCGAGGCCAACGAGGCCGCCTACAAGCTGGCGCTCAAGTACGGCCGCCGCGAGGGCCGCTCCTACTTCGTGGCCGCCGAGAACGGCTTCCACGGCCGCACCATCGGCGCCCTGTCGCTGACCGGCAAGCCCTCCATCCGCGACCAGTTCGGACCGTTCCCGGTGGACGTGCGCTTCGTCCCCTACGGCGACGCCGCCGCGCTCAAGGCGGCCGTCACCGGCGACTGCATCGCGGTCTTCCTCGAGCCCACCCAGGGCGAGGCCGGCGTCGTGCCGCCGCCCGAGGGCTACTTCGAGGCCGCCCGCGAGATCTGCGACTCCACCGGCGCGCTACTGGTCGCCGACGAGATCCAGTCGGCCATCGGCCGCACCGGCCACTGGTTCGCCCACCAGGCCGAAGGCGTCACCCCCGACATCGTCACCCTCGCCAAGGGCCTCGGCGGCGGGCTGCCCATCGGCGCCTGCATCGGCTTCGGCGAGGTCGGCAGGCTCTTCGAGAAGGGCGACCACGGCTCGACGTTCGGCGGCAACCCGGTCTCGTGCGCCGCCGCGCTGGCCGTGCTCGACACCCTCGACCTCGACCACGTCAAGTCCGTCGCCGCCCGGCTGCGCACCGGCCTCGAGTCCGCGAGCCACCCCCTGCTCAAGGGCGTCCGCGGCCGCGGCCTGTGGCTGGCCGCCGTGCTCGCCGAGCCGCGCTCGGCGCAGGTGCAGCAGGCCGCCGCCGAGGCCGGCTTCCTGGTCAACGCGCTGCAGCCGGACGCCGTACGCATCGCGCCGCCCCTCGTGGTGAGCGCGGACGAGGTCGACGCGTTCGTCACCGCGTTCCCGTCGATCCTGGCGGAGGCCGCGAAGTGAGCACCAGGCACTTCCTGCGCGACGACGACCTGAGCCCCGCCGAGCAGGCCGAGGTCCTCGACCTGGCCGCCGCCATGAAGAAGGACCGCTTCGGCTACCGCCCCTTCGAGGGGCCGCAGACCGTCGCCGTGTTGTTCGACAAGCCGTCGGCCAGGACCCGCGTCTCCTTCCACACCGGCATCGGCGAGCTGGGCGGACTGCCGCTGGTCGTCGACAACGTCTCGGTCCTCATGGGCCGCGGCGAGCCGGCCGCCGACATCGCCCGCGTGCTCGACCGCCAGGTGGCCGCCATCGTCTGGCGCACCACCGGCCAGGAGCTCATCGAGGAGATGGCCGCCCACTCCAGGGTGCCCGTCGTCAACGCACTCACCGACGACTTCCACCCCTGCCAGATCCTCGCCGACCTGCAGACCGTGCGCGAGCGGCTCGGCCGCACCGCCGGCCTCACCTTCACCTACCTGGGCGACGGCGCCAACAACATGGCGCACTCCTACCTGCTCGGCGGCGCCACGGCAGGCATGCACGTCCGCATCGCCGCGCCCGCCGGCTACCAGCCCGACGCCGTCATCCTCGACCAGGCCGCGGCCATCGCCGCCAAGACCGGCGGCTCGGTCATCGCGCTGTCCGACCCCGAGGCCGCCGTCCAGGGCGCCCACGTCGTCGCCACCGACACCTGGGTCTCGATGGGCCAGGACGGCAAGGAGCAGCGCGTCGCCGCGCTCAAGCCGTACCAGGTGAACGACGAGCTGCTCGAACACGCCGCGTCCGACGCGATCGTGCTGCACTGCCTGCCCGCCTACCGCGGGCTGGAGATCACCAACGAGGTGCTTGAAGGACCCCGCAGCGTCGTGTGGGACCAGGCCGAGAACCGCCTGCACGCCCAGAAGGCGCTGCTGCACTGGCTGGTGTCCCGGCGATGATCCCGATGACCAAGGCGGCCCGGCAGGCGAAGATCACCGAGCTGCTGCAGCGCAAGGCCGTACGCTCCCAGCCCGAGCTGGCCAAGCTGCTGTCCGAGAGCGGGGTCGAGGTCACCCAGGCCACGCTCTCCCGTGACCTCGACGAGCTCGGCGCGCTCAAGCTGCGCGCCGACGACGGCTCGCTCGTCTACGCGCTGCCCGGCGAGGGCGGCGGCCGCATCCCGCTCGCCCGCCTCGGCACCGGCGAGACGCCCGCCGCCCGGCTGCACCGCATCGCCGAAGAGCTGCTGGTCGGCGCCGAGGCGTCGGCCAACCTGGTCATCGTGCGCACGCCGCCGGGCGCCGCGCAGTTCCTCGCCTCCGCCATCGACCACGCCGACTGGGAGTCCATCCTCGGCACGGTGGCGGGCGACGACACCATCCTGGTCATCAGCCGCGACCCCAGCGGCGGGCAGGCCGTCGCCGACGCACTGCTCAAGGTCGCCGACCGGCGCGCCTAACCCCCGGACGCCCGCCCGCGGCTAGGATCGCGGCGGCCCACGAGGCGACACGACGCCAAGCCGGACCGACTTGCACTACGACCGACTTGCACTAAGGTCGCGCAGGAGCTCGGGGGGAGCGCGCGAGGGCACGCCCGGCCACCGATGCCGGGACCACCGGCGCGGGCGCGTCCAGCGAAAACGTATATGGAGGACACAACGGTGAGTGATGGCAAGCCGATGCGGCTGTGGGGCGGACGCTTCGAGAGCGGCCCGTCCGACGCGCTGGCCCGGCTGTCGGTGAGCGTGCACTTCGACTGGCGGCTGGTGCCGTACGACCTGGCGGCGTCCAGGGCGCACGCCCGCGTGCTGCACCGGGCGCAGCTGCTGACCGCCGAGGAGCTCGAGCGCATGATCGGCGCGCTCGACGACCTCGAGCAGGCCTGCAAGGCCGGCGAGTTCCGCCCGACGGTCGCCGACGAGGACGTGCACACCGCGCTCGAACGCGGCCTGCTCGAACGGCTCGGCTCGCTCGGCGGCAAGCTGCGCGCCGGCCGCTCGCGCAACGACCAGATCGCCACCGACCTGCGGCTCTACCTCCGCGACCACGCCCGCTCGATCGTCTCCCGCCTGGTCGAGCTGGAGACCGCGCTCATGGCGCAGGCCGAGCAGCACGCCGAGACCGCCGCGCCCGGCATGACCCACCTGCAGCACGCGCAGCCCGTCTCGTTCGGCCACCAGCTGCTGGCCCACGTCCACGCCTTCGCCCGCGACGTCGACCGGCTCACCGACTGGGACAAGCGCGCCGCGATCTCCCCGCTCGGCTCCGGCGCCCTGGCCGGCTCGTCGCTGCCGCTCGACCCGCAGGCCGTGGCCGAGGAGCTGGGCTTCTCCGCCGCCGCGCCCAACTCGATGGACGCCGTCGCCGACCGCGACTTCGCCGCCGAGTTCCTCTTCGACGCCGCCATGATCGGCGTGCACCTGTCGCGGCTGGGCGAGGAGATCGTCCTGTGGGCCTCGCAGGAGTTCCGCTGGATCGAGATGGACGACGCCTACTCCACCGGCTCGTCGATCATGCCGCAGAAGAAGAACCCCGACGTGGCCGAGCTGGCCCGCGGCAAGTCGGGCCGCCTCATCGGCAACCTGATGTCGCTGCTCACCACGCTCAAGGGCCTGCCGCTGACCTACAACCGCGACCTGCAGGAGGACAAGGAGCCGGTCTTCGACGCCGTCGACACCCTGCTGCTGGTGCTGCCCGCCATGGCCGGCCTGGTCGCCACCATGCGCGTCAACACCGCCCGCATGGAGGCATCCGCCCCCGACGGCTACGCCCTCGCCACCGACCTGGCCGAGCTGCTGGTGCGGCGCGGGGTGCCGTTCCGCGAGGCGCACGAGGCCGTCGGCCACCTCGTCGTCTGGTGCCAGGTCAACGACAAGGACCTCGGCGAGCTCACCGACGACGAGCTCGGCAAGGTCTCGCCCCACCTGACCCCCGACGTGCGCGACGTGCTCAGCGTGCCCGGCGCCCTCGCGGCCCGCAAGGCCCACGGCGGCACCGCGCCCGACCGCGTACGCGACCAGCTCATCGCCCTCCGCGAGGCGGTCGACGCGCAGGCGGCATGGGCAGCGGGCAGCTGAGCTCCGCACCGCTGCCGCGGAGCTTCTTCGACCGGCCGTCCCACGAGGTCGCGCCCGACCTGCTCGGGCGCGTGCTCGTGCACGGATCGGTCGCCGTACGCCTGACCGAGGTCGAGGCGTACGGCGGCCCCGGCGAGGACCCGGCCGCCCACACCTACCGCGGCAAGACCCCGCGCAACGCCGTCATGTTCGGCCCGCCCGGCCACATCTACGTCTACTTCACCTACGGCATGCACTTCTGCGCCAACCTCGTGTGCCTGCCAGAAGGCTCTGGCTCGGCGGTGCTGCTGCGCGCGGGCGAAGTGGTCGAAGGGGTGGCCGAGGCGCGCGCCCGCCGCTCCGCCGGCCGCCCGGTCGCCGACCGCGACCTGGCCCGCGGGCCTGCCAGGCTGGCCGTCGCCCTCGGCCTGCTGCGCGAGCACAACGGCCTCGACGCCGTGCTTGACGGCTCGCCCGCGGGGCGCCCCCGCCAGTCGGCCACCGTGCTCGCCGGCCGCCCCGCCGACCCCGCGACGATCAGGTCAGGCCCTCGCACCGGCGTCTCGACCGCCAAGGAGACCCCATGGCGGTTCTGGATCGACGGCGACCCGAGCGTCTCCCCCTACCGCGCTCACGTGCCACGGCGCCGCAACGCCGCGGCCACCTCCGTCGGCGAGGCGCCCAAGTCGTGAGGGCTGAAGATGTGCAGGTAGTCGCCGGTGTCGATCTCCAGCATCTCGCTGCGCAGCCCCCACCGCCTGCGCACGTCCACCTTGATGTCCCAGATCGACTCCCACGGCACGTGCCGCCGCCCCGCGAACCCGTGCACCACCGTGATGCCGCTCTCGTCGGCCGCCAGCCGCACGGGCGCCAGCACGTCACGCAGCCCCATCGCGGCCAGCAGAACCGTCGCGGGAACCGCCAGGAGCACGCCGCGGAAATCGTCCCCCGCCCACCAGTGAACGCCGAGCCCGGCACACACCAGAGCCCCTAAGATCTTGAAAACGGCCAGCTCGCGACGGACCCTCCACATGGGCACCCAGCGTATCCAAGTGGCGCGCATCCGCACCGATCGGGCAGGCTAAAGGCACCGACATCCGACAGGAAAGCCAGATCACCGTGACCGACTTCCTTGACGACCTCGCGTGGCGAGGCCTGATCGCCCAGTCCACCGACCTCGACGCGCTGCGCGCGTCCATGGCCAAGGGACCGATCACGCTCTATTGCGGTTTCGACCCGACCGCACCGTCCCTGCATGTCGGTCACTTCGTGCCGCTGCTGACGCTGCGCCGCTTCCAGCAGGCGGGCCACCGCCCGATCGGCCTGGTCGGTGGCGCCACCGGGCTCATCGGCGACCCCAGCGGCCGCAACACCGAGCGCTCGCTCAACGCCGCCGAGGTCGTCGAAGGCTGGGTCGAGCGGCTGCGCGGCCAGGTCGGGCGCTTCCTCGACTTCGACGCCCCGTCCAACCCCGCCCTCATGGTCAGCAACCTCGACTGGACCGGTGAGCTGAGCGCCATCGGCTTCCTGCGCGACATCGGCAAGCACTTCCCGGTCAACCGCATGCTCGCCAGGGAGTCCGTCTCGGCGCGGCTGGCCGGCGAGGGCCTCAGCTACACCGAGTTCAGCTACCAGATCCTGCAGTCCAACGACTTCCTCGAGCTCTACCGCCGCTACAACTGCACGCTGCAGATCGGCGGCAGCGACCAGTGGGGCAACATCACCGCGGGCGCCGACCTGATCCGCCGCGTCGAGGGCGGCCACGTCCACGTGCTGACGCTGCCGCTCATCACCAAGGCCGACGGCACCAAGTTCGGCAAGACCGCCGGCGGCGCGCTCTGGCTCGACCCCGAGATGACCTCGCCGTACGCCTTCTACCAGTACTTCCTCAACTCCGACGACCGCGACGTGATCCACTACCTCAAGGTGTTCACGTTCCGCGGACGCGAGGAGATCGAGGCGCTGGAGAAGGCCGTCGCCGAGCGGCCCTTCGCCCGCGAGGCCCAGCGCGCGCTCGCCGAGGACCTCACCGAGCTGCTGCACGGCAAGGAGGAGCTCGACGCCGTCGTCGCCGCCTCCAAGGCGCTGTTCGGTCAGGGCTCGCTGGAGGAGCTGCCGGCCGCCACGCTCGGCGCCGCGCTGGCCGAGGTGCCCAAGGCCGGCATCCCGGCGCTCGGGGTGCCCTTCATCGACCTGCTCGCCGACAGCGGTCTCGTCGAGTCCAAGTCGGCGGCCCGCCGGGCGGTCAAGGAGGGCGGCGCTTACCTCAACAACCGCAAGATCACCGACGAGGCGTACGTGCCGGGCGCCGAGGACCTGCTCGCCGGGCGGTACATGGTGCTGCGCCGTGGCAAGAAGTCGATCGGCGGCGTCGAGGTCGGCTGACCTCTACGTTCGCGGGGCGGGCGCTTCATTGAGAGCGCCCGCCTGGCTTTCCGCCTGGCCTGCGCTGTTCCGTCCTCTTCTTCTCCGGGGTCTTCGTGGCGGTTCTGCGGGTCGCCCGGGTGGGCTGCTCGGTGCGGGTGAACAGGGCGACCGTCAGGCCGGGCAGGTCGGCCGAGTGCTTGGCCATCTCCAGCTCGTACCCGGCCTGCCGGACTTCCTCGACCCGCGGCAGCCCGTCCTCCTCGAGCCCGGAGTCCTCCGTCCCGCGCCACACCACCCAGACCCGCTCGCGCCCGGCCAGCGCCGCCGCGACGTCGGGCTGCTCCGGGTAGCCGAACCCCTCGGGGTCCGGCGCGTCTCCCGAGCGCAGGACGTCCACCGGCATGAGCGAGTCGGCGTAGTAGTCGAAGCCGGCACGCAACTGGCTCTGCCCGTAGACGAGGGCGTCGTCCGGCTCCGCCTTGATCACCCGCAGCGCCCAGGGGATGTTCTCCATCCGCCCGTTCTCCTCGCGTACGTCCACATGCTCGGGCAGCGCGACCAGGCAGCCCAGCACCACGACCGCCACCCCGGCCACCACCTGGAGCCGCGGCAGGCTCGCCACCGCCAGCCCGGCGAGCAGCGCCAGCGCGGGTGCGGTGACGAAGAGGTAGCGGTCCACGTACACGGGAGTGACGAGCCAGGAGACCGCCAGCAGCAGCACCGGCGGCAGCACCAGCCACCCCGCGAGCGCCGCGGCCCAGGCACGCACGCCGTTCGCCCGCCACAACAGCACGGCGCCGGCCAGGGCGATCGCGAACAGCGCGACGCCCAGCACCTCCGCCTCCGCAGCCATCTTCGGGAACGTCAGCAACACCTCGGGCCCGCGCTGCGGGATCCAGCTGATGGCGTGCCGCTCTCCGTAGCCGATCAGCCCCAGCACCGCCGCGGGCACGCACCCCACGGCGAGCGCGGCCGCCATCCTGCCCAGCACCTCCCGCCGCACCAGCAACGCGTGGGCGGGCAGGACGAGCACCGCGAACAGGTGCGTGCAGCACACGAGCGCCACCGCCACCCCGTACGCCACCCACCTGCGCCCGCTCGGCCGCTCCAGCGCTCGGTGCAACGCCCAGAACGCGAACACCACCGCGGCCGCCGCGAACGCGTACGACCTGGCGAAGGCCCCGTAGTAGGACACCGACGGCAGGATCGCGAACACCCCCGCCGCCACCACGCCCGCGCGCGTGCTGTGCAGCCGCCGCCCCAGATCCACCAGCAGCCACGCCGCCACGCCGATCGCCACCGCCGAGGGCAACCGCAGCCACAGCTCCGCCGTGCCTGCCTTCATCCAGAGGTGCATGAAGAGGTAGTAGGGCAGGAAATGCCCGTCGATGTGGCGGGCCAGCTCGACCATGCCGGCGAGCGAGCGCGAGGCGGCGCTGATGGTGGCCAGCTCGTCGCCGTTCAGGGTGCTGACGCCGGTGCCGGAGAAGGCGGCGAGTCCGCCGAACAACCCCATCCACCAGGCGGTGAACCTGCGCCTGTGTGCGGCTGGACGTGCTGGAGGTGTGAGAGTGGCGACGGAGTTCACCCGAGCCAGGATACGTCCGGTTATGGTCGGAGACATGGCGAATGTGATCGTTTTCGACCTGTACGGGGTTATCGCTCGTACGCAGGGGGACGCGGCCAGGCGACGGATCGAGGAGCTCGCCGGGGTGGCGGGGGAGCCGTTCTGGGAGGCGTACTGGGGCTGCCGGCCTCCGTACGACGCCGGCCAGGACGGCACCGCCTACTGGACCGCCGTCGCCGACCGGCTGGGCGTGCGCTTCGCGGACGTCCCCGCGCTCATCGCCGCCGACCTCGACAGCTGGTGTCACGTCGATCCCGCGATGGTCGAGGTGGTCCACGAACTCGCCGACCGGGGGCACCGCCTGGGGCTGCTGTCGAACATCATCGCGGAGCTGGTGCCCGTCTGGGAGTCCCGGCACAGCGGGTGGCTCGATCGCTTCGAGTCGCTGACGTTCTCGTGCCGGGTGGGGGTGGCGAAGCCGGATCCGCGGGCGTACGAGATCTGCGCGGAGCGGATGGGGGTGGCGCCGGGGGAGGTGCTGTTCATCGACGACCGCGAGGAGAACGTGGTGGCGGCGCGGGCCGCGGGCATGAAGGCCGAGGTCTTCGTATCGGCTGAGCAGGTACGCGAGCTGGCCGGCGCCCCCGCCCGGTGACGCCGCCCTTACCCCCGTGTCGGCCTCTTCTCACCTCCCTGGGCGGGGCGATTTGACGAGTCGCGGATCGCCACCTAATCTTTCACTTCGCCCCGGGGAGTGAGCCGGACGCCGGTCAGGCGGACGGGCCTCCAGGGCAAACCCCTTGAAGTAACGAGCCAACTCGGCGAAGCCGCTTCGGCGTGCTGTCGCATGGGTTCGTCTTCGGGCGCGCCGACATCACCGAAAAACCGGTTGATTCGACACGGGCCTGATGACACGGTAAGTTACGAGGGTTGTCCCAGATCGGGGCAGACAATCTTGGAAGTTCGAACCACTTCCCGTCAAGTCGCAAGATTTGACACGGATCCGGGCGAGCTGATAAGATTGAGTGAGACGAGATAGCGCCTTCTGGCCGAGATTCACCGCAAGTGAGTCTTCAGTCAGATGTACGCGTCCGTTTCTTGAGAACTCAACAGTGTGTTAAAAGCCAGTGCATGATGCACAACCCCGTCATTTTTGACGGATTCCTTTGGTTGACATTCATGTGGACATGAGTGTTGGCCAGGACTTCTTTTCAAGCATTGTTTGGAGAGTTTGATCCTGGCTCAGGACGAACGCTGGCGGCGTGCTTAACACATGCAAGTCGAGCGGAAAGGCCCTTCGGGGTACTCGAGCGGCGAACGGGTGAGTAACACGTGAGCAACCTGCCCCTGACTCTGGGATAAGCCCGGGAAACTGGGTCTAATACCGGATACGACCGCCTCCGGCATCGGGTGGTGGTGGAAAGTTTTTCGGTTGGGGATGGGCTCGCGGCCTATCAGCTTGTTGGTGGGGTAGTGGCCTACCAAGGCGACGACGGGTAGCCGGCCTGAGAGGGCGACCGGC